>NZ_JBIVBS010000013.1:15185-171039 GCF_044746205.1 Streptomyces sp. NPDC086549 | reverse complement strand
CTCGTCGACGGCGGCGACGCTCCGTACGGCAGGGCGGACCGGGTGCCACCGAGGTCTCCTGGGGCCGGGGCACGCCTCGCACCGGGTGCCCGTTGGGACGGGGGTGTGCCGGAGTCGCGCCGCCGCGTCGGGTGCCCGTCGCGGGGGAGGGGCACCCGGCGGCCGTGCTCACCGTTCCTGCGGCCCCAGTATCCGCCGTGCCTCGGCCCGCCGGGCCTGCGCGGTCTCGTCCCTGGCGTCGGCTCCCTCGTAGGCGGCCAGCACCTCACGCGCGCGTGCGGCCGCGTCGTCCTGGCGGCCCAGGTCGGTCTCCAGCCAGCCCGCGGCGAGCTCGGCCGCCGTACGGCTGTGCAGGGCGCCGTCGCCCAGCGAGCCGAACACCGCGACCGCCCGCTCCATCTGGGACAGCGCCTCCTCGAACGGGGCCCGGACCGCCCCCTCCCCGTCCTCCTCGGACACCGAGCGGGCCAGGAGGTCGCCGAACTGGCGGTGGGTGTGGCCCAGTTCGTCGGCCAGCCGCGCCCTTGCCGCGTCGTCGTCGCAGGCCTCCAGCGCCGTCACGCACTCCTCGACCGCGGCCGCCATCAGCTCCCGTGCCCCGGCCGGCCCGGCCTCCGCGCGCAGCGCCAGCCACGCGCGGGCGCGCAGTGAGCGGACGAGGAAATGCACGTTGCCCAGCGAGCGCCACAGGTCGCCCGCGCGCGTGTAGGCCCGGTCCGCCTCGTCCTCCAGCCCCGCCTGCCCGAGCGACTCGGCGGCGAGGTGGGCGAGTGTCGCGTGGTCCTGCTGCTCCGGCCACTGCCGGGCGATCTCGGCGGCCTGCAGCCGGCGCTCGGCGGCGGCGCGGTGCTCGCCCAGCTCGCTCAGGCAGTCCCCGAGCCACCACTGCGTCTGCACGATCGCTCCGTCGCCGTGCGTCTCGACGCTCAGGTCGGGCAGCGCCGACTCCAGCACCTCGGCGGCCTCCGCGAACCGTCCCTGCCGCAGCAGGAAACTGCCCAGCTGGTGCCGCGCCCAGGCGCCCAGCGTGGCGCTCTCACCCGCCTCGTCGGCCCAGTGCGCGGCCTCCAGGGCGTGCTCCACCGCCTCCGGTACCGCACCCCGGCCGCCGACGACCTCGGCCAGCTGGAGGTGCAGCTGGGCCCGTCCGGTCGGCTCCAGATACGGCCCGCCGTGCTCCAGGGACGCCCGCAGCGCCCGCTCCGCCTCCGCCATGTCGCCGAGGCCGTGCGCGAGGGCGGCCACCCGCACCTCGTACTCCACCGAGAACCACGGCAGCCCCGCCTCCACGAACCCCCGCGCCGCCCGCCGGAACAGCTTCGCCGCCCCTTCCCCGTCCCCGGCCAGCTCCGCCAGCTCCGCCAGCATCGCCTGCCCCTCGGCCGCCCGGGACGACAGCCGTACATCGCCGCCGGTGTGCCCCTGCACCAGGGCCAGCAGCTCCCGCACGGACCGCTCGGCGTCGGGGACGGCACCCGGGGTCTCCTCGTGCACCCGCCGCATCAGGATCCGGGCCCGCCCCATCAGCACGGACGCCGTCTGCCGCACGCCGGTGGCGTCCTCCGCGTACAGCGCGAGGACCATGTCGTACGGCTCCGCGACCGCGGCCAGCGCCTCGTCGACGTGGCCCGCCAGGGCGCGTACGTACGCCGCACGCGCGCGTGCGGCCAGTGCCTCTCCGAGGTCGCCCGCCTCCGCGTACAGCTCCGCGGCCCGCAGGAAGAGCCCGGCGCCCTCCGGGCCGCGGTCCATCGCCTCGTGGTCGGCGATCTCCGCACGGTCCCGCGCGTCCAGCTCGACGCCCTCGGCGGCCCGCGCGACCGCCGCCCACGCCTCGACGGCGTTCGGCCGGAGCGTGTCCGACAGCCGCCGGGCCTCGGCGACCAGCGCGGGCAGGTCCGCCCCGTCCGTGCCGGTGTCCGCGACCGTGACCGGGGCGGGCACAGACGCCGCGGGGGAGTGCGCGGTGCGCACGGCGACCGTCCGCACCCCCAGCGGCAGTCGCTCCACCAGCGGCCGCTGCTCCATGCGCGCGCGTACCCGCTCGCCGATGTACGAGGTGCCGTTGCGCCGGTCGAACCGTGCGGCCAGTTCCAGGGCCTCCGCACGCGCCTGGGCGGCGAGTTCCCGTGCGGTCCACGTCCGCCCGGCCGGCCCCGGCACCCGCTGGTCGCCCATCCCGAGCCCCGTCAGGCGGTCCATCAGCAGCGTCACCACGGCCATGAAGTCCAGCCGGCTGCGTGGCTGCCCGGTGTCCGTGAAGTACGCGGGCCGCTCCGCGAGCAGCTCCAGGCCACGCGCCTCGTTGCCGGTCAGCGCGCAGAACTCCACGTGGTCCGCGTAGGCGCACCGCATGCTCTCCATGGGCCGCACCAGCCGGAAGCCGCGCAGATGGTGGGCGCGGGCCTCGTCCACAAGGCCCAGCCGCAGCAGCGGGGACAGGGAGGACGCGAGGACGGAGTGCGGCTCGTGGGCGCAGGTGTACTCGCCCTCCAGGACCGGCCGCCACAGCTCCAGCGCCTCGGCGTCCCGGCCCCGCTTCACCTCCCAGGTGCCCTGCCCGTGCAGCTCGCACGCGTGGCAGTCGGCCATCCGGTCCCGGTCGGCCGCCAGCCAGGCGTCGTACGCCCGCCCGGCACGGTCCAGGTCCCCGATGTGCGCGGCGACACTGAACTCGGCGCTGCGCACGGCCCGTTCGGAGTGCCCGGCCAGCCGGTAGCGGTGCTCCATCTCGGCGAGCCACTTCTCGACCGAGGCGAGCGGGATGTGCGGCTGGTCCAGCATCCCGGCCGACATCCACTTGAAGACCCAGTGCAGCGAATGCGTCTCGTACTCGTCGAAGTCCTCGGGCCGCTCGTCCCACATCCGCAGCAGCCGCGCGAACGGGACGAACATCTTGTCCTTCTCGGAGCTGTAGTTGTAGACCTTCAGCTGGTGTCCGAGCGCCTCGATCACGGCGAGCGGGATGTTCAGCCGCTCGGCGTCGGCGAGCAGCTGCTCCGCGCGCGCGTTGCGGGCCGGGCCCTCCGGCTGCTCGCCGTTCTCCGCCATCGCCCGGCGCAGCGAGTCGAAGTCGGTGATCCCGGTGTCTTCGGTCATCGGTGACCGTCCTCCCCATGTGTGGCCCATTCCAGGAGGCCGATGAACGCGCGGTTCAGCAGCGCGGAGTCCGCGGGCCTGAGCGGGCGCTGCGCCATCAGCAGCGCCTGCCCGTACAGCGACTCCGTCGCGGTGCCGATCAGTTCCGGATCCTTCAGGGAACTGATCCGCCGGATCAGCGGGTTGAGATGGTTGAGCACCAGACGCGCGCGCGGGGCGCTGCCGCGCAGCGAGCCGAGGATGCCCGCCCACAGGTCGTCGGCCTGCTCCTCGGCCTCGGCCCGCGCCTGCTCGTGCCGGGCCGCCCGGTCGTCCAGGTGCAGCGCGGGCACGGACAGCGGATGGAAGGCACGCAGGACGACATCGCAGCCCAGGGGATCGAGTTTCGCCCGCGCGGCCGCCAGGAAGCCGGACAGCGCCAGCTCCTCGGCCGGGTCGACCGCGTCCAGATGGGCGGTCACGGTGTCCGCGTCCAGCTCGGCGACCACCGTCCCCGGGCGCACCGACGGCAGCGCCTCGACCAGCTCGCTGTCGTACGTGTAACCGCCGTTGATCACCCCGATGCCCTGTGCGGAGGCGATCGGCGCGACCTGCCGGTACTCCTCGACGGTCCGGGTGAAGTGCACCACCGGGTGCCGCTGGGCGAACTCCTCCAGGGACAGCCGCCCGTCGGTCGTCTCGAACGGGAGCCACGGCAGCATCGTGCGCAGCATCTCCCTGTCGTGCCGCGCCAGCGACTTCACGCCCAGGTGGTGCACCGACAGGAACGCGGCCAGCCGTTCCGGATCGCCCGCCGCCAGGCCCGTCAGCCAGGAGCGAATCCTTTCACCGAGCGCTTCCCGTACGGCGGCGAGGGTCTCGTCCTCGTACAGCGACTCGCGCGAGGCCGTGGGCCGCAGGCTGTCCGTGTCCAGGACGCAGCGCACGAAGAACGCCCAGTCCGGCAGCAGCTGTTCGGCCCGCTCGGTCAGCAGCATGCCCTTCAGGTGCACGCGGTGCGTCGCGCGCTGGGCCGGGCTGACCGCCGACGGAAGCACGTACGCCACTCCGCGGATCCCGGCCAGCGGCACGTTCAGCTCGATCGAGTCCAGCGGAGTGAACCCGAACAGCTCGTGACAGTGCCGGGCCAGGGCCACCCGGCGGGTGGCGGGGGACGGGTACGCGCGGTCCCAGGGCGCGGGCAGATCGGTGACAGCCTCGTCGCCGACGCGCACGTCGTACGGCAGCAGCGACCCGAAGTCCCGCGCCAGCGCGAGGACCCGCTCGGGCGAGAGCCACTCCGCGGCCCCGGCCCGCGCCACCAGGTGCACGGTGGTGCCCGGTTCGGGCCGGGCCTCGTCCGGCAGGGTCCGCACGGTGTAGGAGCCGTCGTCGCGTGCCGTCCACTCCACGGGCGGGGCGTCGGGCGTACGGGCGCTACGGCTGACGACCCGGATCCGCTCGGCGACCACGAAACAGGCGAGCAGCCCGATGCCGAACTGGCCCAGGAAGTCCGAGCGGGCCTCCTGCAGCCCCTCCGCGCGCTTGGAGCTGCGGCCGATGGTCGCCAGCAGGCTGTGCACGTCGGACTCGGTGAGCCCGACGCCGGTGTCCTCCACCCGCAGGCCATCGCCGTCGGCGTGGAGCCGCACCCGGGCCGGGGCTTCGGGCTCCTCGCCCCGCCTGGCCGTGATGGCGTCCACGGCGTTCTGCAGCAGCTCGCGCAGATAGACCTTGGGACTGGAGTACAGGTGATGGGACAGCAGGTCCACCAAACCGCGCAGGTCGACCTGGAACGTATGAGGTGACTGGGATGCCTGGGATGACTGTGAGGTCTGGGAGTCCATCGTCGCAGCGCCGGTGGGGGGAGGTGCGTCGGCGCGGGGTCGGGCGGTCCCTGATGGGGCGGTGACCGCGGGGGATGGCCGGAGCGCGCCATCCTAGAGCCCGAACAGCCCGTCTGACCAGGGGTTTCCCGGTACGTATACGGCAATGTCAGTGGCGTGGTGTGCAATGGATCTCGTGCCCGCACTGGAAGAACCACTGAAACAACCACTGAAGTCAGTGCTCGGCCCAGCCACCGCGAAGGTGATGGCCGAGCATCTCGGCCTGCACTCCGTCGGCGACCTCCTGCACCACTACCCGCGCAGATACGAGGAGCGCGGCCAGCTCACCCACCTCGCCGACCTCCCCATGGACGAGCACGTCACGGTGGTCGCCCAGGTCGCCGACGCCCGGCTGCACTCCTTCGCCTCCGCCAAGGCCCCCCGAGGCAAGGGACAGCGCCTGGAGGTCACCATCACGGACGGCAGCGGCCGCCTCCAACTGGTCTTCTTCGGCAGCGGCGTTCACAAGCCCCACAAGGAACTTCTGCCGGGCGCACGCGCGATGTTCGCGGGCAAGGTCTCCGTGTTCAACCGACGGCTCCAACTGGCTCATCCGGCGTACGAATTGCTGAAGGGCGACACCGAAGAGACAGTGGAGACCTGGGCCGGAGCCCTCATCCCCATCTACCCCGCCACCGCCAAGCTGGAGTCCTGGAAGATCGGCAAGGCGATCCAGACGGTGCTCCCCAGCGCCCAGGAAGCCCTCGACCCCCTGCCCGACTCCCTCCGCGAGGGCCGGGGCCTGGTCTCCCTCCCCGAGGCCCTGCTCAAGATCCACCGCCCGCACACCAAGGCGGACATCGCCGACGCCCGCGCCCGCCTCAAGTGGGACGAGGCCTTCGTGCTCCAGGTCGCCCTCGCCCGCCGCCGCCACGCCGACACCCAGCTCCCCGCGGTCCCGCGCAGACCCGCCCCCGACGGCCTGCTCACCGCCTTCGACGACCGCCTCCCCTTCACCCTCACCGACGGCCAGCGGAAGGTCTCCAAGGAGATCTTCGACGATCTGGCGACCGAGCATCCGATGCACCGGCTGCTGCAGGGGGAAGTCGGTTCCGGGAAGACCATGGTGGCCCTGCGCGCCATGCTCGCCGTCGTCGACGCCGGCGGTCAGGCCGCCATGCTCGCGCCCACCGAGGTGCTCGCCCAGCAGCATCACCGGTCGGTCGTCGAGATGATGGGTGAGCTGGCCGAGGGAGGGATGCTGGGCGGGGCCGAGCAGGCCACCAAGGTGGTGCTGCTCACCGGGTCGATGGGGGCGGCCGCGCGGCGGCAGGCGCTGCTCGATCTCGTCACCGGGGAGGCCGGGATCGTGATCGGCACGCACGCGCTGATCGAGGACAAGGTGCAGTTCCATGACCTGGGGCTCGTCGTGGTCGACGAACAGCACCGGTTCGGGGTCGAACAGCGCGACGCCCTGCGCGGCAAGGGAAAGCAGCCTCCGCACCTGCTCGTCATGACCGCCACGCCGATTCCGCGCACGGTCGCCATGACCGTCTTCGGCGACCTGGAGACGTCCGTCCTGGACCAGCTCCCGGCCGGCCGCTCGCCCATCGCCAGCCATGTCGTCCCGGCCGCCGACAAGCCGCACTTCCTGGCACGCGCGTGGGAGCGGGTCCGCGAGGAGGTGGCGAACGGGCACCAGGCGTACGTCGTCTGCCCCCGGATCGGGGACGAGGACGTGGACCCCAAGAAGAAGTCCCCCGAGGACGAGGCCGAGAAGCGTCCTCCGCTCGCTGTCATCGACGTGGCCGACCAGCTCGCCAAGGGGCCGCTCGCGGGCCTGAAGGTGGAGGTGCTGCACGGCCGTATGCACCCGGACGACAAGGACGCCGTCATGCGCCGCTTCGCGGCCGGGGAGACCGACGTCCTGGTGGCCACGACCGTGATCGAGGTCGGCGTCAACGTCCCGAACGCCACCGCGATGGTGATCATGGACGCCGACCGCTTCGGAGTGTCCCAGCTCCACCAGCTGCGCGGCCGCGTCGGCCGTGGTTCCGCCGCCGGCCTCTGCCTCCTGGTCACCGAGATGCCCGAGGCCAGTCCGGCCCGCCAGCGGCTGGGCGCGGTCGCCGCCACCCTGGACGGCTTCGAACTGTCCCGCATCGACCTCGAACAGCGCCGCGAGGGCGACGTCCTGGGCCAGGCCCAGTCGGGCGCCCGCTCCAGCCTCCGGGTCCTCGCCGTCATCGAGGACGAGGAGATCATCGCCGAGGCCCGCGAGGAGGCGGCCGCCGTCGTCGCCGCCGACCCGGATCTGGAACAGCTGCCCGGACTGCGCACCGCCTTGGACGCCCTGCTGGACGAGGAGAGGGAGCAGTACTTGGAAAAGGGGTGAGCGGCCCTACCTCAGGGGCGCGGGGCGGTGTCGATATGCGGCTCCGCCGCGTGGGCGCGAGCAACCACGACGAACCCGCAGCCGCTACGCGACGCAAGGCACCCCTCTGCCTACGCCTGCCAAACTGGACCTGTAACCCGCCCCACGATCAAGGACCCCAAATGACCCGCGTGATCGCCGGCGCAGCCGGAGGACGCCGCTTGGCCGTCCCGCCGGGAACCGGCACACGTCCGACCTCCGACCGCGCGCGCGAGGGCCTCTTCTCCACCTGGCAGTCCCTGCTCGGAGGTCCTCTGGACGGCGAGCGGATTCTGGATCTTTACGCCGGCTCCGGTGCAGTGGGCCTGGAAGCCCTCTCCCGCGGTGCGAGCCACACCCTGCTCGTCGAGGCCGACGCGCGAGCGGCCCGCATCGTGCGCGAGAACGTACGGAGCCTCGGCCTCCCCGGTGCCGAGGTCAGGGCGGGCAAAGCGGAACAGATCATCAGGACACCGGCGCCCGCCGAGCCGTACGACATCGTCTTCCTCGATCCCCCGTATGCCGTCTCCGACGACGATCTTCGCGAGATTCTGCTCACACTCCGCGCCGAGGGGTGGCTCGCGGAGGAAGCCCTCGTCACCGTGGAGCGCAGCACCAGAGGCGGAGAATTCCACTGGCCCGACGGTTTCGAAGGGCTCCGGGCCCGTCGTTACGGCGAGGGAACGTTTTGGTACGGTCGCGCCGCCTCTACGTGCGAAGACGCACGATGACCGGACCGGAGAGCGAGGGATCTCAAGTGCGCCGCGCCGTCTGTCCCGGGTCGTTCGACCCCATCACCAACGGACACCTCGACATCATTTCCCGTGCCTCCCGTCTGTACGACGAGGTCTATGTCGCGGTCATGATCAACAAGGCCAAGAGGGGCCTGTTCGAGATCGACGAGCGGATCGAACTGATCCGCGAGGTCACCGCCGAGTACGGGAACGTGCGGGTCGAGGCCTTCCACGGCCTCCTCGTGGACTTCTGCAAGCAGCGCGACATCCCCGCCATCGTCAAGGGCCTGCGCGCCGTCAGCGACTTCGACTACGAGCTGCAGATGGCCCAGATGAACAACGGCCTCTCGGGCGTCGAGACCCTCTTCGTGCCCACCAACCCCACCTACAGCTTCCTGTCGTCCTCCCTGGTCAAGGAGGTCGCGACCTGGGGCGGCGACGTTTCCCACCTGGTCCCGCCGGTGGTTCTGCAGGCCCTCAACGAGCGCCTGCGAGAGGACTGATGGGGCTACAGTCGTCCCGTCCGTCTCCAACACAGCTGTAGAGAGTGGCGAGCACAGGTGGACGTGCAGAAGAAGCTCGACGAGATCGTGGCCGCGGTCTCCGGCGCCCGGGCCATGCCCATGTCGGCATCGTGCGTGATCAACCGCGCCGACCTGCTCGCGATGCTCGAAGAGGTGCGCCAGGCCCTGCCCGGCTCCCTCGCGCAGGCCCAGGAGCTGATCGGCGACCGCGAGCAGATGGTCGAGCAGGCCCGTCTGGAGGCCGACCGGATCATCGGGCAGGCGCACGCCGAGCGCGGTTCGCTGATCTCCGACACCGAGGTCGCCCGCCGCTCCCAGGCCGAGGCCGACCGGATCCTCACCGAGGCCCGCAAGGAGGCCGAGGACGTCCGCGCGGAGGCCGACGACTACGTCGACTCCAAGCTCGCCAACTTCGAGGTCGTCCTCACCAAGACCCTCGGCTCGGTCGGCCGTGGCCGCGAGAAGCTCCTCGGCACCGGGCCCGGCCTCGACGAGCAGGGCTACGAGGACGAGGACGCCCCCGAGCGCAGCCACGACCCCGAGACCCTGCGCCGCAACGCCGACGAATACGTGGACGTCAAGCTCGGCGCCTTCGAGGCGGTCCTCGCCAAGACCCTGGAGGCCGTCGGCCGCGGCCGCCAGAAGCTGCACGGCCGCATCGCCACCGACGACCTCGGCGCCCTCGCCGACGACAACACGACCTTCCAGCACTCCAGCGACGCCGACTACCTGGCCGACCTCGCGGCCCTCGCCGAGCAGGACACCTCGGCCGAGCAGCCCGTACCGCAGCAGCCCGCCGCGCCGCAGCAGTACGACCAGCAGCCGGCCTACGGCTACCAGCAGCAGGACGTCTACGGCGGCTACCAGCAGCAGGAGTACGCACAGCAGGACCCGTACGGCTACCAGCAGGCCGATCCGTACTCCTCCAGCTCCGGCTACGCTCCGGCGGGAGGCGGCGCCCCCTTCCAGGGCTACGACGACGCGCAGGCGGCGTACGACCAGCACCAGGTCCCGAACCAGGGGCAGCAGGGGCAGCAGGGACAACGGGGCTACGCCCTCGACGAGACCAGCCTGTTCGACACCAGCATGATCACGCCCGAGCAGCTGCGGGCCTACGAGCGGGAACGCGGCCTGTAGGCGGCCCGCGGGACCCCCGCGCGGACCGGAAGCGGACACCGGATTGGGCCGAGAGCGAAAGGTCCAGTATCCTGGCTCTTCGGTCGCGCGTACGTCCGCGATCAGCGCTGCCTCACCACACCGAAGGGCAGTGTCCCTCTGAGCTCAGAAGATCGAAAGCAGGAATGACCTCTAACGCCCGCCTCGACCACCGCAACCCTCTCGTGTTCGACACACACGAGCTGGGCAGGCGTCCTGGTGCGCTGCAGCGGCTGACCCGCACGATCAACGCTCCCAAGGACTTCGGTATCCAGGGAGTCGTCGGGGTGCCGGAAGGCGCCCCGGTGGAGCTCGAACTCCGGCTCGAGTCGGTCATGGAAGGGGTGCTCGTCACAGGCACCGCCCGTGCACAGGCCGAGGGGGAGTGCGTAAGGTGTCTGGAGCCGCTTGAGATGGATCTCGAAGCGGACTTCCAGGAGATGTTCTCGTACCCTGACGCCGACGACCGGGGCCGTGTGAAGACGGAACCGGCCGACGACGCCGAGGAAGACGAGGGCAGGCTCTATCTCGAGGACGGCCTGTTCGACCTCGAACCCGTGCTGCGGGATGCGGTGGTGCTCGCACTGCCGATGCAGCCGGTGTGCCAGGACGACTGCCCAGGCCTGTGCTCCGAGTGCGGAGCGCGACTGGCGGACGACCCGGACCACCATCACGACGCCGTCGACATTCGTTGGGCGGCACTGCAGGGACTCGCCGGCACCATGTCGGACGGCGAGAAGGACGAGATGAGCGGCGCCGAAGCGGGCGTCGACGAGAAGCAGGAGAAGTAGCCGTGGCTGTTCCGAAGCGGAAGATGTCGCGCAGCAACACGCGCCACCGCCGGTCGCAGTGGAAGGCTGCGGTCCCCACCCTGGTTGCGTGCGAGCGCTGCCACGAGCCCAAGCAGCAGCACATCGCGTGCCCGTCTTGCGGCACCTACAACAAGCGCCAGGTCCTCGAAGTCTGAGTGGCTAGGTGAGAGGCACTGTGTCCAGTCCCAAGAAGGCGGATGACGCCAAGGCGGACCCATCCGCCAAGAAGAAGACGGACAGCACAGCCTCGTCCCACACGCTTCTGGAAGGGCGGCTCGGCTACAAGCTCGAGTCCGCCCTTCTGGTGCGTGCGCTGACCCACCGTTCCTACGCGTACGAGAACGGCGGTCTGCCGACGAACGAGCGGCTGGAGTTCCTCGGGGACTCCGTGCTCGGCCTCGTCGTCACGGACACGCTGTACCGCACCCACCCCGATCTGCCCGAGGGCCAGCTGGCCAAGCTCCGGGCCGCGGTGGTGAACTCGCGTGCGCTCGCGGAAGTGGGTCGTGGTCTCGACCTGGGTTCCTTCATCCGGCTCGGCCGTGGTGAAGAGGGCACGGGCGGCCGGGACAAGGCGTCCATCCTCGCCGACACCCTGGAAGCGGTGATCGGCGCGGTCTATCTCGACCAGGGCCTCGACTCGGCGTCCGAGCTGGTGCACCGGCTCTTCGACCCGTTGATCGAGAAGTCCTCGAACCTCGGAGCCGGCCTGGACTGGAAGACCAGCCTCCAGGAGCTCACCGCGACCGAGGGGCTCGGCGTGCCCGAGTACCTGGTCACGGAGACCGGCCCCGACCACGAGAAGACCTTCACTGCTGCCGCCCGCGTCGGAGGCGTCTCGTACGGCACCGGCACCGGCCGCAGCAAGAAGGAGGCGGAGCAGCAGGCCGCCGAGTCCGCCTGGCGGTCCATCCGGGCCGCGGCGGACGAGCGGGCCATGGCGGCCAAGGCGGCGAAGGAAGCCGCCGAGGGCGACCCCGACCCGTCGTCGGCCTCCGCCTGACGAACAGCGCACCCGAGCGCCTGCCCCCTGCCCGGGGGCGGGCGCTCGGCTCATCACACGGTCTGTCACGGGGGTCCCCATGCCCGAGTTGCCCGAGGTAGAGGTCGTACGGCGCGGCCTGGAGCGGTGGGTCGCCCATCGCACCGTGGCCGACGCCGAGGTGCTCCACCCGCGCGCCGTACGCCGTCACACGGCCGGCGCCGACGACTTCGCGCACCGTCTCAAGGGCCACCGCATCGGCACCCCCAGCCGCCGCGGCAAGTACCTGTGGCTGCCCCTGGAGGACACCGACCAGTCCGTCCTGGCCCACCTCGGCATGAGCGGCCAGCTGCTGGTCCAGCCGCACGAGGCACCGGACGAGAAGCACCTGCGCATCCGCATCCGCTTCGCCGACGAGGTGGACACGGAACTCCGTTTCGTCGACCAGCGCACCTTCGGCGGCCTGTCGCTGCACGACAACACCCCCGACGGGCTGCCCGACGTCATCGCGCACATCGCCCGCGACCCCCTCGACCCGCTGTTCGACGACGAGGCCTTCCACCAGGCCCTGCGCCGCAAGCGGACCACCATAAAACGGGCCCTGCTGGACCAGTCGTTGATCAGCGGAGTCGGCAACATCTATGCGGACGAGGCCCTTTGGCGCGCCCGCGTCCACTACGAGCGCCCGACCGCGAACTTCACCCGCCCACGCACCGCTGAACTCCTCGGCCATGTGAGGGACGTGATGAACGCGGCTCTCGCCGTCGGCGGCACCAGCTTCGACAGCCTGTACGTCAACGTCAACGGCGAGTCGGGCTACTTCGACCGCTCACTGGACGCGTACGGGCGTGAGGGCCTGCCCTGCAAGCGGTGCGCCACCCCCATGCGCCGCCGCCCCTGGATGAACCGCTCCAGCTACTTCTGCCCGAAGTGCCAGCCGGCGCCGCGCGTGCGGGCCGCCTGAACGGCGACCGGCCCGGGACGGAGCGCGCCACCGCCGTGTTGTTCGGCGACCGAGCGCTCAGGCCTGCCGGGCGTCGTACTCCTGACGTGCCTCGAGCACGTCGTCCATGGACCCCTCCACGAAGTGGATGAGGCTCAGCAGCCGCACGGCGACCTCGCGGCCGAGCGGGGTGAGTTCGTAGTCCACGCGCGGCGGGTTGGTCGGCTGGGCCTCCCGGTGCACCAGGCCGTCGCGCTCCAGCGCGTGCAGGGTCTGGGACAGCATCTTCTCGCTCACGCCGTCGACGCGGCGGCGCAGCTCGTTGAAGCGCAGGGAGCCCTCGTGCAGCGCACCGAGCGCGAGACCGCCCCAGCGGCCCGTGACGTGCTCCAGCGTGCCCCGTGACGGGCAGGCCTTGGCGAACACGCTGTAGGGGAGGTCCTGCTCCTCCGTGCGCTCCTGGGTGCCGTTCATGCTCCAAGCGTACTCGAGCGCAGCGCTCACCAACAGGTTGCACTTACCAGGAGTTAGTGCTTTCCTGTGGTTACCGCTATTGAGCTGCCCATTCGAGGAGTGCGCACCATGACCACCCCTGTTGTCTCCATCGCCTACCACTCCGGCTACGGCCACACCGCCGTCCTTGCCGAGGCCGTTCGCGCCGGAGCGGTCGAGGCCGGTGCCGAGGTGCACCTGATCAAGGTCGACGAGATCACCGACGAGCAGTGGGCGGCCCTGGACGCCTCCGACGCCATCGTCTTCGGATCGCCCACCTACATGGGCACGGCGACCGGCGCCTTCCACGTGTTCGCGGAGGCGTCCTCGAAGCGCTGGTTCGGGCAGGACTGGAAGGACAAGCTGGCCGCCGGCTTCACCAACTCGGGCTCCAAGAGCGGCGACAAGCTGCACACCCTGCAGTTCTTCCAGATCCTCGCCGCCCAGCACGGCATGAACTGGGTCAACCTGGGCCTGCACCCCGGCTGGAACAGCAGCGCCGGCTCCGAGCACGACCTCAACCGACTCGGCGTGTTCGCGGGCGCGGCCGCCCAGACCAACGTCGACGAGGGCCCGGAGGCCGTGCACAAGGCGGACGTGGCGACGGCGGAGCACCTGGGCCGCCGGGTCGCGGAGACGGCGAGGGTGTTCCTTCAGGGCCGGGCGGCCGCCGCCTGAGCGACGGTCGGTGCCGGGCTCGGCAGCCGGGGAAGTGACGGGCCGGTTCGCCGGCCCGTGGCCGCGCAATGAATCAACGCCACGGCCTGCGACCTGGCTGTCGACGGTGGTCGGCGTTGACAGCCATCGGTCGCCCGCCCCAGTCGGTCAGGACAATCCACAGGTGGTGGTTGCTGCCTGCGTGCTCGTACGTCGTGAGGACGGATCGTCCGCGTGCACCAGCCGGTCGGCGAGGCGGCGGCTGTGCTCCAGGTGCGCCGACACGGCGCCGTCGCCCATGGACCCCGGCCCGTGGCTGTCTCAGTAGCCGAAGTCCTGCGTCCACCAGGGGCCGTCGGCCCCGAAGTGCACTCCGACGCCCAGGGTCTTGAAGTCGCAGTTCAGGATGTTGGCCCGGTGTCCGGGGCTGTTCATCCAGGCCTTCATGACCGCAGCCGCGTCGGCCTGGCCACGGGCTATGTTCTCGCCGCCGAGGCCGGTTATGCCCGCCTTGTCGGCCCGGTCCCACGGGGTCGCCCCGTCCGGGTCGGTGTGGTCGAAGAAGCCCCGCGCAGCCATGTCGTCGCTGAAGGCCGCGGCCAGCGAGGTCAGTGAACTGTTCGCGGACACCGCGCTGCAGCCCACCTTCGCCCGCTCCTCGTTGACGAGCTTCAGCACCTGGGCCTCGGCCGCGGCCGCACTGGAGACCGTCGCCGGGGCCGAGGCGTGCGCCGACGCCTGCGGAGCCTTCTTCGGCGGCTTGGTCTTCGGCTTCTTCGACGGCGTGGCCGGGGACTTCGGCTCCTTGGGGTGCGTCTTCGCCGGTGCGGAGGACGAGGAGGCCGAGGCGGATGGTGCCGGCGAGACGGATCGGTCGCTGTTCCGGCTCGTCGAGGTGCCCCCGGAGCCACCGGTCCGGCCGTCGGCGGCGCTGCCCGAGGCGCCGCCCTGTTCGGCGGCCGTGTTGCCGGGCGAGCCCGCGGCCTGCACGTTGTCACCGCCGGTGGTGCTGGTGGTGCCGCCGAGCTTGAAGTGGTCGAGGCCGGGCACCGCACCCGTGGCCACCGTGACCGTTCCGATGGCGACGGCGGCGGAGACCCCGAGCAGACCCGTGCGCACGGGCGTGGCGGCCTTCTTCTTCCGGCGCCGGTGCCCACCGCCCGCGGGCGTGAACCCGTCCGCGGGGAAGGCGGTCGTTTCCGTGACCGGCCCGTACCCGTCGTCCCCGGCGTACAGGTACGCCGAGCTCCGCGCGTTCGCCTCGGCGTACGCTTCCGGGTTCAGATACGGCGCGGTGCCCATCGTGGCGGGGCGGCCCGCGTACGAGTCCTGCGGGTCCCGGCTCTCCGTGTACGAGCCATATGCTTCAGTGACCCCCGTGGCGGCGCGGCCGGCGGCGGAGCGTCGGTGGCGTCCCATCCCCTTGCCTTCCTCGTCTCGCGGTCAACCCCACTCATACGATCTTGTGGGCGAACCAGCTCACTCGATCGAGTGAGTTTCATATGAGATTCATTGGGTGGGGACGGTACCGCATGGCGCCAGAGGGAGATGTGCCTCGGGGGACATTGGTTGGTTAGGTTGCACCCATGAGCGACGATGTGCGACTGGTCGCCTGGGTGCGCGGACGCGTCCAAGGTGTGGGTTTCCGCTGGTTCACGCGGGCCAAGGCGCTGGAGATCGGCGGCTTGAGTGGCTTTGCTCTCAATCTGGGCGACGGACGGGTCCAGGTGGTCGCCGAGGGGTCGCGCGAGGGATGCGAGGGCCTCCTCGACTGGCTCCAGGGCGACGACACGCCCGGACGCGTGGACGGCGTCACCGAGATCTGGGACACACCCCGCGGCGGCTACGACGGCTTCGCCGTCCGCTGACCCCGCTCTGTAAATCTCCGCAGGCCGAAGCGGAGGAGCATGCCACTGGCAGGTGCCAGGAGCAGAAATGACCTGGTGGTTGCCAAGAACCGCTTGTCGTGGCAGGCTCCGACAGGTAAGGATCACCGCTACGCCCCGAGGGCCCCGCAGGACTTGCAGCGCCGCCGCTTCCCGGCCGTGCGCACGCGGGTTGCCCGCCAATACGGGGCGTGATCGTGTTGACCGTCAAACTTTTTGGTGAGACGCTGAAAGCCCCGCGCACCTTAGCTGTTTGGCATGTAGCAACGGCAGAGCAACACTCGAGTGTGCCAAGCACCGCGGGTGCGAATCCCTCACGACCCACACCGCTTCGGTCGGTCACTCAGTGTGGAGGACCATCCATCATGGCAAAGGCGCTTCTCGGTTACGTCGGCGGCTCCGACCCTCGACTCCTCGCCGAGATGCGACGGCTCCAGCAGCGTGTCCAGGACCTGGAATCCGAGCTCGGACGAATCCAGGCGGAGAACGACGTGCTGACGGCTGCCGCTTCTCACGACAGGATCATGGAGAGCATCGACGCACACCAGGCGGAGCCTGCGCTCACCTGATCGCTGCATCGCTCCACGACAGCGCACGCAGTGGTTGGGCTGTCCGTCTCAACCGCTAAGTTGTCAGAGTTGCAAGGGACGCTCCGGCGTCCCTTCTTTCTTGCTTCCCGCTCCCCCTTTACCTGCCCCCGCGCATCCTTTCACTCTCTTTAACGTCTGATGTGCCCTGCATGTTCATGGGCGAAACCGCCAGGTTGCGAGGGTTCGTGGAGTGCGATAGCGGCGGAAGGTAGAGTCCAGCGCCGTGCACCTCAAGGCCCTGACTCTCCGCGGCTTCAAGTCGTTCGCCTCGGCGACCACGCTCCGGTTCGAGCCGGGGATCACATGTGTCGTGGGGCCGAACGGCTCGGGCAAGTCCAATGTCGTGGACGCGCTCAGCTGGGTCATGGGCGAGCAGGGCGCCAAGTCGCTGCGTGGCGGCAAGATGGAGGACGTCATCTTCGCCGGCACCACCGGCCGCCCGCCGCTGGGCCGCGCCGAGGTGTCGCTGACCATCGACAACTCCGACGGGGCGCTCCCGATCGAGTACGCCGAGGTCACCATCACGCGGATCATGTTCCGCAACGGCGGCAGCGAGTACCAGATCAACGGCGACACCTGCCGGCTCCTCGACATCCAGGAACTCCTCTCCGACTCCGGCATCGGCCGGGAGATGCACGTCATCGTCGGCCAGGGACAGCTCGACTCCGTCCTGCACGCCGACCCCATGGGCCGCCGCGCCTTCATCGAAGAGGCGGCAGGCGTCCTCAAACACCGCAAGCGCAAGGAGAAGGCGCTCCGGAAACTGGACGCGATGCAGGCCAACCTCGCGCGCGTGCAGGACCTGACGGACGAGCTGCGCCGCCAGCTGAAGCCGCTCGGCAGGCAGGCCGCGGTCGCCCGCCGGGCGGCCGTGATCCAGGCGGATCTGCGCGACGCGCGCCTGCGCCTCCTCGCCGACGATCTCGTACGGCTCCGGGAGGCTCTCAAGACCGAGGTCGCCGACGAGGCCGCGCTGAAGGAGCGCAAGGAGACCGCCGAGCAGGAGCTGAGGAAGGCGCTCCAGCGCGAGGCGCTCCTGGAGGACGAGGTACGGCAGCTCACGCCGCGCCTCCAGCGCGCCCAGCAGACCTGGTACGAGCTCTCCCAGCTCGCCGAGCGCGTCCGCGGCACGATCTCGCTCGCCGACGCCCGGGTGAAGAGCGCCACGTCCGTGCCCTCCGAGGAGCGCCGTGGCCGCGACCCCGAGGACATGGAGCGCGAGGCCGCCCGCATCCGTGAGCAGGAGGCCGAGCTGGAGGCCGCCCTGGAAGCGGCCCAGCGGGCGCTCGACGACACGGTCACCCACCGCGCGGAGCTGGAACGCGAACTGGCCGTCGAGGAACGGCGCCTCAAGGACGTCGCCCGCGCCATCGCCGACCGCCGCGAGGGTCTGGCGAGGCTGAACGGACAGGTCAACGCGGCCCGTTCGCGCGCCGCGGCGGCCCAGTCCGAGATCGACCGCCTCGCCGCGGCCCGGGACGAGGCCCAGGAGCGGGCCGTCACCGCCCAGGAGGAGTACGAGGCCCTGAAGGCCGAGGTCGACGGCCTCGACGCTGGCGACATCGAACTCGCCGACCGGCACGAGGAGGCGAAGCGGCGGCTCGCGGACGCCGAGTCCGCCCTCACCGCCGCCCGCGAGGCGGCCACCGCGGCCGAGCGCAGCCGCGCCGCGACCCAGGCCCGCCACGAGGCGCTGGCACTGGGCCTGCGACGGAAGGACGGCACGGGCGCGCTGCTCGGCGCGAAGGACCGGCTCAGCGGCCTGCTCGGCCCGGCGGCCGGACTGCTCACGGTGACGCCGGGCCACGAGGTCGCGCTGGCGGCGGCGTTCGGCGCGGCGGCGGACGCGATCGCCGTGACGACACCGGCGTCGGCGGCGGAAGCGATCAGACTGCTGCGCAAGCAGGACGCCGGACGCGCGGCCCTGCTGCTGGCCGGAGCGCCGGAGGAACCGCACACCTCCGGCACGCTGGGCGACACGGTGACCGGGGGAGCCCGGCCGGGACAGCCCCCGACGCACGCCACCGACGCGAACCGCTCCGCCCCCGCCACCGCACCGACCGCCTTCGGCACGCCCGGAACAGCGGGCGGCCCGGTGACGGGCGGCGCCGCCGGGGAGGTGCGGCCAGGTCCGGCACCGGTACCGGCCGCCGGTACCCCGGTCTCGGGCGAGCCGTACCCGGACGCGGACCGGAGCGCCCCCGCCACCGCACCGACCGCCTTCGGCACGCCCGGAACAGCGGGCGGCCCGGTGACGGGCGGCGCCGCCGGGGAGGTGCGGCCAGGTCCGGCACCGGTACCGGCCGCCGGTACCCCGGTCTCGGGCGAGCCGTACCCCGACGCGGGCCGGAGCGCCCCCGCCACGGGCCCCGCCACCGCACCGACCGTCCTCGACGGCACCGGCCCGGGCTCCCTCGCGGACGGTCACCCCTTTGCCGCCGAGCTCGTCCGTGGTCCCTCCGACCTCATGCCTGCCGTACGCCGTCTGCTGCGCGGGATCGTCGTGGTCGGCACGCTCGAAGACGCCGAGGACCTCGTCCAGGCCCGCCCCGACCTCACCGCCGTCACCGCCGAAGGCGACCTGCTCGGGGCACACTTCGCGCACGGCGGGTCCGCCGGAGCGCCCAGCCTGCTGGAAGTGCAGGCATCCGTGGACGAGGCCGCGGCCGAACTCGCCGAGCTGGCCGTGCGCTGCGAGGAGCTGTCCGAGGCGCAGCACCTGGCCGCCGAGCGGCGCAAGGAGTGTGCCGCGCTGGTCGAGGAGCTGGGGGAGCGGCGGCGGGCGGCCGACCGGCAGAAGTCGGCCGTCGCCCAGCAGCTCGGGCGGCTCGCCGGTCAGGCACGCGGCGCCGCCGGTGAGGCCGAGCGCTCCACCGCGGCGGCGGCACGTGCGCAGGAGTCGCTCGACAAGGCCGTACAGGAGGCCGAAGAGCTGGCCGAACGGCTCGCCGTCGCCGAGGAGATGCCGATCGACGAGGAGCCGGACACCTTCGTACGTGACCGGCTCGCCGCCGACGGAGCCAACGCCCGGCAGACCGAGATGGAGGCCCGGCTCCAGGCCCGTACGCACGAGGAGCGGGTCAAGGGGCTCGCCGGGCGGGCCGACGCGCTCGACCGGGGCGCCCGCGCGGAACGCGAGGCACGCGCGCGTGCCGAGCAGCGGCGGGCGCGGCTGCGCTACGAGGCCGCCGTGGCGGAGGCCGTCGCCTCGGGCGCCCGGCAGCTGCTCGTGCATGTCGAGGTGTCGCTGGGCCGGGCCGAGGAGGAACGGGCGGCGGCGGAGGCCGCGAAGGCCCGCCGGGAACAGGAACTGACCACCGCCCGCACCGCCGGACGCGATCTCAAGGCCGAGCTCGACAAGCTGACGGACTCGGTGCACCGCGGCGAGGTCCTCGGCGCCGAGAAGCGGATGCGCATCGAGCAGCTGGAGACGAAGGCGCTGGAGGAGCTGGGCGTCGAACCGGCGGGACTCGCCTCCGAGTACGGTCCGCACCAGCTCGTACCGCCCTCCCCGCCCGCCGAGGGCGAGGTGCTGCCGGACGACCCGGAGCACCCGCGCAACCAGCCGAAGCCGTTCGTGCGGGCCGAGCAGGAGAAGCGGCTGAAGGCGGCGGAACGGGCGTACCAGCAGCTCGGCAAGGTGAACCCGCTCGCGCTGGAGGAGTTCGCGGCCCTGGAGGAGCGGCACAAGTTCCTCAGCGAGCAGCTGGAGGACCTGAAGAAGACCCGCGCCGACCTGCTTCAGGTGGTGAAGGAGGTCGACGAGCGTGTCGAGCAGGTCTTCACCGAGGCCTACCGGGACACGGCCCGGGAGTTCGAGGGCGTCTTCAGCCGGCTGTTCCCGGGCGGTGAGGGGCGGCTGGTCCTGACCGATCCCGACAACATGCTCACCACCGGTGTCGACGTCGAGGCCCGCCCGCCGGGCAAGAAGGTCAAGCGGCTCTCCCTACTCTCCGGCGGCGAGAGGTCGCTGACCGCCGTGGCGATGCTGGTGTCGATCTTCAAGGCCCGGCCCAGCCCGTTCTACGTGATGGACGAGGTCGAGGCAGCGCTCGACGACACCAACCTGCAGCGGCTGATCCGCATCATGCAGGAGCTGCAGGAGTCCTCGCAGCTGATCGTGATCACGCACCAGAAGCGCACGATGGAGGTCGCCGACGCGCTGTACGGCGTCTCCATGCAGGGCGACGGTGTGTCGAAGGTCATCTCGCAGCGCCTGCGCTGAACCCGTGCGATCTACACCTATCTCGACCTGCGCTTCTTGATTACTTCACTTCTTGAAGTCAAAGTCACAACTCACACCTTTAAAGTCACACCACTTCCGCTGTTGACTTCGAAAGTTGAAGACATATTCTCTGCGATGTTGCTTTTACCTTCAGGTCTCACCTGTAAGGGCTGACCCCCCACTCCGGCAGCGTTGCCGGGGGCCCGAGGAGTACACGTGACCAGCACAGCGCAGGCACCCAAGTCAGGAGCCAGGACGGCTCACCCCGAACATCTCGGGCACGTCATCTTCATCGCGGCGGCGGCCGCGATGGGCGGCTTCCTCTTCGGCTACGACAGCTCCGTGATCAACGGCGTCGTCGAGGCCATCCGCGGCCGGTACGACATCGGCTCCGCGGCGCTGGCCCAGGTCATCGCCATCGCTCTGATCGGCTGTGCCATCGGCGCCGCCACGGCCGGCCGCATGGCCGACCGCATCGGCCGGATCCGGGTCATGCAGATCGCCGCCGTGCTGTTCACCGTCAGCGCCGTCGGCTCGGCGCTGCCCTTCGCGCTGTGGGACTTCGCCCTGTGGCGCGTCGTCGGCGGCTTCGCCATCGGCATGGCCTCGGTCATCGGTCCCGCCTACATAGCCGAGGTCGCCCCGCCCGCGTACCGCGGCCGCCTCGGCTCCTTCCAACAGGCCGCGATCGTCATCGGCATCGCCATCTCGCAGCTGGTCAACTGGGGTCTGCTCAACGCCGCCGACGGTGACCAGCGCGGCAAGCTCATGGGCCTGGAGGCCTGGCAGGTCATGCTCGGCGTCATGGTCGTCCCGGCCGTCCTCTACGGCCTGCTCTCCTTCGCGATCCCCGAGTCCCCGCGCTTCCTGATCTCCGTCGGCAAGCGCGACCGCGCCCGCGAGATCCTCGCCGAGGTCGAGGGTGACAACCGCGACCTGGACGCCCGCGTCGCCGAGATCGAGCACGCCATGAAGAGCGAGCACCAGTCCACCTTCAAGGACCTGCTCGGCGGCGGCTTCTTCTTCAAGCCGATCGTCTGGATCGGCATCGGCCTCTCGGTCTTCCAGCAGTTCGTCGGCATCAACGTCGCGTTCTACTACTCCTCGACGCTGTGGCAGTCGGTCGGCGTGGACCCGACGGACTCGTTCTTCTACTCCTTCACGACGTCGATCATCAACATCCTCGGCACCGTGATCGCGATGATCTTCGTGGACCGCGTCGGCCGCAAGCCGCTCGCCCTCATCGGCTCCATCGGCATGGCGGTCGGCCTCGCGCTGGAGGCCTGGGCCTTCTCCTACCATCTGGTCGGGGGCAAGCTGCCGGCCACCCAGGGCTGGATCGCCCTCGTCGCCGCCCACCTGTTCGTCCTCTTCTTCGCCCTGTCCTGGGGTGTGGTCGTCTGGGTCATGCTCGGCGAGATGTTCCCGAACAAGATCCGCGCCGCGGCCCTGGGCGTGGCGGCCGCCGCGCAGTGGATCGCCAACTGGGCCATCACCGCGAGCTTCCCGTCGCTGGCCGACTGGAACCTCTCCTTCACCTACGTGATCTACGCCGCCTTCGCCGCACTCTCCATCCCGTTCGTCCTGAAGTTCGTCAAGGAGACGAAGGGCAAGGCGCTGGAGGAGATGGGCTGAGCAGCCCCTCGAACTCGGGGAGAAGGGCCAAGTCCCCGCTGCCCCTCTCCCCGTACCTTCCGTCGCCCCCGCCCGGCCACTGCCCGAGCGGGGGCGGCGGTGTCCTGTCCGCGGCTCACCGGATGAGGATCCCGCCGCCGATCAGCGAGGCCCGCAGGGCGGCTTTCTCGATGATCCGCAGCCGCTCCTCGATCTGGCGCCTGTGCTCCTCGATCGTCCGCGGGTGCTCGGTGCAGTAGGCGATCGGGTCGAGATGGGCGCGCAGCAGGGCGACCTCTCGCAGAAGCTCATGCACCTGCCCCGCCTCGACCTCCAGATCCCCCTCGGCCAGCACGGGGAAGAAGCGGGCGCCCAGCGAGCGCACCTGCTCCGATCCCCACACCGTCGTACGCCACGACTCGAACCCGGCCGCATCCTCGCACCCCTCGGGCACGTCGAGCACCCGTTTCGTTTCGTCCGGTTCCCGGACGAACACATCCACCGACAGACTCATGGCCCCAGTGGATCACCGGCGGCCCCGACCGGACCACCGGTTATCGCCGCAGGTCAGCCGTCCAGTGCCGGAAGTACCCGCTCCGCGAACAGCCGCAGGCTCCGCCACCCCTCCGCCACCGGCATGCCCCCCGCCAGCGGATGCAGTACGAGGTTGTCCAGTCCCTGCGCCACGCACTGCTCCGGCGTGAGGATCCGGTACACACCCTCCGCGCGCAGCTCGTCCACCGTCGTGGCCGCCGACCTCACCGCCGAGCGGATGTCCCCGGACTGCCAGGAGGCATACGTCCGCGCCTCGTGCAGGAAGTGCCGCCCGTGCTCCGCCCACGCCCGGTCCGGATCCTCGGCGATGTGCAGGAGCGGGGTCTCGGCGGTGGGCATCATGGTCCAGCCCTCGGTGCCGTACTCGGTGAGCTTCTCCTTGTAGTACGCCTCCAGCTCCGGCAGGTGCGCGCTCGGGAAGAACGGCAGGCCGAGCCGGGCGGCCCTGCGGGCGGCGGCCTTCGAGGAGCCGCCGACCAGAAGGAGGGGATGCGGATCGGTGTACGGGCGCGGGGTGACCCGTACCGTACGGCCCCGGTACTCGAAATCCTCGCCGGTCCAGGCCTTGAGCAGGGTCTCCAGCAGCTCGTCCTGGAGGCTGCCCCGGCGCTTCCAGTCCACGTCGAACAGGGCGTACTCCTCGGGCCGGTACCCGATCCCGGCGACGGTGACCAGCCGTCCGCCGCTGAGCAGATCGAGCACGGCGATGTCCTCGGCCAGCCGCAGCGGGTCGTGCAGCGGGCCGATCACCGCCGAGACCGTGACCGCGATCCGCCGGGTGGCCCCGAACACCGCGCCCGCGAAGGCGAACGGTGACGGCAGCCAGTTGTTCGCGGCCCCGTGGTGCTCCT
Source organism: Streptomyces sp. NPDC086549 (assembly GCF_044746205.1). Taxonomy (NCBI): domain Bacteria; kingdom Bacillati; phylum Actinomycetota; class Actinomycetes; order Kitasatosporales; family Streptomycetaceae; genus Streptomyces; species Streptomyces sp. NPDC086549. The sequence goes on along the minus strand of NZ_JBIVBS010000013.1, from coordinate 147,702 downwards.
CCGTCTGCACGGTGGTGATCCCGCGGGCGTCGGCGTACGCGGCCATCTCCACGGCGGCCCGGTAGCGGGCGGCGAGGGAGGCGGGGGTCGCGCCGGGCTCGACGAGGTTGAAGCGTACGACCGTCACAGGCATGGGACGTCCCCCTTCGCCGGTTGGGGTGTCGGCGATGGGGAAGGTTAGCTGACGGTGTGTCAGATTGCTATGACTGGTGGCGCAGGCACCGAGCGGCCCACACACCCCTGGAGGAATCTACGAAGAAACCTTCCGGGGGATCAAAGGCCCTCCTGGGGGAGGGATGGATACTGGACGGGCTATGGAAACCGTCATCCTTGTTGTAGTCATCGCCGTGATCGCGCTTGTCGCGCTCGGTGGGCTCGTCGTCGGCAGCCGGCGCAAGAAGCAGCTGCCCCCGCCACCGCCCGCCGCGCCCGACATCACCGCGCCTCCGGCCGAGCCGCACGTCGGCGACGAGGCCGAGACGCCGCGCGACGAACCGCGCCGGACGATCGAGGAGGTGGACCTCCCCGGCGGCTCGGCCCCGGTCGCCGTCGAGGAACCCCCTGTCGCCGAAGCCGTCGAGGCTCCCGCGATCGAGATCCCGGAGCCCACCGCGGGACGCCTGGTCCGCCTGCGCGCCCGCCTCTCCCGCTCGCAGAACGCCCTCGGCAAGGGTCTGCTCACCCTGCTGTCCCGCGAGCACCTCGACGAGGAGACCTGGGAGGAGGTCGAGGACACGCTGCTCACCGCCGATGTCGGTGTGCTGCCCACTCAGGAACTGGTGGAGGCCCTGCGCGAGCGCGTGAAGGTGCTCGGCACCCGTACGCCCGCGGAGCTGCGCGGGCTGCTGCGCGAGGAACTCCTCAAGCTGGTCGGCACCGACTTCGACCGATCCGTGAAGACCGAGCCGGAGGACCGCAAGCCGGGCATCGTGATGGTCGTCGGCGTCAACGGCACCGGCAAGACCACCACCACCGGCAAGCTGGCCCGGGTCCTGGTGGCCGACGGGCGCACCGTCGTCCTGGGAGCCGCCGACACCTTCCGTGCCGCCGCCGCCGATCAGCTGCAGACCTGGGGCGAGCGGGTCGGCGCCTACACCGTGCGCGGTCCGGAGGCCGGCGACCCCGCCTCCGTGGCCTTCGACGCGGTGAAGGAGGGCAAGGAGATGGGCGTCGATGTCGTGCTCATCGACACCGCCGGCCGTCTGCACACCAAGACCGGTCTCATGGACGAGCTCGGCAAGGTCAAGCGCGTCGTCGAGAAGCACGCGCCGCTCGACGAGGTGCTGCTCGTCCTCGACGCCACCACCGGCCAGAACGGCCTCGTCCAGGCCCGGGTCTTCGCCGAGGTCGTGGATATCACCGGCATCGTGCTGACCAAGCTGGACGGTACCGCCAAGGGCGGCATCGTCGTCGCGGTCCAGCGCGAGCTGGGCGTGCCGGTCAAGCTGGTGGGTCTCGGCGAGGGGGCCGACGACCTGGCACCGTTCGAGCCGGAGGCGTTCGTTGACGCCCTTATCGGAGACTGAACCACCTGCCGGAACCGGTGGCTCGTCGACAAGCGCCCGCCCCAAGATCCAGTTGGGACGGGCGCTTCGCTGTGTACGGCCATGCGCTCAGTACGACTATGTCCGGTACGGCCATGCCCTCGGTACGACTGAGCCCTCGATACGACTAAGCCCTCGACCGGTGTGCCACGTAGGCCAGCGTCCCCAGCAGCAGTCGCGCGGCGGGCGGTTTCGACACCGAGTCCAGCGCCGGCGGCCGCAGCCAGCGCACCGGCCCCAGCCCGCCCCGGTCGGACGGCGGCGCCGTGATGTACGCACCGGGGCCGAGGCCGCGCAGATCGAGGGAGGACGGATCGTCCCAGCCCATGCGGTAGAGCAGCGCGGGCAGCTCGGCCGCGGCGCCCGGGGCGACGAGGAAGTGGGCGCGGCCCTCCGGGGTCGCGGTCACCGGGCCGAGGGGGAGGCCCATGCGTTCGAGGCGGACCAGGGCGCGGCGCCCGGCGGGCTCGGCGACCTCGATGACGTCGAACGCGCGCCCGACCGGCAGCATCACCGAGGCACCCGGGAACTCGCCCCACGCCTTGGTGACTTCGTCGAGCGTGGCCCCGGCGGAGAGCTGGGGCGCGAACTCCAGCGGATGCGCACCTGGTGCACGGCAGTCCGTCCGGCCGCACGAACAGGCGCCCCCGGCGGCCCGCGCCCCCGGCACCACGTCCCAGCCCCACAGCCCGGTGAACTCGGCGACAGCGGTGCACTCCGACGAACGGCCGCGCCGACGCGTGCCGGAGCGGATCTCGCGAATGCCGCCGATCGTGAAGCCCATGCCCCCTCCAACGGGTCCAGCGCGCCGGTGGTTACGCCACGAAACGAAACGGTAGCGGAAAGTGACTCTACGTCGCCGTCGGTGCCCGCGCTCGCAGGGTGCGAGCGGCGCCTTGAGGCAACTCCGGTGGTACACCCGGCAGTGTGCGCCCCCGAGTACATCCCTGCATCCACTCGTGACCGTCCTGTGTCAAGTGAATCGCGCCCAGGCGAAGGTGAGTTCATTCGAAGGGGTGGCGAATGGTGGCGTTTCCGGGATCGCCATGGCTGGACCCGTGATCGTAGGATTACTTTGAGTGCACGAGGCCTGGGGGCACATGCCCTCGTGGGTATGCCGGAGGCAAGTCGGCATCCCGTCCGGAGACTGTGAACTACCGGACGGGCCGCCGTATTTACCGGCATTCTGATAGGGCTTGGCGCACTCGGCGACAAGTGGTCTCAGGGATGGGGGCGTTCCAGTGGGCGGCAACGGCGGTGGCGGGATGAACGCTGACAAGCGCCCCAATGAGCTGCTCGGCTCGTGGTTCGTGCGCAGTGGCTGGTCCAAGGGCGAACTCGCCCGGCAAGTGAACCGCCGCGCACGCCAGTTGGGTGCCAACCACATCTCCACGGACACCTCGCGGGTGCGCCGCTGGCTGGACGGGGAGAACCCGCGCGAGCCGATCCCCAGGATCCTCTCCGAGCTGTTCTCCGAGCGGTTCGGCTGTGTCGTCTCCGTCGAGGACCTCGGTCTGCGGGCCGCCCGTCAGTCACCCTCCGTGTCCGGCGTCGACCTGCCCTGGACGGGCCCGCAGACGGTGGCCCTGCTCAGCGAGTTCTCGCGCAGCGACCTCATGCTGGCGCGGCGCGGCTTCCTCGGGACCTCGCTCGCCCTGTCCGCGGGCCCGTCCCTCATCGAACCGATGCAGCGCTGGCTCGTGCCCTCACCGACGGGACCGCACCCGCAGCACGAGCCCGAGCCGTTCGCCGAGCCCCGCCGTCCGGGCCGCCTGTCCAAGCCCGAGCTGGACCTGCTGGAGTCCACCACGGTGATGTTCCGGCAGTGGGACGCCCAGTGCGGCGGCGGCCTGCGCCGCAAGGCGGTCGTCGGCCAGCTGCACGAGGTCACCGACCTCCTCCAGGAGCCCCAGCCCGAGGCCACTGCCAGGAAGCTCTTCAAGGTCGCTGCCGAGCTGGCCGAGCTGGCCGGCTGGATGAGCTACGACGTCGGACTCCAGCCCACCGCGCAGAAGTACTTCGTCCTCGCCCTGCACGCCGCCAAGGAAGCGGGGGACAAGCCGCTCGGCTCGTACATCCTCTCCAGCATGAGCCGCCAGATGATCCACCTCGGCCGGCCCGACGACGCCCTGGAACTGATCCACCTCGCGCAGTACGGCAGCAGGGACTGCGCGAGCCCGCGCACCCAGTCCATGCTGTATGCGATGGAGGCCCGCGCCTACGCCAACATGGGTCAGCCCGGCAAGTGCAAGCGGGCGGTCAGGATGGCGGAGGACACCTTCGCCGAGGTCGACGAATGGGACGAGCCGGACCCGGACTGGATCCGCTTCTTCTCCGAGGCCGAGCTGTACGGCGAGAACTCCCACTCCTTCCGCGACCTCGCCTATGTCGCCGGCCGCAGCCCCACCTACGCCTCCCTGGCCGAGCCCCTGATGCGGCAGGCCGTGGAGAAGTTCGCCAAGGACACCGAACACCAGCGGTCGTACGCACTGAACCTCATCGGCATGGCCACCGTGCACCTGCTGCGCAGAGAGCCCGAGCAGGGCACGGCGTACGCCTCGCAGGCCATGGGCATCGCCAAGAAGGTCCGCTCCGAGCGTGTGAACACTCGTATCCGAAAGACCGTCGACACGGCCGTACGCGACTTCGGTGACCTCGCCGAGGTCGTCCAGCTCACCGACCAGCTCGCCGTGGACCTCCCCGAGACCGCGGAGGCGGTCTGAGGTACCGGGGGATTCCCGAGGGAATCCCCAAGACCCCGGCCGCGGCCGGCCCTCCCGAACTGTCCGACTCGGCTCCCCCACGCCAGGTCATCGGAAGGCCGACCGCGGCCGGTTCTTTTCCCTCCAGAGAAGGTTGCGCCACGATAACGATCCCGCAGCCGGACATCTCGCAATTCATCGACGCGTAACACGCAGGGCGTCTTCGTCACTCCGGCGAAACAACGAGGGGCTTCGACCGAAACCGCGCTACGCCAATCTCATGGCGCATAACCGGCCCACCCCTCACTTGACCGGACCGCTCTCAGGCTTCGCCCGCACGGGGCCGTACCAATCGACGAGGAGACGCCGATGGCACCAGCCATCACGCTTGCCGCGGAGGCACCCAAGCTGTCCTCCGCGAACACAGGCTTCATGCTCATCTGTTCCGCCCTGGTCCTGATCATGACCCCGGGCCTGGCCTTCTTCTACGGAGGCATGGTCCGCGTCAAGAGCACCCTCAACATGCTGATGATGAGCTTCATCAGCATGGGCATCGTCACCATTCTGTGGGTGCTCTACGGCTTCTCCCTCGCCTTCGGCACGAACAACAGCCTCATCGGCTGGAACTCCGACTGGTTCGGCCTCAGCAACATCGGACTGACGGAGCTCTGGGACGGCTACAACATCCCGATCTTCGTGTTCATGGTCTTCCAGATGATGTTCGCCATCATCACACCGGCCCTGATAAGCGGCGCCCTCGCGGACCGCGTGAAGTTCTCGGCCTGGTCGCTCTTCATCGCCCTGTGGCTCACGATCGTCTACGTCCCGGTCGCCCACTGGGTCTGGGGTGCCGACGGCTGGGCCTACAAGCTCGGCGTGATCGACTTCGCCGGTGGTACGGCGGTCCACATCAACGCGGGTGCCGGGGCGCTCGGCGTGATCCTGGTCATCGGCAAGCGCGTCGGTTTCAAGAAGGACCCGATGCGCCCGCACAGCCTTCCGCTGGTCATGCTCGGTGCGGGGCTCCTGTGGTTCGGCTGGTTCGGCTTCAACGCCGGCTCGTGGCTCGGCAACGACGACGGCGTAGGCGCGCTGATGTTCGTCAACACGCAGGTCGCCACCGCCGCCGCCATGCTCGCCTGGCTCGCCTACGAGAAGATCCGGCACGGCGCGTTCACCACGCTGGGCGCCGCCTCCGGTGCGGTCGCCGGTCTGGTCGCGATCACCCCGTCCGGTGGCGCGGTCTCCCCGCTCGGCGCGATCGCCGTCGGCGCCATCGCCGGTGTCGCCTGCGCCGCGGCCGTCGGACTGAAGTTCAAGTTCGGCTACGACGACTCGCTCGACGTCGTCGGCGTCCACATGGTCGGCGGAATCCTCGGCTCCCTGCTCATCGGCTTCTTCGCCACCGGCAAGGGCCAGTCCACCGCGACCGGTGTCTTCTACGGCGACCACTCCTTCACCCAGCTGTGGAAGCAGTGCGCCGGTGTCGGCGCGGTCCTCGCCTACTCGCTGGTCGTCTCCGCGGTCCTCGCCTTCCTGCTCGACAAGACCATCGGAATGCGGGTCACCGAGGACGAGGAGATCTCGGGCATCGACCAGGCCGAGCACGCCGAGACCGCATACGACTTCAGTGGCGCGGGCGGCGGTGTCCTCAGCACCGTCTCGGCTTCCGCCCAGGCCGGCACGCAGAGCAAGAAGGTGGACGCATGAAGCTCATCACCGCCGTCGTGAAGCCCCACCGGCTCGACGAGATCAAGGAGGCCCTCCAGGCCTTCGGCGTCCACGGCCTGACGGTCACCGAGGCGAGCGGCTACGGTCGTCAGCGGGGCCACACCGAGGTCTACCGCGGTGCCGAGTACACCGTCGACCTGGTCCCCAAGATCCGGATCGAGGTGCTGGCCGAGGACGACGACGCCGAACAGCTGATCGACGTCATCGTCAAGGCGGCCCGCACCGGCAAGATCGGTGACGGCAAGGTCTGGTCCCTCCCGGTCGAGACGGCCGTACGGGTCCGGACCGGCGAGCGCGGCCCCGACGCGCTCTGAGCGGACACGCTCACCACAGAAGAAGGACAGGAGTCGCCGGGTGACGAGTACGGATGATCGGAAAGACGCAGAGGACTCGGGACCCAGCGGCTACGCGGCGGCCCGGCTGCGCCTCCTCACCGAGGAGGCGCGGTCCGGGCCGCCGCGCCGTGCGGCCCTCGCCGAACTGACGGACGACTGGCTGACGGGGCTGTTCACCGCGGCGGCCGACGGCCTGAAGGGCGTCTCGCTGGTGGCCGTCGGCGGCTACGGACGCGGCGAGCTGTCCCCGCGAAGCGATCTGGACCTCGTGTTGCTGCACGACGGCAGCGACTCCGGCGCGGTCGCCGCCCTGGCCGACCGCATCTGGTACCCCGTCTGGGACCTGGGCCTCGCCCTCGACCACTCGGTACGCACACCGTCGGAGGCCCGCAAGACAGCAGGCGAGGACCTCAAGGCCCAGCTCGGCCTCCTCGACGCCCGGCACCTCGCGGGCGACCTCGGCCTCACGGCCGGACTACGCACGGCCGTCCTCGCCGACTGGCGCAACCAGGCCCCCAGGCGCCTCCCCGAACTCCAGGAACTGTGCGCCGAGCGCGCCGAGCGCCAGGGCGAGCTGCAGTACCTCCTGGAACCCGACCTCAAGGAGGCCCGCGGCGGCCTGAGGGACGCCACCGCCCTGCGCGCGGTCGCCGCGTCCTGGCTGGCCGACGCCCCGCGCGAGGGCCTCGCCGACGCCCGGCGGCGCCTGCTCGACGTACGCGACGCACTGCACCTCACCACCGGGCGCGCCACCGACCGCCTGGCATTGCAGGAACAGGACCAGGTCGCCGCCGAGCTGGGCCTGCTCGATGCCGACACGCTGCTGCGGCAGGTGTACGAAGCGGCACGGGTCATCTCGTACGCCAGCGACGTCACCTGGCGTGAGGTGGGGCGTGTCCTGCGCTCGCGAGCCGTCCGGCCGCGGCTGCGCGCCATGCTGGGCGGCGGCAAACCCGTCGCCGAGCGCTCCCCGCTGGCCGAAGGCGTGGTGGAACAGGACGGCGAGGTGGTGCTCGCCCGCGCCGCACGCCCCGAACGCGACCCCGTGCTCCCGTTGCGTGCCGCGGCCGCCGCCGCGCAGGCCGGCCTCCCGCTCTCCCTGCACGCCGTACGGCACATGGCGGCCACCGCGCGCCCCCTGCCCACGCCCTGGCCCGCCGAGGCGCGCGAGCAACTCGTGACCCTCCTCGGCTCGGGCCGCCCGACGGTCGACGTCTGGGAGGCCCTGGAGGCGGAAGGCCTGATCACGCACCTCCTCCCCGACTGGGAGCGGGTCCGCTGCCGTCCGCAGCGCAACGCCGTCCACATCTGGACGGTCGACCGCCACCTCATCGAAACGGCCGTCCGCGCCTCCGAACTGACCCGCCGCGTCAGCCGCCCCGACCTCCTCCTGGTCTCCGCGCTGCTGCACGACATCGGCAAGGGCTGGCCCGGTGACCACTCGGTGGCCGGCGAGATCATCGCCAAGGACGTGGCGGCACGCATCGGCTTCGACCGCGCGGACGTGGCGGTGCTCTCCACCCTCGTACGACACCATCTGCTGTTGATCGAGACGGCCACCCGGCGCGACCTGGAGGACCCGGCCACCGTCCGCTCCGTCGCCGAGGCGGTCGGCACGCAGAGCACGCTGGAGCTGCTGCACGCGCTCACCGAGGCGGACGCCCTGGCGACCGGCCCGGCAGCATGGTCCTCCTGGCGCGGTTCCCTCGTCGCCGACCTGGTGAAACGGGTCTCGGCGGTCCTCGCCGGGGACGCCCCCGAAGAGCCCGAGCCCGCCGCGCCCACCGCCGAGCAGGAACGGCTCGCCATCGAGGCGTTCCGCACGGGCAGCCCGGTGCTGGCCCTGCGCGCCCAGACCGAGCCCCCGGCCGGGGAGGAACCGGCCGGGGAGCCCGAGCCTCTCGGCGTGGAGCTCCTCATCGCCGTACCGGACCAGCCGGGCGTGCTGCCCGCGGTCGCCGGCGTGCTGGCCGTGCACCGCCTGACCGTCCGCACCGCGGAACTGCGCGCCCTGCGCCTCCCGGACGACGTCGACGAAGGTTCCGTCCTGCTGCTGAACTGGCGGGTCGCGGCCGAGTACGGCTCCCTGCCCCAGGCGACCCGGCTCCGTGCCGACCTGGTGCGGGCCCTGGACGGCTCCCTGGACATCGCGACCCGCCTCGCCGAACGGGACGCGGCCTATCCCCGGCGCCGTGGCCGGGTGGCCCCGCCCGCGCGCGTGACGGTGGCCTCGGCCGCGTCCTGGCACGCGACGGTGATCGAGGTCCGGGCCCAGGACGCGCCGGGGCTGCTGTTCCGGCTCGGGATGGCGCTGGAGAAGGCGGGCGTGCGTGTACGAAGTGCGCATGTGTCGACCCTGGGCTCGAACGCCGTGGACGCCTTCTACGTGACGTCCGGGTCCGGGACCCTGCTGCCGGGCGAGGAGGCGGCGTCGGTGGCGAGGGCGCTGGAGGAGGCTCTGCGGGCGTGACCCTGGTGTCGCGTCAGGCGTTGCTCCGGTGTGCTCCCCGCTGACGCGGGGTTTCCGTCCCCGCCCGCTGGACTCAGCGGGCGGGGACGATTTGCTTGCCGGGCCAGATACTCTGGAGGGCAGCCCAAGACGACCCCGACCCCGAGGACCGACGCCACCGTGTTCGATACCCTCTCCGACCGCCTCAGCGCGACCTTCAAAAATCTCCGCGGCAAGGGGCGCCTCAGCGAGGCGGACATCGACGCCACGGCACGCGAGATCCGCATCGCGCTCCTCGAAGCCGACGTGGCCCTCCCCGTCGTCCGGACGTTCATCAAGAACGTCAAGGAGCGTGCCCTCGGCGCCGACGTCTCCCGAGCGCTGAACCCCGCCCAGCAGGTACTGAAGATCGTCAACGACGAGCTCGTCACGATCCTCGGCGGCGAGACCAGGCGCCTGCGCTTCGCCAAGCAGCCCCCCACCGTGATCATGCTGGCGGGTCTGCAGGGTGCCGGTAAGACCACCCTCGCGGGCAAGCTCGCTCACTGGCTCAAGGAGCAGGGCCACTCGCCGCTGCTCGTCGCCGCCGACCTCCAGCGCCCCAACGCCGTCAACCAGCTCAGCGTCGTCGCCGAGCGGGCCGGCGTCGCGGTCTACGCGCCCGAGCCGGGCAACGGCGTCGGCGACCCGGTCAAGGTCGCCAAGGACTCCATCGAGCACGCGCGGACCAAGGTCCACGACATCGTGATCGTGGACACCGCCGGCCGCCTGGGCATCGACCAGGAGATGATGCAGCAGGCCGCGGACATCCGGGACGCGGTCTCGCCGGACGAGATCCTCTTCGTCGTCGACGCCATGATCGGTCAGGACGCGGTCAACACCGCCGAGGCCTTCCGCGACGGCGTCGGCTTCGACGGCGTGGTGCTCTCCAAGCTCGACGGCGACGCCCGCGGTGGTGCGGCCCTGTCGATCCGCCAGATCACCGGCAAGCCGATCATGTTCGCGTCGAACGGCGAGAAGCTCGACGACTTCGACGCGTTCCACCCTGACCGGATGGCCTCCCGCATCCTCGACATGGGTGACCTGCTCACCCTGATCGAGCAGGCGGAGAAGACGTTCAGCCAGGAAGAGGCCGAGAAGATGGCCTCCAAGCTGGCGTCCAAGAAGGGCCAGGACTTCACCCTGGACGACTTCCTGGCCCAGATGGAGCAGGTCAGGAAGATGGGCAGCATCAGCAAGCTGCTCGGCATGCTTCCGGGCATGGGCCAGATCAAGGACCAGATCAACAACCTCGACGAGCGTGACGTCGACCGCACCGCCGCGATCATCAAGTCGATGACCCCGGGCGAGCGTCAGGACCCGACGATCATCAACGGCTCCCGCCGCGCCCGTATCGCCAAGGGTTCCGGTGTCGAGGTCAGCGCCGTCAAGGGACTCGTCGAGCGGTTCTTCGAGGCCCGCAAGATGATGTCCCGCATGGCCCAGGGCGGCGGCATGCCCGGCATGCCGGGGATCCCGGGCATGGGCGGCGGCCCCGGCCGCACCAAGAAGCAGCCGAAGCAGGCCAAGGGCAAGCAGCGCTCCGGCAACCCGATGAAGCGCAAGCAGCAGGAGCTGGAGGCGGCCCAGCGCCGCGAGGCCGCGGCCCAGGGCGGCGGCGCCTTCGGGCTGCCGCAGCAGGGCGGCCAGGACTTCGAGCTGCCGGACGAGTTCAAGAAGTTCATGGGCTGACGCGCACCGAAGCCGTACGACACCGAGGGCGTCCTTCTCCGAGAAGGGCGCCCTCAGCGCGTGCCGCGCCCCGCTGTGTGCCGTAACGTCCAGATATGAGCAATGCGGCGCCACCACGCAAGACCCCCGACCAGCCGTGGCGCACCGAGGGCACTCCGGACGAGTCGTCCCGGCCGCCCGGTGGCCGTCGAATACGCGGCAGATGGTGGGGCCTGGCCGTCACCGCGGTGATCGTCTTTCTGCTGGCCTACGTGGGGCTGAACTATCTCGGCAAGGGCAATGAGCCGACGATCTCCTACACGGAGTTCAGCAGACAGGTCGACGCCGGCAACGTCGCCAAGATCTACTCCAAGGGTGACGCCATCCAGGGCCAGCTCAAGACGGCCCAGGCCAATCCCAGTGGCGGTGGCGACTACACCAAGTTCAAGACGCAGCGCCCGGCCTTCGCGGGCGACAGGCTCTGGCAGAGCCTGAGCAGTCACGGTGTGACGGTGACCGCCCAGCCGGTCGTGCAGGAGCGCGGTTTCCTGTCCAACCTGCTGATCTCCCTGATCCCGATCGTGATTCTGGTCGGCGTGTGGGTCTTCTTCGCACGGCGGATCGGCGGGGGACTGGGCGGAGCGGGCGGCTTGCTCGGCCGCAAGGCCCCGCCCAAGCCGGTCGGGCTGCGGCCGGGTGCCCAGCGCACGACGTTCGCCGACGTGGCCGGCATCGACGAGGTCAAGGGCGAGCTGGACGACGTCGTCGACTTCCTGGAGCATCCCGACGCCTACCGCAGGATGGGCGCGAAGATGCCCCGCGGTGTGCTGCTCGCGGGCCCGCCCGGCACCGGCAAGACCCTGCTGGCGCGCGCGGTGGCGGGCGAGGCGGGCGTGCCGTTCTTCTCCGCGTCGGCGTCCGAGTTCATCGAGATGATCGTCGGCGTCGGCGCGTCCCGCGTCCGGGAGCTGTTCGCCGAGGCCCGCAAGGTGGCACCGTCGATCATCTTCATCGACGAGATCGACACCATCGGACGCATGCGCGGCGGCGGTGCGTCGGTGAGCGGTCACGACGAGCGCGAGCAGACGCTGAACCAGATCCTCACGGAGATGGACGGCTTCTCCGGCTCGGAGGGCGTGGTCGTCGTGGCGGCGACGAACCGCGCCGACATCCTGGACCCGGCGCTGACCCGGCCCGGCCGCTTCGACCGGGTGGTCCACGTGTCCCCGCCGGACCGCGGCGGGCGCGAGTCGATCCTGCGGATCCACACCCGTGAGATCCCGCTCGCCCCGGACGTGGACCTGGCCCAGGTGGCCCGCACGACCCCGGGCATGACAGGGGCGGATCTGGCCAATCTCGCCAACGAGGCCGCCCTGATCGCGGTCAAGCGCAAGCAGGACACGGTGACCCGGTCGGACCTGTCCGAGGCGCTGGAGAAGGTGCAGCTGGGCGCCGAACGCACCCTGGTGATGCCCGAGGAGGACCGTCAGCGCACCGCCTACCACGAGAGCGGCCACGCCCTCCTCGGCATGCTGCAGCCCGGCGCCGACCCCGTCCGCAAGATCACCATCGTGCCGCGCGGCCGGGCGCTCGGGGTGACGATGTCGACCCCGGAGGTGGAGCGGTACGCGCACTCCGAGGAGTACCTGCGCGGCCGCATCATCGGCGCCCTCGGCGGCATGGCGGCGGAACAGGTGGTCTACGGGGTCGTCACCACGGGTGCGGAGAACGACCTCGAACAGGTCACCAACATCGCGCGCGGGATGGTGGCCCGCTGGGGCATGAGCGAGCGCATCGGCCGGCTGTCGGCCCTGCCGAGCGACGCCCAGCAGGCGTACGGGCTCTCGGCCGCCCCGCAGACCCTCGACGCGATCGACACCGAGATGCGCCGGATCGTCGACGAGTGCTACGAGGAGGCCTGCCGCAAGCTCCGCGACCACCGCTCCAAGCTGGACGCCCTGACCGAGGCCCTGCTGGAGAACGAGACGCTGGAGGAGGCCGACGCCTACCGGATCGCGGGGATCACGCGACTGACGAAGGACGCGGACGCGTGAAGGACCCAGATGCGTGAAGGACCCAGATGCGTGAAGGACCCAGATACGTGAAGGACCCAGATGCGTGAGGGACGCTCAGGGCGTGCGGGCGATGAGGTAGCGGAACACGTTCGACATCCACACCGTCCCGTCCCGCCGCTGGTACGGGTGCAGCGCCTCCGCCAGCTCCTTGCCCACCTGGTCCTGGTCCGTCGCCGCGATCGCCGCGTCGAACAGGCCGGTCGACAGCAGGCCCCGTACGGCACTGTCGGTGTCGGCGTATCCGAACGGGCATGCGACACGTCCGGAGCCGTCCGGCTTCAGCCCTGCCCGCTGGGCGACCTCCTCCAGGTCGTCGCGGAGGGCGGGGCGCCAACTGCCCGAGGTGCGCAGCGGATCGGCGAGTTTGGTGGCCACCCGCAGCACGGTCGACGTGGCGCAGCGTTCCGGCGGACCCCAGCCGGCCAGCACCACGGGCGTCCCGTGTCCGGCGAGCGGCGTCGCGGAGGCGAGCAGTTCGCCGAGCCCCTCCGAGTCGCCCGCCAGGCATCCGATGGGCTCGAAGGCCGTGACCAGCGTGTACGCGGGCGTGTCCGCGTCGGCCGCGTCCCGGAGGGAGCCTGCTAAGACGGTCCGGGCGCCCGTACGCGCGCGCGTGCCATGGAGGTGCCCCCCGCTCGAGCGAAGCCGAGAACTCGGGGGAGTTTCCGGCAACAGCCGCGCCCGGGCCAGGGCGAGCCGCTCGGGACGGGTGGAGTCGACACCGGTGACCGCCGCTCCTCTGGAGGCCGCCATCATCAGGGCGAGCCCGGAGCCGCAGCCGAGGCCCAGCAGCCGGGTGGCGGGTCCCACTTCAAGTCGCTCGTAGACGGCCTCGTAGAGCGGGACCAGCATCCGCTCCTGTATCTCGGACCAGTCACGCGTGCGTGCGTCCAGGTTCACGCGGGGTGCGGATCCCGCGTGAGACAGGGTGTGCCGCACGAGCGTAGGTGTCATAGGTAAGCGCCCCAATCCGACGAGAGTTGGTGGTGTGCCCGATCCGTGGCCCCCGTGCCGTGCCCTCGCACTCCCCACGTATGTCAGGTAACTCCTGGCTCGCGGCGGCGTCCAGGGGTCGTGGGGCCCTGCTTGTGGCTCGCGCGGGCCCGTGGCGAGAATTCACATCCCCGAAATCTGGGCCCGTAGCATCGCGCCATGGCGAAGACTCCCGTTCTCACCCCGCGGTCGGACGACTTTCCGCGCTGGTACCAGGACCTGGTCGGCAAGGCCGAGCTGGCCGACAACGGCCCGGTGCGCGGCACGATGGTGATCCGGCCGTACGGGTACGGGCTGTGGGAGCGGATGCAGGCGGAGATGGACGCCCGCATCAAGGAGACCGGAACCCAGAACGCGTACTTCCCGCTGCTGATCCCGCAGTCCTACCTCACCCGGGAGGCCGACCACGTCGAGGGGTTCGCGCCCGAGCTGGCCGTGGTCACGCACGGCGGGGGCAAGGAACTGGAGGAGCCCGCGGTCGTCCGGCCCACGTCCGAGACCATCATCAACGAGTACTTCTCCAAGTGGGTGCAGAGCTACCGCGACCTGCCGCTGCTGATCAACCAGTGGGCGAACGTGGTCCGCTGGGAGCTGCGCCCGCGCCTCTTCCTGCGCACGGCCGAGTTCCTGTGGCAGGAGGGGCACACCGCCCACGCGACCTACGAGGAGGCGCGGGACTTCGCCGCGCACATCCAGCGGAACGTGTACGGGGACTTCCTGGAGAACGTCCTCGCGATGGACTTCGTCTCCGGCCGCAAGACGGTCAAGGAGCGGTTCGCGGGGGCCGTCAACACGCTCACGCTCGAAAGCATGATGGGCGACGGCAAGGCCCTCCAGATGGTCACCAGCCATGAGCTGGGCCAGAACTTCGCCAAGCCGTTCAACACCCGGTACCTGTCGAAGGAGGGCACGCAGGAGTACGTCTGGCAGACCTCTTGGGGCTCGACGACCCGCATGATCGGCGCCCTGGTGATGACGCACGGCGACGACGACGGCCTGCGCGTCCCGCCGCGGCTGGCGCAGATCCAGGCGGTCGTTCTCGCGATCAAGGGGGACGAGGCGGTTCTGGCCAAGGTTCGCGAGATCGGTGACCGGCTGAAGGCGGCGGGGATCCGCGTCCACGTCGACGACCGTGCCGACATCCCCTTCGGCCGCCGGGCCGTCGACTGGGAGCTCAAGGGCGTCCCCGTCCGTGTCGAGATCGGCCCCCGCGACCTGGAGAACGGCACGGCGATGCTGGCCCGCCGGATTCCGGGCGGCAAGGAGCCGGTGGCGCTGGACGCCCTGGCCGGCCTGCTCCCCGCGATCCTCGAAGAGGATCAGGCGCTGCTGCTGAGGCAGTCCCGGGAGCGCCGCGAGTCCCGCACCACGGACGTGTCGACGGTCGAGGAGGCCGTCGAGGCCGTCACGGCCGGCGGCTGGGCCCGTGTCCCGTGGGGCGTCCTCGGTGAGGAGGGCGAGGCCAGACTGGCCGAACGCGCGGTTACCGTACGGTGTCTGGTCGCCGAGGACGGGTCGGTGCCCGAGGACGGGGACGCCCCGAGTAACACTGCGGTCGTCGCGCGCGCTTACTGAAGTAGTGCCCTCCGGCACGAGAGCGACCGAAACGCCTCTTGTGCAACCGCCGACCCCAGCCACCCCAGCGCGCGGACCTGATCTACGCGCCGGGTCGTACGTCGGACTACGCACCGGCTTGATACGAGCTGTGAGGCTTCTCCGCAGATCAGCGCACCCGCCCTCGTCCGGACGCATCAGCGGCAACTGACGGGTAAGTGCAAATTATTTGGGATGCCCCGGAATCGGAACACTGGAGCCCCCAGGCTCGTTGTCATTACGTGAGCACGACACAGACACCACCTGTTCTCGCCGCAGAGCTGGCGCAGGCGTGGGCCGACATTCAGCGGTACCACCCCGAGCTGCCGGACCTTGCCGCGCCAGAGTCCCTGATCGGGGAGTCGTCGTCCGCCTGCGGTCACGAGCTCTCCTTCGAGCGACTGCTTCACGAGGCAGTCCACGGCATCGCCGCCGCCCGCGGGGTCCGCGACACCTCCCGCGCCGGGCGCTACCACAACCGCAGATTCCTCGCGATCGCCGAGGAACTGGGCCTGGACCACCCCGACGAACCCCACCCCAGCAGCGGCTTCTCCCTGGTCACGCTGAACGCGGAGGCCAAGCGCCGCTACCGCCCGACGATCGAACGCCTTCAGCGCGCGCTGAAGGCCCACACGGTGGCCACGTCCGCCGACACCACCCGCACCTTCCGCGGCCCGGCCGCCCGCCATGGCTCCTCCGGCGGCGGCGTCCGCGTCAAGGCGGTCTGTGACTGCGGCCGCAACGTCCGGGTGGTTCCGTCGGTCCTGGCCCAGGCCCCGATCGTGTGCGGCGGATGCGGAAAGCCGTTCCGTATCCCGGAGGTCGTGGGAGCGGCGGCGAGCTGAAGCTGCGACTGCTCGTGGCAGGCGCAGTCCGCTCGTAACGCACACCCGCGGGCAGTCGTGCCGCAGGGCGGCGCGAGTGGGCGCGGCCGGCGACTTGCCGGTGCCGAGTGGCGCACCCGACGTACGGTCACCTCCACGCCGGGTGCCCCTCAGGCATGCCCAAGATCACCCAGCCCCCTCGGCCGGAAGCGGCCCGCAGGGTGTGGCACAATGGCTAGCTGTACTCGACAGCCGCACAGGACCCCTCTCTCCTCCGGCTGACGCGTCCGTCGGGCACTCGGGTACCGCAACCCCACGCGGCAGTCTCGCCGTGCCCAACCACGTCAAAACCAGGAGAATCCACTCCCGTGGCAGTCAAGATCAAGCTGAAGCGTCTGGGCAAGATCCGTTCGCCTCACTACCGCATCGTCGTCGCCGACTCCCGCACCCGTCGTGACGGCCGTGCGATCGAGGAGATCGGCAAGTACCACCCGACCTACAACCCGTCGGTCATCGAGGTGGACGCCGAGCGCGTGGCGTACTGGCTGGGTGTCGGCGCGCAGCCGACCGAGCCCGTCCTCGCCATCCTGAAGAAGACCGGCGACTGGCAGAAGTTCAAGGGCGAGCCCGCCCCGGCGCCGCTGCTCGTCGCCGCGCCGAAGGCCGTGCGTCCGTCGTTCGAGGCTCTCGGCGGTGACGACGAGGGCAAGGGTGAGGCCATCACCCAGAAGAAGAAGGCTGAGAAGAAGGACGAGGCCGCGGCTGAGTCCGAGTCGACCGAGGCCTGAGCAGCATGCTCGAAGAGGCGCTTGAGCACCTCGTGAAGGGCATCGTCGACAACCCCGACGATGTGCAGGTCGCCTCGCGCGACCTGCGCCGCGGGCGCGTCCTCGAGGTCCGGGTCCACCCCGACGACCTCGGCAAGGTGATCGGCCGCAACGGCCGCACCGCGCGCGCCCTGCGCACCGTCGTGGGTGCCATCGGCGGCCGCGGCGTCCGCGTCGACCTCGTCGACGTGGACCACGTCCGCTGACGCTTTCGCAGCACCGGCTCGGGCCGGGGAGGGCCACTGGGCCGTCCCCGGCCCGTAGTCGTACGACAGGAGATCAAGCACAGTGCAGCTGGTAGTCGCACGGATCGGCCGTGCCCATGGCATCAAGGGCGAGGTCACCGTCGAGGTGCGTACCGACGAGCCGGAACTCAGGCTCGCGCCCGGCGCCGTACTCACCACCGATCCCGCCTCCACGGGTCCGCTCACCATCGCCACCGGCCGGGTGCACAGCGGCCGGCTGCTCCTGCGCTTCGAGGGCGTCGGCGACCGCACCGGCGCCGAAGCCCTCCGCAACACCCTCCTGATCGCAGAGATCGACCCGGAGGAGCTCCCCGAGGGCGAGGACGAGTACTACGACCACCAGCTCATCGACCTCGACGTGGTGACCGAGGACGGCACGGAGGTCGGCCGGATCACGGAGATCTCGCACCTGCCCTCGCAGGACCTGTTCATCGTGGAGCGCCCGGACGGCACCGAGGTGATGATCCCCTTCGTGGAGGAGATCGTCACGGAGATCGACCTGGAGGAGCAGAAGGCCGTCATCGCGCCTCCGCCGGGCCTGATCGACGACCGGGCCGAGACCGCGTCCTCCCGGGACACGGACACGGCGGGGGAAGAGTCCTGATGCGCCTGGACGTCGTCACGATCTTCCCCGAGTACCTGGAACCGCTGAACGTCTCCCTCGTCGGCAAGGCACGCGCGCGTGGGCAGCTCAACGTGCACCTGCACGACCTGCGCTCGTGGACGTACGACCGTCACCACACGGTCGACGACACGCCGTACGGCGGCGGTCCGGGCATGGTCATGAAGACCGACCCCTGGGGCGACGCCCTGGACTCCGTGCTGGCCGACGGCTACGAGACGGGCTCCCACGCGCCCGCGCTGATCGTCCCGACCCCCAGCGGCCGTCCCTTCACCCAGGAACTCGCCGTCGAGCTCTCCGAGCGCCCCTGGCTGATCTTCACGCCGGCCCGCTACGAGGGCATCGACCGGCGTGTCATGGACGAGTACGCCACCCGGATACCGGTGTACGAGGTGTCCATCGGCGACTATGTCCTCGCCGGAGGCGAGGCGGCCGTTCTGGTGATCACGGAAGCGGTGGCCAGGCTGTTGCCCGGCGTCCTCGGCAACGCCGAGTCGCACCGGGACGACTCCTTCGCCCCCGGCTCGATGGCCAACCTCCTGGAGGGCCCCGTCTACACCAAGCCGCCCGTCTGGCGCGGCCGGGACATCCCGGACGTGCTGCTCAGCGGCCACCACGGGAAGATCTCCCGCTGGCGCCGGGACGAGGCCCTGCGGCGTACGACGGCCAACCGGCCCGACCTCATCGAGCGCTGCGACCCCAAGGCCTTCGACAAGAAGGACCGCGAGATGCTCTCCATCCTGGGCTGGGCCCCGGACCCGGAGGGCACGCCGTACGGCCGATTTTGGCGCAGGCCAGAGGGCGTGGAAGAATAGACCGCTGTTGTGCGTCCGTCCGGTGTGCGCCCCTGCCACAGGGGGAGACGACGTCCGCCCCGACCCGCACGGCAGACCTCATGGAAACCTAGTTCCCGTTGATGACCTGTGGCATCAGCGAAGAAAGCAGACGAAATGTCTCACCTGCTCGACACCGTCGACTCCGCGTCGCTGCGCAGCGACATCCCGGCCTTCCGTCCGGGTGACACCGTCAACGTCCACGTCCGCGTCATCGAGGGCAACCGCTCCCGTGTGCAGCAGTTCAAGGGCGTTGTGATCCGCCGCCAGGGCTCCGGTGTCCGTGAGACCTTCACGGTCCGCAAGGTCTCGTTCTCCGTCGGCGTCGAGCGCACCTTCCCGGTGCACACCCCGATCGTCGAGAAGATCGAGCTCGTCACCCGCGGTGACGTGCGTCGCGCCAAGCTGTACTACCTGCGCGAGCTGCGTGGCAAGGCCGCGAAGATCAAGGAGAAGCGCGACAGCTGAGCGCTTCCCGGAAGTCACAGCAGGGCCGGATAACATCTGGCTCCGATGGACACCGAAGCACAGCCGACGGAACGCGACCGCTCCTCCCGCCCTGGTACGCCGGGTACGGAGGAACGGTCGCGTTTTGCGTTGGTGTCGCGGATCACCGAGTGGCTGCCGGGCAGGTGGATCACCCTCACCCTCTTCGTCTGCCTGCTGTTTTTGCTGCTCCTCAACACATTCGTGGCCCAACCATTCCAGATTCCCAGCGGATCCATGGAACAGGGATTGAGGATCGGAGACCGCGTCCTCGTAAATAAGTTCGCGTACCGTTTCGGTGCCGAGCCGCGGCGCGGCGACGTCGTCGTGTTCGACGGCACCGGGTACTTCGGGGACGCCGACTACATCAAGCGCGTTGTGGGTGTGGGGGGAGACCACGTGGTGTGCTGTGACAAGAAGGGGAGGATCGAAGTGAACGGCCGGTCGGTCGACGAGACGGCGTTCCTCTATCCGGGGGACAGCCCGTCCACCGTCCCCTTCGACATCGTCGTGCCCGACGGCAGACTGTTCGTCCTCGGCGATCACCGCAGCGACTCCAGTGACTCCCGCGACCACCTGGGCTCGCCCGGCGGCGGCATGATCCCCGTCGGGGACGTGATCGGCCGCGCCGACTGGATCGTCTGGCCGGCCGCCCACTGGACGCACCTGCACCGCCCCGCCGCCTACGCGCGCGTGCCGGCCGGCGCAGCCGCAGGGGCGCTGGCCCCGCAGGAGAAGCAGTCGAACGGGGCGGGCGCTCATGGGTAACCGTGGAAAACCGCGGGGTGTGCCCAGCGCCGCCGCGGACGATCTGCTGCCCACCGGGGCCCGGCGTACCTCCAGCCCAGCAGCCGGCGGCCGCTCCCGCGCGGAGCGGCGCAAACTCCAGCGCAAGGTCAAGCGCAAGCGTAGGCGCAGCGCCGTCCGGGAGATACCGCTGCTCATCGGTGTGGCCGTCCTGATAGCCCTCGTACTGAAGACGTTCCTCGTCCAGGCGTTCGTCATTCCGTCGGGCTCCATGGAGCAGACGATCCGGATCGGTGACCGCGTCCTGGTCGACAAGTTCACCCCGTGGTTCGGCTCCGAGCCGCAGCGCGGGGACGTCGTCGTGTTCCACGACCCGGGCGGCTGGCTCAAGGACGAGCAGACCACCACGACCAAGGACGACCCGGTCGTCGTCAAGCAGGTCAAAGAGGGGCTCACGTTCATCGGCCTGCTTCCCTCCGCCAACGAGAAAGACCTCATCAAGAGGGTCATCGGCGTCGGTGGGGACCACGTCAAGTGCTGTGACGCCCAAGGCCGGATGACCGTCAACGGCGTACCCCTGACCGAGGGCGACTACCTGTACCCCGGAAACGCCCCCTCCACCACCTCGTTCGACATCACCGTCCCGAAGGGAAGGCTGTGGGTGATGGGCGACCACAGGGGCAACTCCGCGGACTCCCGTGCCCACCAGAACACCTCGTACGGCGGCACGGTCTCCCTGGACTCGGTGGTGGGCCGGGCCATGGTGATCGGCTGGCCCGTCGGCCATTGGACCAGGCTGGAGGAACCTAAAACCTTTGCAAGCGTGTCGAACTCCGTGTCGGGGTCGACCGCGACTCCCCGGCTGTCGCATAGGGTTGCCTCCGACGATCCGAACGGAACGATCCAACTCCCGACCCCTGCGGAACTCCCGCTCGTTATGGGAGTGGTGGGCCTGCGTCGTGGATGGAGCAGGCGGTGGCACGGAATAAGGAGTTGGCGTGGGGGATGTGGCGGTTGGCGCACGTTCGGGACACGACGGCGAGGAGCACGAGCGCCCCGCGGAAGACAGTGTCCCCACGACGGACGGCGCCATGAGCTCCGCGAATGACCCCGGGGCGGCCGGGGACGGCACGTCCGACGGCGAGCACCGGGCGCGGAACGAGGACGGCGGACAAGGTGGCTCGACCCCCGGCCCCAAGAAGCCCCGCTCCTTCTGGAAGGAGCTGCCGATCCTCATCGGCATCGCGCTGGTGCTGGCGCTGCTGATCAAGACGTTCCTGGTGCAGGCGTTCTCGATCCCGTCCGACTCGATGCAGAACACCCTCCAGCAGGGTGACCGTGTCCTGGTCGACAAGCTGACCCCGTGGTTCGGCTCCGAGCCCGAGCGCGGCGAGGTCGTCGTCTTCCACGACCCCGGCAACTGGCTGAGGGGTGAGCCGACGCCCGAACCGAACGTCGTGCAGAAAGCGCTCAGCTGGATCGGCCTGATGCCGTCGGCGGAGGAGAAGGACCTGATCAAGCGCGTGATCGGGGTCGGTGGAGACACGGTCGAGTGCAAGGGGACCGGCCCGCTGAAGGTCAACGGCAAGGCACTGAACGAGCAGGATTACGTGTACGCCGGCAACACTCCGTGCTCCGACGACGAAGGCGGCGGTCAGTTCAAGGTCAAGGTTCCCAAGGGCTACATCTGGGTCATGGGCGACCACCGACAGGACTCGCGCGACTCGCGCTACAACCAGGACCAGAAGTACCACGGCATGGTTCCGGTCAAGGACGTCATCGGACGCGCCATCGTGAAGGCCTGGCCGATCAACCGCTGGGGCACGCTGCCCGTGCCCGACACCTTCGACCAGGGGCTGAACCCGTAGGGCGCGGCCCGCAGCAGCACGATGGGGCCCTGGAGGCGGACGTGAAGTCCCGCTTCCAGGGCCCCGTTCTGTCTTGACTCAGCCGGCGTCCCCGTGGGCTTCCGGCGTGTGCCCCCACGAAGATGATCAAGGAATCACAGCTTGATCACGTTCGGAATATCGCTTGCCGCGCAAGGTGCGCCCCCCTAGTGTCTGATCTTGTTCAAGCCTTGAACATTTGATTGATTCTTGGGGGCACTATGAGGAAGTTCCGGTTCGCGGGGGCACTGGTCGGTGCGGTCGCCTTGGTGGGGCTCGCCAACTCGCCGGCCCTGGCGGGGACGGACGTGACCGTGTACGGGCCGAGCCTCAAGTCGGGGTGCTCGCACGCTTCGGCCGGGCACTTCGCGTCCTACGGTGAGGTGTTCACCGTGTACGACGAGTGCGCCGATGGCTGGTCCGCGGTCGTGAAGGTGGATGTCGCGCCCTACCAGTCGGGCGGCGGCTACGACTTCGCCATCTGGAACCCCAACGGGCACGACGGCTCCCCGGTGACCAGCAACAGGAGCTACGCCGAAGGCACGGGAGTCTGCCTCCAGGCGGGCTCGGGCGAGTACTCCAGCGGAGAGTGGGGCACCTGGGGCTCCTGGAGCTGCGGCACGGCCTGATCTTCCCCGAGGGGAAGTCGGGCGCCGACGATCGACGCAGGTGGCCGCGTCCAGGGCGGATGACGGCGGCCTGTAGCTGAACGATGGGGTCCCGGGGGCGGACGTGAGGTCTCGCCGCTCCTGGGGCCCCATTGCGTTCGAATGGTGATATTCAGTTGAAGCTTGGGGGCACTGTGAAGAAGTTTCGGTTCGCGGGGGCACTGGTCGGTGCGGTTGCCTTGGTCGGGCTCGCCAACTCGCCGGCCCTGGCGGGGACGGACGTGACCGTGTACGGGCAGACCATCAAGACCGGGTGCGCGCACTCCTCCGCCGGGCACTTCGCGTCCTACGGTGAGGTGTTCACCGTGTACGACGAGTGCACGGACGGCATGGACGCGGTCGTGAAGGTGGATGTCGCGCCGTACCAGTCGGGCGGCGGCTACGACTTCGCCATCTGGAACCCCAACGGGCACGACGGCTCCCCGGTGACCAGCAACAGGAGCTATGCCGAAGGCACGGGAGTCTGCCTCCAGGCGGGCGTGGGTGAGTACCGTAGCGGGGAGTGGGGCAACTGGGGCTCCTGGAGCTGCGGCACGGCCTGAGCTTCCCCTGCGACGCGTACCGTGACCGCGGTGGTCTTCCCGAGATCGAACAGCCCGGGAAGACCACCGCGGTTCTTTCGTGGCGCGAACCGTGGCGCGAACCTCGGGAAGCTTGTGACCCGGCTCGCGAAAGAGGGACTCCCCCGGTCCGGTACCGCCGGGTAGGGTGCGGGTCCATGGGTGGCGAGAGCACGATACGTACGGCCCCGCGCAGCGGCGGCACTGGCACGGCGCAGGTCGGAAGCCGGCTCGGACAGCGCTTGTCCGGACTGGCCGTGGCGCTGGGCCTGGTGCTGTTCCTCGGAGGATTCGCGTGGGCGGCGGTGGTCTACCGGCCGTACACCGTGCCCACCAGCTCGATGACGCCTACGATCGACACCGGCGACCGCGTCCTGGCCCAGCGTGTCGACGGCAACGAGGTGCGCCGCGGTGACGTCGTCGTCTTCCGCGACAAGTCCTGGGTCACCAACGCGAACGTGGTCAAGCGCGTGGTCGCGGTCGGCGGTGACACGGTCGCCTGCTGCACCGACGGCAAGCTGACCGTCAACGGCAAGGAGATCGAGGAGCCGTATCTGCCCAAGGGCAGCCTGGCCGAGATCAAGAACTTCCCTACCGTGAAGGTACCCAAGGGCCGGCTCTTCCTCCTGGGCGACGAACGCCAGGGCTCCCTGGACTCCACCGCCCACCTCACGGACGCGGCCAGCGGCACGGTCTCGCGGAACGCGGTCAGCTCCCGCGTCGACGCCGTCGTATGGCCGATGAAGGGCATGCTGAAGCGCCCCACCGGCTTCGAGACCCTCGGCGTCCTGTCCCAGCCCGGCCCGCTGCGCATCATCTTCTATCTGATCGTCGGCGGCTCGGTCCTCGTCCTCGGCGGTGGCGCGTACGGTCCGATCGCCAAGCGGACGGGCCGCTCCCGTGCCCGCACGCGCACGGAGCCCGCCAGTGCCGGCTGAGGCCACGGACGCGGGCGGCACGGCGCCCGGGGACTCGTACGAGGCCGAATACCCGGACGGTCCGCGCAAGGTCGCCAGGGTGGTCCTGCTCGACCCCGAGAACCGCATCCTGCTCCTGCACGGTCACGAGCCGGACGATCCGGCCGACAACTGGTGGTTCACGCCCGGCGGCGGCCTGGAGGGCGACGAGACCCATGAGCAGGCGGCCCTGCGGGAACTCGCCGAGGAGACCGGCATCACCGAGGTCGAACTCGGCCCGGTGCTGTGGCGGCGCACGTGCTCGTTCCCGTTCGCGGGCCGCCGCTGGGACCAGGACGAGTGGTATTACCTGGCCCGTACGGCCGATACGCCCAACGTGGTGC
Organism: Streptomyces sp. NPDC086549; assembly: GCF_044746205.1. Classification (NCBI taxonomy): domain Bacteria; kingdom Bacillati; phylum Actinomycetota; class Actinomycetes; order Kitasatosporales; family Streptomycetaceae; genus Streptomyces; species Streptomyces sp. NPDC086549. Next base: position 123,572 of record NZ_JBIVBS010000013.1, on the reverse strand, counting down.
CCGAGGCCGAGGGGCTGACCGAGCTGGAGCGGCGCAGTGTCGCCGGAGCTCGTTGGTGGACGTGTCGGGAACTGACCCGGGCGCATGAGACGGTGTATCCGACCAGACTCGCCGAGCTGCTGCGGAGGCTGCTCGACGAAGGTCCCCCGGCCAGCCCCGTGACCCTTGACGCGGAAATCGTCTAGGGGCCCGCGGGACTGGCGCACAATGGTGGGATCGCACGGCTGAAGGGGAACATGCCATGAGCGCCGAGGACCTCGAGAAGTACGAGACCGAGATGGAGCTCAAGCTCTACCGGGAGTACCGCGATGTCGTCGGTCTGTTCAAATACGTGATCGAGACCGAGCGGCGCTTCTACCTCACCAACGACTACGAGATGCAGGTGCACTCGGTCCAGGGCGAGGTGTTCTTCGAGGTGTCGATGGCCGACGCCTGGGTCTGGGACATGTACCGACCCGCCCGCTTCGTGAAACAGGTGCGCGTCCTGACGTTCAAGGACGTGAACATTGAGGAGCTGAACAAGACCGACCTGGAGCTTCCAGGCGGGTGACGGAGTTTTCCACAGTCGCCGGGCCGTCCACCAAGATTCACTTCTTGGAGGCGGGTGCGTGACCGTTGGCACCGGAGGTGGTGCCGACATGAACACACGCACTGCACGAGGTGCGCTCGGCAAATACGGCGAGGACCTGGCCGCGCGACGGCTCGCGGAGACCGGAATGACGGTCCTGGAGCGCAACTGGCGCTGCGGCCGGTCCGGCGAGATCGACATCGTCGCCCGCGACGGCGACGCACTGGTCGTCTGTGAGGTGAAGACGCGCCGCGGCGGGGCGTACGAGCATCCGATGGCCGCGGTGACCCCGGAGAAGGCGGCGCGTCTGCGCGACCTGGCAGAACGCTGGATCCAGACGCATGGGGGCGCCCCGCCCGGCGGCGTCCGTATCGACCTCGTCGGCGTCCTCCTGCCCGACCGCGGCGCCCCCGTGGTCGAGCACGCGCGGGGGGTGGCCTGATGGGATTCGCCCGTACGTGCTCGGTGGCGCTGGTGGGCGTCGAGGGCGTGGTGGTCGAGGTCCAGGCGGACCTGGAGCCCGGAGTGGCGGCGTTCACGCTGGTGGGGCTGCCGGACAAGAGCCTGACGGAGAGCCGGGACCGGGTGCGGGCCGCCGTCGTGAACTCGGGCGGCGAATGGCCGCAGAAGAAGCTCACGGTCGGTCTGAGCCCGGCATCCGTGCCGAAGGCCGGCAGCGGGTTCGACCTTGCCGTCGCCTGCGCGGTGCTCGGTGCCGCCGAGCGGATCGACCCCCGGGTGCTCGCCGACATCGTGATGATCGGAGAGCTGGGACTGGACGGCCGGGTGCGCCCGGTCCGGGGCATTCTGCCGGCGGTGCTGGCCGCTGCCGACGCCGGATACGAGCAGGTGGTGGTGCCGGAGTGCGCCGCTGGCGAGGCCTCGCTGGTGCCCGGCGTGTCCGTGCTCGGCGTCCGCAGCCTGCGGCAGCTGATCGCCGTCCTGTCGGACGAGCCGGCGCCCGAGGAGGAGCCGGACGAGCAGGGCCGCCCCGATCCGCTCCTGGCCGGCCTGCGCGTGCCCGGTACCGGAGCGGCCACCGGCATGCACAGCCCGGCCGCGGCGCAGTACGACCAGGGGCACGACCTGGCCGACGTCGTCGGCCAGGTCGCGGCGCGCACAGCGGTGGAGGTGGCCGCCGCGGGCGGCCATCACCTGTTCCTGGAAGGGCCGCCCGGCGCCGGCAAGACCATGCTCGCGGAGCGGCTGCCCCGCGTGCTGCCGAGGCTCATCCGCGAGGAGTCCCTGGAGGTCACGGCGGTGCACTCGGTGGCCGGACTCCTGCCGCCGGGCAAGCCGCTCATCGACGTCGCGCCCTACTGCGCCCCGCACCACTCGGCCACCATGCAGTCGCTCGTCGGCGGCGGACCGGGCGTCGCACGCCCCGGTGCCGTGTCGCTGGCCCACCGGGGAGTGCTCTTCCTCGACGAGGCGCCGGAGTTCCACGGCCACACCCTAGACGCCCTGCGGCAGCCCCTGGAGTCGGGGCACGTCGTGATCGCGCGCAGCGCGGGCGTGGTCCGGTTCCCGGCGAGGTTCCTGATGGTGCTCGCGGCCAACCCGTGCCCCTGCGGCCGGTTCTCGCAGCGGAACGCCCTGTGCGAGTGCCCGCCGTCGGCGATCCGCCGGTACCAGGCACGGCTGACCGGCCCGCTGCTCGACCGGGTGGACCTCCGTGTCGAGGTCGAACCCGTCACACGTGCCGAGCTCACCGAGCCCGGCGCCCGGGGCGAGTCCACCGCGACGGTCGCCGACCGGGTCCGGGCGGCCAGGGAACGGGCGGCCGCACGCCTCGCAGGAACCCCCTGGCGGACCAACAGCGAAGTGCCGGGACGGGAGCTGCGCAGCCGCTGGCACGCGGCGGCCGGCGCGATGAACGAGGTGGAGCGCAGCCTCGAACGAGGCGTCCTGACCGCCCGCGGGCTCGATCGCGTCCTGCGTGTCGCCTGGACGGTGGCGGATCTGGCCGGCCACGACCGGCCCGACGTCACGGACGTCACCCTGGCGCTGCAACTGCGCACCGGAGTTCCGCGGGGCGTGCCCATGGCCATCGGGGCGCCGAGGTGACGGGAGGCGACGATCCCGGTGCCGACCTGCTCTCCCGCGTCTTCCTCACCCGGGTCGTCGAACCCGGCGACGAGACCGCCGGCCGATGGCTGCGGGAGTACGGGGCGCCGGAGGTGGTCCGGCGGTTGCGTGCGGGCGGGGACGTCCTGCCGGGGGTGAGCGGGACGCGGTGGGCGGGGCTGGTGGCGCGGGCCGGGCGGGCCGAGCCGAGGCGGGACCTGGAGGTCGCGCGGGACGCCGGCGTGCGGTTCGTGCGCCCCGGGGACGGCGAGTGGCCGGCCCAGCTGGACGACCTGGGCGACGCCCGGCCCGTCGGACTGTGGCTGCGGGGCAGGCCCAGCCTGCGGATATGGGCGCTCAGATCGGTCGCCGTCGTGGGGGCCAGGGCCTGCACGGAGTACGGCGCCCACATGGCGGGCACGCTCGCCGCGGGACTCGCCGAGCGCGGCTGGGTGGTGGTGTCCGGCGGCGCCTACGGTGTCGACGGTGCCGCCCACCGGGGTGCCCTCGGCGCGGGCGGGGCCACCGTGGCCGTCCTGGCCTGCGGCGTCGACCGGCCCTACCCCCGCGGGCACACCGAGTTGATCGCCAGGATCGCGGAACAGGGCCTGGTGGTCGGGGAGTTGCCGCCCGGTGATCATCCGACACCGAGCCGGTTCGTCCTGCGGAACAGGGTGATCGCGGCGCTCACCCGGGGCACCGTGGTCGTGGAGGCCGCCTACCGCAGCGGCTCGCTGGTCACGGCACGGGCGGCGCAGCGCCTGGGACGGTTCACCATGGGGGTCCCCGGCCCCGCCACCAGCGGGCTCTCCGCTGGCGTGCACGAACTCCTGAGGGGGGAGGCGGTGCTGGTCACCGACGCCGCGGAAGTCGTCGAAATGGTCGGCGACATGGGTGAGCTCGCCCCGGACCGGCGCGGCCCGGTGCTGCCCCGGGACCTGCTGGAACCGGCCGCCAGGCGGGTCCTGGCCGCCCTGCCCGGAAGCCGGGCGGCACCTCCCGGGGAGATCGCGCTCGGTGCGCAGACCACGCCGGACGAGGCGATCGCGAGGCTGTACGAACTCCGATCACTTGGTTACGTCGAACGACACGGCGATGGCTGGAAGTTGACACGCCAGGCGATGATCTCGGTCCGGGACGGTCATGGTCTGTGCTGACCGAGTGTGTTCGGCCGTCCGGGGGAACCCCCGACGCCCTTGGGATTTCCCGGAGTTGACACCTCCACTCGGTCACGCAGAGCGACGCGCGGAGCGCGGTGGAGTGCGCCGGGGAGGGTGCCCGTGCGGGGGTGGTGCCTCGCCGTTCGCACACCGCGACTCCTCAGTCACGCTACGCTCACGACGACCCCGACGCAGACCGCGCCAACTCGACACCAGACCGACAGCTCACTGCAGAACGGCACAAGGCGACGAATGCCCCAGCACACCTCCGGGTCCGACCGGGCGGCGATCCCCCCAGCCGCCCGCGACGGTGGCAGCGTGCGGCCGCCCGCTCCGTCGACGCTCGACGAGCTGTGGCGGTCGTACAAGGCGACGGGGGACGACCGGCTGCGGGAGCAGCTGATCCTGCACTACTCGCCGCTGGTGAAGTACGTGGCGGGGCGGGTGAGCGTCGGCCTGCCGCCGAACGTGGAGCAGGCCGACTTCGTGTCCTCGGGGGTGTTCGGGCTGATCGACGCGATCGAGAAGTTCGACATCGAGCGGGAGATCAAGTTCGAGACGTACGCGATCACCCGGATCCGCGGAGCCATGATCGACGAGCTCCGGGCGCTGGACTGGATCCCCCGGTCCGTGCGGCAGAAGGCACGGAACGTGGAGCGGGCGTACGCGACGCTGGAGGCGCGGCTCAGACGTACCCCGTCGGAGTACGAGGTGGCCGCCGAGCTCGGCATCGAGGTCGACGAACTCCATGCCGTCTTCAGTCAGTTGTCGCTGGCCAACGTGGTCGCCCTGGAGGAGCTGCTGCACGTCGGCGGCGAGGACGGGGACGGCCTGAGCTTCATGGACACGCTGGAGGACACCGCCGCCGACAACCCGGTGGAGGTGGCCGAGGACCGGGAGCTGCGGCGGTTCCTGGCGCGGGCGATCAACACGCTGCCGGAGCGGGAGAAGACCGTCGTCACGCTGTACTACTACGAGGGGCTCACGCTCGCCGAGATCGGGAACGTGCTGGGGGTCACCGAGAGCCGGGTGAGCCAGATCCACACCAAGTCGGTGCTGCAGCTGCGGGCGAAACTGGCGAGCTTCGGCCGGTGAACCGGCGGAAACGCCGTGTGTGGTGCGGAGTGACTCCCGTCCGGGGTGGTGCGTCCGTAAAGTGGTTGACGTGCCAAGGATTCGAGCGGCCTCCGTGGCCGAGCACCGGTCGATGCAGCGAGCCGCCCTGCTGGACGCGGCCCGTTCTCTGCTGTCCGAGGGCGGGACGGAGGCGCTGACCTTCCCGGCCCTCGCCGAGAGGACGGGTCTTGCGCGATCGTCCGTCTACGAGTACTTCCGGTCCCGGGCCGCCGTGGTCGAGGAGCTGTGCGAGGTCGACTTCCCCGTGTGGGCGGCGGAGGTCTCGGCGGCGATGGAGCGGGCGGACACTCCCGAGGGCAAGATCGAGGCGTATGTGCGGCAGCAGCTGGCGCTGGTGGGGGACCGCCGGCACCGGGCCGTCGTGGCGATCTCGGCCAGCGAGCTGGACGCCGGGGCGCGGGAGAAGATCCGGGCCGCGCACGGCGGGCTCGTCACCATGATCGTCGAGGCGCTGGGGGAGATGGGGCACGAGCAGCCGCGGCTGGCGGCGATGCTGCTCCAGGGCGTCGTGGACGCGGCGGTCCGCCGCATCGAGCTGGGTGCGGCCGAAGACCCCGCCGACATCACGGACACGGCTGTGGCGACGGTGCTGCGGGGCGTGCGGGGCTGACCCCGTTCAGGCCGGCAACGGCACCCCCAGTACCGGCAGGAGCCTCGACGGACCCGTGTTCAGCAGCCACGGTGGCAGCAGCGACAGCGGGTCCAGGTAGGTCTCGCCGCTGAGCAGACCCCAGTGCACACAGGCCGCCGCGCAGTGCCACCCCGTCGGCTCGACCGTCCCCACCACCTCGCCCGCCGTCACCTCGTCGCCCTTCTTCACCGACGCCCGCACCGGCTCGTACGTCGTCCGCAGATCCGTGCCGCCGAGCTCGACGGACACCACGCCTCTCCCGGCCACCCGGCCCGCGAAGGACACCCGCCCCGCCGCCACCGAGCGCACCGGTGCCCCGGGCGTCGCGGCCAGGTCCACGCCCCGGTGGCCACGGCCGTAGACCGTCGCCGGGGGCTCCCAGCCCCGTACCACCGCGGGCCGGGTGCCCACCGGCCAGACGCGGCCGATCGCGGGTACCGGCGGCGGCGCGGGAGGCGGCGGCGGGGCGTCCGCCCAGGCGAACGGAGTCAGCACGCCCGCTGCCAGTCCCAGCAGCAGCCCCGCCCACGCACACCCGCTTCGCATCGTTCGTCGCATGTCAGAACCGTCCCGCACCCCCGCCGATCATGGCCGGGATCTGTGGACGACTCCCAGGTTGTGGACAGCGGCGTCACCCGGTGCCCCGCGGGTCCCGTACACTTCTGTTGGCGATCCGGGTCACCGGGTCGACTTCGCACGCCCCGACACCTGGTGATCACACGCCGGTGTCAGCGCCTCTCGGTCCTTCGCGGCAAGGCGCACTCGGGCGTCAGGCGCGGGTGCCGGCCGGTACCCGCGGCACAACCGAGAAACTCAAGGAGAACGGCCATGGCCGTCGTCACGATGCGGGAGCTGCTGGAGAGCGGCGTCCACTTCGGTCACCAGACCCGTCGCTGGAACCCGAAGATGAAGCGCTTCATCTTCACCGAGCGCAACGGCATCTACATCATCGACCTGCTCCAGTCGCTGTCGTACATCGACCGCGCCTACGAGTTCGTCAAGGAGACCGTCGCCCACGGCGGCACGGTCATGTTCGTCGGCACGAAGAAGCAGGCGCAGGAGGCCATCGCCGAGCAGGCCACCCGCGTCGGCATGCCCTACGTCAACCAGCGCTGGCTGGGCGGCATGCTCACCAACTTCTCCACCGTCTACAAGCGTCTGCAGCGCCTCAAGGAGCTCGAGCAGATCGACTTCGAGGACGTCGCCGCGTCCGGTCTGACCAAGAAGGAGCTTCTCGTGCTCTCGCGCGAGAAGGCCAAGCTGGAGAAGACCCTCGGTGGTATCCGCGAGATGCAGAAGGTGCCCAGCGCCGTCTGGATCGTGGACACCAAGAAGGAGCACATCGCGGTCGGCGAGGCCCGGAAGCTCAACATCCCGGTCGTCGCCATCCTTGACACCAACTGCGACCCCGACGAGGTCGACTACAAGATCCCGGGCAACGACGACGCGATCCGCTCCGTCACCCTGCTCACCCGCGTGATCGCCGACGCCGTCGCCGAGGGCCTCATCTCCCGCTCGCGCGTCGCCACCGGTGACAAGGGCGACAAGGGTGCGGGCGAGCCGCTCGCCGCGTGGGAGCGTGACCTGCTCGAGGGTGAGAAGAAGGACGAGGCTCCGGCCGCCGAGGCTCCCGCTGCCGAGGCCCCCGCCGCCGAGGCTGCTGAGGCCCCTGCTGCTGAGGCTCCCGCCGCCGAGGCTGCTGAGGCCCCCGCCGCCGAGGCCCCGGCCGCCGAGGCCCCGGCCGCCGAGGGCGAGCAGGCCTGACTCCGTCAGCGTCAGTGTTGACGGCGGGGGCGGCACTCCGCCCCCGCCGTTCACCCGCGGATCAGCGGCGCGTCGGCAGTCCCGGCCATATGGGAACTGCAGATCCCCTGATCTTCGATCCTCCAGACTTCGAGAAAGATTCACAGACTCATGGCGAACTACACCGCCGCCGACGTCAAGAAGCTTCGTGAGCTCACTGGCGCCGGCATGATGGACTGCAAGAAGGCGCTGGACGAGGCCGAGGGCAACGTCGAGAAGGCCGTCGAGGCGCTGCGCATCAAGGGCCAGAAGGGCGTCGCCAAGCGCGAGGGCCGCTCCGCCGAGAACGGCGCCGTGGTCTCCATCATCGCCGACGACAACTCCTCCGGCGTTCTCGTCGAGCTGAAGTGCGAGACGGACTTCGTCGCCAAGGGCGAGAAGTTCCAGGCCGCGGCCAACGCCATCGCCGAGCACGTCGCCAAGACCGCTCCGGCCGACCTGGAGGCCCTGCTCGCCTCCGAGATCGAGCCCGGCAAGACCGTCCAGGCGTTCGTGGACGAGGCCAACGCCAACCTGGGCGAGAAGATCGTCCTGGACCGCTTCGCGCAGTTCGCCGACGGTTTCGTGGCCGCGTACATGCACCGCACGATGCCCGACCTGCCCCCGCAGATCGGTGTCCTCGTCGAACTCGACAAGCCGAACGCCGAGGTCGCCAAGGGCGTCGCGCAGCACATCGCCGCCTTCGCGCCGAAGTACCTCGCCCAGGAGGACGTCCCGGCCGAGGTCGTCGAGTCCGAGCGCCGCATCGCCGAGGAGACCACCCGCGCCGAGGGCAAGCCCGAGGCCGCGATCGCCAAGATCGTCGAGGGTCGTCTCAACGGCTTCTTCAAGGACGCCACGCTGCTCGGCCAGCCGTACGCGCTCGACAACAAGAAGTCGGTCCAGAAGGTCCTGGACGAGGCCGGTGTCACCCTGAAGCGCTTCACGCGCATCAAGGTCGGCATCTGAGTCCGTACCGCGATCGACGGGCGACCCCGATAGGGTCGACAGCAGTCGGCCGTTCCGTTCGCGTATGCCGCCCCGCACACGCGCGTGACGGACGACAGCAGATCTGACGAGGAGGCCATTGCCGCGCATGGGAGCGAAAAACGACCCCATCGGCAATGGCCTTCTTCGTATGTGCAATACGTGAAAGAGGCGGGATCTCGATGACCACCAAGGCCCAGAAGAGCGACGACGGCAAAGTACGCGGCCGGTTTCTGCTGAAGCTGTCCGGAGAGGCCTTCTCCGGAGGCGGGGGCCTGGGCGTCGACCCCGACGTGGTGCACAAGATCGCCCGCGAGATCGCGGCCGTCGTGCGCGACGGGGCGGAGATCGCGGTCGTCATTGGCGGCGGCAACTTCTTCCGCGGCGCCGAACTCCAGCAGCGCGGCATGGACCGCGCCCGCTCCGACTACATGGGAATGCTCGGCACCGTGATGAACTGCCTCGCCCTCCAGGACTTCCTGGAGAAGGAGGGCATCGACAGCCGGGTGCAGACCGCCATCACCATGGGCCAGGTCGCCGAGCCGTACATCCCGCTGCGCGCCGTGCGCCACCTGGAGAAGGGCCGCGTGGTCATCTTCGGCGCCGGTATGGGCATGCCGTACTTCTCCACCGACACCACCGCCGCCCAGCGCGCCCTGGAGATCGACGCCGAGGCGCTGCTGATGGGCAAGAACGGGGTGGACGGGGTCTACGACTCCGACCCCAAGACCAACCCGGACGCCGTCAAGTTCGACTCCCTCGGCTACGGCGAGGTCATCACGCGCGACCTCAAGGTCGCCGACGCCACCGCCATCACGCTGTGCCGCGACAACAAGCTGCCGATCCTCGTGTTCGAGCTTCTGGCGGAGGGCAATATCGCGCGGGCCGTCAAGGGTGAGAAGATCGGCACGCTTGTGGGTGAGCAGGGTAGCCGGGACTGACCGGTAAACCCGCTTCCTCCACCGGGCGCCACCTGTCCGGGGGACGGGTGGGACGGACCCTGACCGGGGGATGGACAATGGTCTGCCGGTCGGGAACCGTGCAGGAAGAAGACGCGACGCAGCCGGCCGCCGCCACCGCCAAGGAACCGCAGCCGGGCCTACTCAAGACACGCAGGAGCAAGTGGTGATCGAAGAGACCCTCCTCGAAGCCGAGGAGAAGATGGAGAAGGCCGTCGTGGTCGCCAAGGAGGACTTCGCCGCGATCCGCACCGGCCGTGCGCACCCGGCGATGTTCAACAAGATCGTCGCCGACTACTACGGCGCGCCGACGCCGATCAACCAGCTGGCTTCGTTCTCCGTGCCGGAGCCGCGCATGGCGGTCGTGACCCCGTTCGACAAGAGCGCCCTGCGCAACATCGAGCAGGCGATCCGCGACTCCGACCTGGGCGTCAACCCGAGCAACGACGGCAACATCATTCGCGTGGTGTTCCCCGAGCTCACCGAGGAGCGCCGCCGCGACTACATCAAGGTCGCCAAGGGCAAGGCCGAGGACGCGCGCGTGTCCATCCGCTCCGTGCGCCGCAAGGCCAAGGACGCCATCGACAAGTTGATCAAGGACGGCGAGGTCGGCGAGGACGAGGGCCGCCGTGCTGAGAAGGAGCTCGACGACACCACCGCGAAGTACGTCGCCCAGGTGGACGAGCTCCTGAAGCACAAGGAAGCGGAACTGCTCGAGGTCTGATGAACGATTCTTCCTGGGGAGCGCCGCCGCAGACCGGGTACTGGGAGCCCACTGACCAGGGGCTTGGCCACGGACATGGCTACGGACATGTCCACGGCCATGCCCAGGGAGCTGCCCCGGCGGGTCCCGCGTACGATGCGCATGACGCGCAGCACACTCGCCCCATGCCCATCGTGCCCGACGACGTACCCGCGTACGGCGGAGACCAGGATGAGGACCGGGGGGCCGCTCGGCTGAGCGGTCCCTTGTTCCGAGACGAGACCCCGACGGCGCAGCCGCACCCGGCGGCGCCGCAGAATCCGGAGCCCATGCCCGACGCCCCACAGCCGGCGCCCGCACCGCAGAAGAAGAGTGCGGGCCGCGACCTCGGCGCGGCCATAGGCGTCGGCATCGGACTCGGTGTGGTGATCGTCGCCTCACTGTTCATCGTCAAGGCCGTGTTCGTGGGCGTCGTGGCGGTCGCCGTCGTGGTGGGCCTGTGGGAGCTGACCAGCCGTCTCCAGGAGCGCAAGGACATCAAGGCGCCCCTGGTCCCGCTGGCGCTCGGCGGCGCGGCGATGGTCGTCGCCGGATACGCCCGGGGCGTCGAGGGTGCCTGGGTGGCCATGGCGCTGACCGCGCTCGCGGTACTGGTCTGGCGCATGACGGAGCCGCCGGACGGTTACCTCAAGGACGTCACGGCCGGTGTCTTCGCGGCGTTCTACGTGCCGTTCCTGGCCACGTTCGTCTCACTGATGCTGACGGCGGACGACGGTCCGTTCCGCGTCCTGACCTATCTGCTCCTGGCGGTCGTCAGCGACACCGGCGCGTACGCCGTCGGCTGGCGCTTCGGCAAGAACAAGCTCGCCCCGCGCATCAGTCCCGGCAAGACCCGCGAGGGCCTGTTCGGCGCGGTCGCGTTCGCGATGGTCGCCGGCGCCCTGTGCATGCAGTTCCTGATCGACGGCGGCAGCTGGTGGCAGGGCCTCGTCCTCGGCTTCGCGGTCGCGGTCAGCGCCACGCTCGGTGACCTCGGCGAGTCCATGATCAAGCGGGACCTGGGCATCAAGGACATGGGCACCTTGCTCCCCGGTCACGGAGGCATCATGGACCGGCTGGACTCACTGCTGCCGACGGCACCGGTGGTGTGGCTGCTGCTGGTGCTGTTCGTCGGATCGGCCTGAGAGCACGACTCCACGGCAAGGACGAGCCCCCGCCCCTTTCAGGCGGGGGCTCCTCGCATTCCGGGACACCCGGGCAGACGGATCTGCGGGTCACCCAATTGGATCTGCGACACTGGTACAGCCATGCCTAAGCCCGGAGAACTCACTTTCGTCGCCCCCCGCGGAGCCAAGTTGCCGCCGCGGCACCTCGCCGACCTCTCGCCCGCCGAGCGCAAGGAAGCCGTTGCCGCGATCGGCGAGAAGCCGTTTCGCGCCAAGCAGCTCTCGCAGCACTACTTCGCGCGGTACGCGCACGACCCGGCCGAGTGGACCGACATCCCGGCCGGTTCGCGCGCCAAGCTGCAGGAGGCGCTGCTTCCCGAGCTGATGACGGTCGTGCGGCACCTGTCGACCGACCAGGGGACCACCCGCAAGACGCTGTGGCGGCTGTTCGACGGGACGCTCGTCGAGTCGGTGCTGATGCGTTACCCGGACCGGGTGACGATGTGCATCAGCTCGCAGGCCGGGTGCGGGATGAACTGCCCGTTCTGTGCGACCGGCCAGGCGGGGCTGGACCGGAACCTGTCGACCGCCGAGATCGTGCACCAGATCGTGGACGGGATGCGGGCACTGCGGGACGGTGAGGTGCCCGGCGGTCCGGCCCGGCTGTCCAACATCGTGTTCATGGGCATGGGCGAGCCGCTCGCCAACTACAAGCGGGTCGTGGCGGCCGTCCGGGCGCTCACCGATCCGGAGCCGGACGGGCTCGGGCTGTCGCAGCGCGGCATCACCGTGTCGACGGTCGGGCTCGTCCCGGCGATCCACCGGTTCTCCGACGAGGGCTTCAAGTGCCGGCTGGCGATCTCCCTGCACGCTCCCGACGACGAGCTGCGCGACACCCTCGTCCCCGTGAACACCCGCTGGAAGGTGCGCGAGGTGCTCGACGCCGGGTTCGAGTACGCCGCGAAGTCCGGGCGTCGGCTGTCCATCGAGTACGCGCTGATCCGGGACATCAACGACCAGGCCTGGCGCGGCGACCGGCTCGGGCGGCTGCTCAAGGGCAAGCCCGTGCACGTCAATCTGATCCCGCTGAACCCGACGCCGGGCTCCAAGTGGACCGCCTCCCGGCCGGAGGACGAGAAGGCGTTCGTCGAGGCCATCGCGGCGCACGGGGTGCCGGTCACCATCCGGGACACCCGTGGTCAGGAGATCGACGGTGCCTGTGGTCAGCTCGCGGCCACCGAGCGGTAGTCTGACCCGGTCAGTACATCTTCATATTCCGACAGGGGAGCGCCACAGCGCTGAGAGTGCGGCAACCTGGCCGCAGACCCTCTGAACCTCGCCCAGGTCATTCTGGGTAGGAAGTTCGGTCATTACTCAAGCTGTTGCGCCCTGCCCGGGCACCGGTGGAGTCCTCCACGGGTCCCGGGCAGGGCCGCGTCTCTTCCTGGTCAACCCCAGGAGGAAATCCAGTGCACAACAAGACCTTCGTGGCCGTCGCCGCCGGGCTCGGCCTCCTCACGCTGTCCTCGCTGACGGCGTGCGGGTCGTCCGACGGCAAGGGGACGGCGGACTCCAAGACCGTCACCCTCGTCAGCCATGACTCGTGGGCCGTCTCGAAGAACGTGCTCAAGGACTTCGAGAAGCAGTCCGGCTACAAGGTCAAGGTCCTTCCCGACGGCGATGCGGGCCAGGCCGTCAACAAGGCGATCCTGACCAAGGACAACCCGCAGGGCGACGTCTTCTTCGGCGTCGACAACACCCTGCTGTCCCGCGCCCTCGACAACGGGCTGTTCCAGCCGTACGAGGCCAAGGGATCCGACCTGGTCCTGCCCCGGTACCGGGTCGACCAGGCCAAGCACCGCGTCACGCCGATCGACTCCGGCGACATCTGCGTCAACTACGACAAGGCGTACTTCAGCAAGCACAGGCTGACCCCGCCGCAGTCCTTCGACGACCTGGTCAAGCCCGAGTACAAGAACCTCCTCGTCACCGAGAACGCGTCCACGTCCTCGCCGGGGCTCGGCTTCCTGCTCGGCAGCGCCGCCAAGTACGGCGACGGGGGCTGGCAGGACTACTGGAAGAAGCTGAAGGCCAACGGCGTCAAGGTCGTCGACGGCTGGGAGCAGGCGTACAACGACGAGTTCTCCGGGTCTGCCGGCGGAAAGAAGGCGCACGGCGACCGGCCGCTCGTCGTGTCGTACGCCTCCTCCCCGCCCGCCGAGGTCATCTACGCGAAGCCGAGGCCCAGCACCGCCCCGACCGGAGTGTCGGACGGCACCTGCTTCCGTCAGACCGAGTACGCGGGGCTGCTGAGCAACGCGGGGAACACCAAGGGCGGCAAGGCGCTCATCGACTTCCTGGTCTCCAGGGAGTTCCAGGAGGACATGCCGCTCAACATGTTCGTCTACCCGGTGGTGCAGGGCGCGAAGGCGCCCGCCGAGTTCACGAAGTACGGCCCGGCCGCCAAGGACCCCGAGACCATGGCACCCGACAAGATCGCCGCCAACCGCGACCAGTGGGTCAAGTCGTGGACGTCGCTGGTACTGAAGTAGCCGAAGCGGCCCCCCGCAAGGGCGCCGTCCGTAAGGGCGGCAGGGGGAACGCGGCGCGGCTCGGGCTGATGGCCGGGCCGGTCGCGTTCTTCGCGCTGTTCTTCGCGTACCCCGTCACCGCGATCGTCGCCCGCGGACTGAAGGTCGACGGAGCCTGGCGGTTCGGGCGGATCGTGGACGTCGTCACGCAGTCCGACATCCGGCACGTTGTGTGGTTCACCACCTGGCAGGCGCTCGCCTCCACCGCGCTCACCCTGCTGGTGGCGCTGCCCGCCGCGTATGTCTTCGCGCGCCTCGACTTCCCGGGCAAGCAGGTCCTGCGGGCCGTCGTCACCGTTCCGTTCGTGCTGCCCACCGTCGTCGTGGGTACGGCGTTCCTCGCGCTGGTCGGCCGGGGCGGGCTGCTCGACGACCTGTGGGGCGTACGGCTGGACACGACCGTGTGGGCGATCCTGCTGGCGCACGTCTTCTTCAACTACGCGGTCGTCGTACGGACGGTCGGCGGCCTGTGGTCACAGCTCGACCCGCGTCAGGAGGAGGCCGCGCGCATGCTGGGCGCCTCGCCGCTGACGGCCTGGCGCAAGGTCACCCTCCCGGCGCTGGCCCCCGCCGTGGCCGCCGCCGCGCTGATGGTGTTCCTGTTCACCTTCACCTCCTTCGGTGTGGTGCAGATCCTCGGCGGCCCCACCTTCTCCACTCTCGAAGTGGAGATCTACCGGCAGACCTCCGAGATCTTCGACCTGTCCACGGCCGCGGTCCTCACGATCGTCCAGTTCGTCGCGGTGGGCGCGATCCTCGCCGTGCACGCCTGGACGGTACGGCGCCGGGAGACCGCGTTGCGGCTGGTGGACGCGTCGGTGACGGCACGCCGGCCGCGCGGGACGGGGCAGTGGGCGCTGCTGGCCGGTGTCCTCGCCACCGTCGCCGTACTCCTCGTCCTGCCGCTCGCCGTGCTGGTGCGGCGCTCGCTGGACGCCCCCGGCCTCGGCTACTACCGGGCACTGACCCGCGAGGACGGCGGTACGTTCCTGGTGGCGCCGATCGCCGCGATCGCGAACTCGCTCCAGTACGCCGTCGTCGCCACCGTCATCGCCGTACTGATCGGCGCTCTCGCCGCCGCCGCGCTCGCCCGCCTCCCCCATTCTCGGCTTCGCTCGAACGGGGGCACCCCCATCGCGGACCGGATCGTCCGCGGGTTCGACGCGCTGCTGATGCTGCCGCTGGGCGTGTCCGCGGTGACCGTCGGCTTCGGTTTCCTCATCGCGCTCGACAAGCCGCCGTTGGACCTGCGGCAGTCCTGGATCCTCGTACCGCTGGCACAGGCGCTGGTCGGCGTGCCCTTCGTCGTGCGGACCATGCTGCCCGTGCTGCGGGCGGTGGACGGGCGGCTTCGGGAGGCGGCGGCCGTGCTCGGGGCGTCGCCGTTGCGGGTGTGGCGGGAGGTCGATCTGCCGATGGTGCGGCGGGCGCTGCTGGTCGCGGCCGGGTTCGCCTTCGCCGTGTCGCTGGGGGAGTTCGGTGCGACCGTGTTCATCGCGCGGCCCGACAACCCGACGCTGCCCGTCGCGGTGGCTCGGCTCCTCGGACGGCCCGGTGACCTCAACTACGGGCAGGCGATGGCCCTGTCGACGATTCTGATGGTGGTGTGCGCGGTGGCGCTGCTGGTCCTGGAGCGACTGCGGACCGACCGGACGGGGGAGTTCTGATGCTGCTGAGCCTCGATGCCGCGACCGTGCGCTTCGGCGGGCGGGCCGTGCTCGACGCCGTGGACCTCGCTGTCGCCGAGCACGAGATCGTGTGTGTGCTCGGGCCCAGCGGCAGCGGCAAGTCGACCCTGCTGCGGGTGGTGGCCGGGCTCCAGCCGCTGGACTCCGGGCGGGTCTCGCTCGACGGGCGGGACCAGGCGGGCGTGCCCGCGCACAGGCGCGGGGTCGGGCTGATGTTCCAGGACCATCAGCTGTTCCCGCAGCGGGACGTGGGCGGCAACGTGGCGTTCGGGCCGCGGATGCGTGGGGCGTCCAAGGGGCAGCAGGAGGCCGAGGTGCGGGAGTTGCTGGACCTCGTCGGGCTTCCCGGCGCGGCGCGCCGGGCCGTGGCCGGACTCTCCGGCGGTGAGCAGCAGCGCGTGGCGCTGGCCCGGGCCCTCGCGCCCCGGCCCCGGCTGCTGATGCTGGACGAGCCGCTCGGTCAGCTGGACCGCTCGCTGCGGGAACGGCTGGTCGTGGAACTGCGGGAGTTGTTCGGCCGGTTGGGTACCACCGTGCTGGCCGTGACGCACGACCAGGGCGAGGCCTTCGCGCTCGCCGACCGGGTCGTGGTGATGCGGGACGGGCGGATCGCCCAGTCCGGGACGCCCCTCGATGTCTGGCAGCGCCCGGCGGACGAGTTCGTGGCCCGCTTCCTGGGCTTCGACAACGTGGTGCCGGCGACGGTCGCGGGGGCGGTCGCGGTCACGCCGTGGGGCAAGCTCCCGGTGCCCGAGGACGTGCCGCAGGGGACACGGTCGCTGCTGGTACGGCCCGCCGGGGTGCGGCTCGTGGCGGCCGACGGGGGCCTGCGCTGCACGGTGACCGCCCGCACCTTCAAGGGCACCCACGTCTCCGTCCACCTCCGGCCCGTGGACGGCGGCCCGCGTCTGGAGTCGGCGTGCGGGATGCGGGAGGCGCCGGAGGCCGGGCAGGAGGTCGGGGTGGAGTTCGACCCGGCCGAAATCGTCGTGCTCGGCTGATCGTCCCGGCCCTAGGGTGAGGGCCATGACGCGACTCGCACATGACCGTTACTGCGACGAAATCGCCCTTCAGGTAACGCAGTTGAGGTCCGTGGTGACCTCCGGCGCCGACCTCGCCGTGACTGTGCCGACCTGTCCGGACTGGTCGCTGGAGCAGCTCGTCCGGCACGAGGGCGGAGCCCTGCGCTGGGTGAACGCCCTCGTCGGCAGCCGTGCGGAGAAGAACATTCCGTACGAGGAGATCCCGCTCGCCGGTGGCCCCGAGAAGCACGGCGACCCCGCCGCCCTGGACGCCTGGCTCGCCGAGACCGGTGAACTGGTCGTCGCCACCCTGCGGGAGGCCGGACCGGACACCGCGGTGTGGGGCTGGCTCGGGGACCTCAGCTCCGGCTTCTGGGCTCGCCGAATGACGCACGAGATCACCATCCATCGCGCGGACGCCACCCTGGCCGCCGGGCTGCCCTACGAGGTCGCGGCCGACGTGGCCGCCGACGCGCTCGACGAGTGGCTGGAGATCGCCCAGTGGGCCCAGCGCAGGGGACAGGAGCCGGAACTGCAGGCCGGTCCCGCCCGCAGCATCCACCTCCACGCCACGGACACCGCCCCCGGACTGAACGCCGAATGGATCGTCGAGTTCGGTGAGGGCGGTGTCGGCTGGCGCCGCGGACACGAGAAGGCGACGGTCGCGCTGCGCGGGCCGCTCACCCCGGTCCTGCTCGCCTTCTACCGCCGCCTTCCGCTGGCCAGCCCGGAGCTGGAGATCCTCGGCGACCGGAAGGTGCTGGAGTTCTGGCTGGAGCGGGCGACGTTCGGCTGAACGGCCGTGGCCCGTCCCCCAGGGATACGGGGACGGGCCACGACGATGTACGGAAGTGAGGCGTCAGCTGCCGCTCTTCGCCCCACGACGGCGCATGCCGAAGAACACGGCACCGCCACCGACGACGACCAGGGCGCCCGCGATGCCGGCGATCAGGCCGGTGTTGGAGTTCGCACCGGTCTCGGCGAGGTTCGAGGTACCGGCAGCCGGGGACGGCGCGTTGCTCGACGTGTCCGCCGGGGCGGTGCTGGTGCTCTCCGACGCCGACGGGGTCGGGGTGTCGGACTCGGCCGGGGTGCTCGCGGACTCCGACGGCGACGGGGTGGCCGACGGGGTCGGGGTCGGGGTCGGGCTGTCCTCGGTCTTGCAGGCCTTGGACGGGGTGGTCAGGTTCGGGGTGATGTCCTTGTCGACCTGGTTGCCGGCCTTGACGTGGACGCGGTACGTCGCGTTCGGCTTCCAGTCCTCGGAGAAGGAGACCGTGGTGCCTTCCTTGGATCCCTTGATGTTCTCCGGCTTGCCGACCTGCTTCGCGTCGGCGCCGTTGTTCTCCAGGAACACCGTGATGATGGCGGGAGTGCCGGAGGCGTCCTTGTCGGTGACGACGATGACGCCCTTGGAACCGTCGCAGGAGGCTTCGGCGGAGAACTCACTGATGTCGCACGCGAGCGCGCTGTTGGCGACACCCAGCACGAGCGCGGCGGAAGCGGAGGCGACACCCAGGATGCGCACGGAACGTGCGCTGCGGCGAGTTATGGACACGTTTGTCCTTTACATATTGCACAACTGCGGGGGGCTGAGGGGCAGATGAGGCCCTGGTGAGAGGTGAGACCCGCCCGCCCCAGGAGACTCACAGGTTTATAAGCGCTCCATAAGCAGTGTCAACGCATATGCCGCCCGCAGCCGTTGACTTTGCCTTCTTGTTAGGTGCCGAGACGTTTCAACGCCTCCGGAGCCTCCTCGATCCGGTCAACCAGGGCTATTCGGGCCTCCATCGACCGCTCCTTGGCGAGCGCCCGCAGCAACGGCCAGGTCGGCAGCCGCTCCGTCCAGTGCTCCCGGTTCACGAGCACCATCGGAGTGGGCTCGCCCCGCGACTCGTAGTAGTTCGGGGTGGCGTTGTCGAATATCTCCTGTACGGTCCCGGCGGCACCCGGCAGGAACACCACGCCCGCGGTGGAGCGGGCCAGCAGGCCGTCCTCGCGGGTTGCGTTGGCGAAGTACTTGGCGATGTGCGAGGCGAAGGCGTTCGGCGGCTCGTGGCCGTAGAACCAGGTGGGGATGCCCACGGACGTGCCGCCGCCCGGCCAGCGGCCGCGCACCTCGAAGGCGGCGCGGGCCCAGTCGGTGACGGACGGCCGGAACGACGGTGCCTTGGCGACGAGCCGGAGCGCCTCGGTCAGCATCCCGTTGTCGAAGGGGGCGGCGTACGCGCCCAGGTTCGCCGCTTCCATGGCGCCCGGTCCGCCGCCGGTGGCCACCGTGAGACCGGCGCGCGCCAACTCGCGGCCCAGGCGCGCGGCACCCGCGTAGTCCTCAGTCCCGCGCTCCATGGCGTGCCCGCCCATGACGCCCACCACCCGAGCGCCCACGAGGAGTTCGTCGAGCGCGTCCGACACGGCGTCGTCATGGACCGCGCGCAGCATGGAGGCGAACACGTCACCGTCGGACTTGGTCTGCTGGAACCAGGCGTACGCGCGCGCGTCCGGCGTCGCCTCGTACCCCTCGCCGAGCGCGTCGAACAGTTCGTCGGGGGAGTAGACGAACCCCCGGTACGGGTCGAAGGGCAGACCCGGCACGGGCGGGAACACCAGTGCCCCGGCGGCACGCACCTTGGCGGCGGCCTCGGGGTCCATCGGGCAGCCGAGGAAGACGGCACCGGCGGAGTCGACGGAGAGCAACGCACTTGTACGGTCCGTCAGATCGACGGCCTGGACGCGGAATCGAGCGAGTGAGCCTTGCTCGGCGACGACCTCGTCGAACTCGGCGAGCGACTCGATCTCGCGGTCGTGGGCGGCTCGGTTGGGCTGGGCGGGTGTCGGATGCACCCGCCCATGCTGGCACAGGAGTTCGGCCCGGCGGACCGGTGGGCGGTCAGCCCTGGACGGCCGCCGGGTCCATCCACATGACCTCCCAGGTGTGGCCGTCGAGGTCGTCGAAGGCACGGCCGTACATGAAGCCGTGGTCCTGCGTCTCGCCACTCGCCGTGCCGCCGGCCGCGATCGCCTTGTCAACCAGCTCGTCCACCTTCGCGCGGCTCTCGGCGCTCAGACACACCAGCACCTCACTGGACTTCGCCGAGTCGACGATCTCCTTCTTCGTGAAGTTGGCGTAGTGCGACCTGCTGAGGAGCATCGCGACGATGGTGTCGCTGATCACGACGGAGGCGCAGTCGTCGGTGCTGAACTGCGGGTTGATCGTGTAGCCGAGCTCCGTGAAGAACTTCTTCGACGCCTCGACGTCGTTGGTGGCCAGGTTCACGAAGATCATCTGCTGGTACATGACGGGTCTCTCCCTCTGGGTTCGTGCTGTTCGGTGGGGTAGACCGGAGGGCGCCGGGAAACTCATCGGCGGCCGGGAAACTCTTTTCGCGCGGGTTCTCACGAGGCCAGCGGAAGGGCGGCGAGGTCCGCGATCACCAGGCTGAGCGGACCGAAGAGGGCGCACAGGGCACCCGCGCGCAGGGCGGCGGCGCTGCGCAGCATCGACGCGGGGGCGCCGAGGCGGAGCAGCGCGGCGGTGGTGTCGGCGCGGGCCTGCCTGGCCTCCACGGCCGCCGTGAGCAGGGTGGCCAGCGCACAGCCGCTGACCACGAGCGTGCCGAGGGTGGCCAGCGGCCCGAGGGACGGCACGGTGCCGCCGCCGTACAGCGCGCTCATCGCGTACACGCCCGACACGACCGCGCAGACCACGCCCAGGGGGCGGCCGATACGGGTGGCCTCCGCCATGAGCACACGGCCGGCGAGGAGCCGGAGCGCACCCGGGCGCACCGCTTGCAGCAGGCGGCCGCAGAGATGGGCGAGGCCCGGGCCGGCCAGGATCAGGCCCAGGGCCGTCAGTACCCAGCCGGCCAGCACTCCGGTGCTGCCGCCGGCGGTACCACCGGGGAGGGCGGCGCTGCCGGTGCCGGTGGCGGACCGACTCGCGTACGCCTCCACG
This sequence comes from Streptomyces sp. NPDC086549, assembly GCF_044746205.1. Classification (NCBI taxonomy): domain Bacteria; kingdom Bacillati; phylum Actinomycetota; class Actinomycetes; order Kitasatosporales; family Streptomycetaceae; genus Streptomyces; species Streptomyces sp. NPDC086549. The sequence goes on along the minus strand of NZ_JBIVBS010000013.1, from coordinate 103,156 downwards.
GCGAGGCCGGCGGCCAGGACCGCGATGCCCCAGGGGAGGCCGGACGGGGCGTCCTGCGGGTCGGGAGCGCCGTCGGCGGGGCCGAGGCCGTCGGCGGGGTCGAGGCCGTCGGCCCGGTCCGGGGCGTCCGGGGCCGGTGCCCCGGGGTCGGTCTCGTGGTCCGGGGCGGGCGTGGTGCCGCCCTTGTCCCTGTGGGGCGCGTCGTCCGCCGCCGTCCGCGGTCGCGTGCCGAAGCGCCCGTACGTCTCCCGCGATCCCCCGTGGCCGCCCGCCCCGCCCCGGCGGAACGGCCGCCGCGTGCCGTCGGCCTTGGTGCGGGGGTCACGGGGCCGCAGCGTGAGGGCCACCGACGCCGACGCGGCCGCCGGTACCAGGGTGAGGAGGGTGAGCGCGGCCGGCAGCGGGAGGGGCTGGTCCGCCGCCAGGAACTCCGCTGCCGCGCCGTCGAAGGGCATGCCCGTGAGGTCGCCGCGCAGGTGGAGGAAGAACAGCAGCGCCAGCATCGAGCCCAGCGCGCAGGACAGGGCCGTCGTGAGTGCCGAGATCGCCATCAGGCGGGCCGGGCCCAGGCCGAGGGCCGAGAGGCCGGTCCGGGGCCTCGTGCCGGGGTCGGTGCGGGCGACGGCGACCGCGAAGTACACCGTGGCGGCCAGCGGCACCGCGCACCAGGCCAGACGGAGGGCCGAGTCGCCGGGGTCGCCTGGTTCGGCGGCATGGCCCATCGCGTGGCCGAGCGCGGACAGGAGCAGGAAGCCCGTGCCCGCGGCGGCCGTTGCCACGAGGAGGCGGCGCAGGTGGACCGCGGGGTGGGCGACTCGGGTCAGACGGAGAGCGAGCACGCGGCCCGGCCTTCCGTCTCGGGCGCCGGAGGCAGGTGCACGGTGTGCACGCGCCGTCCGTCCAGCAGCGACACCGTGCGGTCGGCGAGAGCCGCGGTGTCGGGGTCGTGCGTGGCCAGCACCACCGTGATGCCGTGCGAGCGGGCCGCCGTCGTCAGCGTGCGCAGCACGTGGGCCCGGTCGGCGCGGTGCAGGGGAGCCGTCGGCTCGTCGGCGAACAGGACCGTCGGGGCGGGGGCCAGGGCCCGGGCGATCGAGACACGCTGGCGTTCGGCCTGCAGCAGCTCGTGCGGGCGTCTGCGGGACTTGTCGCCGATGTCGAGGCGCTCAAGCCACTCCAGGGCGGCGGTCTTGGCGCGGCGGCGGCCGACGCCGCGCAGCATCAGGGGAAGGGCCGCGTTCTCCCAGGCGGACAGCTCGGGGACGAGCAGCGGCGCCGGGTCGATCCAGCCGAAGCGGTCCCGGCGCAGCCGTTCCCGGCCGACGGGGCCCATGGTGTGCACGGGCACGCTGTTGAACCACACCTCGCCGCGCTGCGCCCGCAGCAGGCCGGACAGACAGCGCAGCAGGGTCGTCTTGCCGCTGCCGCGGGGGCCGCTGACGGCGAGGATCTCGCCCTCCCGCACGCCGAGCGAGACACCGGCCAGCGCGGGCGAGCCGTCCTGGTGCCTGAAGTGCAGGGCGCGTGCCCAGAGCACGTCGTTGTCCGGCGGGGCCTCCATGGGCGTACACCTCGGTTCAGTTCGGAATTGCCGTGCCGCGTCCCCCGTACGGGCGAACGAGCGCAGAGACCCCTGGTCACGGTCTCGCTCCCGCGTAGGGTGCGTCACGGACAGCCCGTCGCGAGAACCAAGCACGTGCTGCCTCCTAGGCGCTCTTGCCGCCCGGGCTGGTCTCGACCCGGCTGGTGCTGATCGCGTCAGATTCCGTCGCTCGTCGAGCGATGGTGCAGCGTGAGCCGGGAAGCCCCGTCGGCCGACGAGGGGGCGGAGTCAATGGCACGCTAGGCAGGCCGCAGACGGATGCCGTACAGCACGCGGCCCCGGGACGCCCTTTCTCACTCGAATGGGCGGCACCGGGGCCGTTGTTGATCATTCCAGAGGAAGATCGCCAAGCATGATCAGAGCTTGGTCCACGCCTCCGTCAGGGTCGCGCGCAGGATCTGCTCGATCTCGTCGAACGTGTCCTGGTTGGAGATCAGCGGCGGGGCGAGCTGGACGACCGGGTCGCCGCGGTCGTCGGCACGGCAGTACAGGCCGTTCTCGAACAGCGCCTTGGAGAGGAAGCCGTACAGGACGCGCTCGGTCTCCTCCTCGTTGAAGGACTCCTTGGTGTGCTTGTCCTTCACCAGCTCGATGCCGTAGAAGAAGCCGTTGCCGCGGACGTCGCCGACGATCGGCAGGTCGTGCAGCTTCTGCAGGGTCTGCAGGAAGGCGCCCTCGTTGTCCAGGACGTGCTGGTTGAGGCCCTCGCGCTCGAACAGGTCCAGGTTCGCCAGGCCCACGGCCGCGGACACGGGGTGGCCGCCGAAGGTGTAGCCGTGCAGGAAGGTGTTGTCGCCCTTGTAGAACGGCTCGGCGATGCGGTCGGAGACGACACAGGCGCCGATCGGGGAGTAGCCCGAGGTCATGCCCTTGGCGCAGGTGATCATGTCCGGGACGTAGCCGAACTTGTCACAGGCGAACATCGTGCCCAGGCGGCCGAAGGCGCAGATGACCTCGTCCGAGACGAGCAGCACGTCGTACTTGTCGCAGATCTCGCGGACCCGCTGGAAGTAGCCGGGCGGGGGCGGGAAGCAGCCGCCGGCGTTCTGGACGGGCTCCAGGAAGACCGCGGCGACGGTGTCCGGGCCCTCGAAGAGGATCTCCTGCTCGATCTGGTCGGCGGCCCAGCGGCCGAAGGCCTCGGGGTCGTCGCCGAAGATCGGGGCGCGGTAGATGTTGGTGTTCGGGACCTTGTGCGCGCCCGGCACCAGCGGCTCGAAGGGGGCCTTCAGGCCCGGCAGGCCGGTGATGGACAGGGCGCCCTGCGGGGTGCCGTGGTAGGCGACCGCGCGGGAGATGACCTTGTACTTGGTCGGCTTGCCGGTGAGCTTGAAGTACTGCTTGGCGAGCTTCCAGGCGGTCTCGACCGCCTCGCCGCCGCCGGTGGTGAAGAAGACCTTGTTCAGGTCGCCCGGGGCGTAGTCGGCGATGCGCTCGGCCAGCTCCACGGCCTTCGGGTGGGCGTAGGACCACACCGGGAAGAACGCCAGCTCCTGGGCCTGCTTGAAGGCGGTCTCGGCGAGCTCCGTGCGGCCGTGACCGGCCTGGACCACGAACAGACCCGCGAGACCGTCCAGGTAGCGCTTGCCCTTGTCGTCGTAGATGTAGGTGCCCTCGCCCCGGACGATGGTCGGGACGGGGGAGTGCTCGTACGAGGACATGCGGGTGAAGTGCATCCACAGGTGGTCGTACGCGGTGCGGCTGAGGTCCTTCTGGGTCACGGTTATCGGGTTCCCCACATGTAGGTCTGCTTCTTGAGCTTGAGGTAGACGAAGCTCTCGGTGGAGCGCACGCCGGGCATGGCCCGGATGCGTTTGTTGATGACGTCCAGCAGGTGGTCGTCGTCCTCGCAGACGATCTCGGCGAGGATGTCGAACGAGCCCGCGGTCATCACCACGTACTCGACTTCCGACATGGCGGTCAGCGCGTCAGCGATCGACTCGACATCGCCCTCGACGTTGATGCCCACCATCGCCTGCCGCCGGAAGCCCACGGTGAGCGGGTCCGTGACGGCGACGATCTGCATCACGCCCTGGTCCAGCAGCTTCTGGACGCGCTGGCGCACGGCCGCCTCGGAGAGGCCCACGGCCTTGCCGATCGCGGCGTACGGCCGGCGGCCGTCCTCCTGGAGCTGCTGGATGATGGCGAGGGAGACGGCGTCCAGCTGGGGACTGTTGCCGTTCCTGGACTCGCGGGACGAGTCCCTCTGGTCTGCGCTTCGACTGGCCACGACCTCACTGTGCACGACGTCTCGACAGTTCCGCAAGGCTCCACCGATGAAATTCGTTGTCTACGTCAGTGAGACCTGCGGATTTCGCAGCAGTGATGCGACTGGGGGTGTTGAAAACGTCAGCCGCCCGATTAGGGTGGGTGTCTCAGTGATTGGACAGTACGGACCTGACAGGAGGCCGGCAGTGAGCACCGAGCTGCGTGGGCTGCGCACACTACGGAACTACATTGACGGTGAGTTCCGGGACGCCGCCGACGGACGGACCACCGAGGTGGTCAACCCCGCGACGGGCGAGGCGTACGCGACCGCGCCGCTGTCCGGGCAGGCGGACGTGGACGCCGCGATGGCGGCCGCCGCCGCGGCCTTCCCGGCCTGGCGCGACACGACCCCGTCCGAGCGGCAGAAGTACCTCCTGAAGATCGCGGACGCGTTCGAGGAGCGTGCCGAGGAACTGATCGCGGCCGAGGTGGAGAACACGGGCAAGCCGACCGGGCTGACCCGCTCCGAGGAGATCCCGCCGATGATCGACCAGATCCGCTTCTTCGCGGGCGCCGCCCGCATGCTGGAGGGGCGGAGCGCCGGCGAGTACATGGAGGGGATGACCTCCATCGTCCGTCGCGAGCCGGTCGGCGTCTGCGCCCAGGTCGCGCCGTGGAACTACCCGATGATGATGGCCGTGTGGAAGTTCGCCCCGGCGATCGCCGCGGGCAACACGGTCGTCCTGAAGCCCTCGGACACGACCCCCGCCTCCACTGTCCTGATCGCCGACATCATCGGCTCGGTGCTGCCCAAGGGCGTCTTCAACGTCATCACCGGCGACCGTGACACCGGCCGCCTGATGGTCGAGCACCCGACCCCGGCGATGGCCTCCATCACCGGTTCGGTCCGCGCCGGCATGTCGGTCGCCGAGTCCGCGTCCAAGGACCTCAAGCGCGTCCACCTGGAGCTGGGCGGCAAGGCGCCGGTCGTGGTCTTCGAGGACACCGACATCGCCAAGGCCGTCGAGGACATCTCCGTGGCGGGCTTCTTCAACGCGGGCCAGGACTGCACGGCCGCCACCCGCGTCCTGGTCCACGAGTCCATCCACGACGAGTTCGTCGCCGCGCTCGCCAAGGCCGCCGCCGAGACCAAGACCGGGCAGCCGGACGACGAGGACGTGCTCTTCGGCCCGCTGAACAACCCCAACCAGCTCAAGCAGGTCTCCGGCTTCATCGAGCGCCTCCCCGCCCACGCCAAGGTCGAGACGGGCGGCCACCAGGTCGGCGAGAAGGGTTACTTCTACGCCCCGACCGTCGTCTCCGGCCTGAAGCAGGACGACGAGATCGTCCAGAACGAGGTCTTCGGCCCGGTCATCACCGTCCAGTCCTTCACCGACGAGGACCAGGCCGTCGAGTGGGCCAACGGCGTCGAGTACGCCCTCGCCTCCTCCGTCTGGACCAAGGACCACGGCCGTGCCATGCGCATGTCCAAGAAGCTCGACTTCGGCTGCGTGTGGATCAACACCCACATCCCGCTGGTCGCCGAGATGCCGCACGGCGGCTTCAAGAAGTCCGGCTACGGCAAGGACCTGTCGGCGTACGGCTTCGACGACTACACGCGCATCAAGCACGTCATGACGTCGCTGGACAGCTGACGCACCGAACGCGCGGCCCCCGGACGGGACACCTCCCCGCCCGGGGGCCGCTCCGCCTGCCGCGCCTGTCGCGCCGGCACTGCCGGCACTGATCGACAAGGTGTCCGGTCCCACCCGATGGGCTCGACGCAGCGTCGATTGTCCCTGTGCGGTGCGTCGAGGCATGCTGCATTGGTGCCCCGGTCATCCTCGCTTCCGCGTCCCGTCTCCCGCCGTTCCCTGTTGCGCGCGCTCGGCGGCGCCGCCGCGCTCGGCGCGCTGGCCGGCTGCGGGGTCCCCGCCGCGTACGTCAAGCCCGGCGACCGCACCGTGGCCGACCTGTCCGCCCGCGAAAGAACGCTGACCTGGGCGAACTGGCCGCTCTACATCGACACCGACGACGACGACCCGAACAAGCGGCCCACGCTGGACGCCTTCGAGAAGCGCACGGGGATCTCCGTCGACTACGTCGAGGAGATCAACGACAACGACGAGTTCTTCGGCAAGATCAGCCCCGCGCTGATGAACCACCAGTCGACCGGCCGCGACCTGATCGTCATCAGCGACTGGATGTGCGCCCGGTTCGTGCGCCTGGGCTGGGTCGAGCGGATGGACCGCGCCCGGCAGCCCGACGTGGCGAAGTACCTGGACCCGCTCCTGCGCTCACCCGCCTTCGACCCCGGCCGCATGTACACGGTGCCGTGGCAGTCGGGCATCACCGGCATCGCCTACAACCGCCGCAAGCTGGGCCGCGAGATACGCCATGTCTCCGACCTCTGGGCGAGCGACCTCAAGGGCCGGGTGACCCTCCTGTCCGGCCTGGACGAGGCGTTCGCGCTGCTGATGCAGGGCAACGGCGTGGACATCACCAAGTGGACGGCCGACGACTTCCACAAGATCTGCGACCAGGTGGAGAAGGAGGTCCAGCGGGGCCAGATACGCCGCTTCACCGGCAACGACTACACCAAGGACCTGGTCAGCGGCGACGTCCTGGCCTGCCAGGCGTACTCCGGCGACGTCATCCAGCTCCAGGCCGACAACCCCGACATCCGCTTCGTCGTCCCCGAGGAGGGTGCCGAGCTCTGGTCGGACTCCCTGATGATCCCCAACCGTGCCCGTCACAAGGCCAACGCCGAGCGCCTCGTCGACTACTACTACGAGCCCGAGGTCGCCGCGGAACTCGCCGCCTGGGTGAACTACGTCTGCCCCGTCCCGGCGGCCAAGGACGTCCTGGCCGCCTCCAAGGACAAGGACACGGCCGCCCTCGCCGACAACCCCCTGATCTTCCCGGACTCCGGCATGCGCAAGCGGCTGGCCATCGCGCGGGACATCACGTCGACGGAGCGGGTGGACTTCGCGAAGCGGTGGAACAGGATCGTGGGGCTGTAGGCCGCACCTCCGCCCGATGCCGCCGAGCACGACACCTACTTGAGGCCGCTGAGCATGACGCCGCGGATGTAGTACTTCTGCAGCAGCAGGAAGAGGATCAGGACCGGCAGGACGCTCAGGACGAGGCCGGCCATGACGATGGGCATCGTGCGGGTCGGGTCGACGTAGTCCTGCAGGAGCTGGATGCCGACGGGCAGGGTCATCACGTCCGGGTTGGCGGTCGAGACGAGCAGCGCCCAGATGTACTCGTTCCACGCGTCGACGAAGGTCAGCAGCCCGAGCGTCACCACGACCGGTTTGGTCTGCGGCACCACGATCCGCCACCACACGGCGAACTCGCCGGCCCCGTCGATGCGCGCGGCCTCCAGGACCTCGTCCGGGATCGAGACCATGAACTGGCGCGTCAGGAAGATCCCGAAGCCGTTGACCAGGAACGGCATGGCGAGCGCCGCGATGCTGACGGTCAGGCCCGCGCCGCCGCGCCCGAGCAGGTCGTTGCCGCCTGCCAGCGGCCAGTGCACCAGGATCAGGAAGTGCGGGATGAAGAAGAGGAACGGCGGGAACATCATCGTCGACAGCACCAGGCGGAAGATGAAGTTCCGCCCGGGGAAGCGGAGTTTGGCGAGCGCGTAGCCGGCGAGTGACGACGTGAGCAGCACCGATCCGGTGATCACGGCGGTGGCGACGACGCTGTTGCGGAAGAGCACCGGAAGATCGAGCTGGCCGATCGCCGCCCGGTAGTTGGACAGGTCGAACGCCTTGGGCAGGAACCGGTACGGCAGTGTGCCGGACTCGCCGGGCCCCTTGAAGGACGTCATCACCATGTCGAGGAACGGCACCACCGTGAGCACGGCGCCGGTCACGACCACCAGATACGACAGCCACGGGAAACGGCGGCGGTTCATGCGTCCTCCCCCTTGCGCCGGAAGATCCACAACTGCGCCAGGGTGACCACGAGGACCACCACGAACAGCACGAAGGCGGCGGCGCTCGCGGTGCCCCAGTCGCCGTACGAGAAGGCCTGCCGGTACATCTCCAGCGCGGCCACATTGGTCGCGTCACCCGGTCCGCCCTTGGTCATCACGATGATCAGCGCGAACGACTGCAGACCGGTGAGGAACTGGGTGATGCACACGAACAGCAGGGACGGCCGCAGCAGCGGCAGTGTGATCCTCCAGAAGACGGTGACCGGCCCGGCGCCGTCGAGCGCGGCGGCCTCGTAGTACGACTCGGGAACGGACTTCAGTCCGGCGGTCAGGACGAGGATCGCCGAGCCGACCGAGGCCCAGGCCTGGACGACCACGACCGAGGGCAGCGCGGTGTCCGGGTCCTGCAGGAACGCCACCGAGCCGAGTCCGAGGGCGTTGAGGACGCCGTTGACCAGCCCGCCCGGCTCGTACATGTACTTCCACACGTTGCCGACGGCGACGACGGTCGTGACGATCGGCAGGAAGTACAGGGTGCGCCACAGCCCCTGGAACCGCAGCCTGTCGATGCAGGTGGCGACGAGCACGGAGCCGGCGAGCGCCAGGGCCACGGTGCCCAGGGCGAACAGCAGCGTGTTGGTGAGGATCGGCGCCAGGAACGTCGATCCGTCCGCGAAGAGGCCGGCGAAGTTGTCCAGGCCGACCGGCTCGATGTCGCCGAGGTCGAACCCGGCCCAGCGGGACATCGACAGCAGCAGCGCGAAGCCGAGCGGAAGGATCAGGAAGACCGCGAAGAAGAGCAGCGTCGGCGCCAGGAAGAGATAGGCGACGACGGCCTGGTGGCGCCGTCGCCGATCGCGGCTGCCGACGCGGGCGGCGGGGCTGTCGTGTGCCGCCCGCTCGGCCGCCTCCGGTGCCAGGGTGGCGTTCACCATGAGCGCGACACCTCCTGATCGACCTGACGGCGGATGGTGCGCAGTGCCTCGTCGACCGACTGCTGGCCCGTCCACAAGGCCTCGATGTTCTTGCGCAGCAGCGACTTGGCCTGCTGCGCGCCCGGCACGTTCGGCTCCGGCACCGCGTACGCCAGCGCGTCCAGGAACGGGCGCAGGTTCGGATCGCCGCCCTCGCCGAGGAGCGTCCGCATGTCGTCGGCGCGGCCGGTCAGGGAGCCGACCGACACCTGCAGGGCACTCATCCGGGTCGCACCACTCACCTTCTCGGTGTTGAGCCAGCGCAGGAACTCCCAGGCCTCGCGCGGGCGTTCGCTGGCCGTGTTGACCCCGAGCATGAAGCCGGTGGAGAGGGTGGCGCGCCGGCCGTCCGCCTCGGGGACGGGCACCGGCGCCACGCCGACATCGCGGTAGCCCTTGCCCATCAGGGCCTTCAGGTTCGCGGTCCACCAGCCGGCGCTGATCACCATGGCCACCTGCCCGGACGCGAACGCCTGGTAGACGTTGACGCCGGGGGCGCTGGCGCCCTTGGCGACGAGGCGGTGCTCCAGATCGAACACCGCCCGGCCGACCGGCGAGTCGATGGCGGTGCTCCTGCCGTCCGCCGCGACGAACCGTCCGCCGGCGGCGTTGAGCAGCGCGAGGGTCTGGCCGACGGTGGTGGAGTCGTCGAAGGTCGACAGCCCGAACCCCTGGACCAGCGTGTTGCCGTAACCGTCCCGCGTGGCGGTGCGGCAGGCCGTCTCCTCCAGCTCCCGCCAGGTACGCGGAGGGCCGTCGACGCCGGCCTCGCGCAGCAGCCGCTTGTTGTAGTAAAGGGCGTAGGTCTGCACCTCGGTGGGATAGCCGTAGACCTCGCCTCCCACCGACGAGGAGCCGACCGCGGCCGCGCCGTAGCCGCGCCTGATCTCCTCGGCGTGCCCGGACGGAGCGGGCCGCAGGACGCCGGCCCGGACGAGCTGGCCGTTCCACAGGCAGTACGGGTGGAGGATGTCGGCGCCCTGGCCCGCGGCCTGCCGGACCATGAACGTGGTCAGCAGGTCCGTGAACTCGACGGCCTTCGTCCGCACCTTGACCCGGTCGTGCGTGGCGTTCCACTCGTCGACCGGGCCTTGCAGTGCCTGCTTGAGCTCCCCGCTCGCGTAGTGGGAGAGCAGGGTGAGGACGATCGGATCCCCGGGACGCCCGGTGCCCCGGTGCGGCGCGGCACATCCGGAGGCGAGCAGCGCCGAGGGGAGCGCGAGCGCGAAGTGACGGCGGCTCAGTGACGGTGTCACCGTGCGGCCTCCCGGCGCAGCACGCGGAACACCCGGGTCGTGGTGAAGCCGGTCTTGCGGTAGAGGTGGCCCGCCGGGGACCGCTCGCCGGTCCACAGGAACCACGCGGAGTGCGCACGCAGGGCCCGCATCCGCTCCAGGATCAGGTGGAGGAGGACTTCGCCGAGTCCGGTGCCGCGCATCTCCTCCAGCACCCCGATGGGGCCGAACCTCTCGTCCACCGAGTCGAACGCGCCGTGCATCGCCCAGCCGACCATGCGGCCCGCGGGGTCCCGGACGGCGACGATCCGGTCGAGCGGTGTGCCCGCGACCAGACACGCCCGGATGGTGCACGCCCAGTCCGGTCCGAAGTGGCCCCCGGCGAGCGCGAGGAGATCGACCAGGTCGTCGTCGGACGGGGTGATGAACCGGTAGCCCCGCGTGGTCAGTTCGTCCAGGCGGCGGGCGACTTCGTCGGGGCAGCGGTAGCCGACCAGGCCGCGGTCCATCGCCGCAGCCTCGTACAGCGTGCGAAATCCCAGGGAGTCGAGCAGCCCCGCCGCCTCCGGGTACGCCTCGGCGTCGAGGCCCGGGAAGACGTAGTTCGGGGTGTACGAGGAGAAGTCCACCCGGGTACGGCCGTGGCCGTGCAGCCAGTCGAGGGCGTCGGTCAGCAGCCGGCGGCCGAGACCCCGCCCGCGGGCGGCCGGGTCGACGAAGAAGAACGGGATCCAGCCCTGCTCCGGCTCCAGGTCGGTGCCGGCCATCGGCGTCAGACGGCGCACCGCATAGGCGGCGCCGACGACTTGGTCGCCGTCGACGGCGACCCGCAGCCCTTCCGGGTCGAAGTTGGGGTCGAGCAGCACCAGGGAGCGGAAGCGGTCCGCAGTGATGGGGTCGGCGGGTGCGCTCCGGCGCCACGCCTCCACCACCCGCGAGCCGTCGCCCGCGCGGAAGCCACGGATTCCCGGACGGGATGTCGTCGTGCGGTCGGTCATCGACGGGGTTGTCCTTCCGGGCGTACGGCAGGTCTCAGGCATAGAGCAGCACGTCGTCACCGGCCCACCGGCCGGGTGGGGCCGGGGGATCGCACAGCGGCAGCGGGTCGTCGCCCGCGTCGAGGGCGCGCCGCAACCGGTCGGAGCCCCACAGCAGGTCGATGAAGTGACGGTGGCCGGTCCCCTCCACGCCGCCGTCCGCGGTGCGCCAGGCGAAGTCGTCCGGGTACAGCCGCCGCAGCGTGGCGAGCATGGCGACGGCGGTGCGTACGGGAGCGAACGCCTCGCGGTCGGTGATGTGGAGCTGGACCCCGCGCAGCGGCCGTCCGGCGTGTTTGTGGAAGGTCGGTACGTACCGCAGATCACGGAAGTGGACTCCGGGCAGGGTGAGCTCGGCGAGCGAGGGCGCGAACCGCGCGTCGATGTACGGGGCCCCGACGATCTCGAAGGGCTGCGTGGTGCCACGGCCCTCCGAGAGATTCGTCCCCTCGAACAGGCAGGTGCCGGGATAGACGGTGGCGGTGGCGGGCGTCGGGATGTTCGGCGAGGGCGCGACCCACGGCAGGCCGGTGGCCTCCGCGTCCGTGGCGCGCCGCCAGCCGACCGCCTCGATGACCGTCAGGTGGGAGGCAGTGCCCGCCGCTTGGGGTACGGCCGAGGCGTTGAGATGCCGGGCGAGTTCCCCGCAGGTGAGGCCGTGCCGGACGGGTATCGGGGCGCGCCCGACGAAGCTGGCCCACGCCGGGTCGAGCAGCGGGCCCTCGCTGACCAGCCCACCGAGGGGATTCGGCCGGTCCGCGACCACGAAGCGTACGCCTGTACGGGCTGCCGAGACCATCAGGTCGAACATGGTCGACACGTAGGTGTAGAACCTGGCCCCGATGTCCTGCAGGTCGTACACCAGGGCGTCGACGCCGCTGTCGATCAGCAGTTTGTCGAGTCGCTCGCCGCCGCACCGGTACGTGTCGTGAACCGGCAGGCCGGTGTCGGAGTCCGCCCGAGCGGCCTCGCTCTCGCCTGCCTGGCCGGTCCCGTGCAGCCCGTGCTCGGGACCGAACAGGGCGACCAGTCGCGCGCCGGCCTCGATCAGCGCGGGCGCGGCCGGGCGCAGGTCGGGGAGGACGCCGGTGTGGTTGGTCACCAGTCCGAGTCGGCCGGGCCCGGCAAGTCCGGGTGACGCGTGCAGTCGTGCGATCCCGGTCGTCACCGCGACGCGGTCGTCCGTGCCCATCCTTTGCCCCCGTCTGCCGGTGACATCTCGAAGCGGTGGGCGGAAATTTAGTTGTATGTCCAAGAATTACGCAATGATTCACCGCCATTCGTGCACGCCTCGCACCCCGGGTGGGCTACGGCTTCGCCCGGACCAGCTCGGCCGACAGTGTTTTGAACGTGTTCAATTCCAGGCGTACGCTTCACCCATGAGCGACAGAGCCGCCCTGCTCAAGGGCATCCGCGTCTGGCTGGTCTCCTTCGTCGTGTGTCTGGTGCTCAGTGGCGCCACCGCCTTTCCGCTGGTGCACGAACTGCGCTGGACGGAGGACGTGTTGCGGTCCCTGTCCGTGCCGGAGCACCTGCCGGGGCTGATGGACTGGATCTCGCGGGTGCGGCGCGGGCTGGACGCCGTCGACGCCGAGTACCCGTTCGTGCTGTACGGCACCGACTGGCTGGCGTTCGCGCATCTCGTCATCGCGGTCGCCTTCCTCGGGCCGTACCGCGATCCGGTCCGCAACATCTGGGTCGTCGAGTTCGGGATGATCGCCTGTGCCGGGATCATCCCGCTCGCCCTGATCTGCGGGCCGGTCCGCGGAATCCCCTTCTGGTGGAGCCTGGTCGACATGTCGTTCGGGGTGTTCGGGGTCCTCCCGCTGTACGTCGTACGGAAGAAGATCAAGCGACTGGAGGTGCTGGACGGGAGGTTCGTCAGCGGTTGAACGCGGGGTAGGCGAAGCGCTGGGCGACGGCCTGGCCGTCGCCCTTCGCGTCGGTCGAGTTGACCGAATAGACCAGAGTGCGGGAGAGGTCGGGGGTGGCGGCGATCACCGTGGCATAGCCGGGCCGTGAGCCCGTCTTGCCCCAGATCACCCGGCCGTTCAGCTCGAACCGCTCCAGCGCCGCGCCGTACCGCGCACCGGGTACGTCGGGAAGCGTGAACATCTCCTTCAGCTGCGGCTGGGGCACCACCCGGCCGCGGAACAGCCCCACCAGCAGCCGCTCCAGGTCGGCGGTCGTGGAGATCATGTCGCCCGCCGCCCGGCGGTCGGACATGTTCCAGTCGGTCACGTCCACCAACTTGTCGCCGATCCAGTCGTATCCACGATTGTGCGGTCCGTGGACGCGGGGGTCGGCACCGACGGGGAATGAGCTGTTCCGCATGCCGAGCGGCCGGAAGATCCGCACCGCGGCCTGGTGCGCGTACGAGTCGCCGGTCACCTTCTCGATGAGCATGCCGAGCACGGTGTAGTGGATGTTCCCGTAGTCCTGGTGGGTGCCCGGCTCGTACGCCGGCCCCTGGGCGACGGACTCCGCCACGACCTGCTGGGGCGTCAGGGTCTCGAAGCGGTGCGCGTACCCCTCCTCCACCGTGTCACCCAACGACGCGCCCGGCTGCAGGCCGCTGGTGTAGTTCAGCAGCTCCCTCACGGTGATGGGCCTGAAGTCCTCGGTGAGCAGGCCCGGCAGATACTGCTGCACGGTGCCGTCCAGGTCGATGCGGCCCTCGGCGGCCAGCTGCAGCACCATCGCCGCGGTGACCACCTTTGTCACCGAACCGGCGCGGAAGCGCCCGTTCTCCAGCGCCGCTGCCCCGGTCCGGACGTCGCGTACCCCGGCCGTGCCGCGCCATGTCCCCTTGCCGCCGACGCGGATTACCGCGGCGGTGGCGTCGTGGTCGGGGAGTCCGGCGATCGCGGCGGCGAGGGCCTCGGCGTCCGGGCCGGACTCGGCGCGCACGGAGGCCGTCGCCGGGGAGGCGAAGGCGGGAGCGGCCAGCGGGCCGGCCACGAGGGCCAGGACGACGGAGGCGGCAAGGACGGTGGTGCGGCTGCGAGCGTGCATCTGTTCACTCCTGAGGAGAGGGGCGTCCGATTCGTGATCATCCTGCGGCGGCCAGCCGCGGTCCGGATCGTCGGTGAGGAGGGTGTCCGTCCCTGGCTCGACCCTCATCAAGTCGCCCGTGAGACAGGGGAGTTGTCCGGGATGGCCCCTACGGGCCCGGGGACCGGGCGGGCGGACGCCGAAAAAAGTGTTATCCCGGAACCCTTCGCTCCGTCTCCGCACTGTGATCCCCGACATTGCCAACGGCGCGCCCCCGGCTGAGAAGGTGCGGGCATGAGGACGGATGTGCACGGGCGGCAGTGGCGCTCCACCATCGCGGCCGCGCAGGCGGGCGACCGGCGGGCGCTGGACGAACTGGTGGAGGGCTGGCTGCCCCTGGTGTACAACGTCGTCGGCCGCGCCCTGAACGGTCACGCCGACGTGGACGACGTCGTCCAGGAGACCATGCTGCGCGCCGTCGGCAACCTCGGCACGCTCCGCGACCCGGACAGCTTCCGGTCCTGGCTGATGGCGATCGCGATGCGGCAGATACGGGAGCGGGCGCGCCGCAGGACGTCGCAGCCGCTGGACGAGAGCATGCCGCAAGGCGCCGCCGACTTCGCCGAACTCACCGTCCTGCGGCTGCAGTTGGAGGGGCAGCGGCGTGAGGTCGCGGAGGCGGTGCGCTGGCTGGACGCCGAGGACCGGCAGTTGCTGTCGCTGTGGTGGCTGGAGGTCGCGGGCGAACTGACCCGGCGTGAACTGGCGGCGGCCGTCGGCATCAGCCGGCAGCACGCCGCCGTGCGCGTCCAGCGGATGAAGGAGCGGCTGGCGACCTCGCGCGGCATCGTGCGCGCACTGGACGGGGCGTGCCCGGAGCTGCGGGAGCTGACCTCCCGCTGGAACGGGCGGCCCGACTCGGTCTGGCGCAAGCGGCTCGCCCGGCACATCAGGGGCTGCGGCTACTGCGGCGACACACGCGAGTCCGTCGTACCGGCGGAGCGGCTCCTGGCCGGCATCGCCCTCGTGCCGGTCCCGGCGGGGTTCACGCTGTCCCTCGCCCTCGGCGGCAAGACGGCGGTGGCGGCGACGTCGGCCGGCTGGTCCGCGAAGGTCCTGGGCGTGCTCACCAAGCCCGCCGTGGCGGTGACGGCGGGCGCGACGATCGCCGCGGGCGGCGTCTACGTCGTCGTGCAGACGCCGGACGACCCGCCTCCCCACACCGCCACCGCGCCCACCGCCGCCGCGAGCACGCACATCGCGCCGTCTCCTCCCGCCGCGCCCTCGTCCTCACCCGCACGCTCTCCCTCACCGTCGGTGACACAGGAGAAGGCCGCGCCGTACGGCAGTGTCGTCGACGCCGTCGACCGCGCCCCGGACCTGGACACGCCGCCCGCCGCCCTGCCGCACCGCCCCGGGACCGGCATCACCAGCACCGGCGGCGCGCACGCCACCATGAACCACCGCGGGGACGGCGTGACGCTCAGCGGCGAGGGCTACGTCCTCGTCCGCTGGCAGATCTCGCCGCAGTACCGGGCGGGCAGCCTGGTCATGCCGAGCTGGACCCGCTTGCGGGGCAAGCTCTTCCATGTGGCCTCGGGCGGCGGCCGCCGCATGGACGACCCCGTCAGCACCACCGACAGCTCCGCCACCGGCATGGGCAGCTCGGCCACCGGCTACGCGGTCCTGCCGTCCGGCACCCAGCAGATGTGGCAGAACGAGTACTTCTACGTCGACGGCAGCGTCACCCTCACCGTGAACGAGCGGGGCGCCGACTACGGCCTGAACGTCTTCCCCACGACCTGGGACGCGGTGGAGAAGGACGTCACGACCGGTCCCGGCCAGGGCGTGAAGCGCTACGGCCTGGTCCGTGACACCGGCAAGGACGACACACCCGTCCCGCAGTACGTCACGCGCGCGACCCCGGCCGACCCGGCGACGGTGGCTCAGCGCTCACGCGTGTAGCGCACAGGACGTCGACGCGGTTCGTGGTGATCGAGTCGACGCCCAGGTCGATCAGGCGGCGCATGGACCGGCGGGTGTCGGGGGTCCAGACGGAGAGCAGACAGCCGTCGCGGTGGACGCGGGCGGCCAGGTCGTGGTCGACCAGGGAGAAACGGTAGTTGAGCCAGCGCGGGCGCACCGCGTTCAGCAGGGCCGGGCGCGGGGGAGCGAGCGTCGTCCAGGTCAGGGCGATCTCGGCGGAGGGGTCGGCGGCGCGGAGGGAGAGCATGGCGGGGGCGGCCGCGCAGTAGTAGACGCGGTCCCGCGCGTCGCACTGGCGGATCACGTCCACGATCCTCGCGGCGGCGCGGCGGTCGACCCGGCCCGGCAGGTCGACCATCACCCGCTCGCCGTCCGTCGCGGCCAGCGCATCCGCCAGCGTCGGCACCCCGCCCGCCGTGAGCCCGCGCACCTCGTCCGCGGACAGCGACTTCAGCGGCCGGTCGTGTCCCCACAGCCGCTTCAGCGTCTCGTCATGGAGCAGCACGGGTACGTCGTCGCGGGTGAGCCGTACGTCGAACTCGACCGCGTCCGCGCCCCGCTGGAGCGCGGAACGCAGCGAGTCGGTCGTGTTCTCACGGAAGCGGTACGGGTCGCCGCGGTGCGCGACGGCGGTCACGGTCTGCATGGGCCCATTGTGGAGGGTCCGTGGGCCCGTCCGCGGCGCGGGCTCAGGGCGCGAGCCACGCCGAGGTGTAGCTGTCGATCTCCTGCGCGATCCGGGCCTTGCCCGGCGCGTCCAGGAAGGAGGCCTCGACCGCGTTCTTCGCCAGGTCGGCGAGGCCCCGCTCGTCGAGGCCGAGCAGCCGGGCGGCCACCGCGTACTCGCTGTTCAGGTCGGTGCCGAACATCGGCGGGTCGTCGGAGTTGATCGTGACCAGGACCCCGGCCTTCACGAACTCCTTGATCGGGTGCTCGTCGAGGGTGCGGACCGCGCGGGTGGCGATGTTGGAGGTCGGGCAGACCTCCAGCGCGATGCGGTGTTCGGCGAGGTGGGCGAGTAGCTTCGGGTCCTGGGCCGAGCTGGTGCCGTGGCCGATGCGCTCGGCGCGCAGATCGGTGAGGGCGTCCCAGACCGTCTCGGGGCCGGTCGTCTCGCCGGCGTGCGGCACGGACCGCAGCCCGGCGGCGATGGCGCGGTCGAAGTACGGCTTGAACTGCGGCCGGGGCACGCCGATCTCGGGCCCGCCGAGCCCGAACGACACCAGCCCTTCGGGGCGGACCCGGTCGTCCGTGGCCAGCCGTGCCGTCTCCTCGGCGGACTCCAGGCCCGCCTCGCCGGGGATGTCGAAGCACCACCGCAGCACGGTCCCGAACTCGGCCTCGGCCGCCTTCCGGGCGTCCTCGATCGCGTCCATGAAGGCGCGCTCGTCGATGCCTCGCCGGGTCGAGGAGAACGGGGTGATCGTGAGCTCGGCGTAGCGCACCTGCTGCCGGGCCAGGTCGCGGGCCACCTCGTACGTGAGCAGCCGGACGTCCTCCGGGGTGCGGACGAGGTCGACGACGGACAGATACACCTCGATGAAGTGGGCGAAGTCCGTGAAGGTGAAGTAGTCGGCCAGGGCCTCGGGGTCGGTGGGGACCTTGGAGTCGGGGTGGCGGGCGGCCAGTTCCGAGACGATGCGGGGGGAGGCGGAGCCGACGTGGTGGACGTGCAGTTCGGCCTTGGGCAGTCCGGCGATGAAGGCGTGCAGGTCGCGGGCGGCGGTGTCGGTCAAGGGTTCCTCCCCGGGAACGGCGCCCTCGGACCGTGGTCCGGGCGCGGGTGATCGGCTGATCGGTGAGTCGGGATCATCGTAGGCCCGGTCCATGGCGGGCAGGTCCGCGCCGTAGCATGACGGGACATACACGAGAGGGGATCCTGCGCAATGGCCGACGAGGCGCCGCAGTCACCGGAGAACGCCGCCGAGAGCCGGCCGACTCCACGCGACGACGCCTCGTACGACGGAGGGTCCCCGAACCCCTGGGCGCCGCCCGCCGACCGGGCACCGGCTGACACGGTCCCGTCGCCCGGCTCGCCCGTGTGGGGCGCGGCCCCCAAGGTGCCCCTGGACAAACCCGCGAGCGGGGCCGGGACCGGTGACCCGGTGCCACCGGTGCCCCGGGCCGACGCCAACCCGTGGGCGGCCCCGGCCGACGACTCTGCGGCGGCGGGCTCCGGCGACACGGCCGGGCCGCCCGTGTGGGGCGCGGCCCCCAAGGTGCCCCTGGACAAACCCGCGAGCGGGGCCGGGGACCCGGTGCCTCCGGCCGTGCCCCGGGCCGATGCCAACCCCTGGGCAGCCCCGGCCGACGGCTCCCCGGCGTCCGGCTCCGGCGCCCGTGACACCGTGTTCTCCGGCGGGACCGGAACCACGCCCCCGGTCTCCGTTCACGACCGGCAGACGGTCACCTCCGTCCCGAACGACCCCGCGCCCCCGGCCTGGGGCGGGCCCTTCGCCCCACCGACGCCGCCGGTTCCGAGCCCGTTCGCCCCGCCGGCTCCCGCGTCCCCCCTCCCCGGAAACCCGTTCGCCCCGCCCGCCGGGGCAGGCCCTTATCCCCAGGGCGCCCCCGTCCCGCCGCCCCCCATAGCCCCCGACGGCCCGGGGCAGGTGCCGTACGGCTACCCGGGCGGGCCCGCCGGGTACGGCTACCCGGCGCCGCCGGGATACGGCGGTCCCGGTCCGGTGGCGCACGGCGCCCCGGCGGGGTACTACGGGTGGCCCGGCACGCAGCCCATGCCGAGCAACGGCATGGGCACGGCCGGACTGGTGCTGGGCATCCTGGCGGCCATCTGCTTCTGCGCGTGGCCGCTGGCCCTCGTGCTGGGCGCGCTGGGCGTGATCTTCGGCGCGATCGGCCGCGGCAAGGCCCGCCGCGGCGAGGCCACGAACCCGGGCCAGTCCCTGGCCGGCATCATCTGCGGCTCCGTGGGCATCGTCCTCGCGCTGGTGATGGTCGCGTTGGAGATCGCGAACGTCACCTGACGCCGACACGAGAGTCCCCGCGCCCCCGGACGGCCGCCGCACAGCCCCGGCCTCAGGCGCCGCCGGCGATCCTCTCCCGCGCCTCCATCAACGCGAACCCCAGCAGGTTCGGCCCCCGCCACCGCTCCGGGTGCTGCGCCGCCTCGTCGTCCGCCGCGAGCCCGATGCCCCACACGCGGTCGACGGGGCTCGCCTCGACCAGGACGCGGTCGCCTGTGTTCAGCAGGAACTCGCGCAGCCCGGCGTGCGCGGTGAACTTGTGGACGCTGCCCTCCACGACGATCCGGAAGCGCTCCCGCTCCCATATCGCCTCGTCGAAGTCGCGCACCAGCCGCCCGGCCTTCTTGGCCTGGGAGGGATGGCCGGCCGCCAGAACCCGGCGCTCGGCCTCCGGGTCCCCGAAGAGGCGTGCCTTGCCCGCCATCATCCAGTGCTCGGCCGTCGCGAATTCGACTCCGTCCACCACGAACGGTGACGGCCACCACTGACTCAGGCAGCTCGCCCCGATCCGCCCGTCCGGTCGCGGCCGGTGTCCCCAGAAGTGCAGATACTTGACGCGCGACCCCGCGCGGACCTCCCTGATCAGGGACTCAAGACAGTCGATCTTCCCCATGCACGCGAGTCTGGCACGCACCACTGACACTCCGTCCCCCCTTTTCCTGGCGGACTCGACACCTGGTCGACAGATTCCGTCGCGTAACCAAAAGGCAACAACGGAATCACTTGTTGCACTCCCCTTGCTCTGTCAGGATCGGCACTCAAATCGAGCTGGAGCTACGCCACCCGTCCCCCGGGACGGGGCGACGGCGGAGGAGAGCGACATGGACATCCCGGGCACTGCCACCCCGGACCGATTCCCGGCGCAGGAGCGCCTCGCGGACGGCGCGCAGTTCATCGCCGGACGTCTCACCAAGGGCACGTCCGGCCGCCACCACGCCGTGGTCGACCCCGCCACCGGCGAGGCCGTCTACACCTACGAGCTGGCCGGGACGGACGACGTCGACGCCGCCGTCGCCGCCGCCCGGGACGCCTTTCCGGGCTGGGCCGGCACCACCCCGGGCGAGCGCTCCGACGCGATGCACCGCTTCGCCGCCGTGCTCGCCGACCGCGCCGAGGAATTCGCCCGCGCCGAGTCCCTGCAGTGCGGCAAGCCGCTCAAGCTGACCCGGGAGTTCGACGTCCCGGGGACGATCGACAACACCGCCTTCTTCGCGGGCGCGGCCCGTCATCTGCAGGGTCAGTCCGCCGGCGAGTACTCGGGCGACCACACGTCGTACATCCGCCGTGAGCCCATCGGGGTCGTCGGCTCCATCGCACCCTGGAACTACCCCCTCCAGATGGCCGCCTGGAAGATCCTCCCGGCGATCGCCGCGGGCAACACCATCGTGCTCAAGCCCGCCGAGCTCACCCCGCTGACCTCGCTGCTCTTCGCCCAGGCCGCCACGGACGCCGGGATCCCCGACGGCGTCATCAACATCGTCACCGGCACGGGCAGGGAGGCCGGTGAGCACCTCGTCGGTCACCCCGACGTGGCCATGACCTCCTTCACCGGCTCCACCGCCGTCGGCAAGCGCGTTGCCGAGATCGCCACCGCCACCGTCAAGCGCATCCACCTGGAGCTCGGCGGCAAGGCACCGTTCGTGGTCTTCGACGACGCGGACCTGGAGGCGGCGGTCAACGGCGCGGTCGCCGGCGCGCTCATCAACACCGGGCAGGACTGCACGGCCGCCACGCGCGCGTACGTGCAGCGGCCGCTCTACGAGGCGTTCGTCGAGCGGACCGCCGCCCTGATGGAGACCGTCCGGCTCGGGGACCCCTTCGCCCACGGCACCGACCTCGGCCCGCTGATCTCGCACGCCCAGCGCGACCGGGTCGCCGCCTTCGTCGACCGGGCACGTGCCTACGCGCGTGTGCTGGCCGGCGGCGAGGCTCCGCAGGGGGAGCTCAAGGACGGCGCGTACTATCGGCCCACCCTCGTCGCCGACGCGCCCCAGGACAGCGAGATCGTCCAGTCCGAGATCTTCGGGCCGGTGCTGGTCGTTCTGCCGTTCGACAGTGATGATGAGGGAATCCGGCTGGCCAACGACACCCCGTACGGCCTGGCCGCCTCCGCGTGGAGCCGGGACGTCTACCGGGCGAACCGCGCCACCCGCGAGATCAAGGCGGGGTGTGTGTGGGTCAACGACCACATCCCGATCATCAGCGAGATGCCGCACGGAGGCTATAAGCAGTCCGGCTTCGGCAAGGACATGTCCACGTACTCGTTCGAGGAGTACACGCAGGTAAAGCACGTCATGTTCGACAATATGGCGGTGGTTCGCAAGGACTGGCACCGCACGATCTTCGGGGACCGGCTGTAGACAATTTCCGGCTACCGCCGGGTGAGACAACAGGCCGCCTGACCCGCGGCCGCCCATCCTCCCGAAAGGGCACCACGCGCATGGAGCAGTACGAGCCCGACCGCCTGACCCCGGCCCAAGTGGCCGCCATGCGGCGCAGCTTCCGCAACGGCAGGGCAGCCATGACCCGACGGTCGCTGCTGCGCGCCTCCGCGGGCGGCGCGCTCGCGGTGGGCGGACTCGGGGCGCTGAGCGCCTGCGGGATCCCCGCGGCCGGCAGGACGCAGGGCGGTACGTCCGCCGAGGATCACTCGAAGCAGGAGAAGGTCGTCAACTTCTCCAACTGGACCGAGTACATCGACCTCGACGACAGCGGCAAGCACCACCCGACGCTGGAGACGTTCGCCAAGCGGACCGGCATCCAGGTCAAGTACACCGAGGACATCAACGACAACAACGAGTTCTTCGCCAAGATCAAGCCGCAGCTCGCCGCGGGCCAGGACACCGGCCGCGACATCGTGGTCCTCACCGACTGGCTGGCCGCCCGGATGATCCGCCTGGGCTGGGTGCAGAAACTCGACCCGTCCAACCTGCCGCACGCCTACACCAACCTGTCGGCGCAGTTCCGCAACCCGGACTGGGACCCGGGCCGCGCCTACTCGTACCCGTGGCAGGGCATCTCGACCGTCATCGCCTACAACAAGAAGGCGCTCGACGGCATCGAGGTGAAGTCCATCTCGGACCTGCTCGACAACCCCAAGCTCAAGGGCCGCGTCGGCTTCCTGTCCGAGATGCGCGACAGCATCGGCATGACGCTGCTCGACATGGGCAAGGACCCGGCGAACTTCACCGACGACGACTTCGACGCGGTGACAGCCCGGCTGCAGAAGGCCGTCGACAAGGGCCAGATCCGCCGCTTCACCGGCAACGACTACACGTCCGACCTGACCAAGGGCGACTTCGCGGCCTGTGTCGCCTGGGCCGGTGACGTCGTCCAGCTCAAGGCGGACAGCCCGGACGTCGACTTCGTCATCCCCGACAGCGGCTACATGACGTCGAGCGACAACATGCTGATCCCCAACAGGGCGCGCCACAAGACGAACGCCGAGCGGCTCATCGACTTCTACTACGAGCCCCAGCAGGCCGCCGCGCTCGCCGCCTACATCAACTACGTGAGCCCGGTCGACGGCGTGAAGCCCTACCTGGCGAAGATCGACAAGAACGCGGCGAACAACCCGCTGATCGTTCCCGACAAGGCCATGCAGGCCAAGTCCCATGCCTTCCGCTCGCTGAGCCAGAAGGAAGAGACGGCCTACGAAGAGAAGTTCGCGAAGCTCACAGGGGCGTGACGATGATGACGACAGACACCAGCGGCGACGTCCGCCTCACCGGGATCAGCAAGACCTACGGCTCCTTCACCGCCGTACACCCGCTCGACCTGACCGTGCCGCAGGGCTCCTTCTTCGCCCTGCTCGGCGCCTCGGGCTGCGGCAAGACCACCACCCTGCGCATGATCGCCGGTCTGGAGGAACCTTCCGCCGGCACCGTGCACCTCGGCGACCAGGAGGTGACGCACCTGCCGCCGTACAAGCGGCCGGTGAACACCGTCTTCCAGTCGTACGCCCTCTTCCCGCACCTGGACATCTTCGAGAACGTCGCCTTCGGCCTGCGCCGGCGCGGGATCAAGAGCGTCAAGAAGCAGGTCGAGGAGATGCTCGACCTCGTCCAGCTCGGCGAGCAGGCGCGCAAGAAACCGCACCAGCTCTCCGGCGGCCAGCAGCAGCGCGTCGCGGTCGCCCGCGCGCTGATCAACCACCCCAAGGTGCTGCTCCTGGACGAGCCCCTCGGCGCCCTCGACCTCAAGCTGCGCCGCCAGATGCAGCTGGAGCTCAAGCGCATCCAGACCGAGGTCGGCATCACCTTCATCCACGTCACGCACGACCAGGAGGAGGCCATGACCATGGCCGACACGGTCGCCGTGATGAACGCGGGCCGGGTCGAACAGCTCGGCTCGCCCGCCGACCTGTACGAGAACCCGCAGACCACGTTCGTCGCCAACTTCCTCGGCACCTCCAACCTCATCGAGGCCGAGGTCGACACCAAGAGCGGCGAGGACATCGTCCTGAAGGCGGGCGGCGGCAAGCTGGTGCTGCCCGTGGCGCGGTGTTCCGCCCCGACGCGGACCGGCGGCAAGGTGCTCGTCGGCATCCGCCCGGAGAAGATCTCCCTCACGCACGCCGACGACGGGGGCTCGATCCCCGAGGGCCGCAACCGCATCACCGGCAAGATCGTCGACTCCAGCTTCATCGGCGTCTCCACGCAGTACGTCATCGACAGCCCGGTCTGCCCCGAGTTCGAGGTCTACGCCCAGAACATCGACCGCGACGCCCGCCTGGTGCCCGGCGCCGAGGTCGTCCTGCACTGGAACCCGGCCCACACCTTCGGTCTCGACGCCGCCCAGGACATCGACGCGGGCGTGGAGAGCGTCGAGGAAGAGGCCGCGTAGACATGTCGACGCTCACCGAGGCGCCCCCGCCTCTCGCCCCCACCGCGCCGGAGAACAAGCCCCCGCGCAAGCGCGGCCGCTGGACCCCCTACTGGCTGCTGCTGCCCGGCATGCTCTGGCTGATCGTCTTCTTCGCGCTGCCGATGATCTACCAGGCCTCCACGTCCGTGCAGACGGGCTCCCTGGAGGAGGGCTACAAGGTCACCTGGCACTTCGCGACCTACTGGGACGCGCTGACCGAGTACTGGCCGCAGTTCCTGCGCTCGGTCTTCTACGCCGCCGCCGCGACCGGGCTGTGCCTGCTGCTCGGGTACCCGCTGGCGTACCTGATCGCCTTCCGCGCGGGCCGCTGGCGGAACCTGATCATGATCCTGGTGATCGCCCCGTTCTTCACCAGCTTCCTGATCCGCACCCTGGCCTGGAAGACGATCCTCGCGGACAACGGCCCGGTCGTGCACACCCTGAACTCGCTGCACATCCTGGACCTCACCAACTGGCTCGGCTGGACCGCGGGCGACCGTGTCCTGGCGACTCCGCTCGCCGTGGTGTGCGGACTGACGTACAACTTCCTGCCGTTCATGATCCTGCCGCTCTACACCTCGCTGGAGCGCATCGACGGCCGGCTGCACGAGGCCGCGGGCGACCTGTACGCGAAGCCCTGGACGACCTTCCGCAAGGTCACCTTCCCGCTGTCGATGCCGGGCGTCGTCTCCGGCACGCTGCTCACGTTCATCCCCGCGGCCGGCGACTACGTCAACGCGGAACTCCTCGGCTCCACCGACACCCGGATGATCGGCAACGTCATCCAGACGCAGTTCCTGCGCATTCTGGACTACCCGACGGCCGCCGCCCTCTCCTTCATCCTCATGGCCGCGATTCTCCTCATGGTCACGATCTACATTCGCCGGTCCGGGACGGAGGATCTGGTCTAAATGCCCTTCGTCAACTGGCTCAAGCGCCGTCTCGTCGTCATCGCGGGACTGCTGACCCTCGCCTATCTGCTGCTGCCCAACGTCATCGTCACGGTGTTCTCCTTCAACAAACCGAAGGGGCGCTTCAACTACGAGTGGCAGCAGTTCTCCACGGACGCCTGGAAGGACCCGTGCGGCGTCGCCGACATGTGCGGCTCGCTGTCCCTCAGCCTCCAGATCGCCGTGTGGGCGACGATCGGCGCCACGGTCCTCGGCACGATGATCGCCTTCGCGCTGGTCCGCTACCGCTTCCGCGCACGCGGCGCAGTGAACTCGCTGATCTTCCTGCCCATGGCCATGCCCGAGGTCGTCATGGCCGCCTCGCTGCTCACCCTGTTCCTCAACATGGGTGCCCAGCTGGGCTTCTGGACGATCCTGATCGCGCACATCATGTTCTGCCTCAGCTTCGTCGTCACCGCGGTCAAGGCGCGCGTGATGTCGATGGACCCGCGACTGGAGCAGGCGGCCCAGGACCTCTACGCCGGCCCGGCGCAGACGTTCCTCCGCGTCACCCTGCCCATCGCGGCCCCCGGAATCGCCGCGGGCGCGCTGCTCTCCTTCGCGCTCTCCTTCGACGATTTCATCATCACCAATTTCAACGCGGGCTCGACCGTCACCTTCCCCATGTTCGTGTGGGGCTCGGCGCAGCGCGGAACGCCGGTCCAGATCAATGTCATCGGCACGGCCATGTTCCTGGTCGCCGTCCTGTTCGTCCTGGCCTCGATGGTCATCACGAATCGCCGCAACAAGCAAAAGGCATAACCGAAAAAACCCTGTGGGGAGTTGAAATCATGGCCCCAAGCGCCATGACCCGTTGGATCACATCTCTTTCCGAAGCACAGCCGGTCCCGTACTGGCTCGAAGACCCCGGCAAGCCCCACCCCGAGCCCGCCCTCACCGGCACCGAGACCTGCGACCTGCTGGTCGTCGGCGGCGGCTACAGCGGACTGTGGACCGCGCTCAACGCCAAGGAGCGCGACCCACAGCGTGACGTGGTGCTGCTGGAAGGCCGTGAGGTGGGCTGGGCCGCCTCGGGCCGCAACGGCGGCTTCTGCGCCGCCTCCCTCACGCACGGACTGCCCAACGGCCTCGCCCGCTGGCCGGACGAGATCCACAAGCTCCAGGAGCTGGGCGAGCGCAACCTCGACGAGATCGAGGAGGCGGTCGCCCGCCACTCCCTGGACTGCGACTTCGAGCGCACCGGCGAGATCGACGTCGCCACCGAGACGTACCAGGCGTGGGAGCTGCGCGACTGGCACCGGCAGATGCAGGAGAAGGGCCTGGCCGAGGGCATCGAGTTCCTGGACGCCGACGCCGTGCGCGAGCAGGTGAACTCGCCCACCTTCGAGGCGGGCCTGTGGGACCGCCGGGGCGTGGCCATGCTCAACCCGGCCAAGCTCGCCTGGGGCCTGAAGCGCGCCTGCCTCCGGCTGGGCGTGCGCGTCTTCGAGCACACGCCGGCCCTGGACCTGAAGCCCTACGGCGCCGGCATGGCCGTACGCACCCCGTACGGCGCGGTCCGCGCCCGCCGGGTCGCGCTCGGCACGAACATCTTCCCGAGCCTGCTCAAGCGGGTCCGGGCGTACACCGTCCCGGTCTACGACTACGCCCTGATGACCGAGCCGCTGACCGCCGGCCAACTGGCGTCGATCGGCTGGAAAGGCCGCCAGGGCCTCGGCGACAGCGCCAACCAGTTCCACTACTTCCGGCTGTCGGCCGACAACCGGATCCTGTGGGGCGGTTACGACGCGATCTACCCGTACGGCGGCCGGGTGCGCGCCGAGTACGACGACCGCCCGGAGACGTACGCCAAGCTCGCCGGGCACTTCTTCAACTGCTTCCCGCAGCTGGAGGGCGTCCGCTTCACGCACGCGTGGGGCGGCGCGATCGACACCTGCTCACGCTTCTCGGCGTTCTTCGGCACCGCCCACCACGGCAAGGTGGCGTACGCGGCCGGCTACACCGGCCTCGGTGTCGGCGCCACCCGGTTCGGCGCCGACGTGATGCTGGACCTGCTGGACGGTGAGGACACCGAGCGCACCCGCCTTGGGATGGTCCGCAAGAAGCCGCTGCCCTTCCCGCCCGAGCCCTTCGCCTGGACCGGCATCGCCCTCACCAAGTGGTCGCTGGCCCGCGCGGACGCGCACGGCGGGCGGCGCAACCTGTGGTTGAAGACGATGGACCGGCTGGGGCTGGGCTTCGACAGCTGAGCCCTGCCGGGAGAGGGTTCCGGTTCACTCCAAGGAGGGACCGGAACCCGCGTAATGCCTGCTGGGGACCTCCCTCTCTCCTGTGACGCGACCGCGTCGACGGGAGAAAGGGAGGTCTTTTCATGGCTGGAACGAAGACGGCGGTCGAATGGCTGGCATCGGTCGCACCGGATCCCGAGACCTGCCGCTGGGAGTGGGAGCGCAACCCCCAAGGCGTCGCGCTGCTGCCCGCCGGCAAGGCGTGGGACGTGCTCATCCTGCCGGCCGGGCTCGGCCGTCCCACGCTCGACGTACTCACCCGCATAGTCGACCGGCCCGGTCCGGTGCTCGTCGACTCCGGAGGTGAACGGATGGGCTTCTTCGTGCCGCCGGGCACGGCCGCGCGCTGGCTCGGCACGGGCATCCGTACGGTCGGGCCGGGCACCTGGATCGTCGTGCCGTACCCGGGCCGGTCGTCCGGCGGGGTCCGCTGGCTGGTCCCGCCGGACGGCTCCGGCACGCTCAACGATCCGGCGCTGCTGGAACTGGTGATGCACGAGGCGGCGGCCGGGCTGGCCACGGAGGGGGAGGGTTAGGGCCTGTCCGGCGGATCATGCCGCAGACGCGGGGCCTGGCACGCCCATCTGCGGCGTTGTCGTCGGTTGCCGACTCTCCCACGCTCGGCTGCGCTCGCGCGGGGGGACCCCCATCGCGTCGACGCCCTCCTCCGCCTTGCAGCTGGACGCACCAGGCCCCGCTCACCTGGGTTGATGAGGCGCCGCTGCTTTCCTGCGACCTGATCCGCCGGACAGGCTCTAGCGGGCGCGGGGGCCTCCTCCGCCGGAGGTCTTGACAACGGGGTTGGCCTGGACCAAGTCGAGCGCGCTCCACTCCTCCCGTTCCCCCAGATCTGATGCTGGGTCTGACGCGATCCGCAAGGGCCTCCGGGCCAACGGCTGGGGCGGCACGGCGAGCAGTGGTACCACCGTCAACTCGCCCGGGCGCGGCGGCGTTTCGGCGCTCCGGCCAGACCGCCCTGCGCGGCCTGATGACGTGGTCGGTCAACTGGGGCCGGTACTCGAACCGGGAGTTCCGGAAGAACTTCGACGCGTACTTCGGCTGAGGAACACCCACAGCGCGCAGAGGAGCACGGCGCTCATGCACCAACTGGCCAGGACGTCCAGGGGCCAGTGGTAGCCGCGCCGGACCAGCCCGAAGCCGACGCCGAGGTTGACCACGGCGCACAGGGCCACCAGCAGGCGCCGGGCGAGCGCTGTGACGAGCCAGGGGAGGAGGATCAGGGTCGCCGCGCCGTACGCGACAGCCGCGGTGGCCGTATGGCCGGACGGGTAGAAGCCGACCGCGGAGGGCATGACCGGGGTTCCCGGACGGTCGGTCCAGTCCTTCAACGGCACGACGAACGCCGGGACCAGGGCCATCAGGACGGCGGCGGCGAGCGGTGGCAGCCACCAACGGTCGGCGCCGCCGCGGCGGCCCAGCCGCAGGACGAGACCTATGACGACCGCGAGCACCGGAACCGCCACCTGTACGTTGCCCAGGTCGGAGAGGGCTCCGGAGAACCGGTCGGGATGGACGAGGGCGCGGCTCAGCCGCTCGTCCACGCGCACGAGCGGGCCGTCGGCCACGACCTGCCAGGTGATCAGCACGAAGAGCAGGGCCGGCACGACGGACACGGGCCACAGCTTGTCAGGAGTCCTCATCGGCTCTGCCGGGCCCCCTGGAGAACCTTGATGCCCGTCCGGTCGGTGTCGTCCGGATCGCCGTTGAGACGGTGGACCAGTACCCAGCGGCCGTCCTCCGTCGCCCCGGCGAAGACCGACGCGTCGCGTGTGGCCCCGTTGTGCCAGCGCAGCGGCCCGGCCGTCTGCCAGGTCGGGGCGGGGTCTCCCAGCCGGCGCTCCACGAGCAGGCGCACGAGCAGTTCGGCCGCCGCGCGCGGAGTGGCCCACAGGCCGCCGGCCGGCAGGATCGGGCCCCCCATCGTCCACGGCCGGCGGGCTCTGCCGAACAGGCCCGGCGCCGGCAGCCGCCGGGCGGGATCGGGATCGGCGGTCACCTCGGTCACGTCCAGCGGCCTGAGCACATGTGCGCCGACCAGTTCCTCGTACGTCGTGCCGGACGCGGCGGCAAGCGCCGCGCCGAGAACGGCATAGCCGAGGTTGGAGTACTCCTCCTCCTGCCCCGCCGGACGTGTCGCGATCGAGTCCAGCCGGCTCAGCACGTCGCGCAACGCGCGCTCGTCGAACGGCACATACGGGTCCCGGCCGGCGACGTGGGGCGGCAGCCGGGGAAGGCCGGAGGTGTGGTCCGCCAGGTGCCGCAGGGTGATCCCGGTTCCGGGGGCCGCGGGCAGCCAGCGTTCCACGGGGTCGTCGAGGGTGAGGGCACCGGCTGCCGCCAGGCGTACGAGCGCGGTGCCGGTGAGGACCTTGGTGAGGGACCCGATCTGCACGAAGCGGTCGACGGCATGGCCGTCGCTGACGTTCGCAGGCTCGGAGTCACTGAGGACACAGGTCGGAGTACGGCGCATGGTCACCAGTGTGGGAGACGGAGGCCGGCCGCCGCGGAACAGGGGGCCTTCCGGCCTTGATTTGTCCGAAGTCCCCGTTCACGTCCGGCAACTCGGCGACTACGGTGGCCATCGCCATGACGGCGCTCGCACGCCGGTGCTCGGCCGACACCTCGACAAAAAGGAGGTCGGCCGCCCCGGAACAGGGGGGGTTGTTCCGAAGCGGCCGTCCGGATCGGAACGCCGCGCGCCCCGGGGGGTTTGGGGCGGGCGACCGTCCGATCGGTGAGGAGATTCCGGAGCCGGAAGCCCCGGTTGTGTGCGCGAGGGCACGACCAGGTCGAAGCTGGGGAGGCCCCGGCCTGATGCCGCCCACAGTCCCCTGTGGGCGGGGTGTATCTCTCATCTGGAGAAGAACCTACGGCAGGGGATGGCTCCAAGACAGACGGAATCGCGTCCCGTCATCCACCCCGCACACCTTCTTCACACGGCCTGACGCTCGCCGCCCCAGCCCCGGAACCAAGGTCCGGGAAGGGGCGGGGGCGGCTGGGGTCCGTGCGCCGGGAATCCTGTGCGTGAGCTGGGATTCCGCTGTGTCTCAGATGCGCGCGAACGCCTGCTCGATGATGTCGAGGCCCTCGTTCAGCAGGTCCTCGCCGATCACCAGCGGGGGCAGGAAGCGCAGCACGTTGCCGTAGGTGCCACAGGTCAGGACCAGTAGGCCCTCCTGGTGGCAGGCCTTGGCCAGGGCGGCGGTGGCCTCCGCGTTCGGCTCCTTGGTCGTACGGTCCTTGACGAGCTCGATGGCGATCATGGCACCGCGGCCGCGGACGTCGCCGATGATGTCGAACTTCTCGGCCATGGCGGTGAGGCGCGCCTTCATGATCGCCTCGATGTTCTTCGCCTTGGCGTTGAGGTCGAGCTCCTTCATGGTCTCGATGGCACCGAGCGCACCGGCGCAGGCGACCGGGTTGCCGCCGTAGGTGCCGCCGAGGCCGCCGGCGTGGGCGGCGTCCATGATCTCGGCGCGGCCGGTGACGGCGGCGAGCGGCAGACCGCCCGCGATGCCCTTCGCCGTCGTGATCAGGTCGGGGACGATGCCCTCGTCCTCGCACGCGAACCACTGACCGGTGCGGCAGAAGCCGGACTGGATCTCGTCCGCGACGAAGACGATGCCGTTGTCCGCGGCGAACTGGCGGATCGCCGGGAGGAAGCCCTTGGCCGGCTCGATGAAGCCGCCCTCGCCGAGCACCGGCTCGATGATGATCGCGGCCACGTTGTCGGCGCCGACCTGCTTGGTGATCTGGTCGATGGCCTGGGCGGCGGCCTCGGGGCCGGCGTTCTCCGGACCGGTGAGCCAGCGGTAGGCGTAGGCGACCGGGACGCGGTAGACCTCGGGGGCGAAGGGACCGAAGCCGTGCTTGTACGGCATGTTCTTGGCGGTGAGCGCCATCGTCAGGTTGGTCCGGCCGTGGTAGCCGTGGTCGAACACGACGACGGCCTGGCGCTTGGTGTACGCACGCGCGATCTTGACGGCGTTCTCGACGGCCTCGGCGCCGGAGTTGAACAGCGCGGACTTCTTGGCGTGGTCACCCGGGGTGAGCTCGGCGAGGGCCTCGGCGACCTCCACGTAGCCCTCGTACGGGGTGACCATGAAACAGGTGTGGGTGAAGTCGGCCAGCTGGGCGCTCGCGCGGCGTACGACGGCCTCGGCGGAGGCGCCGACCGAGGTCACGGCGATGCCGGAGCCGAAGTCGATCAGACGGTTGCCGTCGACGTCCTCGATGATGCCGCCGCCCGCGCGCGTGGTGAACACGGGCAGCACGGAGCCGACGCCCTGCGCGACCGCGGCGATGCGGCGGGCCTGCAGTTCCTGCGACTTCGGGCCGGGGATGGCGGTGACGACGCTGCGCTCCTGCGGAAGTGCGCTCATGGGGGGGCTCCCGGGGGTATTACGGACTCTTGTCTTCTTTTCTCGCAGGCTAGGACCGGGAATGGAAGGTCGGCATGCTCCATGTGGGCGTTGTCAGGACGTGCGGTTGTCCGCGGTGGACATAGCGCGGTGACCGGGCGGCCGGGCGCCGGTCCGCCCTCTCGGCCGCGTAAACGGTGAACTCCCCTTGCGGGGGCGTTAGATTGACTCGCTGATGGTGCACGGAACGGCTGGTCAGGGGGCAAGGGCGATGGACAGCGAGGGGACGCAGGACGCGCGGGGCACGCATGCGAATCCCGTACCGCGTCCGGCGGGGCCGCCGAAGGTGCCGGCGATGCCGGCGCACGCGCCGCAGCAGGCCCGGTCGGTGGTCGCCGACTGGCTCGACGAGCCTCGCCCGGATGCCCGACCAGGTATCTGGCGCTGCGGGTATCGCCTGCCCAAGGCCGTACGGGCCCACGGGAGACTCTCGCCGGTCACCATCATCGGCATGGCCGTTCCCGCGGTCATAGGGATGCTCTTGTGGTCCTTCTGGACCCGGGGCGTCATTCCGTACCAGTGGACGCTCCTGCGGCTCTTCACCCCTGACGACTGGTGGTGGGGCGGCACGCTGGTGGCCCCTACGGACAAGGGACGCGGTCGAGACGCCCTGGTGGCCTACAACGGCATCTTCTTCGTCCTGCTCGTTTACGGCATGAGCCGGCTCGGCGGATGGCCACAGGCCTTCCGTTACTTCCTTGAGCGCAAGCGGCAGCCCGCACGTGCCCTGCTGGCACTTCTGGGCGCCCTCTTGACACTCAGCCTCGTCTTCCCGGGCGCGTTCCCCCTGGTCGGCTGGGACCCTGTTCCGATTGTCGACCCGATCTTCTCTCTCGCTTTCGCCGTTTCGGGCAGCACCAGCCTCTTCACCTCGGTGCTGTTCGTCTACGGCGTCTACACCGCCTTGGTCCTGCTCTTCACCTGGCCCTTCGCCCGGGTCGGCGGCTGGTGGCCGCTGGCCCGGACCTGGCTCGCCGCCCGGAACCGCGAGGCTCAGGAGCGGACCCCCGAGGCCGTGGCGAAGCTGCCACGGGCGCGCTGGCCCGAACTGCGCGAGTGCGGGCAGCACGAAGCCGCGGACATCCTTACCGCCGAGGTGCTCGCCGGCCGTATGAACGACGT
Organism: Streptomyces sp. NPDC086549; assembly: GCF_044746205.1. Classification (NCBI taxonomy): domain Bacteria; kingdom Bacillati; phylum Actinomycetota; class Actinomycetes; order Kitasatosporales; family Streptomycetaceae; genus Streptomyces; species Streptomyces sp. NPDC086549. The sequence continues at coordinate 70,554 of NZ_JBIVBS010000013.1, read as the reverse complement.
GGACTGCGCCCGGGTCGAGCACGCCTGGAAGCAGGCCAGGAGCCAGGCGCGGCTCGCGGCCTTCACCGACGCCGTGCGACGCCAGGGCGCCGCCGCGCTCACCCACCCCTCCGGCGCCCGTGACCTGCCCGGCCGCAGCGCCCGGCACGACCTGCTCGCGGGGCAGGTGCGCATCGGGCGGTGGGCGACCGGGGACCGCACGCCGCTCGCCTACGGCGGGGTGGGCGCGGCCCTCGGGCCCCAGACGCTCGGTACGTCGCTTCTCGTCGTGGGGCCGTCGGGATCCGGCAAGACCCGGCACGTGATCGCCCCCGTGGTCGAGGACCTCGCCCTCCAGGCGCTGACCGGCCGTTGCGCCGTCGTCGCCGTCTGCGCCGCGGGCACGGCGCTCGGCCCGGACTCGGCGTTCGACGTGGTGGTGCGTATCGGCGACCCCGGGTCCGTCCACGACCTGGATCCGTACGCCGAGTCCGACGACCCCGACGAGGCGGCCGCCTACCTCGCCGAGGCGCTGGCGGGCGACCTCGACACCGTGGGCGCCCAGCGGGCCGCGACGGCCCTCGCCCAGCTGCTCGGCCCGTACCGGGCGGCGTACGGCGCGTTCCCGTCCCTGCCCGTCCTGCGGGATCTCCTGGAGTCGGAGCCCGCGGCGCTGGCGGCCCTGCGCGAGGCCCTCATGGACGAGCGGCACGTCGCAATGCGCCGGGAGCTCGACGCCAGGGTCCGGCAGACCGGCACCCCCGGCGACCCCGCCCCGGCCCTCGCCGACCGGCTCGCCCTGCTGGACCGGCCCGCCTTCGCCGACTTCTTCGGCGCGGGCGACGACACGATCCGCCCGTTCTCGCTGCGTGCGGTGGCCCACCACCCCCTGCGCGTCCGTATCGACCTCCCCGAGCACGGGCACGAGGAGCTGTCCCGGCTGATCACGCGGCTCGTCCTGGCCCAGTTCGCCTCGGTCGCCCGCGACGGCGACCGGGCCCACTTCGCCTGTCTCGTCCTCGACGACGCCACCGGCACGGTCACCGCCGAGTCCGTGCGGCGGATCCAGCGGCTGCGCTCCCGGAACGCGGGCGTGGTGCTCGCCCTGCGGACCGTCGCCGATGTCCCCGAAGCCCTGCACGGCCCGTTGTACGGAGCCGTCGGCTGCCGTATGGCGCTGTCCGGGGTGAACACCTGGGACGGCAGCCGCTTCGCGGACGCCTGGGGCACGGAGTGGGTGGAGACCCGGGACGTGGCCCACCACACCGTCTTCGCCGACCAGCCGATGACCCGTGCCCTGCACGCCCTGCGCAAGCTGGTGACCGGCAAGGCGGTGACCACGGAGGCCGTGACCGTCCGGCAGGTCGAGCGGGAGCGGTGGTCCGCGTCCGAGCTGGCGCACGGGGTGCCGCCGGGGCACGCGGTGCTGTCGCTCACCGACGTGAAGGGCGAGCACGCACCGCCGCTGCTGGTGGACCTCCGGGGCTGAGTCCCTTACATCAGGTCACCGGGCGACCATACGGTGAGGCAGAATCGGCATAGGCTGTTCGTACGAAGCGGCCAAAAGATCGCCATGATCACCCGATCTCCCCAGACCTGAAGGCCTCATGCCCCCGACGCTCGCCTCGCTCGTCCACCACTCCGCGCTCAAGCTGACCGTGCGCGCGGGCGAGGACCGCCTGGACGTGCCCGTTCGCTGGGCGCACGTGAGCGAGCTGGCCGACCCCGTGCCCTACATGGAGGGCGGGGAACTGCTGCTGATCACCGCGCTGAAACTGGACGCGGAGGACCCCGAGGTGATGCGGCGGTATGTGAAGCGGCTGGTCGGCGCGGGAGTCGTCGGGCTCGGTTTCGCCGTCGGGGTCAACTACGACGAGATCCCCAAGGCCCTCGTCGACGCGGCCGAACAGGAGGGTCTGCCCCTCCTGGAGGTGCCGCGCCGCACCCCCTTCCTCGCCATCAGCAAGGCCGTGTCCGCCGCGATCGCCGCCGACCAGTACCGGGCGGTGACGGCCGGGTTCGCCGCGCAGCGGGAGCTGACCAGACAGGCACTGAACGCCGGCCCGGAGGGGCTGCTCGCCGCCCTCGCCGCGCAGGTCGACGGATGGGCCGCCCTGTACGACGCCTCGGGTGCCCTCGTCGCGACCGCGCCGGAGTGGGCGGGGCGGCGGGCGGCACGGATCACCGCGGACGTGGAGCGGCTGCGGGAGCGGCCCGCGCCGGCCTCGTCGGTGGTCGGCGGCCCGGACACCGAGGACCGCGTCGAGCTGCACTCCCTGGGCACCGGGAGGCGCCCGCGGGCCGCGCTCGCCGTGGGCACCGCCGCCGCCCCCGGCACCGCCGAGCGGTACGCCGTCCACTCCGCCATCGCCCTGCTCACCCTCACCACGGAAAGGTCCAGCTCGCTGCAGGCGGCCGAGCAGCGGATCGGTGCGGCCGTGCTGCGCATGCTGCTCGCCGGGCAGCCGGACCACGCCCGGGCCGTCGCCGGGGACCTGTACGGCGGGCTCCTCGACGCGCCCTTCCGGATGATCGTCGCCGAGTCGGTGTCGGTGTCGCCGTCGGCCGCGCGGGCGCACGCCGACGCGCACGCCCACGCGGGTGTGCCGGTGCCGGTGGCCAAGCCCAGCCCGTCGGCCGCGCTGGCCGCCGCCGACGCGGGCGGCGACCCGCTGGGCGGGCTCGCAGAGACAGTCGAGGCCGCCGCCGCGCGCTCCGGGGAGGCCGTGCTGGTCGTTCCCGAGGGGGAGCGACTGGTCGTCCTGGCCGCGGACGGGGGCGCGGCGGTCGCCGCCTGCGCGGAGTACGCGGCGGCGCTGGAGGCGGCGCGGGCCGTACCGGAGCAGGCGGCCCAGGACGAGGACGAGCTGGTCGTGGGGCTGTCGGCGCCGGCCGGGCCGATCGCCGCGGCCGCCGCGTACAAGCAGGCCGAACAGGCGCTGTCGGTGGCCCGGCGGCGGGGGCGGGTGCTCGTGGAGCACGAGCAATTGGCGGCGGGGTCCGTGCTGCCGCTGCTGGCCGACGACGCGGTCAAGGCGTTCGCGGACGGACTGCTGCGCCCCCTGTACGAACACGACGCGACCGGCCGCGGGGACCTTGTGGCCTCCCTGCGCGCCTGGCTCTCCCGGCACGGACAGTGGGACGCGGCCGCGGCCGACCTCGGCGTGCACCGGCACACCCTCCGGTACCGGATGCGGAGGGTCGAGGAGATCCTCGGGCGTTCCCTGGACGATCCGGACGTGCGGATGGAGCTGTGGCTCGCTTTGAAGGCGACCACGCCGGACTAGCCGTACCAGGGGGCTCCGCCCCCTGGACCCCCGGCCTATGCCCACCCACCACCCGACTCGGTTGTCTGAAAGGCGAGCCAAAACAGCCCGTCCGGCGCTTGAGGACGAGGCCGTCCACGCGGCCCCAGCCCCCCCACCACGCCATTCCGGCACATCCCCACTCCCCACCAGTACGACTCGGACAAGCGACCCCCGCCCACCCCCGTCCTACCGTGGGACACGAAAGAACACGCACACCCCCAACGCGGAAAGGCCGGGACTCGCACAATGACTTCCACCCACGCCTTCTGGCTCGCCGGCCGCCAGGTCATCGGCGAGGACACCTTCGACGTCACCTCCCCGTGGGACGGGCGGCTGGTCGGCAAGGTCAGCGTGCCGACGGATGCCCAGGTCGAGGAGGCCGTGGCCGCCGCGTACGCCGTGCGGGACGAGTTCGCCGCCACGCCGGCCCATGTGCGCGCCGCCGCCCTGGACCACGTCAGCAAGCGCCTGGCCGAGCGCACCGAGGAGATCGCCCAGCTGATCTCCGCCGAGAACGGCAAGCCGATCAAGTGGGCGCGCGGCGAGGTCGGCCGTGCCGTGTCCGTGTTCCGGTTCGCGGCCGAGGAGGCCCGCCGGTTCAACAGCGGCGAGGCCCAGCGGCTGGACACCGACCTCGGCGGCCAGGGGCGCCTCGCGCTCACCCGCCGCTTCCCCAAGGGTGTCGTCCTCGGTATCGCGCCGTTCAACTTCCCGCTGAACCTGTGCGCCCACAAGATCGCCCCGGCCATCGCCGCCGGCGCCCCGATCATCCTCAAGCCGGCGCCCGCCACCCCGCTCTCCGGCCTGATCATCGGCGACCTGCTCGCCGAGACCGACCTGCCCGCCGGTTCGTGGTCGGTTCTCCCGGTCGCCAACGACAAGATGCCCGCCCTCGTCCAGGACGAGCGCCTGCCGGTCATCTCCTTCACCGGCTCCGACAAGGTCGGGTACGCGATCATGGACTCGGTGCCGCGCAAGCACCTCACCCTGGAGCTGGGCGGCAACGGCGCGGCCGTCGTCCTCGGTGACTTCGCGAGCGACGCGGACCTGGACTGGGCCGCGACCCGCATCGCGACCTTCTCCAACTACCAGGGCGGCCAGTCCTGCATCTCCGTGCAGCGCGTGATCGCGGACGCCTCCGTGTACGACCGTCTGCTGCCGCGCATCGTCGCCGCCGTCGAGGCCCAGGCCACCGGCGACCCCTCCGACGACAAGACCGACGTCGGCCCGCTGGTCAGCGAGGCCGCCGCCGAGCGCGTCGAGGCGTGGGTCAAGGAGGCCGTCGAGGCCGGCGCCACCCTGCTCACCGGCGGCGACCGCGACGGCGCCTCCTACGCGCCGACCGTCCTCACCGACGTGCCGGCCGACACCACCATCGCCTGCGAGGAGGTCTTCGGACCGGTCCTCACCGTGCAGAAGGTGGACGGCGAGGCCGAGGCCTTCGCGGCCGTCAACTCCTCCAAGTACGGCCTCCAGGCGGGCGTGTTCACCCACGACCTCCAGGTCGCCTTCCGCGCCCACCGCGCGCTGGAGGTCGGCGGTGTGGTCATCGGCGACGTGCCGTCCTACCGCGCGGACCAGATGCCGTACGGCGGTGCCAAGCAGTCCGGCGTCGGCCGTGAGGGCGTGAAGTTCGCGATGGACGACTACACCTACGAGCGCGTGCTGGTCCTCACCGGACTCGCCCTCTGACCTGCCACGGACAGGTAGGGAGCGAACGGCCGCAGCCCGCTGTGCGGGGGCTGCGGCCGTTTCCGTGTCCCGGGCACCGCCGTCCATCCAGGGTTCCGAAAGGGCCCGGCACCGATGTCTTCCGGTGCCGGGCCCCTTCTCTGTGCCGGTCTCCTCCGGACCCTCAACCGGAGAAGCCGACGTGCGCGAGCCGCACCGGCCCGCGCAGTCTGAGGTGCACGTCGTGCACGCCCTCGGCGACGATCCCGGCGCCGAGCGTCCGGTAGACGTACGGGCCGGGCGTGCCCGGCCTCAGCACGGCCAGCGCCGGGCCGCCGTCCAGGGACAGCTCGACCACGCCCTCGCCCGCCAGCCGAGCGGTCACCTCGGTCACGCCGCCGCCGAAGTCGCAGTCCCGGTAGACGAGTTCGCCGGAGCCGCCGTCCACCGGGGTCACCGCGTCCCCCGACACCTTCGTACGGTCCACTAGGGCGATGCCGGACTGCTCGTCGAAGCCGGCCGCGTCCAGGCCGCGTCCGAGGACCGCGCGCGGCACCGCCGGCTCCCCGTCGAGGGACACGGTCGTACGCAGCCGGACGTCCTCGCTGGAGGCGCCGACCAGAAGGTCGTACGGCCCCCGCTCCAGGCGCCACCGGTCCTGTGCCACATCCCAGAACTCGAAGGCGGACAGGGGGACTTGGCAGGTCAGCTCGGTCCGGACACCCGGGGCCAGCGTCATCCGCCGGTGCGCGGCCAGCTCGCGGCGCGGACGCACGGCCGAGGGCTCCACGGCACGGGTGTAGATCTGGACGACCTCGTCGGCCGTGACGTCGCCCGTGTTGGTGACCGTGAAGGACACCTGGACGGAGCCGTCCTCGACGCGGGCCGACAGGTCGGCGTACGAGAACGAGGCGTACGACAGGCCGTGGCCGAACGGGAAGAGCGGGGTGCCCTCGAAGTACAGGTACGTCTGGCGGGCGCCGATGACGTCGTAGTCGAGCAGGTCGGGCAGATCGGCGTCGGCCGCGTACCAGGTCTGCGGGAGGCGGCCCGCGGGGGAGACGTCACCCGCCAGCACCCGGGCCAGCGCGGTGCCCGCGGCCTGGCCGCCGTGCGCGGTCCACAGCACGGCGGGCAGCCGCACGACGTCCACCGCGTACGGGTACGCCGAGACCAGGACCAGCGCCGTGCGGGGGTTCGCGGCGCGGGCGGCGCGCAGCAGCCGCTCCTGCTGGGCGGGCAGGTTCAGGCTCGTACGGTCCTCGGTCTCGCGGCCGTTGATGTGCGGGTCGTTGCCCGCGACCACCAGGACGACGTCGGCCTGGGCGGCGACCCGGGCCACGGCCTCCTCGCCGCGCTCGGTCACGACGAGTTCGAAGATCTCCGGATTCTCCTCGGCAACCTTCACGCCGTCGGCGGCGACAGAGACATGGCGACCCGTACCGATGTGCCGCAGGAGGTGACCGCTGTCGTGGGGTTCCAGGCGGAAGGTCTCCTGGACGACCCAGCCGCCGGGCTGGTCCGCGGAGGCGCGCACATGTCCGTCCTCGGCGACCGAGAGGTAGCGGCCGTCGGGGGCGCGGAGTGTGAGGACGCCCTCGCCCCAGTCGACGAGCGCGAGTTCGGTGCCGGTGGCGTCCGTGGTGAGCGGGGGCAGGTCGGTGCGGCCGGAGAGCAGGGCGGGATCGAGGGCGCCCTCGGCCCCGCGCACCGCGTCGGGCGCCTCGGGGGCGGCCGGCACATGGAGGAACGCGCCGGTGGACGTGCGCAGCCGGACCCGGTCCACGCCCTCCGCGAACTCCACGCGCTCCGCGCCGAACCGCTCGTAGAGCCCCTCCAGCGGAGTGGACCGGTGCAGGAGCGTGCCGCTGTACCAGTCGAGTTTGCACTCGTCGGCGAGCAGGCCGACGACCGCGATGCGGGTGTCGTGCGCGAGGGGCAGCAGACCGTCGTTCCTCAGCAGGACCACCGCCTGCTCGGCGGCCTCCCGGGCGAGCGCGCGGTGCGCCGGGGTGTCGAACTCGCCGGTGCCCGCGTGGGGGTCGTAGTGCGGGTCGAACTCGCCGAGCCGGAAGCGGACCGAGAGCTGGCGGCGCACCGCCGTGTCGATGTCCGACTCCGTCAACAGCCCCTGTTCCAGGGCTCCTCGGATCCGCGCGGTGATCTTGGAGCTGTCCGTGCCGTGGTCGGTGAAGCTGTCGACGCCGGCCAGGACGGCGGCCGCCGTCGCCTGCTCATGGGTGTCGAAGTAGTGCTCGGAGTCGACCAGGTTGGAGGGTGCGCCCGCGTCCGAGCAGACCAGGAGGTCCTCGTCGGTCCAGGCGCGCAGGTGCTCCCGCAGATACGGGGAGACGTGGTTGGGGCGGCCGTTGACCAGGTTGTATGCGGGCATCACACCGGCCACCGCGCCGGCCTCCACCGTCTCCTTGAAGGCGCGCAGATCGTACTCGTGCAGCACGCGCGGGCGCACCGAGGAGGACGTGACGTCCCGGCCGGTCTCGTTGTTGTGCGCCAGCCAGTGCTTGAGGACGGGTGCGGTGCGCCAGTACGTCGGATGGTCGCCGCGCAGACCGTGTGTGTACGCGGTGGCGATCGCCGAGGTCAGCTTCGGGTCCTCCGAGTAGCCCTCCTCGTTGCGGCCCCACAGCGGGTGGCGCAGCAGGTTGACCGTCGGGGACCAGACGTTGAGGCCGACGCGGTCGTCGTGGGCGCGCATCGCGCGGACCTCCTTGGACACCGCCTCGCCCACGCGCCGTACGAGGCCGGTGTTCCAGGTCGCGCCGAGGCCCACCGCCTGCGGGAAGATGGTGGCCGGGCCCATCCAGGCCACGCCGTGCAGCGCCTCCTGGCCGGTGCGGAACGCGGCGATGCCGAGCCGCTCGACGGCGGGAGCGAACTGGTGCAGGAAGGAGGCCTTCTCGTCCAGGGTGAGCCGCGCCAGCAGGTCGTCGATGCGCTTCGCGAACGGCAGCTGCGGATCACGGAAAGGCGGCGTAGGCGGCGTTTGTGCGGTCAAGTGTGGTTCCCCCAGCGATGGAGCGGTGAGGCGCTTTCGAAGCGCTTCGATGCTCATTCGACAACAGGGGAAGTGTCAAGACACCCTGACCGAAATTTCAAGCAGCACATGAGAAGAGGTCGGCCCGGACGCCTCGGAGGAATCTTGGAAGCGACCCTTGTGCGCCCCCGGGTGTTCACTTAACCTCGCAGCAACATCGAAGCGCTTCGACTACGGGTTTGCGGCCGGGAGGCATGCATTCCGTGCCATGGGTCGGATGACCGCTTCAGCTCAGCCAGTTCCACTCGAGACACCGCAGCCGACGGCCACCGCCGGGTGTCCTGGTGCGCCACGAAGGGTTGACGCAATGACGCCGAACGCCGCTTCCGCCCCCTCCGGGCCGAGCCGGAGAAGTTTCCTCGCCTCCACGGCAGTCGCCACCGCAGCGGTGGCGGGCGGGATGCCGCTGCTTGCCGCATGCGGGGGGTCGGACAGCGGGTCGGGAGGGGGCTCCTCCTCGGGCAAGGACGCGAAGAAGCTGCTGCCGTCCTACGTCGCCAACAACGTGGTGACCCCGGACATCCCGTCGAAGAACGGCTCCTCGATCGGCTTCACCAGCAAGCTCGACCTGGCGACCCTGAAGACCTCCGTCCCGAAGAAGCTCGGCAAGGGCGGCAAGGTCACCGTCATGGCCCCGTTCTGGGGCTCCCCGCCGAAGCAGGACAACGCCTACTACAAGGCGATGAACGACATGATCGGCGTCGACGTCGAGTGGCAGAACCAGGACGGCAACACCTACGACCAGAAGCTGGGCGCGGTCCTCGCCTCCAGCGAGGTACCGGACGTGGTGGTCGTCCCGAACTGGAACATGGGCGGCAAGATACCCACCGCCATCATCAGCAAGTTCGCCGACCTCGGCCCCTACCTGTCGGGCGACAAGGTCAAGGACTACCCGAACCTCGCCGCCATCCCGACCGACGCCTGGCGGCGCTGCATCTTCGGCGGCAAGCTGCGCGGCCTGCCGATGCCGGCCTCGTACGTGACCAACATCGTGCCCTTCTACCGCAAGGACATCTTCGACAAGAAGGGGTACGAGGTCCCGCGCTCGGCGGACGAGTTCCTCGCCCTGGCCAAGGAGATCACCAACGCCAAGGCCAAGCGCTGGGCCTGCATGGACATGAAGTGGACCGCCTGGCAGATGTTCAGCGTGCTCTCCGGCAGCGAGAAGCCGCTCGGCTGGAACCTCGTCGACGGCAAGCTGATCAACCGCATCGAGACCCAGGAATACCTCGAAGCGCTGGAGTGGACCCGCAAGCTCTTCGCCGCCGGGGTCGTCCACCCCGACTCCATGCTGGGCAAGAACGCCCCCGACGCGGGCCCCAAGTTCGCGGCCGGCGAGTTCCTGATCTACCCCAACGACATCAGCCAGTGGTGGAGCCGCACCGCCGAACAGGCCACCCAGAACCCGGACTACAAGATCTGGGGCATGGACGTCTACGCCCACGACGGCGGCAACCCGCAGGTCTGGGCCGAACAGCCCGCCGGCATCTTCGCCTTCATCAACAAGAAGGCCTCGGAGTCCGTGATCCACGACGTGCTGGCCGTCGCCAACACCACCGCCGCGCCGTACGGCACCAAGGAGTACATGGCCACCAACTACGGCGTGGAGGGCACCCACTACACCGTCAAGAACGGTGTGCCCACCAAGACCACCCAGGGCAACAACGAGGTCATCAACGCCTACGTCATGGTCGCCAGCCCCGCCTCCACCATCGCCCACCCCGACTTCCCCGAGGTCTCCAAGGCTCAGGTGGAGTGGCAGCAGCGGATGGGCTCCTTCACCAAGAAGTCCAGCTTCTTCGGCCAGATGATCACCGAGCCGTCCCGCTACACCAACCTCATGAACGACTTCGAGCAGCTCGAAGACGACATCACCCGCGGCCGCAAGAAGATCAGCGACATGCAGCAGGCCGTCTCCGACTGGAAGAGCAAGGGCGGCGACAAGCTGCGCGACTGGTACCAGAAGCTGCTCGACGACAACGGTTCGTCCGCGAGCTGACCAGGCACCGAGGCAAGGAGAACGGCCGTGTCCCACAGCACGGTGCCTCGCAGCAGGGCCGAGGCAGACGACAGAGCGGGGAGGACTCCGGTGGCGTCCGACGGCACCACCGGAACCCGGAAGAAGGGGAGCACCGGCAAGCTGAGCCTGCGCCTCAGATTCAGACGCGACCGCGCACTGATCCTGATGACGCTGCCGGCGGTCCTGCTGCTCCTGGTCTTCAACTACCTGCCGATCCTCGGCAACATCGTCGCCTTCCAGGACTACGACCCGTACGTCAGCGACAACGGCATCGTCTCCATGCTGCACAGCGCCTGGGTGGGCGTGGAGAACTTCCAGCAGATCTTCGCGGACTCGGCGTTCTGGAACGCGGTGAAGAACACCCTGGTGCTGTTCTTCCTGCAACTCGTGCTGTTCTTCCCGATCCCGATCGCGCTCGCACTGCTCATCAACAGCGTGATCCGGCCCCGGGTGCGGGCGCTCGCGCAGGCCGTCCTGTACCTCCCGCACTTCTTCTCATGGGTGCTGGTCATCTCCGTCTTCCAGCAGATCTTCGGCGGCGCGGGCCTGCTGTCGCAGCTGCTGCGGCAACACGGCTACGACGGCATCAACATCATGTCCGACCCGTCGACCTTCAAGTTCCTGGTCACGGCGGAGAGCGTCTGGAAGGACGCGGGCTGGGGGATCATCGTCTTCCTGGCGGCACTGGCGTCCGTGAGCCCGGACCTCTACGAGGCGGCGGCGATGGACGGAGCGGGCCGCTGGCGCCGCATGTGGCACGTCACGCTCCCTGCCCTGCGCCCGGTGATCGCCCTGCTGCTGGTGCTCCGGGTCGGCGACGCCCTGACCGTCGGCTTCGAACAGATCCTCCTCCAACGTGACGCCGTCGGCCCCGGGGCCTCGGAGGTCCTCGACACCTTCGTCTGGTGGAACGGCGTCCGCAACCAGGACTTCGGCTACGCGGCCGCCGCCGGCCTCATCAAGGGCGTGGTCAGCATCGGCCTGGTCCTCGCCGCGAACAAGGTGGCCCATCTCATGGGCGAGCAGGGGGTGTACAAGAAATGACCGCCGTCATCGACGAGCCGCCCGTACGGGAACCGTCCCGGTGGGCCGCCCCGCCCCGCCCGGTCTGGGAGGAGGCGCCGAGCAAGTCCGGAGTGGCCGGCAAGGGACTCGTCCTCGCCCTGGCCTGCCTGGGCATCCTCTTCCCGCTGTGGATCATCGTCGTCACCAGCCTCTCCTCGCGGAAGACGATCGACCGGGCCGGTGGCCTGGTGATGGTGCCCAAGGGCATCACCTTCGTCGCCTACAAGGAACTGCTGAGCGGTGGCCAGGTCACCCGGGCCACGATCATCAGCATCGCGATCGCCCTGGTCGGCACGCTCTTCTCGATGGCCGTCTCGGTCCTGTGCGCCTACGGCCTCTCGCGCATCGGCACGCTCGGCCACCGCTGGTTCCTGATGCTGCTGCTCGCGACGATGTTCTTCAGCGCGGGCCTGATCCCGACGTACCTCCTGGTCCAGTCCCTGGGCCTCACCGACAGCTATCTCGCCCTGATCCTGCCGAGCGCGGTGAGCGTCTTCAACATCCTCGTCCTGCGCGGGTTCTTCATGGGCATCTCGCAGGAGCTCATCGACAGCGCGCGCATCGACGGCGCGGGCGATTTCCGGATCCTGTGGCAGATCGTCATGCCGCTGTCGCGTGCGGTCCTCGCGGTCATCACGCTGTTCTACGCGGTCGGGTACTGGAGCGCCTGGTTCAACGCCTCCCTGTACCTGAACAACCAGGACATGATGCCGCTGCAGAACGTCATGATCCAGCTCGTCCAGAAGCAGGAGGCCCCGGTGGGCCTGGGGCAGGCCATCAAGACCGGCCAGCTTTCCGGCCTCGCCGTCCAGATGGCCGTCATGGTCATGGCCCTCCTCCCGGTCGCCGTCCTGTCGCCCTTCGTCCAGAAGCACTTCAAGAAGGGCATGCTGACCGGCGCGGTGAAGGGCTGAAGCCCGAGCGGCGGGCCGCGCCGTAGGGGTGGCGGCCGTGTGACGTCCGACGGCCGGTTGTGGCTGGTCGCGCAGTTCCCCGTGCCCCTGGGGAGTTGCCCCGACGCGGGCAGCCGGCCCCGCAAGCCGCGGGCATGCGTGCCTCCCCCCCCAGAGGGGGGACCCCCAGGGCGGCACGGGTGGGCGCGGCGGTACCCCGTAGCGCCGGGTCGCGCCCCCACCCCTAGCACCAATCCACCGCATCGAAGAAGCCCAGGTCCACGAACCCCACCCCCGCGAGGTACCTCATGCACGCGTCCCGCCGCACCGTCCTCGCAGGGACGGCAGCCGCCGCGCTCACCGCCCTGCCTGCGGTGCAGAACCGAGCTCACGCAGCGGAAGGCAACAACACGGCCCCGCCGGACTACCGCTGGCGCAACGCGGTGATCGGCGGCACCGGATTCGTCACCGGCCTCCTCTTCCACCCCTCCGTACGCGGCCTCGCCTACGCCCGTACCGACATCGGCGGCGCCTACCGCTGGGACGACCGCACCGCCCGCTGGACCCCGCTGACCGACCACCTCGGCTGGGACGACTGGAACCTCCTCGGTGTCGAGGCCCTCGCCGTCGACCCGGCGCACCCCGACCGGATCTACCTCGCTCTCGGCACCTACGCCCAGTCCTGGGCCGGCAACGGAGCCGTGCTGCGCTCGGCGGACCGGGGCGCCACCTGGTCCCGCACCGACCTCGCCGTGAAGCTCGGCGCCAACGAGGACGGCCGGGGCACGGGTGAGCGGCTGCTCGTCGACCCCCGGGACAGCGACACCCTCGGGCTGGGAACCAGACACGACGGCCTCCTCAAGTCGACCGACCGGGGCGTCACCTGGGCAGCCGTCAGCGACTTCCCGGCCACCCCGAGCGCGAGCGGCCAGGGCGTCACCCTGCTGGTTGCGGCGGGGCGCGCGGTGTACGCCGGCTGGGGCGACGCGGACGGGTCCGCCCCGAACCTGTTCCGCACCACCGACGGCACCACCTGGGAAGCCGTGCCCGGGCAGTCCTCCGGCACCGCTGCCAAGGTGCCGATCCGCGCCGCCCACGACTGCCACACCCGCGAGCTGTACGTGACGTACGCCAACGCCCCCGGTCCCAACGGTCAGTCCGACGGCAGTGTGTACAAGCTGGCCACGGCGAGCGGCACGTGGACCGACGTGACCCCGGTCCGGCCCGGCGGCACCGACACCTTCGGCTACGGCGGCGTCGCCGTCGACGCCCGCCGCCCCGGGACCGTCGTCGTCTCCACCAACAACCGCTGGACGGCGGTGGACACCCTGTACCGGACATCCGACGGCGGCCGCACCTGGACGTCCCTCAAGGACTCCGCCGGGATCGACGTTTCCGAGACTCCCTTCCTCAAGTGGGGCGACGACCGGCCGAAGTTCGGCTGGTGGATCCAGGCCGTCGCCGTCGACCCGTACGACTCCCGGAACGTCCTCCACGGCACCGGCGCGACGGTCTACGGCACCCGGGACCTCAAGCACTGGGCCCCGCGGATCCGCGGCCTGGAGGAGACGTCCGTGGTCCAGCTGGTCTCGCCCCCAGCCGGGGAGGCGCACCTGCTGAGCGGCTCGCGGGACATCGGCGTCGTGTACCACGAGCGGCTCACCGCGTCTCCGTCGCGCGGCATGGCGACGAACCCCGTGTTCGGGTCGGCGACGGGACTCGCTCAGGCCGCGCGCAGGCCGTCGTACGTCGTCCGTGCGGGGTGGGGTGACCACGGCAACGGGGCCCGCTCCGACGACGGCGGCCGGACCTGGGCGCCCTTCGCGGCCCAGCCCGCCATCGCCAAGGACGCTCCGGGGCCGATCGCCACCAACACCGACGGCAGTGTGCTGCTGTGGTCCTTCGTGCACTGGGACGGTACGAAGTACGCGGCCCACCGCTCCACGGACAACGGCACGACCTGGTCCGAGGTCTCCTCCTTCCCGAAGGGCGCCGCGCCGGTCGCCGACCCGGCCGACCCGACGCTCTTCTACGCGTACGACTCCGACACAGGAACGCTACTCGCCAGCACTGACAGTGGCCTCTCGTTCACAGCGCGTGCGACCGGGCTGCCCTCCGGCGACAGCCAGTTCAAGCTGGTCGCGGCGCCGGACAGATCCGGCGACCTGTGGCTGAGCACCAAGTGGAACGGGCTGTACCGGTCCACCGACGGGGGTGTGCGCTTCTCCAAGGTCGCCAGCTGCTGGGCCTCCTACACCCTCGGCTTCGGCAAGGCGGCCGACGGCGCCGGCTACCCGGCGGTCTACCAGGTCGGCTCCACCGAGGCGGTCACCGCCGTCTACCGCTCCGACGACGAGGCGAGGACCTGGGTGCGGATCAACGACGACCGGCACCAGTGGGGCTGGACCGGCGAGATCATCGTCGGCGACCCGCGCGTGTACGGCCGGGTCTACCTCGCCACCAACGGACGGGGCATCCAGTACGGGGAGCCCGTCCGATGACCCGGCGCACAGGACCCGGCCTCGGCGACGCCACCCGCGGCCGCATCCTCTTCGGCGGCGACTACAACCCGGAGCAGTGGCCCGAGGAGACCTGGCACGAGGACGTCCGGCTCATGCGGGACGCCGGCGTCAACTCCGTCACCCTCGGCGTCTTCTCCTGGGCGAAGCTCGAACCCCGCCCGGGCGCCAGGGAGTTCGGCTGGCTCGACACGCTGATGGACCTGATGCACGACAACGGCATCGGCGTCGTCCTCGCCACCCCCACCTCCTCACCCCCGCCCTGGCTGGGCCGGCTCCACCCGGACACCCTGCCCCGCGACGCCGACGGCCGCATCGAGTGGTGGGGCGGCCGCCAGCACTTCTCGCACTCCAGCGCCACCTACCGCCGCCACGCCGCCGCCATCACCGAGGACCTGGCCGCCCGCTACGGCGGCCACCCCGCCCTCACGATGTGGCACATCAACAACGAGTACTGCACCTTCGACCACGGCGACGAGGCCGCCGCCGCCTTCCGCCGCTGGCTGCGCGCGAGGTACGGCACCCTCGACGCCCTCAACACCGCCTGGGGCACCGCCTTCTGGGGCCAGGGATACGACACCTGGGACGGCATCCTGCCCCCGCGCCGCGTCCACTACCTGAAGAACCCCGCCCAGGTGCTGGACTTCCGCCGCTTCACCTCCGACATGCTGCTGGAGTGCTACGCCGCCGAGCGCGACATCGTCGCCCGGCACACCCCGCACATCCCGGTCACCACCAACTTCATGCCGCTGTGGACCGGCCAGGACGCCTGGCGCTGGGCCGAGGAGGAGGACGTCGTCTCGGTCGACCTCTACCCCGACCCGCGCGACCCCCTCGGCCCGCAGCACGGCGCGCTCGTCCAGGACCTCACCCGCTCCCAGGCCCGCGGCCCCTGGATGCTCATGGAACAGGCGGCCGGACCCGTCAACTGGCGGGGCGTGAACCACCCCAAGCCCCGTGGCCTCAACCGCCTCTGGTCCCTCCAGGCCGTGGCCCGCGGCGCCGACGCCGTCTGCTACTTCCAGTGGCGCCAGTCCCGGCAGGGCGCGGAGAAGTTCCACTCCGCGATGGTCTCTCACGCGGGGGAGCGGGGCCGTACGTACCAGGAGGTCAGGCGGCTGGGCGCGGACCTCGCCAGGATCGGCGGCGAGGTGACGGGAGGCCGCGTCAAGGCCGACATCGCCGTCCTCCACGACTGGCACGCCTGGTGGGCCGGCGCCCAGGAGGGCCGTCCCTCCACCGAGGCCGACCACGCGGCCGTCCTGCACGCCTGGCACCGTGCCCTGTGGGAGTCCCACCTCACCACCGACTTCGCCCACCCCGAGCACGACCTGTCCGGCTACCGGCTCGTCGTCGTCCCGCAGCTCTACCTCCTCACCGACGCGGCGACCGAGAACCTCCTCGCGTACGTCCGCGGCGGGGGAACCCTGGTCTGTGGCTTCCTGACCGGTGTCGCCGACGAGGACGACCGGGTGCGGCCCGGCGGCATGGACGCCCGGCTGCGCGAGCTGTTCGGCATCCGCACGCTGCACGAATGGTGGCCGCTGGACCCGGGGGAGACCGTCGAGTGCGACGGCTTCCGCGGGACGCTGTGGTCGGAGGAGATCGAGGCCGGAACCGGTGCCGTCGAGACGATCACCTACAAGGGCGGGGAACTCGACGGGCTGCCCGCCGTCCTGCGCAGGGGCCGCGCCTGGTACGTCTCCACACTTCCCGAGCCGGAGGCACTGCGCGGCCTGCTCGGCCGGATCGCCGCGGAGGCGGGCGCACGGCCCGTGCTCGACGGCCTGCCCGCGACGGTCGAGGCCGTCCGCCGCGGCGAGCTGCTGTTCCTCCTCAACCACGGCCGCGAGCCGGTCACGGTCGACGTGCCCGGCACCCACCACGACCTGCTCACCGGAACGACGGTCGCGGACGAGGCCGCCCTCGGCCGGTACAGCGTGATGGTCCTGAAGCCATGACGACAACTCCTGTTCACGGCACCTGGGAACCCCTCCCCGCCGCCCGCTGGGAGGACGCCTTCCTGAGCGGCAACGGCCACCATGGCGTCCTCGTGTTCGGGGATCCGGACGACGACCGTGTCATCGTCACCCACCACACCCTCGTACGCCCCAACGGCGGCGAGCACGCCCGCCCCCCGCAGCTGGCGGCCGGACTACCCGCCCTGCAGGACCGGTTGCTCGCCGGTGACCTCACCGCCGCGGAAGGCTTCACGGACGGCCGCCCGTTGCAGTGGGTGCAGCCCTTCCATCCCGCCTTCCGGATACGGCTGCGGAGACCGGCCGAAGACGGGCACGCATACCGCCGGACCGTCGACTTCAGCACCGGCGAGGTGACCGCCGAGCGCGCCGACCGGCGCAGCCGCGTCTTCGTCTCCCGCGCCGACGACGTGATCGTCCAGCACGTCACGGCACCGGGTCCCACCCTCGACATCGCCCTCGACCACCGGCTGCCGAACGCTCCCGCCGGGCTGGGCGTCGGCCACGGCTCGCTGCTCACCCCCGAGGGCGCCGCGCTGAGCCTGCGCGCCCGCTACCCGGACAGCGACCGCGGGTACACCGGCACGACCCTGGTCGCGGTGACCGGCGGCGCGACGACCCTCACCCCACCGGGCGTGCGCGTCGAGGGTGCCGAGTCCGTCCTGCTCCTCACCCGCGTGCGGCGTCACACCGGTGAGCTCGACGTCGCCGAGGAGACGCGGGCGCTGCGCGAACTTGTGGCAGGGCGGTCGTACGACGCACTTCTCGACCGGCACCTCGCCCTCCACCGCACCGCCTACGACCGCGTCACCCTCGACCTCGCCGCCGATCCCGCCGACCGCGCCCTGCCCGGCAGCGAGCTGCTCGGGCGTCCGCGCAGCGCGGCCCTCCTGGAGCGGCTCTTCGCGGCCGGCCGCTACCACCTGCTGTCCGCCAGCGGCCTGTTGCCGCCCCGCCTCACCGGTCTGTGGACCGGCGACTGGAACACCGCCTGGTCCGGCGCCTTCACCACCGATGCCAACCTCAACCTCCAGACCGCCTCCGCCGCTGCCGCCGGGCTCCCCGAAGTCACCGAGGCCCAGGCATCCCTGATCCACAGTCAGCTGTCCGACTGGCGCGACAACGCCCGAGCGGTCTTCGGCGCACGGGGAGTCGTCGCGCCCCCGCACACCGACGGCGAGTCCGGGCACACGTACCACTTCAGCCGCGAATACCCCCTTCATCTGTGGACCGCGGGCGCCGACTGGCTGCTCAAGCCGCTCGTCGACCACGACGAGACCCGGGGCGCACGCGACCCGCGCACCGCCGCCGCCCTCGCCGAGGTCGCCCTCTTCTACGAGGACTTCCTCACCCGCACCGACGAGGACGGCCATGTGGTCGTCGTCCCCTCGTACTCGCCGGAGAACCGCCCCGCGAACGCCAGTTGGGGTGCCGTCAACGCGGCCATGGACCTGTCGGCCGCCCGGCACGCCCTGCTGACCGCGGCCGACTACCACCCGGGACCCGGCGCGGACCGCCGGCGCGCCCTCGCCGACCGCCTCCCGCCCCACCGGATCAACGCCGACGGCGCCCTGGCCGAATGGGCCTGGCCGGGCCTGGACGACACCTACGACCACCGTCACCTCAGCCACCTCTACGGCGTCTGGCCCCTCGACGAGATCAACCCGTACGACACCCCGGACCTCGCCAAGGCCGCCCATCGCGCCCTCGAACTGCGCGGCGCGGAGAACGACTCGGCCCACGGCCACCTGCACCACGCCCTGATCGCGGCCCGGCTCCGGGACGCCGACCGGATCGCCGACGCGCTCGCCCAGGTCCTGGAGGGCGACTTCTTCCACGCCTCCCTGATGAGCGCGCACTACCCCGGCCGCGACGTCTACAACGCGGACGCCGCGCACACCCTCCCCGCCGTGCTGATCGAGATGCTCGTGCAGTCCACCCCGGACCGGCTCGTCCTGCTGCCCGCGCTGCCGAGGTCGTACCCGGCGGGCGAACTCCGGGGCGTACGGACGCGGTTCGGAGCGGAGGTCGACATCGCCTGGACCCCCCACGGCGCGCGAGCCGTCCTGCGGCCGCGCCGCACCCACCGCGTCGAACTGCGGACTTCCTCCGGCGCACAGCCGCTCGACCTCGTCGCCGGAGAAGACCGCGTCCTCACCCTGGGGGCGCGGTAACCCGGGAAATTCCCCCCACCCATGGAAGGGACGCCATGGCAACAAGCGCTCTGAACAGGATCACCAAGGCCCTGCTCGCCCCCGCCCTCGCGCTCGGCGTCACCGTCGGACTCGCCTCCGCCCCCGCCTCGGCCGCCGTCTGGAGCTCCTGCGACCAGTGGGGCAACACGACCCTGAACGGCTACACCCTCTACAACAACATCTGGGGCTCCGGCGCCGGCAGCCAGTGCGTCTGGGCCAACTCCGGCACCAACTGGGGTGTCTGGGCCAACCACCCCGACACCGGCGGCATCAAGTCCTACCCCAACGCCAAGAAGGTGATCAACAAGTCGATCACCTCCCTCTCCTCGCTCACCAGCAGCTACAACGTCACGGTCCCGTCGTCCGGCTCGTACAACACGTCGTACGACATCTGGGACACCAATTACGACTACGAGATCATGCTCTGGGTCAACAAGACCGGGGCCGTCGGTCCGCTCGGCACCTCGCAGGGCACGCTGACGCTCGGCGGTTCGACCTGGACCGTCTACAAGGGCAACAACACCGCGAACGACGTCTTCTCGTTCGTCCGCACGTCCAACTCGACCTCGGGCACCGTCAACATCCTGCCGATCCTGAAGTGGATCAAGGACACCAAGGGCTGGTTCGGCAACGTGACCATCGGGGACCTGCAGTTCGGCTTCGAGATCACGTCCTCGTCCGGCGGCCTGGACTTCGTCACCAACAGCGAGAGCGTCACCAGCGGCTGACGTCGGCGGCCAGCCGATCGAGCGGGCCGGCCCGGAACGTCCGCGGGGCCGGCCCGGAACGTCCGCGGGGCCGGCCCGTGCGGTCACGTCCGGTCGACCTCGGCGCGCAGGGCGTTGTAGTCCGTGAAGGCGGCATCGACATCGGCCCGGGTCAGGCCGTAGCGGGCCAGGTCGTACAGGTGCGGGCGGTTGCCCCTGGGCCGGGCGGCGGCCTCGGGGAGACGGGCCGCGTCGGCGTCGGTCCAGGGTGCGCCGACGGCCGCGTAGAGCTTCGGGGCGCCCGCGGCGGGGTCGGCGCCGAGCCAGGAGTAGGGCACGTCCACCAGGGCCTCCCGGGGGACGGCCGCACGGGCCGCGAGGCCTCGGGCGGCGGAGCGGCTCAGCAGCTCCAGCCAGGTGGCGCCGATCCAGTGCGGGTCGAGGGGCCGGGTGCTGACGGCCATGCCGTGCTCGACCAGGCTGCAGAACGAGGCCACGACGGTCGCCGGGTCGCGGTGCGTCCACACGATGGTGGCGTCCGGGAAGACGGCGCGCAGCGCGTCCAGGTTCTCCAGGTGCAGCGGGGACTTCAGCACCCAGCGGCGGCGGGGGCGGCCGTACTGGAGCACCTGGTACACCTGCTTGAGGTGGCGGTAGTCGGGGACAAAGTCCCGTGCGTCGTGCCAGGCCAGGTACTCCGGGATGCGAGCCTGGGACAAGGGCATCACCGTGTGCGGAAGCCCGAAGGTGCACTCCTCGGGGCCCTCGGGCCGCAGGGCGTGGATGTCGCGGAAGCGCGGGCTGAACAGGTCGATGGAGCCGACCAGCCGGCGCGCGGCCGTGATCGCCTTCTCCCTTTCGGCGGGTCCGGGTTCGAGTCCGGGGGTGAGTAACTCCCACAGCAGCGGGCAGCGGTGCTCCTGCGACAGGGACAGCACGCCGTGGGTGAGCGTGGTGGCGGTGCGGGGCAGGCCCACCACGAACACCGGTCTGTCCACCGGCTCCTCCGCGATCTCCGGGCGCTCGGCGATCAGGCGCCGGATCCGGGCCCGGTTGGCGAGATGCCGGCCGACATGCCCCCGTGCGGAGAGCCAGCCGACCGGGGTGAGGTTCTCGGCACCGGCCCAACATCGCAGCAGGAACCGGAAGTCGTCGGCGAACCGCTGGTCGACCTCCGCCTGCCCCGCCTCGGCGAGCAGACGGTCGAAGACCAGGTCGGGCCTTCGGCGGGAGCGGAAGCCGGGCCGGAGCAGCAGGTTGGCCAGGGTGAGGGGGAGGGGCCCTGAGGACACGGCAGCGGAGTCCTTTCGCGGGGGGACGGGGAGAGGGAACCTACTCCGCGCACCTGTCACGACTGCCCCTCGATACCGGCCAGTTGAGAGATTTACATGTCGGTAACCGGCACCCCGTCGCCCCCGCGCACGGCTACTGTGCGACCGGCAGCCTCGCCCCGTCCCGCAGGAACAGCGGGATCCGGTCCAGTGGGGCGTCGACCGTCACCGCCGTACCGCCCTCGTAGGTCTCACCGGTCCACGCGTCCGTCCACCACGCCCCCGCCGGGAGGTACGCGGTGCGGACCGTGGCGCCCGCCGTCAGCACCGGGGCGACGAGCAGGTCGCGGCCGAAGAGGTAGGAGTCGTCGACCGACCAGGACGCGGGGTCCTCGGGAAACTCCAGGAACAGCGGCCGCATCACCGGCAGGCCCTCCTCGTGGGCCTCCCGCATGACCTTCAGGACGTACGGCCTGAGGCGCTCGCGCAGCCGCAGGTACCGCTCCAGGATCGCGCCGGCCTCCTCGCCGTACGACCAGACCTCGTTGGGGCCGCCGGTCATGTCCGGGCCCAGCGGCATGCCCGGGTCGCGGAACCCGTGCAGGCGCATCAGCGGGGACAGCGCGCCGAACTGGAACCAGCGCACCATCACCTCACGGTAGGCCGGGTCCTCCGGGTCGCCGCCGTGGAAGCCGCCGATGTCCGTGTTCCACCAGGGGATGCCGGACAGGGCCGTGTTGAGGCCGGCCGCGATCTGACGGCGCAGGGTCGCGAAGTCGGTGCCGATGTCACCGGACCACAGGGCGGCGCCGTGGCGCTGACTGCCCGCCCAGGCCGAGCGGTTGAGGGTGATCACCTCGCTCTCGCCGGCCGCGCGCAGGCCCTCGTCGAAGGCGCGGGCGTTCTCACGCGGGTAGAGGTTGCCGACCTCCAGGCCGGGACCCGCCCAGTAGCGCAGGTTCTCCTGGAAGCCGGGCTTCAGCTCGGGTTCGCAGGCGTCCAGCCAGAAGGCCGCGATGCCGTACGGGTCCAGGTAGTTCTCCTTGATCCGGGACCAGAGGAAGTCGCGGGCGTCCGGGTTCGTCGCGTCGTAGAAGGCCACCTGGACGGTCGAGGAGACCTCCTTGTCCGGCCAGTCGGCGTGCGCCATCGGGCCGTACTGCGTGCCGATGAAGTAGCCGCGCTGCTCCATGACCGGGTGGTTCTCGGACAGCGGGGACACCGACGGCCAGACGCTCACCACCAGCTTGACGCCCAGCTCCGTCAGCTCCCGTACCATCGCCGCCGGGTCCGGCCACTCCTTCGGGTCGAACTTCCACTCGCCCAGGTGGGTCCAGTGGAAGAAGTCGCAGACGATGGCGGAGAGGGGCAGCCCGCGGCGCTTGTACTCCCGTGCGACGGCAAGGAGTTCGTCCTGGGTGCGGTAGCGCAGCTTGCACTGCCAGAAGCCCGCCGCCCACTCCGGCAGCATCGGCGTGCGGCCGGTCACCGAGCTGTAGTGGCGCTGGCCGTCGGCCGGAGTGCCCGCGGTGATCCAGTAGTCGATCTGCCGGGCCGAGTCCGCCACCCACCGGGTACCGTTGCCGGCCAGCTCCACCCGGCCGATCGCCGGGTTGTTCCACAGCAGGGTGTAGCCGCGGCTGGAGCAGAGGACCGGGATGCCGACCTCGGCGTTGCGCTGGACCAGGTCCAGGACCAGGCCCTTCTGGTCCAGGCGGCCGTGCTGGTGCTGGCCCAGGCCGAACAGCTTCTCGTTCTCGTAGGCGGCGAAGCGCTGCTCCAGGCGGTGGTGTCCGTTGCCGACCGCCGTGTAGAGGCGGGAGCCCGGCCACCAGAAGTGGGCGCGCTCCTCGGCCAGCAGCTCGCCTCCGTCGGCGGTGCGCAGGAAGCGGATCAGGCCCTCGGCGTTCATCTCCACGGTCAGCGCGCCGACCGTCAGTCGTCCCTCTCCGTCACCGGTCCTGATGGTGCTCGCGGTGGCCGGCCGCTCGTCGAGCAGGGCACCGGGCAGACCGTCCAGGACCGGGCCGCCGAGCCGGGCCCGCACCCGGACCGCGTCGGGACCCCACGGCTCGACGCGCACGGTCTCCTGGCGGCCGCTCCACTCCAGGGCACCGTCGCGTTCGCGGAACGTGCCGACGGTGGGGGAGGACTGCGCGAGGCTGACCGCGCCCGACTGGGTCTGGATTTCGGCAGGCTGATTCACGAGGAGTGCTCCTGGGGGAGTGCAGACATGGGGGTGCCCCGGAGGGGCGACGCGTGGGACTCCGGTGGGTGGCGCTCGGGACTCGGGTGGGTGGCGCTCGGGACTCGGGTGGGTCAGGACGCGGTGGGAGCCGGCCCCGAGCTCGCCCGTACCGTCAGCTCGGGCGCGATCAGCACGACTTCGTCGGTTCCGCGGCCGTCGAGCTTGGCCACGAGGTGTTCCACGGCGTACCGGCCCATCTCCTGCGCGGGGATGGCGACCGACGTCAGCCGCACCGACGCCTGGACGGCGACCTGCTCCGGGCAGACCGCGACCACGGACACGTCCTCGGGCACGGCCCGGCCCTGCTGGCGCAGCAGGGCGAGCAGCGGCTCGACGGCGGACTCGTTCTGCACGACGAACCCGGTGGTGCCCGGGCGCTCGTCGAAGATCCGGGCGAGGGTGACGGCCATCGCGTCGTACCCGCCCTCGCACGGGCGGTGCAGCACCCGCAGGCCCAGCTCCCGCGCGCGGGAGCGGAGTCCGTCGAGGGTGCGCTCGGCGAAGCCGGTGTGCCGTTCGTAGACCGCGGGCGCCTCCCCGATGACAGCGATGTCACGGTGACCGAGCTTCGCGAGGTGCTCGACGCACAGGGCGCCCGTCGCCCCGAAGTCGAGGTCGACGCAGGTCAGGCCGGTGGTGTCGGCGGGCAGGCCGATGAGGACGGACGGCTGGTCCGCGCCCCGCAGCAGTGGCAGCCGCTCGTCCTTCAGCTCGACGTCCATCAGGATCATCGCGTCGGCGAGCCCGCTGCCGGTGACCCGGCGCACCGCGTCGGGACCCTCCTCACCGGTGAGCAGCAGGACGTCGTACCCGTGCGTGCGTGCCGTGGTGGCCACCGCGATGGCGATCTCCATCATCACGGGTACGTACATGTCGGTCCGCAGCGGGACCATCAGCGCGATGATGTTCGACCGGCTGCTGGCCAGGGCGCGGGCGCCCGCGTTCGGGTGGTATCCGAGCTCCCGGATGCTCTGCTCGACCCGCTGCCGGGTGGTGGCGGAGATGGACCGCTTGCCGCTGAGGACATAGCTCACCGTGCTCGCCGAGACTCCGGCGTGCTGGGCGACCTCGGCGAGGGTGACCATCCAGCTCTCCAAGATTTGTGAAGCGCTTCGACAGTGCGCATTGCTGACAAGGGCGAGTGAGGGTGTATCGACAGTAGCTTTCGGTGCGGGTGGGTGTCCATAGGCTGTCGAAGCGCTTCGACACCTTTTCCGAAGCCGGTCGGGCGGCGAGAAGGCGGTGGGAGTACGGCAACCTTTCGGCCGGGTGGCGACCACAGGGAGGCGGTACACGAACCGTCCCTCGGAAGGACCCCCGATGCAACACCGCAGACCGCGCCTGTCCAAGAAGGCGAAGACGCTCGTCGCCGCCTCCGTCGCCCTGGCGGCCGCCGCGGGCGTCACCGTGGCGCAGGCCGGCGAGTCGAGCAAGAAGTGTACGGCCTTCGACACCATCACGCTCGGCAAGTACTACGTGAACAACAATCTGTGGGGCCAGGACAAGGGCACCGGCACCCAGTGCGTCTGGGACAACTCCCGGAGCGGCTCGACGATCTCCTGGGGCACGAACTACACCTGGGCGAACAACAGCAAGGGCACCGACTCCGACGTGAAGTCGTACGCCAGTACGGTCCTCGGCTGGCACTGGGGCTGGAAGGTCGACAAGGCGAGCACCGGGCTGCCGATCCGGGTCGGCGACCGCAAGAAGGTCACCGCCAAGTGGAGCTTCTCGGTCAGTTCGAACCCCGGCACCATGAACGTGTCGTACGACCTGTGGCTGCACGCCAAGAGCACCGCGGACTGGCAGGACCAGCCCACTGACGAGGTCATGATCTGGCTCGACCGCCAGGGCGGCGCCGGCCCGCTGGGCACCAAGTACGGCAGCGTCAGCCTGGACGGGTCCATGTGGGACATCTACCGGGGCGACATCGGCTGGAACGTCTACTCCTTCGTCCGGCGCACCAACACCACCAGCGCCACGCTGAACCTCGACGACTTCACCCAGGCACTCGTTCGGCGCAAGCTGCTGAGCAACGACAAGTTCGTCTCCGGCATCGAGTCCGGAAGCGAGGTGTTCAAGGGCTCCGGGCGGCTTGACACGAAGTCGTACTCCGTCGACATCGGCTGATACACACGCCGATCGGACGCGCGAGGACTGGTGGGGGCGGCCGGTTTCGGGTACCAACGATCCAGTAGCACTGGTCGGTAGCGAACGGTCCCCTGCATCCCTATTCGCGGCGAGGTGAGCCTCATGTCCGCCCCCACCACCAAACCAACGGTCACCGAGCGTGAGGCCCGCCAGGTCGCGGAGGCCGCGCGGGAACAGGACTGGCGCAAGCCCAGCTTCGCCAAGGAACTGTTTCTCGGCCGCTTCCGGCTGGACCTCATCCACCCCCATCCGCTCCCGGCGGACGAGGACGTGCAGCGCGGCGAGGAGTTCCTCGCCAAGCTGCGCGACTTCTGCGAGACGCGGATCGACTCGGCCCGCATCGAGCGCGAGGCGCGGATCCCGGACGAGGTCATCGACGGGCTCAAGGAGCTCGGCGCCCTCGGCATGAAGATCGACACCAAGTACGGCGGCCTCGGCCTCACCCAGGTGTACTACAACAAGGCGCTCACGCTGGTCGGCTCGGCCAGCCCCGCGGTCGGCGTGCTGCTCTCGGCACACCAGTCGATCGGCGTACCGCAGCCGCTGAAACTGTTCGGCACGCAGGAGCAGAAGGACACCTTCCTGCCGCGCTGCGCCCGCACCGACATCAGCGCCTTCCTGCTCACCGAGCCCGATGTCGGCTCCGACCCGGCCCGCCTCGCCACGACCGCGGTGCCGGACGGGGGCGACTACGTCCTCGACGGGGTGAAGCTGTGGACCACCAACGGCGTGGTCGCCGATCTGCTGGTGGTCATGGCCCGGGTGCCGAAGAGCGAGGACCACAAGGGCGGCATCACGGCCTTCATCGTGGAGACCAACTCGCCCGGCATCACCGTGGAGAACCGCAACGCCTTCATGGGGCTGCGCGGCATCGAGAACGGCGTCACCCGCTTCCACCAGGTCCGCGTGCCCGCCGCCAACCGCGTCGGGCCGGAGGGCGCGGGCCTGAAGATCGCGCTGACCACGCTGAACACCGGGCGTCTCTCCCTGCCCGCATCGTGCGTCGCCGCCGGCAAGTGGAGTCTG
This sequence comes from Streptomyces sp. NPDC086549, assembly GCF_044746205.1. Lineage (NCBI taxonomy): Bacteria > Bacillati > Actinomycetota > Actinomycetes > Kitasatosporales > Streptomycetaceae > Streptomyces > Streptomyces sp. NPDC086549. Next base: position 44,467 of record NZ_JBIVBS010000013.1, on the reverse strand, counting down.
AAGATCGCCCGGGAGTGGTCCGCGGCGCGCGAGCAGTGGGGCAAGCCGATCGCCCGGCACGAGGCGGTCGGGTCGAAGATCTCCTTCATCGCGGCCACCACCTTCGCCCTGGAGGCCGTGAGCGAGCTGTCGTCGCAGATGGCCGACGAGAACCGCAACGACATCCGCATCGAGGGCGCGCTCGCCAAGCTGTACGCCTCCGAGATGGGCTGGCTGATGGCGGACGAGCTGGTGCAGATCCGCGGCGGCCGCGGCTTCGAGACGGCGGAGTCGCTCGCGGCCCGCGGCGAGCGGGCGGTCCCCGCCGAGCAGATGCTGCGCGACCTGCGCATCAACCGCATCTTCGAGGGCTCCACCGAGATCATGCACCTGCTGATCGCGCGCGAGGCCGTCGACGCCCACCTCTCGGTCGCCGGCGACCTCATCGACCCCGAGAAATCCCTGTCGGACAAGGCGAAGGCCGGCGCGAACGCGGGCGTGTTCTACGCCAAGTGGCTGCCGAAGCTGGTCGCCGGACCCGGACAGCTCCCCTCCTCCTACAGCGAGTTCAAACACGGGGCGGACCTCTCCCCGCACCTGCGCTACGTCGAGCGGCACGCCCGCAAGCTCGCCCGGTCCACCTTCTACGCCATGTCCCGCTGGCAGGGCCGGATGGAGACCAAGCAGGTCTTCCTGGGCCGGATCGTGGACATCGGCGCGGAGCTGTTCGCGATGAGCGCGGCCTGCGTCCGGGCCGAGCACCTGCGCAGCCGGGGCGACCACGGCCGGGAGGCCTACCAGCTAGCCGACGTCTTCTGCCGCCAGGCCCGCATCCGCGTCGAGGAGCTCTTCCAACGGCTGTGGAGCAACACCGACGACCTCGACGGCAGGGTGGTCAAGGGGGTCCTCGGCGGAGCCTACGAGTGGCTGGAGCAGGGGATCGTCGACCCGTCGGGCGAGGGCCCCTGGATCGCCGACGCGGCCCCGGGCCCCAGCCGCCGGGAGAACGTGCACCGTCCCATCAGGTGACGGTCAGCACCACTTGTCGCTCGGGTCCCGCGTCGTCCAGGAGCAGGAGTCGACCTTGGTGCCACTCGCCTTGGTCAGCGTCGCCGTGTCGCTGGTGTTGTTCCACACGTAGGCGCGGCGGCCCTGGTACTTGTTCGACGCGGTGTCCGTGCCCCTGCCCGTGTGCACCTTCATCGTCTTGCCCGCGCCGATCTTGACGTTCGGGAAGACGTACTTGTGGTTGGAGGCGTCCTTCAGGATCCAGCCGCCCAGCGAGATCGCCGAGCCGCTGGTGTTCTTGATCTGCACCCACTCGCCGTTCAGGCTCGCGTTGGAGCGGTCGTCCGAGCCGGGGCTGTCGAACCAGACGTGGTAGATCGTCACGCCGCCGGCGGCCTCGGCCGGGGTGCTGAGCAGGGTGCCGGTGAGCAGCGCGGCACCCGCGAGGGCGGGCAGGGCAGTACGTATGCGCAGAGCACGCATGGAGAAATCCCCCCAAGGATGTCGTCCGCGGCCGGTGGTGTATCGGCCAGGACTGAAGTGTTATCACACGATCTTCACTGCAAGTTCACAAGGGGGATTTCGCCCCATTCGGCAACGAGACCTGATAAGGCACCCGCCCGAGGGACGCGCTGTCCTGCCGGACGCCGGTTGCGGCAACAATGGAGGGATGACCGACAGTCCCGCCAGTCCGGCACCCCTCGCCGACCCGCACCTCGTCTACGACCCCTTGGCCGGAGACGGCCCCAAGGACGTGGTGATCCTCGGCTCCACGGGGTCCATCGGCACCCAGGCCATCGACCTCGTGCTGCGCAACCCCGACCGCTTCCGGGTCACCGCCCTCTCCGCCAACGGCGGACGGGTCGCCCTCCTCGCGGAGCAGGCGTACCGGCTGCGGGCGCGGACCGTCGCGGTCGCCCGCGAGGACGTAGTACCGGCACTGCGCGAGGCGCTCGCCGCGCAGTACGGCGCCGGGGAGCCGCTTCCCGAGATCCTCGCCGGACCGGACGCGGCCACCCAGGCCGCCGCCTCCGACTGCCACACGGTCCTCAACGGCATCACCGGCTCCATCGGCCTCGCCCCGACCCTCGCCGCCCTGGAGGCGGGCCGCACCCTCGCGCTCGCCAACAAGGAGTCGCTCATCGTCGGCGGCCCGCTGGTCAAGGCGCTCGCCAAGCCCGGCCAGATCATCCCGGTCGACTCCGAGCACGCCGCGCTCTTCCAGGCGCTGGCCGCCGGCACGCGCGCGGACGTGCGCAAGCTGGTCGTCACCGCCTCCGGCGGCCCGTTCCGCGGCCGTACGAAGGAGGAGCTGTCCCAGGTGACGGTCGAGGACGCCCTCGCGCACCCCACCTGGGCGATGGGCCCGGTCATCACGATCAACTCCGCGACCCTCGTCAACAAGGGCCTGGAGGTCATCGAGGCACACCTGCTGTACGACATTCCCTTCGATCGCATTGAGGTCGTCGTGCACCCGCAGTCGTATGTGCACTCGATGGTTGAGTTCACCGACGGATCCACACTCGCCCAGGCGACGCCCCCCGACATGCGTGGGCCGATCGCCATCGGTCTGGGCTGGCCCGAACGCGTCCCGGACGCGGCGCCCGCCTTCGACTGGAGCAAGGCGTCGACCTGGGAGTTCTTCCCGCTCGACAACGAGGCCTTCCCGTCGGTGAACCTCGCCCGGCACGTCGGAGAGCTCGCGGGCACCGCACCGGCGGTGTTCAATGCGGCCAACGAGGAGTGCGTCGAGGCCTTCCGTGGCGGTGCCCTGCCCTTCAACGGGATCATGGAGACCGTCACACGGGTGGTCGAGGAGCACGGCACGCCTCGTACGGGAACCTCGCTCACCGTGTCGGACGTCCTCGAAGCGGAGACCTGGGCACGGGCCCGGGCCCGGGAACTGACAGCGCACACGGCGACCGCGGAGGCGCGTGCATGACAGCCTTGATGATGATCCTCGGCATAGTCGTCTTCGTGATCGGCCTGCTGGTGTCGATCGCCTGGCACGAGCTGGGGCATCTGTCCACCGCCAAGCTCTTCGGCATCCGCGTGCCGCAGTACATGGTCGGCTTCGGCCCGACCATCTGGTCGCGGAAGAAGGGCGAGACGGAGTACGGGATCAAGGCGATCCCGGCCGGCGGCTACATCCGCATGATCGGCATGTTCCCGCCGGGCGAGGACGGGCGGATCACCGCGCGCTCCACCTCGCCCTGGCGCAGCATGATCGAGGACGCCCGCTCGGCGGCCTTCGAGGAGCTCAAGCCCGGCGACGAGACCCGCCTCTTCTACACGCGCGCCCCGTGGAAGCGGGTCATCGTGATGTTCGCAGGCCCCTTCATGAACCTGATCCTGGCGGTCGCGCTGTTCCTCACGGTCCTCATGGGCTTCGGCATCTCCCAGCAGACGACGACCGTCAGCTCGGTCTCCAAGTGCGTGATCGCGCAGAGCGAGAACCGTGACACCTGCAAGAACTCCGATGAGGCCTCCCCGGCCGCGGCCGCGGGCCTGAAGGCGGGCGACAAGATCGTCTCCTTCGACGGGACGAGGACCGACAGCTGGAACCAGCTCTCCGACCTGATCCGCGCCACGCCGGGCAAGGAAGTGCCGATCGTCGTCGAGCGCAAGGGCCAGGAAGTGACCCTGCACGCGAAGATCGCCACCAACCAGGTCGCCAAGAAGGACTCCAGCGGCCAGATCGTCCAGGGCAAGTACGTCACAGCCGGCTTCCTCGGCTTCAGCGCCGCCACCGGCATCGTCCGCCAGGACTTCGGCGAGTCCCTGACCTGGATGGGCGACCGGCTCGGCGAGGCCGTCGACTCCATCGCGAGCCTCCCCGGCAAGATCCCCGCCCTGTGGAACGCGGCCTTCGACGGCGCCCCCCGCCAGCCCGACTCCCCGATGGGCGTGGTCGGCGCGGCCCGCGTCGGCGGTGAGATCTTCACGCTCGACATCCCGCCGACCCAGCAGCTGGCCATGGCGCTGATGCTGGTCGCCGGCTTCAACCTGTCCCTGTTCCTCTTCAACATGCTCCCGCTGCTCCCGCTCGACGGCGGGCACATCGCGGGCGCCCTGTGGGAGTCGCTGCGCCGCCGGCTGGCGAAGGTGCTGCGCCGCCCGGACCCCGGTCCGTTCGACGTGGCGAAGCTGATGCCGGTGGCCTATGTGGTGGCCGGGATCTTCATCTGTTTCACCTTGCTCGTCCTGGTCGCAGATGTCGTCAACCCGGTGAAAATCTCCTAGCCACACGGCATTCACGGCGGCCCGGAACGCTTTGTTCCGGGCCGCCTTCCATTGAGTGGGTTTACCGGGTGGGGTGTGCTCGGGCCTTGGCCAGTGCCGTAATCTCGAAGCCTGGAGCCCGCCGGTCACGGGACCGGACCTTGATCCACGACTTGGGGTTGCACAGCAGATGACTGCGATTTCTCTCGGCATGCCGTCCGTTCCGACCAAGCTCGCCGAGCGCCGCAAGAGCCGGCAGATCATGGTGGGATCCGTGGCGGTCGGCGGAGACGCCCCGGTGTCGGTGCAGTCGATGACGACGACCCGTACGTCGGACATCGGCGCCACGCTGCAGCAGATCGCCGAGCTGACCGCCTCCGGCTGCCAGATCGTCCGCGTCGCCTGCCCGACGCAGGACGATGCCGACGCGCTGGCCACCATCGCCCGCAAGTCGCAGATCCCGGTGATCGCGGACATCCACTTCCAGCCGAAGTACGTGTTCGCGGCGATCGAGGCGGGCTGCGCGGCCGTCCGCGTCAACCCCGGCAACATCAAGCAGTTCGACGACAAGGTCAAGGAGATCGCCAAGGCGGCGAAGGACCACGGCACCCCGATCCGCATCGGCGTGAACGCGGGCTCCCTCGACCGCCGGCTGCTCCAGAAGTACGGCAAGGCCACCCCCGAGGCCCTGGTCGAGTCGGCCCTGTGGGAGGCGTCCCTCTTCGAGGAGCACGACTTCCGGGAGATCAAGATCTCCGTCAAGCACAACGACCCGGTCGTGATGATCGAGGCGTACCGGCAGCTCGCCGCCCAGTGCGACTACCCGCTCCACCTCGGTGTGACCGAGGCCGGCCCGGCGTTCCAGGGCACGATCAAGTCGGCGGTCGCCTTCGGCGCCCTGCTCTCCCAGGGCATCGGCGACACGATCCGCGTCTCCCTCTCCGCGCCTCCCGTGGAGGAGGTCAAGGTCGGCAACCAGATCCTGGAGTCCCTGAACCTCAAGCAGCGCGGCCTGGAGATCGTCTCCTGCCCGTCCTGCGGCCGCGCCCAGGTCGACGTCTACAAGCTGGCCGAGGAGGTCACGGCAGGCCTCACCGGCATGGAGGTCCCGCTCCGCGTCGCCGTCATGGGCTGCGTCGTCAACGGCCCCGGCGAGGCCCGCGAGGCCGACCTCGGCGTCGCCTCCGGCAACGGCAAGGGCCAGATCTTCGTGAAGGGCGAGGTCATCAAGACCGTCCCCGAGTCCAAGATCGTGGAGACCCTCATCGAGGAGGCCATGAAGCTCGCGGAGCAGATGGAGGCGGATGGCATCGCCTCGGGCGAGCCGTCGGTGTCGGTGGCGGGCTGAGCTTCGCACGGGCGGGCCCGCGCCCCGAGCGGGCCCGCGCCCCAAAGGGGCGCGGGGAACTGCGCGACCAGCCACAGACGGCCGGCAGCCGCCAGCAAACCGAAACCTCCCGAGCTCGAAAGCGCACCGCCAAGGCAGCGCAGCTATAGTGCGGAGATCAGCAGAACCCCAGGGTGAGGCCCCGCACGTGTTGACCCAGACCACCTCACGGGTGCTCGAACCGAGTGACCTGGACGCCGCGCTCGCGGTCCTCGACCGCGAGCCCGTCGTGAATGCCTTCGTGACGTCCCGGGTACAGGTCGCCGGCCTGGACCCGTGGCGGCTCGGCGGCGAGATGTGGGGCTGGTACGAGGACGGCATGCTGACGTCCCTGTGCTACGCGGGCGCCAACCTCGTCCCCATCTGTGCCACCCCGAGGGCCGTACGCGCCTTCGCGGACCGCGCGCGCAGGGCCGGCCGCCGCTGCTCCTCCATCGTCGGCCCCGCCGAGCCCACCGCCCAGCTGTGGCGGCTCCTCGAACCGCACTGGGGTCCGGCCCGGGAGGTCCGCGCCCACCAGCCGCTCATGGTCACCGACCACATGCCCGCCGGCATAGCCCCGGATCCCTACGTCCGCCGCATCGGCAAGGACGAGATGGAGGCGATCATGCCGGCGTGCGTGGCGATGTTCACCGAGGAGGTCGGCGTCTCCCCGCTGGCCGGCGACGGCGGGCTGCTCTACCAGGCGCGGGTCGCCGAACTGGTCGGCTCCGGCCGCTCCTTCGCCCGCCTCGACGAGCACGGCAAGGTCGTCTTCAAGGCGGAGATCGGCGCGGCGACCGCCCACGCCTGCCAGATCCAGGGCGTGTGGGTGGCCCCGGAGTACCGGGGGAGGGGGCTCGCGGCGCCCGGCATGGCGGCGGTGCTGCGGTACGCGCTGGCGGACGTGGCGCCGGTCGTGAGCCTGTACGTCAACGACTTCAACACGGCGGCCAGGCGGACATACCGCACCGTGGGCTTCCAGGAGGTCGGCGCGTTCATGAGCATCCTGTTCTGATCCCGGACATCGTGTTCCGGCCGCGCACCGCAGTGCTGTTCTGAGCCTGGTGCGAGCCCTGTAGTCTCCGGGCATGCTGCGCTTTCCCGGTCACGGTCACCGCCACCCCGACGACATCGTGATCGGCCCGCTCGACCTGTCGGCCCGCGTCGACGAGGCCCTCACCGTGCAGGCAGTCGCCTTCGGTCTCGGCGCCGACGAGGTCGCCGTACGCCGCCAGATCGTGCTGCGCCACATGACCTTCCCAGGAGCCCGCGCCCTGGGTGCCACCACCGCCGACGGCAGCCTGGCCGGCTTCGTGTACGGCATGCCCAACGACCGCAGCCACTGGTGGTCCACCGTCGTCGAGCCCTACCTGCGCGCCCAGGGCCGCGACGAGTGGCTCGACGACTCCTTCGTGATCACCGAGCTGCACGTCCACCCGCGCTACCAGAACCGTGGCATCGGCCGCGCCCTGATCACCACCATCACCGACGGCGCCACCGAACCCCGCTCGATCCTCTCCGCCATCGACACCGACAGCCCCGCCCGCGGCCTGTACCACTCCCTCGGCTACCAGGACCTGGCCCGCCAGGTCCTCTTCCCCAGCGCCCCCAAGCCGTACGCCGTCATGGGCGCCTCTCTCCCGCTGCGCCGCCGCCAGGACATGCATTAACCGATTTCCACCCGCACAGCAAGCCCGGCTAACCTCCTAGCCATCACCCTTTCCCGGCAGGAGTACGAGAACCATGGCGAACGCACCGGTCCAGCGCATGTCCCAGTTGATGGCGAAGACGCTGCGCGACGACCCGGCGGACGCCGAGGTCCTCAGCCACAAGCTCCTCGTCCGCGCGGGCTACGTCCGCCGCACCGCCGCCGGCATCTGGAGCTGGCTGCCGCTCGGCAAGAAGGTCCTCTCCAACGTGGAGCGCATCGTCCGTGAGGAGATGGACGCCATCGGCGCCCAGGAGGTGTCGCTCCCCGCCCTGCTGCCCCGTGAGCCGTACGAGGCGACCGGCCGCTGGGACGAGTACGGCCAGGAGCTGTTCCGGCTCAAGGACCGCAAGGGCGGCGACTACCTCCTCGGCCCGACCCACGAGGAGATCTTCACCCTGCTGGTGAAGGACCAGGCGTCCTCCTACAAGGACCTGCCGGTGATCCTCTACCAGATCCAGACGAAGTTCCGTGACGAGGCCCGCCCCCGGGCCGGCATCCTGCGCGGCCGTGAGTTCCTGATGAAGGACTCGTACTCCTTCGACACCGAGGACGAGGGCCTGGCCCAGTCCTACGCCCTGCACCGCCAGGCCTACCAGCGGGTCTTCGAGCGCCTCGGCCTCGACTACCGCATCTGCGCCGCCACCGCCGGCGCCATGGGCGGCTCCAAGTCCGAGGAGTTCCTGGCCCCGGCCGAGGCCGGCGAGGACACCTTCGCCGACTGCCCGAACTGCGACTTCGCGGCCAACACCGAGGCGATCACCTATGAGCTCAAGCCGGTGGACGGGTCCGACGTGCCCGCCGCCGAGGAGATCCCGACCCCGGACACCCCGACCATCGAGACCCTCGCCGCCCATCTCGGCGTCCCGGCCTCCGCCACCCTGAAGAACCTCCTCGTCAAGGTCGACGGCGAGGTCGTCGCCGTGGGCGTGCCCGGTGACCGCGAGGTCGACATGGGCAAGGTCGAGGCACACTTCGCCCCGGCGGTCGTCGAGATGGTGACCGAGGCCGACTTCGCGGACCGCGCGGACCTGGTCCGCGGCTACGTCGGTCCGCAGGGCCTGGAGAAGGTCAAGTACATCGCCGACCCGCGCGTGGCCCCCGGCACCTCCTGGATCACCGGTGCCAACAAGGCGGGCACGCACGCGAAGAACGTCGTCGCGGGCCGTGACTTCGAGGTCGACACGTACGTCGACGTCGTGGTGGTGCAGGACGGCGACCCGTGCCCGAAGTGCGGCACCGGTCTCAAGCTCGACCGCGCCATCGAGATCGGCCACATCTTCCAGCTCGGCCGCAAGTACACCGACGCCCTCAAGCTCGACGTCCTCGGCCAGAACGGCAAGCCGGTCCGCGTGACCATGGGCTCCTACGGCATCGGTGTCTCCCGCGCGGTCGCCGCCATCGCCGAGCAGAGCGCCGACGAGCACGGCCTGGTGTGGCCCAAGGAGGTCGCCCCGGCCGACGTGCACGTCGTTGCCGCCGGCAAGGCCCTGCAGACGGAGCTCGCCCTCGACGTCTCCGAGAAGCTGCGGGCGGCCGGGCTGCGCGTCCTGGTCGACGACCGGGCCGGCGTCTCCCCGGGCGTGAAGTTCACGGACGCCGAGCTCATCGGCGTACCGCAGATCCTGGTGGCCGGCCGTCGCTCCGCCGAGGGCGTCCTGGAGCTCAAGGACCGCAAGACCGGTGAGCGCGAGGAGCTGACCGTGGACGAGGCGATCGCCCGCCTCACGGCGCAGTAAAGCAACCAGTAAAGAAACTCCTCAGAAAGCTCTCCGGAGGCCTTCAGGCACCTCACAGCTTTCTCTCAGGCCGTTCCCCGACCGTAGGACGCGTGACACAGCGTCACCAGGGAGGGGAACGGCCATGACAAGCAGGGAACGAGGAGCCGCGGCCGCGGTTCGCAGAGGGGCCCGGCGCACGGCGGCGACGGCGGCGGCGGTCACACTGGCGGCCGCCGCCGGGATGTTCGCGCTGATCGGCACGATGCACACGGACACCGAGTCCTCCGCCTCGACCGCGAGCACCAGTACCAGCAGCACCAGCAGCAGCGGGGCCGACAGCAGCTCCGGTTCGGCCGGCGGCACGGACACCGGCACCTCGTCGTCCTCCGGCCTGCAGTCGTCCTCCGGCGGCCTGACCTCCGGCAGCGGCTCCGCCGACGCCACCTCGGGGGCGTCGTGACGACCACCCCCACCACACCGCGTACGACAGCGGCCACCGAGTGGCGGGCCCTCGGCACCCGCGTCCGCCTGGTCGTCACCGACCCGGCCCTGCTCGACTCCTGCAACCTGCTCCTCGCCCGGCACCTCGCCGAGGTCGACGCCGCCTGCAGCCGCTTCCGCGCCGACTCCGAACTGACCGCCCTCGACGCCACGAACGGCCGCCCGGTCCGGGTCAGCCCGCTGCTCGCGGAGGCACTCGCCGTCGCCCTGCGCGCGGCCGGGGCCACCGACGGCGCCGTGGACCCCACGGTCGGCTCGGCGATGGACGCGATCGGCTACGACCGCGACTTCACCCTCGTCCGGGAGGACGACCGCCCGGTGTCGCTGCGGGTGCGCCGGGCCCCCGGATGGCGGAGGGTACGGCTCGACCGCGCGACCGGAACGGTCACCGTCCCGCAGGGCGTCCGCCTCGACCTGGGCGCCACGGCCAAGGCCTGGGCCGCCGACCGGGCCGCCGCCGTGCTGGCGCGCGCCGCCGACTGCGGGATCCTGGTCAGCCTCGGCGGCGACACGGCCGTCGCGGGGGAGCCCCCGGCCGACGGCTGGCAGATCCGCGTCCAGGACGTCACCGGCCCGGTAGAGGAGACGCCCGCACGGGGCCCGTACACCACCGTCGGACTGCGCGACGGCGGTCTGGCCACCTCCGGCACCGGCGCCCGCCGTTGGCGGCGCGGCGGCCACGACCTCCACCACATCGTCGACCCGCGTACCGGCCTGCCCGTCCGCTCCCCCTGGCGCACGGTCTCCGTCGCCGCCGCCACCTGCGCCGACGCCAACGCGGCCAGCACGGCGGCGCTGGTCAAGGGCGTGGGCGCGGAGCGCTGGCTGACCCGGCTGGGGCTGCCCGCGAGGCTGGTGGCGCAGAACGGCACGGTCGTCACCACACCGGGCTGGCCCACCGGCACCGCGGGCCTGGAGGCCGCCGCATGAGCTCCGAGACCCTCTGGTACGCCAACCGCGCCACCGGCGCCGTCTGCCTGGCCCTGTTCACGGTGGTCGTCCTGCTCGGCGTCGCCGTACGACTGCGCGGCAGGATCCCCGGCCTGCCCCGCTTCGGCACCGTCTCGCTGCACCGCACCCTGTCCCTCTCCGCCACCGCCTTCCTTGCCCTGCACATCGCCGTGGCGGTCGTGGACAGTTATGTGCACATCACCGTCCTCGACGTCCTCGTCCCCTTCGTCTCCGACTACCAGCCCCTCTGGCTGGGGCTCGGCACGGTCGCCCTCGACCTGATGCTCGCGGTCCTGGTCACGAGCCTGCTCCGGGACCGGCTCGGGCACCGGACCTGGCGAGCCGTGCACCGGCTGGCATACGCCTGCTGGCCGCTCGCCCTGATCCACGGCATCGGCATCGGCACGGACACCGGTACCGACTGGATGACCTGGCTGACCGTCTCCTGCGTGACCGCCGCGGTCGCCGCCCTCGGACTCCGCCTGGCCCACGCCGTCCGCGCCTCCCGCCACACACCCGCCGCTCTCCTCCACGCCGGCGAACGCACCCGCGAACGGACCATCGAAGGGGCCCGCTCATGACCGCGACCTTCACCCCTGCCTTCACCCCTGCCTTTCCCCAGGTCTTCATGTCGCCGCGTCTGCTCGCCCCCGGCGGCACCCCGGCCGACCACACCACGCACGAACAGCGCAACGGGCCGCTCGCGTACGGCAATCCCGCCGGGCTCCTGCGCACGGTCGCCGAGTCCGGCCTCACCGGGCGCGGCGGAGCCGCCTTCCCGACGTACCGCAAACTCGTCGCGGTCGCCGACGCCGGCCGCCGTGCCGAGCGCGCCCCCGTCGTCGTCGCGAACGGAGCGGAGGGCGAGCCCGCGTGCCGCAAGGACCGGACGCTGCTGCGGCTGTCGCCCCATCTCGTCCTGGACGGGCTGCAGTTGGCGGCCGAGGCGGTCGGCGCGGGGGAGGCGTATCTCGCGGTGGAGGACGGCGCCTCCTACCTGGAGTCGGCGCTCGCCCAGCGGCGCGACCCGCTGCGGGTGAAGGTCGTACGGCTGCCCGGGCGGTTCCTGGCCGGACAGGCCTCCGCCCTCGCCCGGTACGTCTCCGGCGGCGCCGCGTTGCCCACCCACCAGAACCCGCCGGTCCGGGAACGCGGGGTGCGCCGGGCGCCGACCCTGGTCCAGAACGTCGAGACGCTGGCCCACCTGGCGCTGATCGCCCGCTACGGCGCCGACTGGTTCCGCTCCGCCGGGACCCCGGCGGAGCCGGGCAGCACGCTGTGCACGGTGCACGCGCCCGGCGGTGAAGTCCGGGTCGTGGAGGCGCCGTTCGGCATGCGGATCGGCCGGCTGGTACCCGTGCGGGGCACGGGAGCCGTGCTGGTCGGCGGCTACCACGGCACCTGGATCCCGGCCGCGGAGGCGGCGCAACTCCCGCTGAGCACGGCGAACCTGGGCGCCGGTGTCCTCGCGGCCCTCCCCGCCGACCGCTGCGGCCTCGCCGAAACCGCCCGCGTCCTGCGCTACCTGGCGCTGGAGTCGGCCGGCCAGTGCGGCCCCTGCCTCAACGGCCTGCCCCGCATCGCCACCGCCTTCCGGACCCTTGCCCGCCCCGGCCCCCAGGGCACCGCCCGCGAGGACGTCGCCCGCTGGGCGGGTCTGGTCGAGGGCCGCGGTGCCTGCCACCACCCCGACGGCACGGTCCGCCTGGTCCGCAGCGCCCTCACCACGTTCGCGGGCGAACTCGACGCCCACGCCCACGGGGTGTGCACCGCGACCGACCACACCCCTCTGCTGCCCGTACCCGACGAGCGGAGCTGACCCCTCATGTCCCAGGACCAGCGCATCGACATCGACTGGACCGCCTGCCAGGGCCACGGCCTGTGCGCCGAACTGCTCCCCGAGCACATCACCCTCGACGAGTGGGGCTACCCGCTGGCCAACGGCACTCCGGTCCCTGTCCGCGCCGTCAAGCGCGCCCGCAGAGCAGCAGCCGACTGTCCCGTGCTCGCCCTCAGACTGACGGCAGACGCGGCGCCCTGAAGGGGCGCGGGGCTGTATCACCGTGCGGCTCCGCCGCGCGGGCGCGACCAGCCACGACGCGCCCGCGATCACAGGACGACGCGCACCGGACGACGCGCACCCCGGACCCGACCTCCCCGAACCGCCCTAAAGCCACCCGGCGAACTCCAGCAACAGCTCCGCATCCTTCGGCCGCCCCACCCGGAGGGCCCGCATCCCGGACTCCACCGCCCGGAACAGGGTCCAGCCCCGCAACCGGTCCTGGTCCACGTCCAGCGACTCGGCGAGCCGTTTCACCCGCCGGCGGGTCGTCGCCGCTCCCGACGGCGAGGCGATCAGGTCCTCCACCCGGTCGCGCACCAGCCGTGCCAGGTCGAAGGCGCACTCGCCGACCACCGGGTCCGGGCCCACCGCCAGCCACGGCGACCGCTCGCCGGCGAGCACCTTGCTCTGCCGGAACGTGCCGTGCAGCAGCCGGTGCTCGGGCGGCGCGGCCAGCAGTTCCTCGCGGGCCGCGAGTGCCGCTTCGACCAGCGGCACGGCCTCGGGATCGGCCAGGGCACCCGCCCGCATCGCTGCCGCCTGCCGGCCGGTCCGCTCGGCCACGGTCTCGAAGGAATGAGCGGCGTCGGCGTCACCGGCACCGTGATCGGGCGGCTCCACCCACAACCGCCGCAGCGTCCCCGCCGCCTCCAGCAGCGCCTTTGCTTCCGGCAGCGAGCGCAGCGACACGTCCGGGTGCAGCCGTTCGAGCAGCAGCACGCCCTCACCGGCCTCCCCGGCCAGGGGCTCCAGCAGTTGTACGGCGCCCAGGCCGTCCCAGTGCGCGAGCGCCGCCCGTTCGCTCTCCGGCCGGGCCCGGGGCGGCGCCAGCTTCAGTACGGCCGGGGTTCCGTCGGGCCGCCGCACCAGCACGACCAGGCTGCTGCGCCCGCCCGGCACCTGGACCCGCTCGACGGTCAACTCGCGTAGCGCGACGGCCTGCTGGGCCGCCTCCGGCAGCCTCTCCAGCCAGTCGTCACCCTGGGGCGCCGTCTCACCGAGCGCCCTCACCAGGCGCTGCGGCGGTTCGAAAGCCATACGCGAGTCGTTCCCTTCCTGCTGTACGGGACGGCGTACGGATCACGCCGTTGCTGTCGCCGAGGCCGAGGGCGCAGCCGTACCGGCCGCCTCCTCCGCCCGCTCGGCGAGACCAGGGAAGGCTACGCTCTCCCCGCGCCAGCGCACCGCGCGCACCGCGGCTTCGCGCAGCGCCGCGGCGGCCGCGCCACGCCGTTCGCCGGTGGCCGCCCGCACCAGGTCGGAGTACACGTCGGCCACCCGGTCCTCCAGCCGGGCGGCGAGCCGGACCGCGGCCGCGGAGTCCGATACCGGGAACGGCAGCGCGTACGCGGCGTTCGCGGCGACGGGCTCGCCGCCCAGGTCGCGCACCTCGCGCACCAGCGCGTCCCGCCGGGCGCGGTGCGCGTCGTAGGCCGACCGTGCCTGAGTCAGCCGGGCCTCGCCGATCCGACCGCCGACGACTCCGTAGCCGTACACCGCCGCGTGCTCGGCGGCCAGGGCCGCCTGCAGGGCCTTCAGCCGGCCGTTCTTGTCCTTCTCGTCCCTCTTGTCCTTGCTCTCGCCGCTCACTTGCCGCCCTCCGTCAGCAGATACGCGTGCGCCGCCCCGGCCGCCGCCACCGAGGCCAGCAGCCGTGCCAGCTCGCCCGGGACGTCCAGGAGGTCCTTGCTCCGCCGGTCGGCCAGGGACCGCTCGGCGGCGGCGAGGCCGGCCAGGGCGTCCTTCTCGTCGGCCGGGACGGACGGGGAGGCGGACGGGGAGGCCGAGGCGGAGGCGGAAGTCCTGGGCGACCGCGACGGGGTGGGCGTACCGTCCGCGAACACCCTTGCGTGCGCCGCGACCTCGGCCCGCAGAGGCCGCAGCCGCTCCGCGAGCGCCGGATGCGCGGCGATCACGGCGTCGTACTGCTCCACGAGCCCCAGGCTGTCCCGCGCCGCACGCGCGCGTGCCCGCTCGGTGACCGACGGGCCGCCTGCCGTACCGCTGTCAGGGTCGGCGCCCGGGGAACAGCCCACGAGCAGGGCGGCCCCCGCGGCCGAGGCGAGCAGGAATCTTCTGCGCGGCCCCGAGGGGGTGCGCGACGGTGGGGGGAACGGCACGGCAGACGTCCTCGGGGAACTCGTACGAAGAAAGGGGCGGGCACGCCAGTGATCACGGTACCTGCGCACCTGGCAGGCACCAGTCATCGGCACCCGTGACCGGCACCGGTCCACCGGCACCCGTCGGCCGCCGGTGGACGGCAACACTCCCCGCGACCGGATACCCTTTGACCAGACACGCGACCCATCCCACAACAGCACACGCGGCCGAGGAGTCACCCGGATGAGCACCACCCAGAGCGAGAGGCTGCGGGAACTGCTGGAACCGCTCGTCACCTCACAGGGCCTGGATCTCGAAGAGATCGCCGTGGACTCCGTCGGACGCAAGCGAGTGCTGCGCGTCGTCGTCGACTCCGACACCGGTGCGGACCTGGACCAGATCGCCGATGTGAGCCGCGCGCTCTCGGCGAAGCTGGACGAGACGGAAGCGATGGGCGAGGGCGCGTACGACCTGGAGGTCGGAACCCCGGGCGCGGAGCGCCTTCTCACGGAGCACCGGCACTATGTGCGCGCCGTCGACCGGCTGGTCAAGTTCCAGTTGGCCGAGGGCGGCGAACTGGTCGCCAGGATCCTGAAGGTCGACGACGAGGGCCTCGACGTGGAAGTGCCCGGAGTGAAGGGCCGCAAGGCCACCGCCCGCAGACTCGGCTTCCCCGACATCGACAAGGCGCGCGTCCAGGTCGAGTTCAACCGCAAGGACAGGAACGAGAAGGAAGAGGAGGCGTAGCCGTGGACATCGACATGAGTGCCCTGCGGGGCTTGGTACGGGAGAAGGAGATCTCCTTCGACCTGCTGGTCGAGGCGATCGAGTCGGCCCTCCTCATCGCCTACCACCGCACCGAGGGAAGCCGCCGACACGCGCGCGTGGAGCTCAACCGGGAGACCGGGCATGTGACCGTGTGGGCGAAGGAGGACCCCGAGGACCTCGAAGAGGGCCAGGAGCCCCGCGAGTTCGACGACACCCCGTCCGGCTTCGGCCGTATCGCCGCCACCACCGCCAAGCAGGTGATCCTGCAGCGGCTGCGCGACGCCGAGGACGACGCGACGCTCGGCGAGTACGCCGGCCGCGAGGGCGACATCGTCACCGGTGTGGTCCAGCAGGGCCGCGACCCCAAGAACGTGCTCGTCGACATCGGCAAGCTGGAGGCCATCCTGCCGGTGCAGGAGCAGGTGCCGGGTGAGACGTACTCGCACGGCCTGCGGCTGCGCTCGTACGTCGTTCGGGTGGCGAAGGGTGTCCGCGGTCCCTCGGTCACGCTTTCGCGTACCCACCCCAATCTGGTGAAGAAGCTCTTCGCCCTGGAGGTGCCGGAGATCGCCGACGGGTCCGTCGAGATCGCCGCCATCGCCCGCGAGGCCGGCCACCGCACCAAGATCGCCGTCCGGTCCACCCGATCGGGTCTGAACGCCAAGGGCGCCTGCATCGGCCCCATGGGCGGCCGGGTCCGCAACGTGATGGGCGAGCTGAACGGCGAGAAGATCGACATCGTCGACTGGTCGGACGACCCGGCCGAGATGGTGGCGAACGCGCTGTCGCCCGCGCGGGTCTCCAAGGTCGAGGTCGTGGACCTGGCGTCCCGGTCCGCCCGGGTCACCGTGCCGGACTACCAGCTGTCGCTGGCGATCGGCAAGGAAGGCCAGAACGCCCGGCTCGCGGCCCGGCTCACCGGATGGCGGATCGACATCCGTCCGGACACCGAGCAGCCGGGGGAATAGATCTCGGCCTGTAGTGGCTTAGATCCCGTCAGTTATATCGCGGCAAGCGTTCGAGTCCTTACCCGAAAGGGTGAGGTCGCCGCGGGGAGGTAGACTTAGCTGTGTCTGGCCGGATGCACGCCGGAGCATGCCCTGAACGCACCTGTGTGGGGTGCCGGGAGCGGTCGGCCAAGACGGAGCTGCTGCGCATCGTGGCGATCGAGGACGCCTGTGTCCCCGATCCTCGCGGTACGCTGCCCGGCCGGGGTGCCTACGTGCACCCTGCCCTGGTCTGTCTCGACCAGGCGGTACGCCGCCGGGCGTTCACGAGGGCGCTGCGCGCCCCCGGAGCGCTCGACACAAAGGCGTTGCGCCAGTACGTCGAGCAGGTGACAGTTGCCGAGCAGGCAACGCCGTAAGAAGCGTCGCGCGGAACGGCCGCGCGGCTCTGGTACCCCGCGAGTTGGAAGTAGGTCGAGATTGCGATGAGCACTCGATGAGCACGCGATGAGTACGCCCATGAAGTAGCGACGGTCCGGACGCACCCGGACCTAAAAGGAGCGAAGTGGCTAAGGTCCGGGTATACGAACTCGCCAAGGAGTTCGGGGTTGAGAGCAAGGTCGTCATGGCCAAGCTCCAGGAACTCGGTGAATTCGTCCGATCGGCATCCTCGACGATCGAGGCGCCCGTAGTACGCAAACTGACAGACGCCTTCCAGGGCGGTGGCTCCGGCAGGTCCGCCGGTAAGCCCGCCCCGCGCAAGGCTGCCCCCAGGCCCGCCGCGCCCTCTCCGGCGCAGGCGGCACGTCCGGCTGCTCCCAAGCCGGGCGCCCCCAAGCCTCCCGTGGCTCCGCAGCCCGTGGCCCCGCAGCCTGCGGCCCCGCAGCCCGTGGCTCAGCAGCCCGCGGCCCCCGCGGCTCCGGCTCCGGTCACCCCCGCGCCGGCCGCTTCCGGCCCGCGTCCGGTGCCGGGTCCCAAGCCCGCGCCGCGTCCGGCTCCGGCCGCGCCCGAGTTCACGGCCCCGCCGTCGGCTCCGGCTCCGGCCCCCGCCGCCGCGCAGGGTCCGCGCCCCGGTGCCCGTCCGGGCCCCGGCGCCCCGAAGCCCGGTGGCCGTCCGGAGCGTCCCGGCCAGGGCCAGGCCCGTCCGGGCCAGGGTGGTCCGCGTGCCGGTGGCCAGGCCCCGCGTCCGGGTGCCCGTCCGGCCGGTCCGCGTCCGGGTAACAACCCCTTCACGTCCGGTGGCTCCACCGGCATGGCGCGCCCGCAGTCGCCCCGTCCGCAGGGCGGTCCGCGTCCGGGCGGCCACGGCGGCCCCGGCGGTCCCGGTGCCCCCGGCGCCGGTCCCCGTCCGCAGGCGCCCGGCGCCCAGGGCGGCGGTCCGCGTCCGCAGGGTCCGGGCGGTCCCCGTCCGTCCCCGTCCGGCATGCCCCGCCCGCAGGGCGGTCCGCGTCCCGGCGGCGGTCCCGGTGGTCCGCGTCCGAACCCCGGCATGATGCCGCAGCGTCCCGCTGCCGGCCCGCGTCCCGGCGGTGGCCCCGGCGGCCGCGGTCCGGGCGGTGCGGGTCGTCCCGGTGGCGGCGGTGCCCGTCCCGGTGGCGGCGGCTTCGCCGGCCGTCCCGGTGGCGCCGGTGGCGGTGCCCGTCCGGGTGGCGGCGGCTTCGCCGGTCGTCCCGGTGGCCCCGGTGCGGGTGCCGGTGGTGGCGGCGGCTTCGGTGGTGGCGGCGGTGGCCGTCCCGGCTTCGGCGGTCGTCCGGGTGGTCCCGGTGGCCGTGGTGGCACGCAGGGCGCCTTCGGCCGTCCCGGCGGTCCCGCGCGTCGTGGCCGCAAGTCGAAGCGGCAGAGGCGCCAGGAGTACGAGGCCATGCAGGCCCCGTCGGTCGGCGGCGTGATGCTGCCTCGCGGCGGCGGCGAGACCATTCGCCTGTCGCGCGGTGCGTCGCTCACCGACTTCGCGGAGAAGATCAACGCCAACCCGGCGTCGCTCGTCGCGGTCATGATGAACCTCGGCGAGATGGTCACCGCGACGCAGTCCGTCTCGGACGAGACCCTCCAGCTCCTCGCGGGCGAGATGAACTACCAGGTTCAGATCGTCAGCCCGGAGGAGGAGGACCGCGAGCTGCTGGAGTCCTTCGACATCGAGTTCGGCGAGGACGAGGGCGGCGAGGAGGACCTGGTGGTCCGTCCGCCGGTCGTCACCGTCATGGGTCACGTCGACCACGGAAAGACCCGACTGCTCGACGCCATCCGCAAGACGAACGTCATCGCGGGCGAGGCCGGCGGCATCACCCAGCACATCGGTGCCTACCAGGTCTCGACCGAGGTCAACGCCGAAGAGCGCAAGATCACCTTCATCGACACCCCGGGTCACGAGGCGTTCACCGCCATGCGTGCCCGTGGTGCGAAGTCGACCGACATCGCGATCCTGGTCGTCGCGGCCAACGACGGCGTCATGCCGCAGACGGTCGAGGCGCTCAACCACGCCAAGGCGGCCGACGTCCCGATCGTCGTCGCGGTCAACAAGATCGACGTCGAGGGTGCCGACCCGACCAAGGTGCGCGGTCAGCTGACCGAGTACGGCCTGGTGGCCGAGGAGTACGGCGGCGACACGATGTTCGTCGACATCTCCGCCAAGCAGGGTCTGCACATCGACAGCCTCCTCGAGGCCGTCGTCCTCACCGCGGACGCCTCGCTCGACCTGCGGGCCAACCCGGCCCAGGACGCGCAGGGCATCTCGATCGAGTCCCGTCTCGACCGCGGCCGCGGTGCCGTGGCGACGGTCCTCGTCCAGCGAGGCACGCTGCGGGTCGGCGACACGATGGTCGTGGGCGATGCCTACGGCCGAGTCCGCGCCATGCTCGACGACAACGGCAACAACGTCGCCGAGGCGGGCCCGTCGACGCCGGTCCAGGTCCTGGGCCTGACCAACGTCCCGGGTGCGGGCGACAACTTCCTGGTGGTCGACGAGGACCGTACGGCCCGTCAGATCGCCGAGAAGCGCGCCGCCCGTGAGCGCAACGCCGCGTTCGCCAAGCGCACGCGCCGTGTCTCCCTCGAGGACCTGGACAAGGTGCTCAAGGCCGGCGAGGTCCAGCAGCTCAACCTGATCATCAAGGGTGACGCTTCTGGTTCCGTCGAGGCGCTCGAGTCGTCCCTGCTCCAGCTGGACGTCGGCGAAGAGGTCGACATCCGTGTCCTGCACCGCGGCGTCGGTGCGGTCACGGAGTCGGACATCGACCTGGCGATGGGCTCGGACGCCATCGTGATCGGCTTCAACGTCCGTGCGGCAGGCCGCGCGGCGCAGATGGCCGAACGCGAGGGCGTGGACGTCCGCTACTACTCGGTCATCTACCAGGCGATCGAGGAGATCGAGGCGGCCCTCAAGGGCATGCTCAAGCCGGAGTTCGAGGAGGTCGAGCTCGGTACGGCGGAGATCCGCGAGGTCTTCAAGTCGTCCAAGCTGGGCAACATCGCGGGTGTCCTCATCCGCTCGGGCGAGGTCAAGCGCAACACCAAGGCGCGCCTCATCCGTGACGGCAAGGTCATCGCGGAGAGCCTCACCATCTCCGGTCTGCGTCGCTTCAAGGACGACGTCACCGAGATCCGCGAAGGCTTCGAGGGTGGTATCAACCTCGGAAACTTCAACGACATCAAGGTCGACGACGTCATCGCGACGTACGAGATGCGCGAGAAGCCGCGGGTGTAACCTCCCACGGTTCCCACAGCTGGCCGACGGAACATGCTTCCGTCGGCCAGTTGGCCGTGTCCGGGCTCCCACGCCGGTGTCTAGGGGCCCGCAGGGGCGGGGGTGTCGCACGGTCCACGGAGCGTAATATCCGTCGATCGGCCCCCACCCTTCGTTGTACCGTTCTGATGTCCCCGCCCGGACCAGGGCAGGGCCATCGATCCCGTACCGGCGGGTGAACCGGTTACACATGTACGTGGGGACTCTGTCCTTCGACCTCCTCCTCGGCGACGTACGGTCGCTGAAGGAGAAGCGCTCCGTCGTCCGCCCGATCGTCGCCGAGCTCCAGCGGAAGTACGCCGTGAGCGCGGCCGAGGTGGACCACATGGACCTCCACCGGCGGGCCGTCATCGGCCTCGCCATGGTCTCCGGCGACGCGGCGCACATCAGCGACGTGCTGGACCGGTGCGAACGGCTGGTCGCCGGCCGCCCCGAGGTGGAACTGCTGTCCGTGAGACGGCGGTTCCACGGCGACGACGACTAGATCACAGAACACCAAAGAACGTAGAAGAAGAAAGAACGGGAGACGGACCAGTGGCCGACAACGCGCGGGCGAAAAGGCTGGCGGACCTCATCCGAGAGGTGGTGGCCCAGAAGCTGCAGCGCGGGATCAAGGACCCGCGGCTCGGCTCGCACGTCACCATCACGGACACCCGGGTCACCGGGGACCTGCGGGAGGCGACCGTCTTTTACACCGTCTACGGTGACGAAGAGGAGCGGACGGCCGCGGCCGCCGGTCTGGAGAGCGCCAAGGGCATCCTGCGCTCCGAGGTCGGGCGGGCGGCCGGAGTGAAGTTCACGCCGACCCTCGCCTTCGTCGCGGACGCCCTTCCGGACACCGCCCGGAACATCGAGGACCTCCTCGACAAGGCGCGAGCCTCCGACGAGAAGGTGCGCGAGGCGTCCGCGGGCGCCGCGTTCGCCGGTGACGCCGACCCGTACAGGAAGCCGGGCTCCGAGGACGAGGCCGAAGAGACGGACGACGCCGCAGAATGACCAGCAAGCCCACCCCGCCCGACGGCCTTGTCATTGTCGACAAGCCGTCGGGCTTCACCTCGCACGACGTCGTCGCCAAGATGCGGGGCATCGCCAGGACCCGCCGAGTAGGCCACGCGGGCACCCTCGACCCCATGGCGACGGGCGTCCTCGTCCTCGGAATCGAGAAGGCGACAAAGCTCCTCGGGCACCTCGCCCTCACCGAGAAGGAGTACCTCGGCACCGTCCGTCTCGGCCAGAACACGGTCACCGACGACGCCGAGGGCGACATCACCTCGTCCACCGACGCCTCCCACGTCACCCGTGAGGCCGTCGACGCGGGCATCGCCAAGCTGACCGGCCGCATCATGCAGGTGCCGTCCAAGGTCAGCGCCATCAAGATCGACGGCGTGCGCTCGTACAAGCGGGCGCGGGAGGGCGAGGACTTCGAGATCCCCGCACGACCCGTCACCGTCTCCTCCTTCGCCGTGTACGACGTCCGGGACGCCGTCGCCGAGGACGGCACCCCCGTGCTCGACCTGGTGGTCTCGGTGGTCTGCTCCTCCGGCACCTACATCCGGGCCCTCGCCCGGGACCTGGGCGCCGGCCTCGGTGTGGGCGGACACCTCACCGCGCTGCGCCGGACCCGCGTCGGACCGTACAAGCTGGACTCGGCACGGACCCTCGACCAGCTCCAGCAGGAACTGACGATCATGCCGATCGCGGAGGCGGCCGCGGCCGCGTTCCCGCGCTGGGACGTGGACACCAGGCGGGCCCGGCTGCTCGCCAACGGTGTACGGCTGGAGATGCCCGACGAGTACACCGGCGCCGGCCCCGTGGCCGTCTTCGACCCCGAGGGCCGCCTTCTCGGGCTCGTCGAGGAGCAGAAGGGCAAGGCGAAGAGCCTGGCCGTGTTCGGCTGACCCGGCCGGGTCAGGAGCCGCGGGTTTCTGCCCGTGGAGCGGCGACCACGGGGTACCTCCACTGTCGCCGCTCCACGGTCCCCCCTCGGTTCCCCCACCCCTAGGGTGTATCCAGCCGGCCTCGCCTATTCACCCGACCGAGCAGGCGCTCGGAGTGAACCGGGGGAGCGGAAGGGGGCGCTTTCACCGCGAGATCTGTCCCGCTGATCATTCCGTGCCTACCGTCGAAGATCAGCGCACGGATGTATGAGCGGGGAGGTTCGACCATGGCGGTACGGAGCCCGCGGACCGGGGCTGTCCGCCGGTCTGCGGACGGTGCGCGGGAGGCGACGGACGGCCCGAGCGGCCGGATCGATCGGATCGATCGGATTGATCAGACCGATGGGATTGATCGGACCGATGGGACCGATCGGGCTCCGGACGACCGCCTGGTACAGATCCGCGACCTGGCCGGCCGCCCGCGCGGTACCGGATTCCTGGCCGACCACCACGGCACGGTCGTCACCAGCCACGAGGCGGTCGACGGCCTGTCCCGGCTCGTCCTGCGCGCCGCCGGCGAGCGCACCTGCGTCGTCGGCGCCGACGCCGTCACCCCGCTGCCCGCCCTCGACCTGGCCCTCGTCCGTACGGAGGGCCTCGGCGTGGCCCCGCTCCCGGTCACCGTGCGGGAGCGGATCGCCAGCGGCACGTACGTGCGGATCGCCGCCGGCCGCTGGCGCGAAGCGAGGGTGCTCGGCGCGACACAGGTGACGTACACGGCCACGGACAGCTTCCATCTCCTCGGCGACGCACTGGAGTTGGCGATCGGCACCGCGGGACGGGACGCGCTCCGGCTGGGCGGCGGGGCGGTCGGGGGACCGGTGCTCGACGCCCAGACGGGAGCCGTGCTCGGCGTGCTCGGCACGGCGCTCCACTCGGGCCCGTGCGACGCCGGCTTCGCGGCGCCGCTGCGCTCCCAGGCTCTCGGCCCCGCCCGCGCCGGGGGGACCTCCGTCGCGTACGGCCCGCTCGCCGAGCTGCTCGCCCGCAACGCGGAGACCGTGCCCGCCTATGGTTCCGACCTCAATCTGGCCGGGGTACTGGAGCTCACGGCCACGTCGGTGGGCCAGGACGGCCCGCCAGGGGCCCTCGCCGGTCACGTCGGCCCGGTCGGCGCCGCAGGGCTCGGCCCGGTGGAGCCGGTCGAACGGGCCGAGGCGGCACGGCAGTTGGCCGCCTTCGCC
Source organism: Streptomyces sp. NPDC086549 (assembly GCF_044746205.1). NCBI lineage: Bacteria > Bacillati > Actinomycetota > Actinomycetes > Kitasatosporales > Streptomycetaceae > Streptomyces > Streptomyces sp. NPDC086549. The sequence continues at coordinate 21,268 of NZ_JBIVBS010000013.1, read as the reverse complement.
GTCGGCGGTTGCACCGTGCTCGGCCTCGTCGGCGCCCCGGGCAGCGGCCGTACGACGGAACTCGCGGCCCTCGCCGCCCGCCGCAACCGTGGTACGGAACCGTCCCCCACGCTGTGGCTGCGCGGCGCCGACCTGAAGGACGCGGACGCCTCGGTGGCCGACGCGGCGCGCCGGGCCCTTGAACGGGCGGCCCGAATTGTCGCCGCCTCCCGGTCCCTCCTCCCCGACGACCTCGGCGACCTCACCCCGGAGCGCCTCGCCCGCCTCGCCGCGCGGGTCGGCCGGCCCCTCCTGATCCTCCTGGACGGCCCCGAGGAGATGCCGCCCGCCCTCGCCCACCGCCTGCGCGAGTGGACCGAGGGGACAGCGGCGTGGCTGCGCGCGACCGGGGCGCGGCTGGTGATCGCGTGCCGGGAGGAGTACTGGGAGGGCACCGGAGCCGCGTTCCCTCGGGAGCTGCTGCACGCGCACGCCCCGGCCGACGCCCCGCACCCGCTGCCGTCCTGCGTCCGTCTGGCCGACCTCACCCCCGACGAGGCCCGCCGGGCCCGCTCCCGCTACGCCGTCCCCGACGGCACCCTCGCCGACCGCGAGGCCCGCCACCCGCTCACCCTCCGGCTCCTCTCGGAGGTCCGCGCCGCGCTCCCGGACGCCCCCGCCGCCGGCCTCGACCGCCACGAGGTCTTCTCCGCCCACCTCGACCTGATGTGCCTGCGCATCGCGGTCCGGCTCGCCGCCGAGAACGGCCTGCGCGGTACGGCCGTACGCCGCCTCGCGGCCCGGGTCTCCGGTCAGATCCACGAGGCCGCCCGGCGCATCCTGAGCCCAGGGCGGGGCGAGCTGGACCGGGAGTCCTTCGAGGCGGTGTTCCCCCGGGGACCCGCCCCGGCCCGGCTGGGCGGAGGCTCCGGCTGGGCGTCCGCCGTCCTCACCGAGGGGCTCCTGGTTCCGGCCGGCGGCGGCTACCGCTTCGCCCACGAAGAGCTCGCCGACTGGATCCAGGGCATGCACCTCGACCTGGACGAGGCTCTGCGCGCCCTGGTCCACCGCCGCGGCGTCCCGCGTGGGGCCCAGCCGCTTCCCGTGCCGCACCACCGCGTCGGCCCCGTCGTCCAGGCCCTGCTCCTGCTCGCCCGCCAGCACGGCGCCCGCCAACTCACCCTCCGCTTGGAGGAGTTGATCCACGCCCTGGACTCGGATCCGGCCTCCTGGTGGGCCGCCCGCCTGCTCGCCCAGGCCCTGCTGGGCGTGCCCGACGCGAAGCCGTACACCGACGTGCTGCGCCTGCTGGCCGACCGGATCGTCGCCTGGCGCCGCCGGCAGCGCCCCGTACCGACCGAGTTCGGCCCCTCCTTCTGGACAGCCCTGCCCCTCCCGGACCCCGAGCGCCTCGACCTGCTGCGCCGGCTGGTCCTGGCCGACGAGGCCCCGCCGGAGGGCGGAGGGACCGGCGAGGACGCGGCCGCCCGTTACCTCGACGCCGTGGCCCGCCTTCTCGCCGCCGACCCCACGGCCGTACAGCCGCACCTGACCCGCTGGTTCGACGACGAGCGGCCGCTGCCCGCGACCCCGTACGCCACCGTGGCCACGGCCGCGCAGGCGTTGCTGCACACCCACCGGCACGGGGCCCTGGACGAGCTCACCGAGGTGCTCGTGGACAGCGCCCACCGTCGGGCCGACGAACTGCTCGCCGTGCTCGCCGAGGACGAGACGCCCGCCGTCTGCCGTGCGGTCGACCGATGGGCGCACGACGGACGGCCCGCCCGGCGGGTCGCCGCGGTGGCGTACGGGCTGCGCGCCGCACCCCACGTCCGCACCGAGGCCGACCGCGAGCTGCTGCGCTACGCCGCCCTCGCCCTGCTCGCCCGCCCCGCCGACAGCAGCCTGCACGGCGGCGCCCTCGCCCTCCTGGTACGGGACCCGCACACACGAGCCCGCCACCTCCCGCAGGCCCTGCGGCACTTCGCGTCCGGCGACCCGCAGATCCCGCCGAGCGCCCTCGTCCCGGCCCTGGCCACGCATCCGGACCAGGTCCTCGACGCGTTCCGGGCCCGGGTGCGCGTCGGACCTGACGCGGGGGAGGCGCTGCGCACCCTCGCCGACGTCACCACGCCCACGCTCGCCCGCCGGGTCGCCGCGCTCGTCCGCGAGGCCGTCGAGCTGCGACCGGAGGCCGCGGGGCACGTGGCGGCGTACGTCGAACGCGGCCTCGACCGGGGCCCCGCCGTCCGCGCCGTGCTCCTGCCACTGGTCACCGGCCTCCTGGAGAGCGGTCCGGAGCGGGTGCGGGCGGCCCTGGCGGCCGTACTCGGCGCTCCCGGCAGCCCCGCCTCCCGCCCCCTGCGGCGGGAACTCCTGGAGTTCCTGCTGGCCCACGAGCGCGACCCCGCCGTCCTGGACGCCCTGCTGCACGCGGTCGCGTACGGCGGCGACAAGGACGACGAAGCCCTCTGCGATCTCGTCCACCGCACCGGCCTCCTCCTCGTCCGCACCCCGGACGGCGCGATCCGCTTCGACCGCGGCCTGGTCGACCTGGGCCGCCATGTCCCCGGTTTCGCGGCGCTGGTGGCCCGCCGGCTCACCGACACACCGCAGGAGTGGGCCGCGATGGTGGGACCGAGCACACGGCGCATGATCGGGAACCTGGCGGGCGTACGGGCCCCCGCCTGACCCCCGCTCCGTACGTGCGCCCGGTCACAGCCCCCATGCCGATGCCGGACGGAGGCACAGGGCATGGCACCCTTAGACCTGCGTAAGAGGTCGGTAGACACGGACACGGGTTCGAGGAGCGGTCACAGTGCAGCGCTGGCGTGGCTTGGAGGACATCCCCCAGGACTGGGGGCGCAGCGTCGTCACCATCGGTTCCTACGACGGAGTCCACCGCGGCCACCAGCTGATCATCAAGCACGCCGTGGACCGCGCCCGTGAGCTGGGCGTCCCCTCCGTCGTCGTCACCTTCGACCCGCACCCCAGCGAGGTCGTCCGCCCCGGCAGCCACCCGCCGCTGCTCGCTCCGCACCACCGGCGCGCGGAGCTGATGGGCGAGCTGGGCGTGGACGCGGTGCTCATCCTCCCCTTCACCACCGAGTTCTCGAAGCTCACCCCCGCCGACTTCGTCGTCAAGGTCCTGGTCGACAAGCTGCACGCCAAGGCGGTCGTCGAGGGCCCGAACTTCCGCTTCGGGCACAAGGCCGCGGGGAACGTCGAGTTCCTCGTCGAACAGGGCGAGGTCTACGACTTCGAGGTCGAGGTCGTCGACCTTTATGTGAGCGGCGCGGCGGGCGGCGGCGAGCCCTTCTCCTCGACCCTCACCCGGCGCCTGGTCGCCGAGGGCGACGTCGAGGGTGCCCGCGAGATCCTGGGCCGCCCGCACCGCGTGGAGGGCGTGGTCGTCCGCGGCGCCCAGCGCGGCCGCGATCTGGGCTTCCCGACGGCCAACGTCGAGACACTGCCGCACACCGCGATCCCCGCCGACGGCGTCTACGCCGGCTACCTCCACGTCGACGGCGAGGCGATGCCGGCCGCGATCTCCGTCGGCACGAACCCGCAGTTCAACGGCACCGAGCGCACGGTGGAGGCGTACGCCATCGACCGTGTGGGACTGGACCTGTACGGCCTGCACGTCGCCGTCGACTTCCTGTCCTACGTCCGGGGCCAGGCGAAGTTCGACTCCCTGGAGGCCCTGCTGGAGCAGATGGCCGAGGACGTGAAGCGCTGCCGGGAGCTGATCGCGGCGGACGCGTAGGCGCGCGACGACAAACGGCGTCACACAAGGGCGGCCGGTGCCTTCGAGGCACCGGCCGCCCTTTGCTCTGCCGCCCTACTGCTGGGGCGGGGCCTGCGGCGGGTACGGCTGACCCGTCTGACCAGGCTGCGGATACGGCTGCCCCTGCTGCGGCGGGTACGGCTGTCCGGGCGCCGGCGCCGGCGCCTGCGGGTAGGGGTAGGGCTGGGCCGGCGGCTGGGGCTGCTGCGGCGGATACGGCTGCGCCGGTGGCTGCGCCGGTGGCTGCGCCGGTGGCTGCCCCTGCTGCGGCGGGTACGGCTGGCCCGGGGCCTGTGGGTACGGCTGGCCCGGGACCGGCTGGCCGGGAAGGGGCTGGCCCGGCAGCGGCGGGGCGGCCACCGGCGGCGGGTTGCCGTCGTTGGTCCACAGCCCGTGCGCCTGCTGGTGCCGTACGAAGTCCTCGGCGACCATGGCCGCGAGGTTGAAGTACGCCTCCCGCACCTTCGGCCGCATCATGTCCAGGTCGACCTCGGCACCGGCCGAGAGGTGCTCGTCGAAGGGCACGACCACGACACCGCGGCACCGCGTCTCGAAGTGGCTGACGATGTCGTCCACCTTGATCATCTTGCCGGTCTCGCGCACACCGGAGATGACGGTGATGGACCTCGACACGAGGTCGGCGTACCCGTGCGCGGACAGCCAGTCCAGCGTTGTGCTGGCGCTGCTCGCGCCGTCCACGGACGGCGTGGAGATGATGATCAGCTGGTCGGCCAGATCGAGCACTCCACGCATCGCGCTGTAGAGCAGCCCGGTGCCCGAGTCGGTGAGGATGACCGGGTACTGCCTGCCCAGCACGTCGATGGCGCGCCGGTAGTCCTCGTCGTTGAAGGTCGTGGACACGGCCGGGTCGACGTCGTTGGCGATGATCTCCAGGCCGGAGGGGGCCTGGGAGGTGAACCGCCGGATGTCCATGTACGAGTTGAGGTACGGGATCGCCTGGACGAGGTCACGGATGGTGGCCCCGGTCTCGCGGCGCACGCGGCGGCCGAGCGTACCGGCGTCCGGGTTGGCGTCGATGGCGAGGATCTTGTCCTGGCGCTCGGTGGCGAGCGTGGAGCCGAGGGCGGTGGTGGTCGTGGTCTTGCCCACGCCGCCCTTGAGGCTGATGACCGCGATCCGGTAGCAGGACAGCACGGGCGTCCGGATCAGGTCGAGCTTGCGCTGCCGCTCGGCCTCCTCCTTCTTCCCACCGATCTTGAACCGGCTCGGCGCCGCCGCGGGCCGTCCGCTCTTCGCCTTCTGCTTCTTGTTGTTCAGCAGCCGGTCGGACGACAGCTCCACGGCCGCGGTGTAACCGAGCGGCGCGGCCCCCGGGTTGGTCGGCTGCCGCTGATCGTGCCGGATGGGCTGCGGCCAGGCGGCCCCGGCACGGGGGTCGACCGGCTGCTGCGGCATCTGGGGAGCCTGGGGGGCCTGCGGCGCCTGTCCAGGCTGCGGCGCCTGCGGCACCTGTCCGGGGAAGCCCTGCGGGCCTTCGGGCTGCGGCTGTCCGGGCATGCCTGGCTGGGCGGGCGGCTGCGGGAAGCCGTAGCCGCCGGGCGGGGTGGGCGCGTTGGGGGTGGCTGTGGGCTGCGGGAAGCCGTAACCGGTGGGCTGATCCGGGGCCTGGGGGGCGGGGGCGGGGGAAGCGGCTGGGCTCTGCGGGTCCTGCGCGCTGGGGGCTGTGGGGGCCGGGGCGCCCGGGTGGGGCAAGCCGTAGCCGTCCGGTGCCGGCGGGGTGGGGGCGTTGGGGGCGTCCGCCGCGGGCTGGGGGAAGCCGTAACCGGCAGGCTGACCCGGGGCCTGGGCATCGGCGGCCGGGGGAGCGACCGGGCTCTGCGGGGGCTGCACGCCGGGGGCAGCGGGGGCCTGGGCACCCGACTGCGGGAAGCCGTAGCCGCCGGGCACCGGCGGGGTGGGAGCACCGGAGTGCGGGAAGCCGTAGCCGGCCTGGGGCGTGGGTGGCTGAGGTGTGGCGTCGGTCGGTTGTGGTGCCGGGGGTTGTGGGGCCTGGGCGCCGGGGTGCGGGAAGCCGTAGCCGCTCTGGGGGCCGGGCGCGGGGGGTGCCGGCGGTGCCGGAGGCTGCTGCGGCGCCGGGGTGCCGGGGGCGTACGGCTGGCCGGGCTGTGGGAAGCCGTAGCCGGCCTGGGGGTTGGGCGGTTGCGGAGCTGGGTTGCCGGGGTGCGGGAAGCCGTAACCGGCCTGGGGCGCCGGTGCTTGGGGTGTGGCGTCGGTCGGTTGTGGTGCCGGGGGTTGTGGGGCCTGGGCGCCGGGGTGCGGGAAGCCGTAGCCGCTCTGGGGGCCGGGCGCGGGGGGT
>NZ_JBIVBS010000013.1:0-15087 GCF_044746205.1 Streptomyces sp. NPDC086549 | reverse complement strand
GTGCCGGCGGTGCCGGAGGCTGCTGCGGTGCCGGGGTGCCGGGGGCGTACGGCTGGCCGGGCTGTGGGGCGGTCGGCTCGTTCCAGGCGGCGGGGGCGGGCTGCGGTGCCTGGGGCTGGAACGGCTGCTGCGGCGCCGGAGGCACGGCGGACGGGCCCTGCGTGGCTGCCGGCTGCGGCTGTCCGGGCATGGGGTCCGGCTGCTGCGGTGCGGGCTGTGCGGGCCACTGGGCCGCCGGAACGGGAGCGGCGGGCTGGTACGACGGCGGCAGCGGCGGCAGCCCGCCCTGCGGGGCCGGCGGGGGAGCCCAGGCAGGCGGCGCGTCCTGCGGGGCGGGGGGCGCGGCCGGTACGGCGTCCTGGGGGACGCTGTCCTCGGGCGCGCTGTCCTGCGGTACGGCGTCCTGTGGTGCGGCGTCGGTGGGCACGGCGTCCTGTGGTGCGGCGTCCTGTGGTGCGGCGTCCTGTGGTGCGGCGTCCTGTGGTGCGGCGTCCTGTGGTGCGGCGTCGGTGGGCGCGGCGTCGGCAGGGGTGGAGTCCTGGGGCGATGCTTCTTCGACTTCGACGAGTTCGGCTTCCGCGGGCTTCGCCTCGGCGGCCTCGTCAGTCTCGGCATCAGCGGCTTCGGCGTCCGTCGTAACCGCACCCTGAGACGCGTCGTCCTGAGCCGCGCCGTCCGAGTCCTCCGTGTCCAGGGGCACCACGTCACCCTGAGGTGCCGCGCCCTCCGTGGGCTCGGCGTCGGCGGCCTCGGTGTCGGCTTCGGCATCCGCGGACTCGGTATCGGCCGCCACGGCTTCCGCGGACTCCGCATCCACGTCAGCATCCGCATCCGCATCCACGGGAGCGGCAGCCTGCGGTGCGACCTCCACGGGCTCCGCCTCCGCCTCAGCCTCAGCCGACCCGGTGTTGTCCCCCTCGGGCTCGACGGCGGCGTCCGCAACGGGAGCCGCGCCCTCGGCCGCAGCCGTGCGCTCAGCGATTTCGCGCTTCAGCGCACCCGTGGAGAACCGCATGGTCGCGCCGCTCTCCAGATCCCCCTTGCCGGACTCCGGTTCATCCCCGACCGGAACGGCGGGAGCAGCCGGAACCACCGGCGGAGCCGGAGGCGCCGGAGGTACGGACGGAGTCCACATGCCGTGGTACCCGCCCGCCGCGATGTTCGGCACAGCCGTCGGCGACGAGGGAGCCGTGGGCCCCTGCGCGGACGGCTCCGCCTGCGGTGGCTGGGGCTCGAACCCGCTCCCCATCGGCAGCTTCGGCACGGCGGCAGGGCTCCCGCCCTGCGGCGCGGGCGGCGTGAACGGCGCACCGGGGGCCGGAGCCGGAGGAGCCGGCGGAGTGAAGGGCGCACCGGGCGCGGGCGCGGGCGGAGGGGGCGTGAACGGAGCCCCAGGAGCCGCAGTGCCCGGCGCCCCGGCCGACTGAGTCGCGTGCGGAGGAGGAGTCAGCCCCGGAATCTGAGCGCCCGGCGGGAACGGCGAACCCCCCGGCCCCGCCTGTCCCGGGAAGGAGGAAGGAGACGCCCCGCGCGCCCCGCTCACACCCGCCCCTTGGTCCGAACTCCCCGAACTCCCCGAACCCCCCGATGCCTCCGACGACCCGGACGCGTTCTGCGTGTACCAGGCGGGCGGCGCGTAGTCGATGGTGAACTCGCCCGTCGTCTCGATGGCGGACTCGGCGTCGGGCTGGTCATCGCCGGGTGTGGCCCAGCCCCCGCGGATCCCGTCCCGATCGCTGCTCACAGTTCCTCCTGGTGTGGTCGAGCACCCTCAATGCCGTGCCGGGGCGACCATGTTCGTGTCGTTCTCAGTCGTCCGTAGTCGTTCGAGGTAGTCCGATCCACCGGCTCTCCCCCTGGGTCGCCGACGCCCGGTCCACGGGTTCTGGCATCGCGCCCGGTCCCAGCCTAATCACCGCACGCCCCACCTCGGCAGGCCCGTCCACCCCTGAGCACCTGACCACCACGTCACAAGCTGCCCGCAAGTGCCGTACAGAATCCGCGTATTGGAGCACAATTCGGGCAAAAACTGTGAACAAGTCCGGCGGAACGTGGAGAGAGGTGATCGATGCCGGGCCCGAACCGACGTGCTCCGTAAGAAGATTCACGGGCATAGTGAGGCCCGTACTTTCCGACAGAGCATGGCAGAGCACAGCAGAGCACGGCAGAGCAGAAAAGGATCCCTTCGCGTGAGCTTCGGCCCACCCCCATCCGTCTTCACACAATCCGCCCTGGCCGCCGACCAGGCCACCCGCAAGCGCCGCCGTACGCGGCTGTTGGGAGTCCTGGCCGTCCTCGTGGTCCTCGGGCTCGGTGCCGGAGGCCTGCTCCTGTCGTCCGCGGGGGACGACAGCGCGCACGCCGACGGCAAGGGGGCGGCGACCGCCGCCCAGAGCCCGGACGCGATCAGGGAAACGGTCGAGAAAGTCCCCAGCTCGCCCGAGGGGCGGCTGGCCCTCGAACACGACGAGGAACACGTCTCCCAGTACACCGAGACCAACCCGCGCTACGCGCCCGGCACTTGGGCCACCGGCAAGATTCTCGCCCGCGGCGTCGCCAACCACATCGTGGGCATCAGGATCAAGCCGCCGTACGACGAGACTGCCTGGACCCTCAAGCTGGACGGCCACATCTGCGCCACCAGCAGGCACGTCACCGCCGACGGCCGTACCGCCGTCGTCATCCAGCCCCCGCACGCCAAGGGCTCCAAGCAGGAGGGTGTCTGCGACCAGGTGGTGTTCGTCGACCTGAACACCGGCAAGAAGCTGTGGCAGAAGAAGATGCCCTCGCCGCAGCAGGCGTACGTCACCAACACCAACCTCACCCTGACCAAGGGCGTCGTCGCGGTGGCATGGGGGCACGGCTCGGTGGCGTACGACATGAAGGACGGCAGACAACTCTGGGACAGCGCGACCGTCTCCCGGTGCGAGGACAAGGGATTCGCGGGCGGCCGCGCGCTGCTCGCCCTCGTCAGCTGCGGTGAGGGGACCGCGGCCACCTACGAGGTGCAGAAGCTCGACCCGCGCACCGGTAAGCCGCGGTGGACGTACAAGGTCGCGAGCGGGGTCCAGGCCGTCTACCTGCCTTCCTCCGACCCGCCCGTGCTCGCCGTCGCGGCGGGGGACAACGAGGCGACCGACCTGATCTCCCTCGACGCCCGGGGCCGGCGCCGCGCGACCATCTCCCTGTCCGGCTATGACGCCAAGTGCGGCGCGCGCTACTTCTTCTCGCCGTACTTCGGCGTCCTGGAGAACTGCGACGGCCTGGTCGTCGGGCGGACCCAGGCCTACGTCATGAGCAAGGAGAACATCGCCAACAACCAGCCGTCGGACTGGATCGTGGCCTTCGACCTGAAGACGGGCCGGAGCCAGGGCAAGTTCGACGGCAGGGATCTCCAGATGATCTATCCGCTGCGGATGAGCGGCGACGAACTCCTCATCTACCGGCGGGGTGCCGACGTCAACGCGCCGGCGGCCGTCGTGAGCTGGAACGCGCGCACGGACAAGGAGACCCCGCTCCTCTTCTTCCAGCTCCCGGAGGACGACGACGCGGAGCTCAGCGACCCGGAGCAGACGGACATCGTCTTCGAGAAGGGCCGGGTCTTCTTCGGCAAACGGGAACTGGTCCGCGACGACAAGTACCCCAAGGACCCGGTGCTCATGGCGATCGGCATCGGAAGCGCCGGTCTGAAGCACTGACGGCCGCACCTGGTGCGCACCCGCGGAAGAGGGCGGCACGCACGCGTGCCGCCCTCTTCACTCATGGGTGACTCTCACGGGTGACGCCCACGGCTGACTCCCACGGGTGACGCCCACGGCTGACTCCCACGGGTGACGCCCACGGCTGACTCCCATGGGTGACTCTCACGGGTGACGCCCACGGGTGACTCCGTTGGGCACTCCGCCGTTCACTCCGCGGAGGGAGCCCCGTTGTGCGGCGCCGGCTCCAGGTCGAACTCTCCGTCGCGGGCCCCCAGCACGAACGCCCGCCACTCCGCTTCCGTGTACCGCAGCACGGTGGCCGGGTCGAGGGACGACCGCATGGCCACGGCCCCCTCGGGGAGGTACGCGATCTCGACGCGCTCCTCGTGCCGCTCCGTACCCGGCGCGCAGTGCCACTCGACGCCCGAGATGTCGAGCGCGTACAGCTCGTCCCGTTCCCGCTCCTTGCGCGCCTTGATCTCCGCTTCCGTCTCCGCCATCCCGAAGCGACCCCTTCCCGACGTACGAACGATCAGCATGCTCACCCTAGTGGCCGCCTCCCCGGGGCCGGACGGTTCCGGAACGCGGGAGAAGACGTCCGCCGGTGCCTGGTACCCTGGTCGACGGCCGTTTGTGTACGCACCCCCGGAGCCCCCGCAGGTACCCCCTGCATGGCCCTGGAGGCCGCGCCCAGCGGATCCCCGCCTCCCGAGTAACGGAAGCTCCCCCGAGACAAAGACCGGGGGCACTCGGTGGCCACTCAAAGACTACGAGGAGTACGCGTGTCGCTCGACGCCGCTACGAAGAAGCAGATCATCAGCGAGTTCGGTACCAAGGAGGGCGACACCGGCTCCCCCGAGGTCCAGGTCGCCATGCTCTCGCGTCGGATCTCCGACCTGACGGAGCACCTCAAGACCCACAAGCACGACCACCACTCCCGCCGTGGTCTGCTGATCCTGGTCGGTCAGCGCCGTCGCCTGCTGCAGTACCTGGCGAAGAAGGACATCCAGCGCTTCCGTACGCTGGTCGACCGCCTCGGCATCCGCCGCGGTGCTGCGGGCGCCAAGTAAGACGCCATGAGGGGAGCGGTTCCCGGAAGGATCCGGGGCCGCTCCCTTTGCCGTACGTGCGGAAACGTGCGGAGTGTCACTCACGCTTTGTAGTGTGGTAGCACAACGCATTACGCATTACGCACGACATCGCACGACACAGCACAACAAGAAGAGGAGAAGCGCACCTCGCCGCCGCCGGTCCTCGGTAGTGGCCCCCGGGGGGAAGCGAGCCCCGGGTGCTTCGATCGAAGACCGGCCCGCACAGCCCGGCGCGCTTCTCCGCAACAGTCCCCCTGCCACACGGGCAGCCAGGGACGAAGACGAGGAGAAAACGCTAGTGGAGAACGAGACCCACTACGCCGAGGCCGTCATCGACAACGGCGCATTCGGCACCCGTACCATCCGCTTCGAGACGGGCCGCCTGGCCAAGCAGGCCGCCGGTTCCGCCGTGGCGTACCTGGACGACGACACCATGGTGCTGTCGGCCACCACCGCCTCCAAGAACCCCAAGGACCAGCTCGACTTCTTCCCGCTCACGGTGGACGTCGAGGAGCGGATGTACGCCGCCGGCAAGATCCCCGGCAGCTTCTTCCGCCGTGAGGGCCGGCCCTCCGAGGACGCCGTCCTCACCTGCCGCCTCATCGACCGCCCGCTGCGCCCGTCCTTCAAGAAGGGCCTGCGCAACGAGATCCAGGTCGTGGCCACGATCATGGCCCTCAACCCCGACCACTTGTACGACGTCGTGGCCATCAACGCCGCGTCCGCGTCCACGCAGCTGGCCGGTCTGCCCTTCTCCGGCCCGATCGGCGGCGTCCGCGTCGCGCTGATCCGCGGCCAGTGGGTCGCCTTCCCGACGCACACCGAGCTCGAGGACGCCGTCTTCGACATGGTGGTCGCCGGCCGCGTCCTGGAGGACGGCGACGTCGCGATCATGATGGTCGAGGCCGAGGCCACCGACAAGACCATCCAGCTGGTCGAGGGCGGCGCCGAGGCGCCGACCGAGGAGGTCGTCGCCGCCGGTCTGGACGCCGCGAAGCCCTTCATCAAGGTCCTCTGCAAGGCCCAGGCCGACCTCGCGTCGAAGGCCGCCAAGCCGACCGGCGAGTTCCCGGTCTTCCTCGACTACCAGGACGACATCCTGGAGGCGCTGTCCGCCGCCGTCCGCCCGGAGCTCGCCTCCGCGCTGACCATCGCGGGCAAGCAGGACCGCGAGGCCGAGCTGGACCGTGTCAAGGCGCTCGCCGCCGAGAAGCTCCTGCCGGAGTTCGAGGGCCGCGAGAAGGAGATCTCCGCCGCGTACCGCTCGCTCACCAAGCAGCTGGTCCGCGAGCGCGTGATCAACGAGAAGAAGCGCATCGACGGCCGTGGCGTGACGGACATCCGTACGCTCGCCGCCGAGGTCGAGGCCATCCCGCGGGTCCACGGCTCCGCGCTGTTCGAGCGTGGGGAGACCCAGATCCTGGGCGTCACCACCCTCAACATGCTCCGGATGGAGCAGCAGCTGGACACCCTCTCCCCGGTGACCCGCAAGCGCTACATGCACAACTACAACTTCCCGCCGTACTCCGTCGGTGAGACCGGCCGCGTCGGTTCCCCGAAGCGCCGCGAGATCGGCCACGGCGCCCTCGCCGAGCGCGCCATCGTGCCGGTCCTGCCGACGCGCGAGGAGTTCCCCTACGCGATCCGTCAGGTGTCCGAGGCCCTCGGCTCCAACGGTTCGACGTCCATGGGTTCGGTCTGCGCCTCCACCATGTCGCTGCTGAACGCCGGTGTGCCCCTGAAGGCCCCGGTCGCCGGTATCGCCATGGGCCTGATCTCCCAGGAGATCAACGGCGAGACGCACTACGTCGCCCTCACCGACATTCTCGGTGCGGAGGACGCCTTCGGTGACATGGACTTCAAGGTCGCCGGCACCAAGGAGTTCGTGACCGCCCTCCAGCTCGACACCAAGCTGGACGGCATCCCGGCCTCCGTCCTGGCCGCGGCCCTCAAGCAGGCCCGCGACGCCCGCCTGCACATCCTCGACGTGATGATGGAGGCCATCGACCGTCCGGACGAGATGTCCCCGAACGCTCCGCGGATCATCACCGTCAAGATCCCGGTCGACAAGATCGGTGAGGTCATCGGCCCCAAGGGCAAGATGATCAACCAGATCCAGGAGGACACCGGCGCCGAGATCACGATCGAGGACGACGGCACCATCTACATCGGCGCCTCCGACGGCCCGGCCGCCGAGGCCGCCCGCGCCACGATCAACAGCATCGCCAACCCGACGATGCCCGAGGTCGGCGAGCGCTACCTGGGCACGGTCGTGAAGACGACCACCTTCGGCGCGTTCGTCTCCCTGATGCCCGGCAAGGACGGTCTGCTGCACATCTCGCAGATCCGCAAGCTGGCCGGCGGCAAGCGCGTGGAGAACGTCGAGGACGTCGTCGGCGTGGGCCAGAAGGTCCAGGTCGAGATCGCCGAGATCGACTCCCGCGGCAAGCTCTCCCTGATCCCCGTGATCGAGGGCGAGGAAACCGCGTCCGACAGCGGCTCCGCCGCGGGCGGCGAGGACAAGAAGGACGACACCGACAAGTGACGTCGAGTAGCTCCACGGCGACGGCCCGCACCTCTTCGGAGGCGCGGGCCGTCGCCCGTACCCAAACCCTGATCAAGGGCACCAACGGCATCGGTACGGTCCGTAAGACCACCCTCCCGGGCGGCCTGCGCATCGTCACCGAGACCCTGCCCTCCGTGCGCTCCGCGACGTTCGGCATCTGGGCGCACGTCGGCTCCCGGGACGAGACGCCGGCCCTGAACGGCGCCACGCACTACCTGGAGCACCTGCTCTTCAAGGGAACGCAGCGGCGGTCCGCCCTGGACATCTCCTCCGCCATCGACGCGGTCGGCGGCGAGATGAACGCGTTCACGGCGAAGGAGTACACGTGCTACTACGCGCGCGTGCTCGACACCGACCTGCCGCTCGCCATCGACGTCGTCTGCGACATGCTGACCGGCTCGCTGATCATCGAGGACGACGTCAACGTCGAGCGCGGCGCGATCCTCGAAGAGATCGCGATGACCGAGGACGACCCGGGCGACTGTGTGCACGACCTGTTCGCGCACACGATGTTCGGCGACAACGCCCTCGGCCGCCCGGTCCTCGGCACCGTCGACACCGTCAACGCCCTGACCGCGGACCGCATCCGCCGCTTCTACAAGAAGCACTACGACCCGACCCACCTCGTGGTCGCCTGCGCCGGCAACATCGACCACAACAAGGTCGTACGCCAGGTCCGTGCCGCCTTCGAGAAGGCGGGCGCCTTCAAGAACCCCGAGGCCATGCCCATCGCCCCGCGCGACGGCCGGCGCACCATCCGCACCGCGGGCCGCGTCGAACTCCTCGGCCGCAAGACCGAGCAGGCCCACGTCGTCCTCGGCATGCCGGGCCTGGCCCGCACGGACGACCGCCGCTGGGCGCTCGGCGTGCTGAACACCGCCCTCGGCGGCGGCATGTCCTCCCGTCTCTTCCAGGAGGTCCGGGAGAAGCGCGGCCTGGCCTACAGCGTGTACTCGTACACCTCCGGCTTCGCCGACTGCGGCCTCTTCGGGGTGTACGCGGGCTGCCGCCCGAACCAGGTGCACGACGTGCTGAAGATCTGCCGGGACGAGCTCGACCACGTTGCCGAGCACGGCCTCGCCGACGACGAGATCGGCCGCGCCATAGGGCAGTTGCAGGGTTCCACCGTCCTGGGCCTCGAGGACACGGGCGCGCTGATGAACCGTATCGGCAAGAGCGAGCTGTGCTGGGGCGAGCAGATGTCCGTCGACGACATGCTGGCCCGGATAGCGGCCGTGACCCCGGACGAGGTCCGCGCGGTCGCCCGCGACATTTTGGGACAGCGCCCGTCGCTGTCGGTCATCGGCCCCCTCAAGGACAAGCAGGCCGCCCGGCTGCACGACGCCGTCGCCTGAAACTCCGGCCAGACACCTCCGGCCCAACCCTCCGGTTAGGAAGCAAGAACATGAGCAAGCTGCGCGTGGCGGTCCTCGGTGCCAAGGGCCGGATCGGTTCCGAAGCGGTACGGGCGGTCGAGGCCGCCGAGGACATGGAGCTGGTCGCCGCCCTCGGCCGGGGCGACAAGCTGGAGACCCTGGCGGAGACCGGCGCCCAGGTCGCGGTCGAACTCACCACCCCCGCCTCGGTGATGGGCAACCTCGACTTCTGCGTGCGCCACGGCATCCACGCGGTCGTCGGCACGACCGGCTGGACCGACGAGCGCCTCGCGCAGCTGAAGGGCTGGCTCGCCCAGTCCCCGGAGACCGGCGTGCTGATCGCGCCGAACTTCTCCATCGGGGCCGTCCTGACCATGAAGTTCGCGCAGATCGCGGCGCCGTACTTCGAATCGGTCGAGGTCGTCGAGCTGCACCACCCGAACAAGGTCGACGCCCCGTCCGGCACCGCCACGCGTACCGCCCAGCTCATCGCCGAGGCCCGCCGTGCCGCCGGCACCGCTCCGGCGCCGGACGCCACGGTGACGGCCCTGGAGGGCGCGCGGGGTGCCGACGTCGACGGCGTCCCGGTGCACGCGGTCCGCCTGCGCGGCCTGCTGGCCCACCAGGAGGTCCTGCTGGGCGGCGAGGGCGAGACGCTCACCATCCGCCACGACTCCCTGCACCACAGCAGCTTCATGCCGGGCATCCTGCTCGGCGCGCGCCGCGTGGTGTCGACCCCGGGCCTGACTTTCGGCCTGGAGAACTTCCTGGACCTGGGCTGACCGAGGATCCCCAGACATGCGCGCGAAGATCTCCTATGCCGTCACGGCCGCCGTCCTGGTCTTCTACTTCGTCCTGGTCGGCAGCCGCGGCGTGATGCTCATCCAGTCCGGCACGCTCCTGACCGTCACGTTCGGCGTGGCGGTGCTGATCCTGCCGGTGATCGGCCTGTGGTTCCTGTGGAAGAACACCCAGTTCGTCCACAGGGCCAACCAACTCGCCGCCGAACTCGACGCCGAGGGCGGCCTGCCCGTCGACGAGCTCAGGCGCACCCCCGGCGGCCGTATCGACCGGGACTCGGCCGACGAGGTCTTCGCCAAGCGCAAGGCCGAGACGGAGGCGTCCCCCGACGACTGGCGCAGCTGGTTCCGCCTCGCCGTCGCCTACCACGACGCCCGCGACACCCCGCGCGCCCGCAAGGCGATGCAGCGGGCGATCGCCCTGCACGGCGGCAAGCCCGTCCAGACCTGAGCCGCGCGCGTACGAAGAAGGGGCCGGCCCGCACCACCGCGGACCGGCCCCTTTCGCGCGCGTGCGGTGTCAGCCGCGTCGGCACTCCGCGGCCCATGCCTCCACGGTGTCCGCGGCCCGGTCGAAGGCCGCGAAACGTGCCAGGAAGTCCAGGTTGTGCGTGGTCAGCAGGGGCGCGGTGTCCTCGGCGGCGCGATCCTTCCGTACGACGGTCAGCGCCTGTCCCTGCACCGTGCGGGGCAGCCCCAGCCAGCGCACAGGCTGCTGCACCGTGCGCATCTCGACCACCCGCCGCCAGGGCACCGTACGCGTGACGAGGAAGCCCACCTGGCGCACCCCGCGGGCGCTCACCCACACGCCCATGCGCAGCAGCCGCAGGGCCGCGACGATGACGGCCAGCGCGATCACGAAGATCACTCCGGCGGAGGACGGGGAGCCGGTGAGGGCGATGAGGACGGCCGCGAACAGCACGTACGAGGCCAGCAGCAGCCACAGCGCGGCCACGCCCACCCGCAACGGTCCCGGCCGGTAGGGACGCCGCCAGCGGGAGTGGTCGTCGTGCGGCAGGGCGGTGTCGTCGGCTGCCTCGAAGGTGTGGTCGGCCGTCAGGAAGGGCAGGGGCACGGCTGGTCCTCACTCATTCCATGCATGGGCTGTGCCCGGTGAGGCTATCCGCCTGTGTCCCCGCTCACCACCCGCGGGGGTCCGGAAGGGTCAGTGCCCCTGGGAGGCCTGAGACTGCTGGGTCGGCGCGGCGGAGGACGTGGAGAGCGCCGGCATACCGAGCACCACGGAGCCCACGAGCCCCGCGACCATGGTGAGCCCCAGCAGCCAGCGCCCGGCTCTCTGACCGGCGGACGACCGCTGCCGGGGCGGGGGAGCGACATTGCTGCGGAACGTGTCGGCTTCGGCGAGGAAGGCGAACGGGACGGGCTCGCTGGGGGCACCTCCCGGCGGTAGCTGGGGGAGGGACATCGGGACGCGTCTCCCTTCGGGGATCGAACGAGTGGGTCTCATCAACACAGACGAGCGATTGTCGCAAAAGGTGCCCATTTCCGGAAAATCACTGAGCACGGCACCGCTCGGGCCACGGAAGAGACCCCCGTAGAGTGGGCGCCGCCCGAGAGACGTGATGGAAGGACCCTCCGAGCCGTGACCGACACACCCGCCGACGCCCTCAAGCCCAGCTTCCGGAGCGACGTCACCGTCGAGCTGGTCAAGCACAGCGCGGCCGACTCCGACGTGCTGTGGGCCGCCCGCGTCTCCACCGCCGGCGAGCAGTCCCTGGACGAGCTGAGCAAGGACCCGGAGCGCTCCAAGGGCCTGATCAACTACCTGATGCGGGACCGGCACGGCAGCCCCTTCGAGCACAACTCGATGACGTTCTTCATCAGCGCCCCGATCTTCGTGTTCCGCGAGTTCATGAGGCACCGTGTGGGCTGGTCGTACAACGAGGAGAGCGGCCGCTACCGGGAGCTGCAGTCGGTCTTCTACGTCCCCGACGAGTCCCGCAAGCTGGTCCAGGAGGGCCGCCCGGGCAAGTACGTCTTCGTGGAGGGCACCCAGGCCCAGCAGGAGCTGGTCGGCCGCGTCATGGAGGACTCGTACGTCCACGCCTACGAGGCGTACCAGGAGATGCTCGCCGCCGGTGTCGCCCGCGAGGTGGCCCGCGCCGTCCTCCCGGTCGGCCTGTTCTCCTCGATGTACGCCACCTGCAACGCCCGCTCGCTGATGCACTTCCTCGGCCTGCGCACCCAGCACGAGCTGGCCAAGGTGCCGTCCTTCCCGCAGCGGGAGATCGAGATGGTCGGCGAGAAGATGGAGGCCGCGTGGGCCGAGCTCATGCCGCTCACGCACGCCGCCTTCAACGCGAACGGCCGCGTCGCCCCGTAGCGCGGTACACATGTACGGGTCAGCCTGGCGAAGTGTCCGTATTGCGGCATTTGTAGAAGTTCATCTAGCCTGATCAAACGGACCCGGCACTGCTTGAACCCCCGAGCAGGCAGTGCCGGGCTCCATATTTGTCAGGACTTTCCCCGCACCCCGAGGGCAGACCACGCGATGGGCAGCGAGTAGCGTGTTACCCATGGCTCCGACCTCCACTCCGCAGACCCCCTTCGGGCGGGTCCTCACCGCCATGGTCACGCCCTTCACGGCGGACGGCGCACTTGACCTCGACGGCGCGCAGCGGCTCGCCACCCACCTGGTGGACGCAGGCAACGACGGCCTGATCATCAACGGCACCACCGGCGAGTCCCCCACCACCAGCGACGCGGAGAAAACGGACCTCGTACGAGCCGTCCTGGAGGCCGTCGGCGACCGGGCCCACATCGTGGCCGGCGTCGGCACCAACGACACCCACCACAGCATCGAGCTGGCCAAGGCCGCCGAGAAGACCGGCGCGCACGGCCTCCTGGTCGTCACGCCGTACTACAACAAGCCCCCGCAGGAGGGCCTGTACCGCCACTTCACGGCCGTCGCCGACACCACCGAGCTGCCGGTCATGCTCTACGACATCCCCGGCCGCAGCGGCGTCCCGATCAACACCGAGACGCTCGTGCGCCTCGCCGAGCACCCGAGAATCGTCGCCAACAAGGACGCCAAGGGCGACCTCGGCCGCGCGAGCTGGGCCATCGCCCAGTCCGGCCTTGCCTGGTACTCCGGCGACGACATGCTCAACCTGCCCCTGCTCTCCGTGGGCGCGGTCGGCTTCGTCTCGGTCGTCGGCCACGTGGTCACACCCGACCTGCGGGCCCTCGTCGAGGCTTTCACCTCCGGTGACGTCCAGAAGGCCACCGAGATCCACCAGAAGCTGCTCCCGGTCTACACGGGCATGTTCCGCACCCAGGGCGTCATGACCACGAAGGCCGCGCTCGCCCTGCAGGGTCTGCCCGCCGGCCCGCTGCGCTCACCCATGGTCGAATGCTCGCCCGAAGAGATCGCCCAGCTCAAGATCGATCTTGCTGCAGGCGGGGTACAGCTCTGACACAAGACTTCACAACTGAATAGGCAGGACACCGGTGCCTGCACCCCACAACGACAACTGCTTCTGCACGAACGTCACGCGCGCCACGTGCCCTGCCGGTACGTGGCGCGCGTGGTGAGGAGAGTCTTTTGAGTCATCCGCATCCTGAACTGAGCCCTCCCCCGCCGCTCCCCGAAGGCGGCCTGAGGGTCACCCCGCTCGGTGGCCTCGGTGAGATCGGCCGGAACATGACGGTCTTCGAGTACGGCGGCCGTCTGCTGATCGTCGACTGCGGAGTGCTCTTCCCCGAGGAGGAGCAGCCCGGAATCGACCTGATCCTGCCGGACTTCTCGTCCATCCGGCACCGCCTCGACGACATCGAGGGCATCGTCCTCACCCATGGCCACGAGGACCACATCGGCGGCGTCCCGTACCTTCTCCGCGAGAAGCCGGACATCCCGCTGATCGGCTCCAAGCTGACCCTCGCGCTCATCGAGGCGAAGCTCCAGGAGCACCGCATCCGCCCATACACCCTCGAGGTGGCCGAGGGGAACCGCGAGCGCGTGGGCCCCTTCGACTGCGAGTTCGTCGCGGTCAACCACTCGATCCCGGACGCCCTGGCCGTGGCCATCCGTACCCCCGCCGGCATGGTGGTGCACACGGGCGACTTCAAGATGGACCAGCTCCCGCTGGACAACCGTCTGACGGATCTGCACGCGTTCGCACGCTTGAGCGAGGAAGGCATCGACCTCCTCCTCAGCGACTCCACGAACGCCGAGGTTCCCGGCTTCACTCCGCACGAGCGGGACATCTCCAACGTCCTGCGCCAGGTCTTCGCCGGTGCCCGCAAGCGGATCATCGTGGCGAGCTTCGCCAGCCACGTCCACCGCATCCAGCAGATTCTGGACGCGGCACACGAGTACGGCCGCCGGGTCGCCTTCGTGGGCCGCTCGATGGTCCGCAACATGGGCATCGCCCGGGACCTGGGCTATCTGAAGGTCCCGCCGGGCCTTGTCGTGGACGTCAAGACGCTCGACGACCTCCCCGACAGCGAGGTGGTCCTGGTCTGCACGGGCTCACAGGGCGAGCCGATGGCGGCCCTGTCGCGCATGGCCAACCGCGACCACCAGATCCGGATCGTCCAGGGCGACACCGTCATCCTGGCGTCATCCCTGATCCCCGGCAACGAGAACGCGGTCTACCGCGTGATCAACGGTCTGACCCGCTGGGGCGCGAACGTCGTCCACAAGGGCAACGCCAAGGTGCACGTTTCCGGCCATGCCTCCGCGGGCGAACTGCTGTACTTCTACAACATCTGCCGCCCGAAGAACCTGATGCCGGTGCACGGCGAGTGGCGCCATCTGCGGGCCAACGCGGAGCTGGGCGCCCTGACCGGCGTCCCGCACGACCGGATCGTCATCGCCGAGGACGGCGTGGCCGTCGACCTCGTCGCGGGCAAGGCGAAGATCTCCGGCAAGGTCCAGGCCGGTTACGTGTACGTCGACGGCCTCTCGGTCGGCGACGTCGGAGAGCCGGCGCTGAAGGACCGCAAGATCCTCGGCGACGAGGGCATCATCTCGGTCTTCGTGGTGGTCGACTCGTCCACCGGCAAGATCACGGGTGGCCCGCACGTCCATGCCCGGGGTTCCGGCATCGACGACTCGGCATTCGGGGACATCATCCCGAAGATCACGGAAGTACTGGAGAAGTCGGCCCAGGACGGCGTGGTGGAGCCCCACCAGCTGCAGCAACTCATCCGCCGCACCCTCGGCAAGTGGGTCTCGGACAACTATCGGCGCAGGCCGATGATCCTCCCGGTCGTCGTGGAGGTCTGACACGCGTACGACCCCTCGCACGCGTGAACCTGGAGCGGGGCGCCTCGATTTGCATCGGGGCGCCCCGCTCCAGTAAGTTTACGGCTCCGCCTGAACGGGAACCCTCAGTCGCCACGTGCGTACCGGGGAGCTCCCGGAGCGGGTGGAAATTCCGACTCAGAATCTCTGATAAAGTCGGAGCCGCCGGAAAGGGAAACGCGAGAGCGAGAACCTGGAAAGCGCCGAGGAAATCGGATCGAGAAAAGGTCTGATAGAGTCGGAAACGCAAGACCGAAGGGAAGCGCCCGGAGGAAAGCCCGAGA
>NZ_JBIVBS010000012.1:0-361670 GCF_044746205.1 Streptomyces sp. NPDC086549 | reverse complement strand
AAACGCCCGGTTACATTCCGAACCCGGAAGCTAAGCCTCACAGCGCCGATGGTACTGCAGGGGGGACCCTGTGGGAGAGTAGGACACCGCCGAACTCCTTTTAGAGCTCTGGCTCTTGGGCATCAAGCCCAAGAGCCAGAGCTTTTTTGTGTTGAGGTAAGGTCAGGGGGCATCGTTGGCACGTTTCCCACAGGAGGCCCCCGGGTGGAGGTCCAGGAGACCCGCGTCCAGACGGACCGGGTCCTCACCATCCCGAACATCCTCAGCATGGCGCGTCTCGTCGGCGTACCCGTCTTCCTGTGGTTGATCCTCAGGCCGGAGTTCGGAGGCCCCAAGAGCGATGGTTGGGCGTTGCTCGTGCTCGCTTTGAGCGGCATCAGCGACTACCTGGACGGCAAGCTCGCGCGGCGCTGGAATCAGATCAGCAGCCTCGGCCGGCTGCTTGATCCCGCAGCCGACCGGCTCTACATTCTCTCGACGCTGATCGGTCTTACGTGGCGCGAGATCCTGCCTCTCTGGCTGACGGCCGTGCTGCTGGCGCGAGAGCTGGTTCTGCTGGTGATGGTGGGCATCCTCAGGCGTCACGGCTATCCCCCGCCCCAGGTGAACTTCCTGGGGAAGGCCGCGACGTTCAACCTGATGTACGCCTTCCCGTTGCTCCTTCTCAGTGACGGACATGGATGGATCGCGTCACTCGCTGCTATTTTCGGATGGGCGTTCGCGGGATGGGGTACAACGCTGTACTGGTGGGCAGGAGTGCTCTACGTGGTGCAAGTCCGCCGCCTGGTTCGTGCGGACGCCATGGCCGATTGAGCTCGGCGATTGTCCGGACGTAGTGGCTCGATGGCCCGCGGCGGAAAAGTGGGGGACAATCTGGACGGGTGAAGTCGGCTAGACCGTCGTCTCTAGAGGAGGACGCTTCCGACATGAAGGCCGTCGTGATGGCCGGTGGTGAAGGCACGCGCCTTCGCCCTATGACCTCGAGCATGCCCAAGCCGCTCCTGCCTGTGGCGAACCGCCCGATCATGGAGCATGTGCTTCGGCTGCTCAAAAGGCATGGGCTCACTGAGACCGTCGTAACCGTGCAGTTCCTGGCCTCGCTCGTCAAGAACTACTTCGGTGACGGCGAGGAGCTCGGAATGGAGCTCACATATGCCAATGAGGAGAAGCCACTCGGTACCGCCGGAAGCGTCAAGAACGCCGAGGAGGCATTGAAGGACGATGCCTTCCTCGTCATTTCCGGTGATGCCCTGACCGACTTCGACCTCACTGATCTGATCAACTTCCACAAGGAAAAGGGCGCGCTGGTCACCGTCTGTCTGACGCGCGTGCCCAATCCGCTGGAATTCGGCATCACCATCGTTGACGAAGAGGGCAAGGTCGAGCGGTTCCTGGAGAAGCCGACCTGGGGGCAGGTCTTCTCCGACACCGTGAACACGGGCATCTACGTCATGGAGCCCGAGGTCTTCAACTACGTCGATCCCGACGTTCCAGTGGACTGGTCGGGTGATGTCTTCCCGCAGCTCATGAAGGAAGGCAAGCCGGTGTACGGCTATGTCGCCGAGGGCTACTGGGAGGACGTCGGTACGCATGAGTCGTACGTGAAGGCGCAGGCCGACGTCCTGGAGGGCAAGGTCGACGTCGAGATCGACGGATTCGAGATTTCCCCCGGTGTTTGGGTGGCGGAAGGCGCCGAGGTGCACCCGGATGCCGTTCTCCGGGGGCCTCTCTACATCGGTGACTACGCCAAGGTCGAGGCCGGCGCCGAAATCCGTGAGCACACCGTCGTCGGATCGAACGTCGTCGTGAAGACCGGTGCGTTCCTGCACAAGGCCGTGGTGCACGACAACGTGTATGTCGGCCAGCACAGCAATCTGCGGGGCTGCGTCGTCGGAAAGAACACCGACATCATGCGCGCGGCCCGGATCGAGGACGGCGCGGTCATCGGCGATGAGTGCCTGATCGGCGAAGAATCGATCGTGCAGGGCAACGTACGGGTCTATCCCTTCAAGACCATCGAGGCCGGCGCGTTCGTCAACACCTCGGTCATCTGGGAGTCCAGGGGCCAGGCGCATCTGTTCGGCGCTCGTGGGGTGACCGGCATCCTGAACGTGGAGATCACACCCGAGCTCGCCGTGCGGCTGGCCGGCGCGTACGCGACGATGCTCAAGAAGGGCTCCACCGTCACGACGGCCCGCGACCACTCCCGGGGTGCACGTGCGCTGAAGCGAGCGGTGATCTCCGCTCTGCAGGCCAGCGCCATCGACGTACGGGATCTGGAGAACGTGCCGCTCCCCGTGGCCCGGCAGCAGACCGCGCGGGGCAGCGCGGGCGGCATCATGATCCGGACCTCGCCGGGTGTGCCCGACTCCGTCGACATCATGTTCTTCGACGGGCAGGGCGCGGACCTCTCGCAGGCGAGCCAGCGCAAGCTGGACCGGGTGTTCGCGCGGCAGGAGTACCGGCGTGCGTTCCCGGGAGAGATCGGCGACCTGTACTTCCCGGCGAGTGTCTTCGACTCGTACACCGGTTCGCTGCTTCGGAACGTCGACACGACGGGGATCGCCGAGGCGGGGCTCAAGGTGGTCGTGGACGCGTCGAACGGCAGCGCCGGGCTCGTACTGCCCAGCCTGCTCGGCAAGCTCGGTGTGGACTCGCTGACCATCAATCCCGGCCTCGACGAGTCCAGGCCCACCGAGACGGCCGAGGTCCGGCGGTCGGGACTGGTGCGCCTCGGCGAGATCGTGGCGTCCTCAGGGGCTGCGTTCGGCGTGCGGTTCGACCCCGTGGGCGAACGGCTGTCCCTGGTGGACGAGAAGGGCCGGATCATCGAGGACGACCGGGCTCTGCTCGTGATGCTGGACCTCGTGGCCGCGGAGCGGCGCAGCGGCCGTGTCGCGCTGCCGGTGACCACGACCAGGATCGCCGAGCAGGTGGCCGCCTACCACGGCACCCAGGTCGAGTGGACGACGACCTCTCCCGACGACCTCACGCGTGTGGGACGTGAAGAAGGGACGATCTTCGGCGGCGACGGAAAGGGCGGGTTCATCGTCCCGGAGTTCAGCGGCGTCTACGACGGCACCGCGGCCTTCGTGCGGCTCATCGGGCTCGTGGCGCGGACGCAGCTCACCCTCAGCCAGATCGACGCTCGGATCCCGCGGGCGCACGTCCTCAAGCGGGATCTGGCGACTCCCTGGGCCGTGAAGGGGCTGGTGATGCGGCGGGTCGTCGAGGCGGCTGGAGATCGCTTCGTCGACACGACGGACGGTGTGCGAGTCGTGGAGACCGACGGCCGCTGGGTGATGGTGCTGCCCGACCCCGCCGAGGCGGTCACGCATCTGTGGGCGGAAGGTCCGGACGACGCCTCCGCGCAGGCCCTGCTCGACGAGTGGGCGGCGATCGTGGACAGCGCCGGACGGTAAACAGGACCCGCGGCGCGGCACCAAGAGCCGCGGCACGGCGCCAAAACCCGCAGCACGCGTGCGTGCCGGACAAGTGTCCCCAAGGGGGCCTGTCCGGCACGCCGGTGGGGCCATTCGGAGGTACTGGTGGCGACGTGCGACGATGTGCGGCATGCCGCAGCAACCCCCCGTTCGGAGCAACACGCCCACGCGGCCGTCGCGCCCGGACGCCTCCATGTCGTTGATCACCAACGTCATGGACCACAGCCTCGACGACGGGTACGCCGAGGCCGCCGCCCGGAAACAGTCTCAGGGCGAGCGCGGCATGCCGAAGACCCTCAGGGCGAAGCTCGGTCTCGCCGCCGGCCTGGTGCTCGCGGCGCTGGTCGTGACCGTAGGGGCGGCCCAGGCACGCGTGGCGGCGCCCGTGATTGCGAAGGAACGGCAGGAACTGATCGACCGCATCGACCGGGAGACCGAGTCGGCGGACAAGCTGGAACGCTCGGTCGACAAGCTGCGCGGCGACGTGAGCGCGCGCCAGCGGGTGGCCCTGAAGACGAGCGGCGGCAGTCGGCAGGCCGACCTGGTCGGCATCCTGTCGGGCGCCACGGCGGTGCACGGCCCCGGTGTGAAGCTCGTCGTGAACGACGCGAAGGAAGCCTCCACCGGCGGCGACGGCAGCAATCCGCGGGAGACCTCCGGTTTCTCCGACACCGGCCGGCTCCGCGACCGCGACATGCAGCGCGTGGTGAACGGGCTGTGGGCCTCCGGAGCCGAGGCGATCTCCATCAACGGGCAGCGGTTGACCGCCCTGTCCGCGATCAGGGCCGCGGGTGACGCGATACTGGTCGACAACAGGCCACTGGTGCCGCCCTATACGGTGCTGGCGGTGGGGGACGGGCAGAAGCTGAGCACAGGGTTCCAGAACAGCGCCGACGGGCTGTATCTGCACGCCCTGCAGGAGAACTACGGCATCCGTACAGGCATCTCTACGGAGAGTGACGTCCGGCTGCCCGCAGCACCGAGTGTGATCGTACGTACAGCACAGCCGAGCACTGAGAAGGGCACATCGTGATCGCCGTACTGGGCCTCATCGTGGGAGTCGTGGCGGGCCTGTTGGTTCGTCCCGAGGTTCCGGCGGTCGTCGAGCCTTATCTGCCGATCGCCGTCGTCGCGGCGCTCGACGCCGTCTTCGGTGGTCTTCGGGCCATGCTCGACGGCATCTTCGACGACAAGGTCTTCGTGGTGTCGTTCCTGTCGAACGTGGTCGTGGCCGCACTCATCGTGTTCCTGGGCGACAAGTTGGGTGTGGGGGCGCAGCTGTCCACGGGTGTCGTGGTGGTCCTCGGCATCCGCATCT
Organism: Streptomyces sp. NPDC086549; assembly: GCF_044746205.1. Classification (NCBI taxonomy): domain Bacteria; kingdom Bacillati; phylum Actinomycetota; class Actinomycetes; order Kitasatosporales; family Streptomycetaceae; genus Streptomyces; species Streptomyces sp. NPDC086549. The sequence goes on along the minus strand of NZ_JBIVBS010000012.1, from coordinate 356,909 downwards.
TCTCCAACGCCGCGGCGATCCGCCGCCACGTGTTCCGGGCGTGAGACCGATGAGCGACCAGGACGAGCAGCCGGAGAACAGGCTGCGCAAGGAACTGCCCGACGAGGTGCCCGCGCCGGCGTCGGTTCCCGCAGCCGAGCCGGAGGCGGACGAGAAGCAGCCCGAGGCCGCGCTCACCGGCCGCCAGCGGCTGGTGAAGGGGCTGTGGCCGCTGCGGGTCACCAGAGCCCAACTCATCGTCGCCCTGCTGCTGTTCGGCCTCGGCTTCGGCCTGGCGGTGCAGGTGGCGTCGAACAGCGACAGCGACAGCGCGCTGCGCGGCGCCCGTCAGGAAGATCTTGTTCGTATCCTCGATGAACTCGACGACCGTACTCAGCGTCTTGAGGACGAGAAGCAGGGACTCGAGAAGCAGCGGTCGGAACTGCAGAGCAGCTCCGACCAGGCCGCGGAGGCTCGCAAGCAGACGGCCGAGAAGGAGAGGCAACTCGGCATTCTCGCGGGCACCGTGGCGGCGCAGGGTCCCGGCATCACGATGACGGTCGAGGACACGAAGGGGGCGGTCCAGGCGGACATGCTGCTCGACGCGATCCAGGAACTGCGCGCCGCCGGTGCGGAGGCGATAGAAGTGAACGGGGTACGCGTCGTCGCGAGTACGTATCTGACGGACTCCGGCAAGAGCGTGAGCGTCGACGGGAACAAGATCAACGCCCCCTATCGTTTCAAGGTCATCGGCAAGCCGCAGGATCTCGAGCCGGCGCTCAACATCCCCGGAGGCGTGGTGCAGACTCTCGAGAAGGAGCAGGCCACCGTGACCGTCGAGCGGTCGTCCAAGATCGTTGTCGAAGCCTTGCGAGCGGCGAAGCGGCCTGACTACGCTCGGTCGTCCTCCCAGTGAACCGGGGGTGCATGGGGGACGTCCGACAGGGGCATGAGGTTGCGGGGGGTCGGCGCACCGAAGAGGTGGCGCGTGGTGGAAACTGTCTGGTGGATACGGACGTTGTGAGGATGTCCGGGTCGACCGGTGTATGTAATCAGGGTTCGTCCTGCCCCACGGGCGGGTCTGTTTCGGTCAAGGGGAATCGCCCGTGAAGTTGTTTGCGAAGTTGTTCGGCAAGAGCGCGCGAGAGGGTAGCGACAACGCGACCGCTCGTCATCGCGCACAGCCTGACGCAGAGGGTCAGCGCCCGCTGTTCCGTGACCAGGTCCCTGGTCCAGGCGGTGACATTTCCGGTGGTCAGGGCGCGCCGTCTGTTGACCCTGCCCAGTCCAGCGGCATAGGTTTCGGGCAACCGTCAACCTCAAGTACGGGTGGAGGGTTTACCCGCGACCCGTATGCGTCCAATGCCCCCGGGGGGCAGCCGCGGCAGGAGGATCCGTCCATGTCGGTCCTGGTGTGTACGAGGTGCGGTAACCGGAATGCGGAGAACGCCCGGTTCTGTTCCAACTGTGGTGCCCCGCTGCGCGCCGGCGTGACGCCGGAGCGTGCGTCCGAGACGACGTCCACGATCTCCATCTCCGGTCTCGAGGCCTACGACGCCGAGGTCACCGGCCAGACGCAGATGCCGGCGCTCTCGCCCGAGGCGCAGGCTGCCGTGGACGCGCTGCCGATGGGTTCGGCGCTGCTGGTGGTGCGCCGCGGGCCGAACTCCGGCAGCCGCTTCCTGCTGGACGGCGAGCTGACCACGGCCGGGCGTCATCCGCAGAGCGACATCTTCCTGGACGACGTGACGGTCTCGCGCCGTCACGTGGAGTTCCGGCGCTCCTCGGACGGCTCGTTCACCGTGGCCGACGTGGGCAGTCTGAACGGCACGTACGTCAACCGTGAGCGGATCGACCAGGTCCCTCTGTCGAACGGTGACGAGGTGCAGATCGGCAAGTACCGGCTGGTCTTCTACGCGAGCCGGCAGGGCATCTGACCCTCCCCCAGACTCCGTCCGGGGGGACCCCCAGGGAAGGTCCATGCTTCAAACACCGAGCGGCGGTGCCGTGCCCGGCACCGCCGCCGCGGACAGTGGGCTGATGAGTATCGGCACGGTGCTGAACGCGCTGCGCGACGAGTTCCCCGAGGTCACCATCTCCAAGATCCGCTTCCTGGAGTCGGAGGGGCTCATCGAGCCGCAGCGGACGCCCTCGGGCTACCGCAAGTTCAGCGCCGGGGACGTCGAGCGCCTGGGGCACGTCCTGAGGATGCAGCGGGACCACTATCTGCCGCTCAAGGTGATCCGGGAGCACCTGGATGCCGTGGAGCGCGGAGAGGCCGTACAGCTGCCGGTAGTGGGCCGTCAGCGTGACGGCGAGGACGTACTGGAGCCGTACGACACGCCCACGGCGGCCCGGATCGGGCGGGCCGAGCTGCTCGCGGCCGCCGAGATCTGCGAGAGCGATCTCAAGGAGTGGGAGTCGTACGGGCTCATCGCTCCGCTGGAAGACGGAGTCTACGACGCGGAGACGGTCACCGTGGCCTCCGTCGTCGCCGAGCTGGGCCGGTTCGGGATCGAGCCCCGCCATCTGCGGGTGATGAAGGCCGCCGCCGACCGTGAGGCCGGGCTGGTGGACCAGGTGGTGGCTCCTCTGAAGCGGCACCGCAACCCGCAGACCAGGGCCCACGCCGAGGCTCGTACGAAAGAGCTGGCGGCGCTCACCATGCGGCTGCACGCGGCCCTGGTGAAGACCGCCCTCGGGGTGCGTCTGCCCTGAGCGGCGCGGTTGCTCCGGAGGCCGGATCGGGCACCCGTTCCCGGCCCGACTACCCAAACGTCCCGAGCACGGCCTAGGGTTGCTGTGTGAACGAGCTCGATGTCGTAGGTGTCCGGGTCGAAATGCCCTCCAACCAACCGATCGTGCTCCTGCGCGAAGTGGGAGGCGACAGGTACCTCCCCATCTGGATCGGGCCGGGGGAGGCGACGGCGATCGCTTTCGCCCAGCAGGGCATGGCCCCCGCGCGACCGCTGACCCACGACCTGTTCAAGGACGTGCTGGAGGCCGTCGGCCAGGAGCTCACGGAAGTACGCATCACGGACCTGCGTGAGGGCGTCTTCTACGCGGAGCTGGTCTTCGCCAGTGGGGTCGAGGTGAGTGCCCGCCCGTCCGATGCCATAGCGCTGGCCCTGCGCACCGGAACGCCGATCTACGGCAGTGACACGGTGCTCGACGACGCGGGCATCGCGATTCCGGACGAGCAGGAGGACGAAGTGGAGAAGTTCCGCGAGTTCCTCGACCAGATCTCGCCCGAGGATTTCGGCACCAGCAGCCAGTGACACGGGTGGCCGGCCCGGCGGACGCGGTCCGTGACGGGTCGGCCGACGCCCTGTTACGGGCGGGATGTCGGCAAATGCCACCGGCCATTGAGAGCGTCCTACGGCCCCCCGCCAGAGCATTCGGCTAGCCTTTCCCCGCGGTGGGGCACGGGAAACCACTCCTAGGGTGATTATCACTCGGCGTGCCGAGTGTGGCGATCGTTGACGCACCCCTGGTGACTGCCTACCGTCGAGAAGGCAGGTCAAGGACGGAGGTCGGCGTGAGAAGCAGCGGCGACGGTACGGCTGGGGGTGCCCCCGGAATCGGTTTCGGGGAGAGCGGTCCGTACCCTCCCCCGAGCTCTCGGCTGCACTCGAGCAGGGGGCACTCCTATCCCGGCAGCGCGGCCGAGCACGCCCCGCATCGGCCGACGGCCGTGCCGAGCAGCGGAGGGGCGGCGCCCATGGCGTCCGAGGAGATCGGCTACCGCGGTCCGACGGCCTGCGCGGCCGCCGGCATCACCTACCGGCAGCTCGACTACTGGGCCCGTACGGGCCTGGTCGAGCCGAGTGTGCGTCCTGCCTACGGGTCAGGTACGCAGCGCCTGTACAGCTTCCGGGACGTTGTCGTCCTGAAGATCGTGAAGCGGTTCCTGGACACCGGGGTGTCGCTGCAGAACATCCGTACCGCCGTCCAGCACCTCAGGGAACGCGGTTTCCGCGACCTGGAGCGCATGACGCTGATGAGCGACGGCGCCACGGTCTACGAATGCACCTCGCCGGACGAGGTCCACGCCCTTCTCCAGGGCGGTCAGGGCATCTTCGGGATCGCCGTCGGAGTGGTGTGGCGGGACGTGGAGAGCGCTCTCTCCCAGTTGCACGGGGAGCGCATCGACACGGGCGAGACCCTTGTCGGGCACAACCCCGCGGACGAGCTCGCCCGGCGGCGCAACCGGGCTGTCTGAGCCCCGCCCTGCGGGGGTGTGAAGGGCCTGGCGCGTGCCTCGTGCCGGGGCATTGTCAGTGGCGTGGTGCAGCATCGGATATGTGAGAAACACGCCCACGATCCTGCATCTCGACATGGATGCCTTCTTCGCCTCGGTGGAGCAGGCCTCCAAGCCGAGCCTGCGCGGGAAGGCCGTCGTCGTGGGCGGGCTCGGGCCGCGCGGGGTGGTTGCCACCGCGTCGTACGAGGCGCGGGTCTTCGGGGTCCACTCGGCGTTGCCCATGGCTCAGGCGCGCCGGCTGGCCCCCAACGCGGCGTATCTCGTGCCGCGCTTCGGCCTCTACCGGTCGGTCAGCGAGCAGGTGATGGGGCTGCTGAGGGCGCTGTCCCCCCTGGTGGAGCCGCTGAGCCTGGACGAGGCGTTCGTGGACCTGGAGGCCGGGGGAGCGGCCTGGGACGAGGAGTCGGCCCGGCTGGCCGGGGTGAGACTGCGCGCGGAGATACGGGCCGTCACGGGGCTCACCGGGTCGGTGGGGCTCGCCGCCTCCAAGATGCTCGCGAAGATCGCCTCCGAGCAGGCCAAGCCGGACGGGCTGGTGCTGATCGAACCGGGGACCGAGCGGGCACTGCTGGGACCCATGTCGGTGCGGACGCTGCCGGGCGTCGGACCGGCGACGGGCGACCATCTCCGGAGAGCCGGGATCACCACGGTCGACGAGATCGCCGAGGCGGGTGAGGACGAGCTCGTACGGCTGCTGGGCAAGGCCCATGGGCACGGGCTCTACGCCATGGCGCTGGCGCACGACGACCGGCCCGTGGTGGCCGAGCGGGAGACCAAGTCGGTCTCGGTCGAGGACACGTACGACGTCGACATCCACGACCGGCTCAGGGTGGGGCTGGAGGTGCAGCGGCTCGCCGACCGGTGTGTGCGTCGGCTGCGTGGGGCGGGGCTGTCGGGGCGGACCATCGTGCTGAAGGTGCGGCGGTACGACTTCTCCACGCTGACCCGGTCCGAAACGCTCCGTGGGCCCACGGACGATCCGGCGGTGGTCCGGGAGGCGGCCGCGCGGCTGCTGGAGTCCGTGGACACGACGGGCGGGGTGCGGCTGCTCGGTGTGGGCGTCTCCGGGCTCGCCGACTACACGCAGGAGGACCTGTTCGCGCAGGCGGCGGGCGAGCGGGCCGACACGGAGCCGGAGGAGGCCGTGGCCGAGCCGGTGGTGGAACAGCCGGCGGCCACCGAACGCCGCTGGCCCTCGGGCCACGACGTGCGGCACAGCGAATACGGGCACGGCTGGGTGCAGGGCAGCGGCCTGGGGCGGGTCACCGTGCGCTTCGAGACACCCGACTCGGAGCCGGGGCGTGTGCGCACGTTCCGCACAGACGATCCGGACTTGGAACCGGCGGATCCTCTGCCACTGGTGCCGGAAACGTCGGGTGGTGGTGCCGGGGCGGAGGGCAGCGCCGGGGGAGGTCCGGGTGGGGGAGCGGCGCAGGGCGGCGTTGGGGGAGGCCGGGCGGTGGTGCCGGAGCTGATGAAGTGACGGCGGGGAGCGTGCCGTGACATCCGTCACCGGCTCCCGGCCCCCGCCATAGCGTGGTGCCTCCGCCATCGCGTGGTGCCCCCGGCGCCAGCCACCGGCCCGCCACCGCGTGGTGCCCGCCGTGTCACCCGCCACCCGCGACACTCGTCATCCGCGACACTCGCCACCGCCTGACATCCGTCCGCGTCGCCCGCCGCCGGCCCCGCTCTGCCCGGCCCCCCGCTCGGCCGTCCTCAGGGTTCGTCCCTGCCCGCCAGGTTGCCGAAGTCGTGGTCGGGGAAGGGCGGCGGTGGGGCCACGTCCAGGCCGTAGTGGTGGTAGAGCTGGAGTTCCTGTTCCGGGGAGAGGTGGCGGCCCACGCCGAAGTCGGGGGCGTCCTTGATGAGGGCTCGCTCGAAGGGGACGTGGAGGGTGCCCTCGACCAGTTCGCTGGGCTCCAGGGGGACGAAGGCGTCGCGAGAGAACAGGCCAGTGCGTATGGCCGCCCACTCCGGCACACCGGTCGCGTCGTCGAGGTACACCTCGTCGATCGTGCCGATCTTGGTGCCATTGCGGTCGAACGCCTTGCGGCCGATCAGGTTGCGCGGATCGATGTCGGTCTGCACGGGCCCTCCACTTGGTCGCAACTCATCCGTAAGCACTACAAAAGAGCACATTCAGGGAGGCGGCCACTCGAAGACCCGTACGTTGACCTCGCTGGTACTCTGGCAAACGGCTGCTGACCCCGTGCGGGAGAGTCCTCCGGAGTGACACCGGAGGCGCCGAAGGAGCAAATCCTCCCCGGAATCTCTCAGGCTCACGTACCGCTCGGACGAGGTCACTCTGGAAAGCAGGGCGGATGTCGACGGCTTCCGCTCTCACCGACGGTGAAAGCCGGTGCCCCTCGGGTGACCTGGTGAAGCTCTCAGGTTGAGATGACAGAGGGGGAGGCCGTCGGGGTGCCCGTGTCCGGGGTGCCCCTCGAAGGTCGCGTCAGACCAGGAGGCCTCCGCAATGACCGCCCACCGCATTCCGCTCTCCGAGCTCGAACAGGGCATCCCGTTCGAACAGCGCCACATTGGGCCCGACCAGGAGGCACGGGCCAAGATGCTCGCGCAGGTCGGCTACGGCTCGCTCGACGAGCTCACCGCCGCCGCGGTGCCGGATGTGATCAAGAACACTGACGCCCTCGACCTGCCGGGTGCGCGTACCGAGGCCGAGGTGCTCGCCGAGCTCCGCTCCCTCGCCGACCGCAACCAGGTGCTCGGCTCGATGATCGGACTCGGGTACTACGGGACGTTCACCCCGCCCGTCATCCTGCGCAATGTCATGGAGAACCCCGCCTGGTACACGGCCTACACGCCCTACCAGCCGGAGATCTCCCAGGGGCGGCTCGAAGCCCTGCTGAACTTCCAGACCATGGTCGCCGACCTCACCGGCCTGCCCACCTCGGGCGCCTCCCTTCTCGACGAGGGCACGGCCGCCGCCGAGGCGATGGCGCTGTCCCGGCGCATGGGCAAGAACAAGAAGGGCCTGTTCCTGGTCGACGCGGACGCGCTGCCGCAGACCATCGCCGTCATAGAGACCCGAGCCGAGCCGACCGGTGTCGAGGTCGTGGTCGCCGACCTGAGCGAGGGCATCCCCGCCGAGCTCGCCGGCCGCGAGATCAACGGCGTGCTCGTCCAGTACCCGGGCGCCTCCGGTGCCGTACGCGACATCAAGCCGCTCATCGACCAGGCGCACGAGCGCGGCGCGCTCGTCACGGTCGCCGCCGACCTGCTCGCCCTGACCCTGCTCACCTCGCCGGGCGAGCTCGGCGCGGACATCGCCGTCGGCACGACCCAGCGCTTCGGTGTCCCGATGGGCTTCGGTGGTCCGCACGCGGGCTACATGGCCGTGCACGAGAAGTTCGCGCGCAGCCTGCCCGGCCGCCTCGTGGGCGTCTCCGTCGACGCAGACGGGCACAAGGCCTACCGGCTCGCGCTGCAGACGCGGGAACAGCACATCCGCCGGGAGAAGGCCACCAGCAACATCTGCACGGCGCAGGTGCTGCTCGCCGTCATGGCCGGCATGTACGCCGTCTACCACGGGCCCGAGGGTCTGCGGGCCATCGCGGGGCGCACCCACCGGTACGCCACGATCCTCGCCGCGGGCCTCACGGCGGGCGGTGTGGAGATCGTCCACGGCGCCTACTTCGACACGCTGACCGTCAAGGTCGCCGGCCGCGCCGAGGAGATCGTCGCCGCCGCCCGGGAGAACGGGGTCAACCTCCACCCGGTCGACGCCGACCATGTCTCCATCGCCTGTGACGAGACCACCAACCGGGCCCAGCTGGCCGCCGTGTGGTCGGCCTTCGGCGTCGAGGCCGACATCGAGGCGCTCGACCCGGCGACCGAGGACAGCCTGCCGGACGCGCTGCTGCGCACCGACGCCTACCTCACCCACCCGGTCTTCCACGAGCACCGCTCCGAGACGGCGATGCTGCGCTACCTGCGCAAGCTGGCCGACCGTGACTACGCGCTCGACCGCGGCATGATCCCGCTGGGCTCCTGCACCATGAAGCTCAACGCGACCACGGAGATGGAGCCGGTCACCTGGCCCGAGTTCGGCCAGCTGCACCCCTTCGCGCCCGCCGAGCAGGCCGAGGGCTACCTCACGCTCATCCGTGAGCTGGAGGAGCGGCTCGCCGAGGTCACCGGCTACGACAAGGTGTCCCTCCAGCCCAACGCCGGCTCCCAGGGTGAGTTCGCCGGCCTGCTCGCCGTGCGCGGCTACCACCGCGCCAACGGCGACGAGCAGCGCACCGTCTGTCTGATCCCGTCCTCCGCGCACGGCACCAACGCCGCCAGCGCCGTCATGGCCGGGATGAAGGTCGTCGTGGTGAAGACCGCCGAGGACGGCGAGATCGACGTCGACGACCTGCGGGCCAAGATCGAGCAGCACCGCGACGAGCTCGCCGTGCTCATGATCACCTACCCGTCCACCCACGGTGTGTTCGAGGAGCACGTCGCCGAGATCTGCGCCCAGGTCCACGAGGCGGGCGGCCAGGTGTACGTCGACGGCGCCAACCTCAACGCCCTGGTCGGCCTCGCCAAGCCGGGCCACTTCGGCGGCGACGTCTCCCACCTCAACCTGCACAAGACGTTCTGCATCCCGCACGGTGGCGGCGGTCCCGGCGTCGGCCCGGTGGCCGTGCGGTCGCACCTGGCGCCGTACCTGCCGAACCACCCGCTGCAGCCCGCTGCAGGCCCGGAGACGGGTGTAGGCCCCATCTCGGCGGCCCCGTGGGGCTCCGCGGGCATCCTGCCGATCTCGTGGGCGTACGTCCGGCTCATGGGCGGCGAGGGGCTGAAGAGGGCCACGCAGGTGGCCGTGCTCTCCGCCAACTACATCGCCAAGCGCCTGGAGCCGCACTACCCGGTGCTCTACACCGGCCCCGGCAACCTGGTCGCGCACGAGTGCATCATCGACCTGCGCCCGCTGACCAAGGCGACCGGCGTGAGCGTCGACGACGTCGCCAAGCGGCTGATCGACTACGGCTTCCACGCGCCGACGATGTCGTTCCCGGTGGCCGGCACGCTGATGATCGAGCCGACCGAGTCCGAGGACCTGATCGAGCTGGACCGGTTCTGCGAGGCGATGATCGCCATCCGCGCGGAGATCGAGAAGGTCGGCGCGGGGGAGTGGCCGGCGGAGGACAACCCGCTGGGCAACGCGCCGCACACGGCGGCCGCGCTCGGCGGTGACTGGGCGCACGCCTACAGCCGTGAGGAGGCCGTGTTCCCGGCCGGTGTCTCGGCCGCCGACAAGTACTGGCCGCCGGTGCGCCGCATCGACCAGGCCTTCGGAGACCGGAACCTGGTCTGCTCGTGCCCGCCGATGGACGCATACGAGGGCTGAGCGCCCTGAAAGAGAGCGTGTGAGGGCCCCGTCCATGCCTGGGCGGGGCCCTCCCGTTTCCGCTCCGGCCTCGTCTAGGCCCGTCTAGGCCGTCGCGAGCGACACCTCGGTCGACTTGATCAGAGCGATCGCGTCGGAACCCACGAAGAGGCCGAGATCGGTGACCGCCTCCTTGGTGATCACCGCCGTGATCTCGGCGCCGTCCATGGCGAGCTTCACCGAGGCCATGGCCCCGCCGAGTGCGATGTGCGTGATCGCGCCGGGCAGCTGGTTGCGGATCGAGAGGCCCTCGGGCCGGCCCGTCGCGAGGGCGATCTCCGTCGACTTCACCAGGGCGCGGACGGCGGAGCCCGGGGCGAGGCCGAGTTGCTCTACGGCCTCCAGGGTGATGGCCGCTGTGAGGATCTGCCCGCCGTCCAGACGGATCCCGACCGTCGCCATGACCTCGCCGGGGTGGAGCTCGGTGACGGTCCCGGGGAGCTGATTGCGGATGCTCAGTTTCATGGGCACCCACCGTAGGGCGTGTGCCCGTTCAGGCGGGATATGCGTGCGTCTGCGCCGCTTTGACCGTCGCCCAGACAGCTGCGCCGGGGTGCAGGTCCAGCTCGGCGGCGGCGACCGTGGTCAGGTCGGCGGCGAGGGGCAGCTCGCCGGCCAGGTCGGCGCGGATCTGGTCGCCGTGCGTCTCCAGACCGGCGACCTCGCAGCGCCACAGGTTCCGGGCGCTGGAGCCGCTCGGGCGTTCCCGGTAGAGGGTGACGGCGCTCGGCGGGAACGCGACGAAGACCGATCCGGTGAGGTCCTCCGTGGTCGTGATGGCGGGACCGGCGTCCAGCCGTACAGTGTGGCCGTCGGCCGTGCCCTTGTAGAGATTCAGGCCGACCAACTGGGCGATGTAGTCCGTGCGCGGATGGCGGGCGATCTCGGCGGGGGATCCCTCCTGGACCACACCGCCGTGCTCGATCACGACCAGCCGGTCGGCGAGCACCATGGCGTCCAGCGGATCGTGCGTCACCAGGACGGCGACGGCCTCGAACTCGGCCAGGTGGCGCCGGAGCTGGGAACGCACTTCGAGGCGGGTGCGGGCGTCGAGGGCGGCGAGCGGCTCGTCCAGGAGCAGCAGTCGGGGGCGGGTGGCCAGGGCGCGGGCCAGTGCCACGCGCTGCGCCTGGCCGCCGGAGAGACGGCGGGGCTTGGCGCCGGCGTGTTCGGCGAGGCCCATCCGCTCCAGCCAGGCGGCGGCCTCGGCTCGGGCCTGAGCCTTGGACGCGCCCTGGCAGCGCGGTCCGAAGGCCACGTTGTCCAGGGCGGACAGGTGCGGGAAGAGCAGGTAGTCCTGGAAGACGACGCCGACCGGGCGGGACTCCGGCGGAGTACGGTCCAGTGCGGCGCCGTCCAGCCGCAGATGACCTCCCGTGAGCGGCACGAGACCGGCGAGCGCCCGCAGCGCCGTGGTCTTCCCGGCACCGTTGGGTCCCAGCAGCGCGACCACGTCACCCGGCGCGGCGGCCAGCGCGACGTCGAGCCGGAAGGAACCCCGGTCGACGACGATCCGCGCGTCGAGCCCGGCACCGCGAACGCCTTCGGCCGTGAGACCGGCGGTGGTGTCGTCGATGGTCATGGGGTGCACATCCAGGAGTCGAGCGTGGCGACGGCGCCGCCCCCGGTGGGCTGTGGGGCCGGGACCCTGTGAGCGCCGGCGAGGGGGAGGGCTGCGCCGATGGCGCGGGCGGCCGTGGTGGTGCGTATGGACAGGATCGTACGGCGGTGGATCACGACGTCGTCAGCCAGCGGTCGCGCAGTCCCGCCAGCACCGCGATCGACACGGCCAGCAGGACCAGGCTGAGGGCGATGGCCGCCTCGGGATCGTTCTGGAGGGCGAGGTAGACGGCGAGGGGCATGGTCTGGGTGCGGCCGGGGAAGTTGCCGGCGAAGGTGATGGTCGCGCCGAACTCGCCGAGGGCACGGGCCCAGGCCAGTACGGCGCCCGCGGCGATGCCGGGGGCGATCAGCGGCAGGGTGACCCGGCGGAACGCCGTGAACCGGGAGGCACCCAGGGTGGTGGCCGCCTCCTCGTAGCGCGGGTCGGCGGCGCGCAGGGTGCCCTCCACGCTGATGACGAGGAACGGCATCGCGACGAAGGCCTCTGCGACCACCACCCCGGCCGTGGTGAACGGCAGCGTGATGCCGAACCAGGTGTCCAGCCACCGGCCGACGACACCGTAGCGGCCGAGGGCGAGGAGCAGCGCCACGCCGCCCACCACCGGGGGCAGCACCAGGGGCAGGGTCACCAGGGACCGTACGAGACCGCGTCCCGGGAAATCCGTGCGGGCCAGCAGCCAGGCCAGCGGCACGCCCAGGACCAGGCTCACCGCGGTCGCCGCGGTCGCGCTGATCAGGGACAGCTGGAGTGCCTGCCACACCTCGGTACTGGTCAGCAGGTCCGGGAGGCTGCTCCAGGGGGCCCGGACGAGCAGGGCGACCAGGGGCACCAGCAGAAACGCCAGGGCCACGACGCCGGGGACCAGCAGCGGCAGCGGCACCCCGCGGCCGACACCCGCCCGGACGCGCCGACGCCGCGGCCCACCCGTGAGGGAGTCGGTCGCGGCGCCGGACTTGTCGATCTGGGTCACGGCTTGAGGAACCCGGCTGCGGTCAGGACCTGCCGGCCCTGGGCGGACTGCACCAGTGCGATGAAGGCCTTGGCGGTCTCGGCGTTCTTCGAGTCCTTGAGCAGGGTGATCGGGTAGTCGTTGATGGCCTGGGCCGACTCGGGGAACTCCACGCCCTCCACCTTGTCGCCCGCGGCCTTCACGTCGGTCTTGTAGACGACCGCGGCGTCGGCCTCCTTCAGCACCACCTTGTTCAGGGCGGACTTGACGTCCTCCTCGTAGGAGACGGGCGTGAGCTTCAGCTTGCTTGCGTCCAGGGCCTTCTGGGCTGCGGCGCCGCACGGGACGGTCTTGTCGCACAGTACGACCTTGAGGCCGGACTTGGTGAGGTCCTTGAGGGAGGAGACCTTGTCGGGGTTGCCGGGCAGGGTGGCGATCTCGAGCTGGTTGCGGACGAAGGTGGCGGGTGTGCCGGCCGCGTCGCCCTTGTCCGTGACGATCTTCATCGTCTTGGGGCTGGCGGCGGCGAAGACGTCGGCGGGGGCTCCGCTGGTGATGCTCGCCGCGAGGGTGTCGCTGCCACCGAAGTTGAAGCTGACCTTCGTGCCCGGGTGGGCCTTCTCGAACTCCTTGCCCAGGGCGGTGAAGCTCTCCTTCAGGGAAGCCGCGGCGAAGACGGTCACGTCGCCGGACAGCTTCGGGGACGCGGACGACGACGAGTCCGACTTCGGTGAAGAGCCGGACGAGTCGGACGAGTCGTCGGACGAGGAGCAGGCGCTGAGCGCCAACAGGGCGGCGACTCCCGCACCGGCCACCTGAAGCGTCCGACGGGTCCGGCGCACGGAACGGGTCATCACGGGTCCACCCCTCTGGTTCTTTCGGGAAAGCTGTCGCGCCCTTCCACGGCAGCCGAGTCGACGCCGTGCGGTGATGATGATACTCCCGCACATGCCAGCCATAAGTCTCCAGTTGCATTGCATGAGCTGGACCTATGGCGGACGGGAGTACGCATGTGCGTTTGTGTGGTGCCCCGCTGCTGTGGGCCGTTTCGACCCGTGGGTTCAGACGCGGTCGATGTGCACGTTCGTCGACTTCACGCGTGCGGTGGCCTCCATGCCGACCACCAGGCCCAGCTCCTCCACGGCCTCGCGGGTCAGCAGGGAGACCAGGCGGTGCGGGCCGGCCTGGATCTCGACCTGCGCGGCGACGTCGCCGAGTTTGATCGCGGTGACGATCCCGGGAAAGGCGTTGCGAGCCGAGGTGTACGGGGCGTCCTCCTCGGTAGATCCCGCCTTGGCGAGCTCCACCGAGAACGCGGCCAGGTCCTTGCCGTCGATGAGCCGCTTCCCGGACTCGTCGCGGTGGGTCGTCACCCGGCCGGCGTCAGCCCATCTGCGGGCGGTGTCGGGGCTCACGCCGAGCAGCCGTGCCGCCTGGCCGATCGTGTAGGACTGCATGCCGGTCACGATAGGGCCATGGGCGGGGAACGATGACGTGGGGTTGGCCGTTGGGTATAACGCGATATAGCTTTAGTTCGCGTGGATGGGTCCGTGCGATCTGATCGGGGTGAGGACATGTCGGCTGAGCTCATGTTCACGGGTGGGTCGCCCGGGGTGCGGGCCTCGCACGCGGAGCGGGACCGTGCGGTGGACGCGCTGACCGTCGCCGCGGGGGACGGCAGACTCACCGCCGAGGAACTGGACGAGCGTGTGGAGGCCGCCCTGACCGCCCGCACGCTGGGTGAATTGGCCGTCCTGACGGCGGACCTGCCCGTCGCGGCCGATGCGCCGCCGGCCAAGGACGTCGTGCGCATCGAGCAGCAGGGCGGTTCGGCCTCACGCGGTGACGACTGGGTGGTGCCGCGGCGCCTGGAGATCGCGTCGGCGTGGGGAGACGTGACACTCGACTTCACCCGGGCGGTGATCACGCACGACACGCTGCGCATAGACCTGGACATGCGCGGCGGCACGCTGCGGCTGATGACCCGGCCGGGTGTCGTGGTGGACACCGACTCCCTGGTGCTCGGCTACGCCAAGATCAAGACGCGTCCGGCCGCGGCGGCGGGGACGCCGGTCGTACTGCGTGTGGAGGTGTGCGGCCGCATGAGCTACGGCCGGGTCGTGGCACGTCCGCCGCGCCGGGGACCGGTCAGGAGAGCCCCGAGGCCCTGAGGAGCGCCAGCGCGGTCGAGTCGTCGATCTCGTGGCCCAGCCGTTCCAGCACCGTCGTGCCCTCGCGCAGTGTGCCGCGCTGCATCGAACGGCGTACGCCCGTGTCGAGCTCGTGCCAGAGCAGGGGGTTCGCGACGAGGACGCGCGGGTCGACCTCCACTCGGTGGCCGTGGGCGTCCCGCAGGACCAGGTGCGAGGAGACGTCGCCGTACTGCCGTACGACGACCAGGGCGTCCGTGCGGACCGTGTGCCGCCGCACGGGACCGCGTACCGCCAGCCAGCCGGGGCCGACGGTGACCCGGCGCGGCAGCAGGACGGCGAAGGCCGTGGCGGACAGGGTGATCCACAACAGGGCGCGCAGGGGCGTCAGGGTGCCCGCGTCCCAGTCGACGAGCAGGGTCATGCCCAGGAACACGAGCGCGCAGCTCACCGCGAACCGGGCGCTACCGCGCCAGTGGCGGTCACCGGTCGGGTTCAGTGGTCCGCTCCGTCGCATGAGCCGACGCTAAGCTCCCGCCCACGCGGGAGCTCACGCTGCTGACAAGGCTCTAACGCCGTGCGGCAGGATCTTGACGCGATCCTGACGGTCCGGGTCCGGGTCCGGGTCCGGGGCAGGGGCCGGGGCCGGGGCCGTTGTCCAGGTCCCGGACCCCCGTTCCGAGGGCCGCAGCCTCAGCCGGTGTGCACGCGCGGGCGTCGCTCGCGGTCCGGCTCAGCCTCGCGCAGGACTTCACGGGTGACCGGGGCGACCTCGCCCTGGCCGAAGAGGAAGAAGCGCAGGAAGTTGGCGAAGGGGTTGCCCTCGGTCCACTCGAAGTAGATGTGCGGGGTACAGCCGGTCGTGTCCCGGACGTGCAGGAGAAGCGCGGCGAGGGCGTTGGGGATGGAGGCGGACTCCAGGGTCAGGATGCGGTAGCGGTTGTGCAGGACCTCGCCGCGCACGACCAGGCCGGCCTCGAACTCGGAGGGGTCGGTGACCGTGACCTCGACGAAGACGAAGTCCTCCTGTTCAGGCATCTCGTTGTCGGCCCGGATCTGTTCGATCTTGTCGCGGTACTCGGCCTTGTCGCGCCGGTCGGGTTCGTTGGCGATGAGCCGGATCTTGCGGCTGGCCATGTCCCGGACGAATCGTTCCGCCATGGGGTCCATCGTCACGTTCGTCACGCGCAGCTCGAAGGCGCGGGCCAGTCGGGACAGCAGCGAGACCAGGATGATGCCGACGATGAAGCAGGCGCCGATCTTCACACCGTCGGGCCGCTCGATGACGTTCACGACGGTCGTGTACAGGAACACCACGGAGATGATCGCGAAGGTGACGGTCCAGCCGCGCTGGCCCGCCTTGCGCGCGGCGATGGTCACCGCGATTGCGGCGGAGCTGATCAGCACCAGCACGCCGGTGGCGTAGGCGCCGCCCTGCGCGTCGACGTTGGCGTCGAAGATCCAGGTGACCAGGAAGGCGACCAGGGTGAAGACGATGACCATGGGGCGCACGGCGCGGGCCCAGTGCGGGGCCATGCCGTAGCGGGGCAGGTAGCGCGGCATCAGGTTGAGCAGACCGGCCATCGCGGAGGCGCCGGCGAACCAGAGGATCGCGATGGTCGAGACGTCGTACACCGTGCCGAAGGCGTTGCCGAGGTACTCGTGCGCGAGGTAGGCGAGTGCACGGCCGTTGGCCTGGCCGCCGGACTTGAACTCGTTCTCCGGGATGAGCAGCGTGGTGATGAAGCTGGTCGCGATCAGGAAGGCGCTCATGATGAGAGCGGCCGTGGTGAGCAGCTTCTTGGTGTCCCGGATCCGGCCGGTCGGCTTCTCCTCGGTGTCGCTCGGGTCGCCCTCGACGTGCGGCATGACGGCGACGCCGGTCTCGAAGCCGGAGAGGCCGAGCGCGAGTTTGGGGAAGACGATCAGCGCCACGCCGATCATGACGAACACGTTCCCGTGCTCCGCCGTCAGGGCGCTGGTCCAGTCGGTGACCACGTGGCCCGCGGTGGCGACGTGCCACATGCCGACGATCACCACGACGACGTTCAGCGCGAGGTAGATGCCGACCAGGGCGACGGCGACGCCGATCGCCTCCAGGAAGCCCTTGAGGAAGACCGCGCCGAGCAGCGCCACGAGGAACAGCGTGATCACCATCTGCTTGCCCTGCAGGGCGTCGGTCAGGTGCGGGTTCTCCACCAGGTGGGTGGAGGCGTCCGCGGCCGACAGGGTGATGGTGATCAGGAAGTCGGTGGCGGCGAAGCCGAGCAGGGTCAGGACGAACAGCTTGCCCTGCCAGAAGGACAGCAGGCGCTCCAGCATGGCGATGGAGCCCTCGCCGTGCGGGCTCTCCTCTGCCACTCGCCGGTAGACCGGCAGCGCACCGGCCAGGGTGACTATGACGAGCACGATGGTCGCGATCGGCGACAGCAGGCCGGCGGCCAGGGCCGCGATGCCGGGCTGGTAGCCGAGGGTGGAGAAGTAGTCCACGCCGGTCAGGCACATCACCCGCCACCAGCGCTGGCCCTTGTGGGCCGGCTCCGGCTCGGCCTGGGCTCCCTCGCGCTGGCCGGAGCCCTTGCCCATGTCGGACAGGCCCTCCAGCATCCAGGCGCGCAGGCGACTGGGAGGCGGGTGTTCGGTCGTGGCCATCGGCCTGCTCCTTGTGCGGCTCAGTCGGATTCCGGCCATCACACGGACGGCGGCACCAGCGTAAGCAGAGCGTGACGTGTGGGCCCACGCATCAGGGGGCCGTAGGCGTCAATCTTGCGTTAAGAATGACCTGGCAGGCGGTGGTCGCGCATCAAGAGCGGAGGCCCGGACGCCGTGGCCCGGTGTTGAGCTGTACAGGGGACGGCCGGCCGCGGTCTCACGTACGAACACCGAGTGTCATCGCGTACGACGCCTCCCTGCCGCCCTGGACGAAGCGGGCGTCCGTCATGCGCTGAGCCGGTCGGACACGACGTGGCCGCGCGCCTCGATGTCGGCGCACAGGAACCTGGCACAGGCCAGGGCGAGGTGACGGCGTCGGCGGTCGGGCACGGTGTAGACGGCGCAGACGGCCACGTCCTCGAACCGGGAGCCCGGAAGCAGATGCAGGCCACCATCAGGATCCGGCAGGACCGGCCGGCTGTGGCGAGGACGTCAGGGTCGGGGCGGCCCCCACCGACACCACGAACAGCACCGGTTTCCTGACCCGGATCCGTGGGTGCGGTTCGCGGAGCACGCCGGGGAAGGAGCGGACGAGCTGGGTGGGCTCGAACAGCCAGGGGCGGCGAGGGCCGTGGGGGGGGGGGGGGCCGGGCCCCCCCCGCGGGGGGGGGGGGGCCCCGGCGGGGGGGGGGGGGGGGTTTTTTGTGTGGGGGGGGGGGGGGGGGGGGCGGCCCCGGCGGGGGGGGGGGGGGGGGGGGGGGGGGGGGGCCCCCGCCCCCCCACGGCGGGCGCACGGACGTCGGCGATGGGACGACGACAGGACGCCTTGCGCCGGTGCCCGTCGTTCGGAACGGACACCCGGCCGCCTCGTTGGGTTTCGGAGTGGGGACTCCGAAGCCGAGAGGGCGCTGACGCCCGCGGCCTCTTCGGGCGGCCGACGGTGTATCTATCCGCGGGTGACCGCCGAATTCCCCGTTTCAGCAAGGAATTTGCGGTTCTCGTACGGGCGATGCGAGGGCGGCGTCAAGGTCCCGTCAAACACCCCTGAGGGAGCGTCAGGGGCGCGTCAAGGCGGACCGCTCCTGGCCGAATCCGGTCGCAGACTGATCGGCACGGGGGACGGGCGACCGTCCGTGGCGGGTACGTGGGAGGGACCGTGGTGATCACGGCCGGCGCATCGCACAAACCTCGGGCGGAGGCTGTCGGACAGCCACGGCCACCGGCGGCCGCCCCGCCCGGGGGCGGCCCCGGACCGGGGCGAGGAGGGGTGCCGCGGACGGACGGGCCGTGGCAGCGCCTGAGGCAGCAGGCCGTGGCCGCGCGGGCCGCTCTGCGCCGCCGCTACTGGGCCACCGTGCCCGCACGGCTGCGCCTTCTGCGCGCGGCCACGGTTCTGCTCGCCGCCGCCCTGGCGGTCCTCCTGGCCGTCGCCGGGCTCGCCGCGAACGGCACCTGGGACGGCGTGGCCGACCGCGACGCACCCCGCACCACCAGCGCCGCCGACCTCAACCTCGCCCTCAACAGCATGGACGCGCAGGCCGCCAACCTCCTGCTGTCCAGCGGAAACGCGGGCAAGGGCGAGCTGGAGACACCGCACACGAAGGCCGTGGGCTTCTACGGCGACGCCCGGCGCGAGATCGGGCACGACCTGCGCGCCCTCGCCGTCGCCGCCCAGGGTGACCGGGGCGACGAGAAGACCGTGGAGTCCCTCACCGACGATTTCGCCGAGTACCAGGAACTCATCGGCCGGGCCCTGGAGAACGACGGCCGCAGCGGCGGCAAGCCGGACGCGCTCACCGACTACCACGACGCCACGGACCTGCTGCAGAGCAAACTCCTGCCGGAGTCACGGAAGCTGGTGTCCTCCAACAACGAGGCCTTCAACAGCCAGTACACGGCGGCCCGTTCGACCATGGCGGCCCAGCTCGTCGCCGTCCTCGCCCTCGGTCTGCTGCTCCTCGCCGCACTCGGCGTCCTGCAGTGGTACCTGACCCGGCGCTTCCACCGGATCATCAACCCCGGCGTCCTGGCCGCCACCGCCTGCACGCTCATCGCCGTCGTCCTGGGCGGACAGTTGTCGGCCGCCTCCGCCGAGCACCTGCGCGGGGCCCGCCGTGACGCCTTCGACTCCGTCGTCGCGCTCTCCCGCGCCCGCGCCATCGCCTACGACGCCAACGCCGACGAGAGCCGCTACCTCCTCGACCCCCAGCGCCGGACCCAGTACGCGGAGTCCTTCCTCGCCAAGTCCCAGGAGCTGTACGGCCTCAAGGGCGCGACCCTCTCGACGTACGACGCGCGACTCGCCACCACCTGGCAGGCCTACCGGTCCCATCAGGACGACCTGCGCTTCACCGGTGAGTTCCGGCGCGAGCTCGCCAACATCACCTTCCCCGGGGAGCGGGCCGCGGCCGAGAAGACGGTGGAGACGTACGCCGTCTACCAGCGCGACGACCGCAAGATCCGGGCGCTGTTCGAGGCGGGCAAGGAGCGGGAGGCGGTGGAGTTCTGCATGGGCTGGGAGGCGGAGACGTCCAACGCGCACTTCGGAGAGTGGATGGCCGCGCTGGACAAGGTGACGGACATCAACCGCGCCCACTTCACGTCGTCCGTGGCGGCCGGCCGTGCCGACCTCACCGGCCGACTTCCGTGGGCCTGCGGTCTGTTGCTCCTTGCCATCGTGCTCACCGGGCTCGGACTCAGGCCCCGGCTGGCCGAGTTCCGCTGACCCGCCCCACCACCCTCACGCATCCGCCAGCCTGGCCTCTTCCAGGTCCAGGGACCGCTGCAGGCGCCTGCGGGTCGTATCGCTGATCGTGTGCTCGTCGTACAGGCGTTGCAGCTCCGAGGCCTCCACGGTGATCAGGTCGCGGCGCAGCTGGCGGTAGACCAGGTCGGCGGACTCGGCGGACTCGGCGGGCACGCCGTTGCCGTTGCTGTCGGCCAGCCGGTCGCGGGCGTCGTCGAGGCGCGCGTTGAGTCCGCGGCGCAGGCGGTCGAGGACCACGTCGGGTACCGCCTCCAGCTCCGACAGTTCCTCCAGGCGCTTGATGCCCGCGTCGGCGAGCCGGCAGCGGGCGGCGGCCTCCTCGCGTTCCGTGTGGTCGGGCTCCAGGGCGATGCCGGAGCGGCGGACCACCGGGGCCAGGGTGAAGCCCTGGACGACGAGGGTGACCACCACGACCGAGGTGGTCAGCACCAGCACCAGCGGCCGGTCCGCCAGCGCGGCGCCGCTCTTCGTGATCTCCGGGATGGACAGGGCCGCCGCCAGCGGCACCACCCCGCGGGTGCCCGCCCAGGTCAGCACCACCGGCACCCGCCAGTTCATGCGCTGGACGCCGCCCTTGCGCTGCACCACCGCCGACAGCGGCGCCAGCCACAGCAGCCGCACCGCGATCAGCGTGCCCGCCACCGCGAGGGCGTACAGCGGCCACGCCCGGTCGCCGTCGGACAGCGCCCGCACCTGTGCCGGCAGCGCCAGCCCTATCAGGCTGAAGACGACACTCTCCAGCAGGAACACCACCGTGCCGTAGACGGCGTGCAACTGGAGCCGTATGCGGGCGTTGGTGAGCCGGTCGCCGCGGCCGCCGAGGACTACGCCCGCCACCACCACCGAGGTGACGCCGGAGGTGTGCGCGGCCTCCGCGAGCACATAGGCCGCGTATGGCGTGACCAGGGAGATCACCGTCTCCAGGATCGGGTCCTCGGTGCGCCGCCGGATCACCGTGACCACGGCAGCGACCGCCGCCCCGATCAGCGTGCCCCCGCCCGCGAGCAGGACGAACTCACCGCCCGCCGCTCCCCAGTTCGCCGCCGCCGACGCCACGGCGACGCTCACCGCGACCCGGAAGAGCACCAGTGAGGTCGCGTCGTTGAACAGGCTCTCCGCCTGGACCAGCACCTGGACCTTCGGCGGCAGCGCGAGCCGGCGGCCGAGCGCCGTCACCGCGACCGGGTCGGTGCTGGCCAGGATCGACCCGAGCACCAGCGCCATCTGCCAGGACAGCGGCGTCACCA
Organism: Streptomyces sp. NPDC086549; assembly: GCF_044746205.1. NCBI lineage: Bacteria > Bacillati > Actinomycetota > Actinomycetes > Kitasatosporales > Streptomycetaceae > Streptomyces > Streptomyces sp. NPDC086549. The sequence goes on along the minus strand of NZ_JBIVBS010000012.1, from coordinate 335,876 downwards.
TGGAGGCCACCGCGCCCACCGCCGCCGCCGAGGCCAGCACCAGGCCCACCGCGAGGACCCCGACCGGCTTCCACACCGCGCGCAGTTCGCGCCAGGACAGTTCCTCCGCACTGGCGTACAGCAGCGGCGGGAGCACGACGAGCCCGATGATCTCGGGGCTGATCGCGATCTGCGGGGTGTCCGGCAGCAGGGCCACGGCGAGGCCGGCGACCACGAGCAGAGAGGGTGCCGGAATGCGCCACCGGCGCGCGAAGGTCGCCACCACCGTGGCCAGCACCACGAGTGCGAGAACCGTACCGACGCTGCGCATGCCGTCCCCCTGGGGCCCTGAGACAGGAGCCACCGTGGCTCCCGGCCGACCAGACTTCCCGGCACACCTCCATCACCTTATCCGGCCTGCGATCGTCAAGACAGTGTCAACGTCCACGTCGGTGGCGCCAGGGACGCGTCAAGATGCCTGCCCAGGGCCGTACGGCGCGCTTCCCTGTCAGTGATGAACGGTGTACGGCGCGGACGACTGAAGGTCTACCTCGGGGCGGCCCCAGGGGTGGGCAAGAGCTACCGCATGCTCGACGAGGCGCGACGCCGTGCGTCCCGCGGCGCCGATGTGGTGGTGGGGTTCGTGGAGCCCCACGGGCGCCGGTGGACGCAGGCGATGTGCGACGGCCTGGAGGTCGTGCCGCGTGCCCGGTGCGACTACCGGGGCGGCACGTTCGAGGAGATGGACCTCGGCGCGGTGCTGGCGCGCCGCCCGCAGGTCGCCATCGTCGACGAGTTCGCCCACACCAACGTCCCGGGCGGCGGCCGCAGCCCCAAACGCTGGCAGGACGTCGAGGAACTGCTCGGCGCGGGCATCGACGTCATCACGGCGGTCAACATCCAGCACCTGGAGTCCCTCAAGGACGTCGTCGAGAAGATCACCGGTGTGCCGCAGCACGAGACGGTGCCCGACGAGGTCGTCCGGCGGGCCGAGCAGATCGAGCTCGTCGACATTCCGCCCGAGGGCCTGCGCCGCCGCATGGCGCACGGCAACATCTACGCCCCTGAGAAGATCGACGCGGCCCTCGCCAACTACTTCCGGCCCGGCAACCTGACCGCGCTGCGGCAGCTGGCGCTGCTGTGGGTGGCCGACCGGGTCGACGAGGCGCTCCAGTCGTACCGCGCCGAGCACGCCATCGGAAAGGTCTGGGAGACCCGGGAGCGGGTCGTGGTGGCGCTGACCGGCGGTCCGGAGGGCGACACGCTCGTACGACGGGCCGCCCGCATCGCCGACCGGTCCGCGGGCGGTGACCTGCTCGCCGTGCACGTGGCCCGCAGCGACGGCCTGGCCGCGGGTGTCTCGCACGCCTCGCTCGCCCGGCAGCGCAGACTGGTCGAGGACCTCGGCGGCAGCTACCACTCGGTCGTCGGCGACGACGTGGCCACGGCCCTGGTGGACTTCGCCCGCGCCGAGAACGCCACCCAGCTCGTCCTCGGCACCAGCCGCCGCGGACGCCTGGAGCGCTTCCTGACCGGACTCGGCACGGGGGAAACGGTCACCGAGCTGAGCGGCGACATCGACGTGCACCGCGTCACGCACGAGCGGGCCGGACGCGGCACCCTGCTCCCGTCCCGGCGGCGCACGCTGTCCACCGGCCGGCTGATCGCGGGGCCGGTCGCGGGCCTTGTGCTGCCTGTGCTGCTGACAGTGGGCCTCGCCCAGGCACGCGGCACCCTGAACCTCACCAGCGAGGCCCTGCTGTTCCTGCTCGCGGTGGTCGGCGTGGCTTGTATAGGCGGCGTCGTCTCCGCCGTCATCGCGTCCATCACCGCGTCCCTGCTGCTCAACTACTGGTTCATCCCGCCCATCGGGGCGTTCACGCTCGACGACCCCAACGCACTGGTGGCGGTGGGGGTGTTCGCGGTGGTGGCCGCCACCGTGGCCGCCGTCGTCGACCGAGGCCTGCGCCTGTCGCGCCGCGCGGCGCGGGCGACCGCCGAGGCGGAGACCATGTCCTCGCTGGCCGGCAGCATCGTTCGCGGCGGCCAGACGATCCCCGCCCTGCTGGAACGCACCCGCGAGACCTTCGGGATGGACTCCGCGGACCTCGTCGACGAGCCCCCCGATGCCGAGGGCGTGACCGCCGTGCCCGCGGGCCCCGGCAACTACCTGGTGCTGCGCGGCCGTACGCTCTCGTCATCCGAGCGGCGGGTGCTGGCCGCCTTCGCCGCGCACGTCGGCTCGGCGGTCGAGCGGGCGCGGCTCGCCGAAGCCGCCGCCGAGATCGAGCCGGTCAGGGCCGCCGACCGGATGCGCACCGCGCTGCTGCGGGCCGTCGGCCACGATCTGCGCACCCCGCTCGCCGCGGGCTGGGCCGCGGTGACCTCGCTGCGCAGCCGCGAGGTCGAGTTCTCCGCCGAGGACCGCGACGAACTCCTCGTCACCGCCGACGAGTCCATGGCCAAGCTGAGCCGGCTGGTGGACAACCTCCTCGACCTCAGCCGCCTGGAGGCGGGCGCGCTCACTCTCGATCTGCGGGCCACCGCGCTTGAGGAGGTCCTCCCGGTCGCGCTCGCGGACGTCACCGACGTCGACGTGCGCGACCTGGAGGACCTGCCGCCCGTGCTCGCCGACCCGCCTCTGCTGGAGCGCGTGATCGCCAACCTTGCGGGCAACGCCGCCCGGCACAGCCCGCCCGGCACACCGGTGCTGGTGACCGCCAGCGTGCTCGCGGGGCGCGCCGAACTGCGTGTCGTGGACCGGGGTCCCGGACTCCCGGTGACGGGCCGGGACCGCCTCTTCGAGCCCTTCCAGCGGCTCGGCGACACCGACAACACCACCGGGCTCGGCCTGGGTCTCGCCCTCGCCCGGGGCCTGACCGAGGCCATGGACGGCACGCTCACCCCCGAGGACACACCGGGCGGCGGCCTGACGATGGTCGTGTCCCTGCCTCTGGCCGAACGCGCCGAACACGCCGAACACGCCGAACACGCCGAACACGCGGAACACGCGGAAATCGCACCGAACAACCCGCACCCCCGTGGTGCGCACAGCGTAGGAGGTGCCCCATGAGCACCGTGACCGGCATCCGGATCCCGCACCGCTGTGAAGGCGGGCGCCGAGCGGCCCTCCGGCCGTCACGGGACCGCCTCGCCCTCGCCGCGGGCGTCGCCGTCCCCTTCCTCCACGCCACCGCCGCCCTTGTCCAGTCCGCCAAGTCCTGGTGGGGCGGCGGACGTACGACGTCGACGCGCGCGGCCGGCCCGAGGGCGAGATCGAGCCGCGGGCGTACGGCAATGGGCACTACCTCGGCCGCTTCATGCTCACCCCGGGGCCGGTGCGCAGGGGCCGGCGAGGCCTTCTTGGCATGTTCTTGACGCATTCTTGAAGCCGGTCCGGTGCCCGGCCGGAACCGGCCTCGTGACTCATACCGTTCAGCCTGATGTGACATCAACCCTCCCCATACGCACGGAGCCCGGGCAGAGAGCACAACACATGGTGATCTGCGGCGACGACGGACTCGCGCACCGGCTCGCCGTCGAACTCGACGCCGTGTGCGGTGAGATCGTCACCGTCGTGCTGCCGTCCGGGAGCGACGAGCACGGCGCGGAGATCGCCGCGCTGCACCGTGACCCCGACTCGTCGGTGGAACTGTACGTCTCCGCGCGGCCCAACGAGCGGACCCTGCGCGCGGCGGGCGTCGAACGGGCCGCCGCGCTCGCCCTCACCTACCGCGACGACCAGGTGAACATGACTGCGGCCCTGCTGGCCCGCACCATCAACCCCTCCGTCCGGCTGGTCGTCCGCATGTTCGACCGCGAGCGTGGCCGTCATCTGGAGCGGCTGCTCGACCGTGCGGCGGGACTCTGCGACGACGCGGCCCGGGACACCTCCACCACGGTGCTCTCCGACGCCGACACCGCCGTACCGGAACTGGTCGCCGCAGCCGCGGTGGGGCACGGCCACACCCTCCAGGTCCAGGGCAAGGTCTTTCGCGGTGTCGTACGGCCCGCGGGCACACCGCCCCACTCCACCGAGCTGGCCACCCTCGCCGTGTTGTCCGGCGCCCACCAGGACGACCCGGCGAGCCAGGACAGCCCCGAGACGCCCGGGGAGGACGGCACCCAGCTGCTGCCTGACACCCGCACCGCCTACCACGGTCAGTTCACGCACGGCCGGCTGACGCTGGAGGAGGTCACCCCCCACGCACCCCAACAGACGGCCCGCACCCGGCGCTTCCATCCCCGCAACTGGCTGCGGTCGCGGCTCGCGCACCTGCCGTGGAAGGTGTTCCTCTCCCAACAACTCGCCGCTGTCTACGGGTCGTTGGCTGCGGTCGTGGTCGCGCTGTCGACCGCCACCGCGCTCTTCGCCGACGAGCACCCGTGGTGGAAGAACGTCTACCTGCCGCTGCTGGACATCTTCACCATGGGCGACCCGGCCACCGACGAGCCCGTCGCCCGGCGCGTGCTTCAGCTGATCGCCGGCTTCGTGGGCCTCGCCGTGCTCCCGCTCGTCATCGCCGCGACCACGACCGCCACCGAGGCCTTTCGCAGCGCCTCGGCCACCCATCCGCCCGACGACGACGTGAACGGCCACATCGTTCTGGTCGGCCTCGGCATGGTCGGCACCCGGGTGCTGCACCGCCTGCGGACCACCGGCCACCAGGTGGTGGCCATCGAGCGCGACCCACAGGCCCGCGGCATCGCCCTGGCCCGCGAACTCGGCGTCCCGCTCATCCTGGAGGACGCCACCGCCCCCGGCGTCCTCGACCTCGCCCGCATCGGACACAGCCGTTCGCTGCTCGTCCTCACCCGTGACGACGGACAGAACCTCGACATCGTCATGGCCGTCCGGGAGACCAACCCCGCCGCGCGGGTGGTGATGCGGCTGTACGACGACGACTTCGCCGCGACCGTGCAGCGCACTCTGCGCGCCTCCTACCCCGACGCGCTGACCCGCAGCCGCAGCGTCTCCGCGCTCGCCGCGCCCTCCTTCGCCGCCGCCATGATGGGCCGCCATGTGCTCGGGGTGATGCCGGTGGAGCGGGGCTCGTTGCTGTTCACCTGCGTGGACGTGGCCGGGCACCCCGAGTTGGAGGGGCGGTCCGTGTACGAGGCGTTCCGGGCGAACGAGTGGCGGGTGCTGGCCGTGGGCGCGGCCGCAGGACCGGTGCCGTCGTCCGCCATGGACACCCTCACCGGGCTCCGCGCCGACCCGCAGGGCTTCGACTGGCGTCCCGGGCCGGGCCGGGTGCTGCGGGCGGGCGACCGGGTGGTCCTGGCGACGACGCGGCGCGGCCTCGACATCCTCATGACGGGGGTGCAGCCGCATTCGACGGGGCGGCGCGGCTGACGGGCTGCGGGGGAGCGGCTACTCCAGGCCGGACGCCCGGAACACGCTCAGTGCCGTCTCCCGGTCGATGCGTTCCCCGATGCGGCGCAGCGCGGTCGTCCCACACGTCAGGGTCCCGGCCGCGGCCGACCTCCGGGCGTCCTCTGCGAGGCGGAACCACAGGTCCGGGTTGTTCACGAGGACCTGAGGGTCGATCTCGACGCGGTCGCCGAAGGCGTCCCGCAGGAGCAGCCGCCGGGAGACCCCGTCCAGGCAGCGCACGGACACCAGTACGTCGGTGCGGACCCGCCGGGTGCGCAGCGGGCGGCGGCAGGCGAGCCAGCCCTCACCCGCCGAGACCCGGGCCGGGAACAGGACCAGGAACAGCACCAGCGCGAGCGTGACCCACAGGGTGCCGCGCGACCAGGTGAGCCGGCCCGTGCCCCAGTCGATCAGGAACAGCATGCCGAGCAGCATGCCGGAGCACCGGACCGAGCTGTACAGATCCTCGGCCCAGCGGTGGTCGTACAGCACGCGGTGCTCCATGCGCCCGAGCGTAGGGACCTCGGCAGCCTGGACAACACGGCTTCGCCGCGCCTTGACGCGACTCTGATGGGCCCGCCCCCGTTCTTGACGCCGGCACGGCGAAGGCGGGCGTTCGCCCACGTCACACTCCCGTCAAGGCCACGTCAAGGTCGCGGGGTTCGGCGCGAAGAACGCGCAAGGAGCCGCGGGAGTCGGCCGGATCGGGACAGACCCTTGGTGCACCGCGCTCGGCCCTCCGCGCGCGGCCGTTCGTCCCGTATTAAGGAGCACCCGCCCATGTCCGTACTGACCGTCGAACCGGGCGCCGTCCCCGCCGGCGAGGAGCCGCCCGACACCGGCGAGCAGCACCGCCTCACCGCCGTCACCGGCCTTGCCGCGCTGTCGCTGGACGCGATGGCCTCGGTGGCCTACGGCCCCGAGGCCATCGTGCTCGTCCTGGCGGCGTCCGGCGCCCACGGACTGGGCTTCACGCTCCCCGTCACCCTGGCCATCGCCGCCCTGCTGGCGGTACTGGTCGCCTCCTACCGGCAGGTGATCGCGGCCTTCCCGGACGGCGGCGGCTCCTACGCGGTCGCCAAGACGCACCTGGGCGCACGCACCAGCCTGGTCGCGGCCGCCTCCCTGGTCCTGGACTACGTCCTGAACGTCGCCGTCGCCGTCACGGCCGGCGTGGCCGCCCTGACCTCCGCCTTCCCGGGCCTGTACGACAACCGGCTGTGGCTCTGCCTGGCGGTCCTCGTGCTGATCACGGCGGTCAATCTGCGGGGCATAGTCGAGTCGGCCAAGGCGTTCATCGCGCCGACCGTCGTGTTCGTCGGCTCCATCTTCGTGTTGATCGTCGTGGGCCTGTTCCGGACCTCGCCGGCGAGCACCGCCACCGCGGCCGGACACGCCTCGGTCGTCGCGGACAACGCCACGACCGTGGGCGCCCTGCTCCTGCTGAAAGCTTTTGCCTCCGGGTGCAGCGCCCTGACCGGCGTCGAGGCCATCGCCAACGCCGTCCCCTCCTTCCGTGTCCCGCGCGCCAAGCGCGCCCAACGTGCGGAGGTCGCCCTCGGCGCCGTGCTCGGCGCGATGCTCATCGGGCTGTCGGTGCTGATCTCCCGCTTCCACCTCCAGCCGGTCGAGGGCGTCACCGTCCTCGCCCAGCTCGCGGACGCCTCACTCGGCCACAACTGGGCCTTCTACGTGATCCAGTTCGCCACCGTGATCCTGCTGGCACTGTCCGCGAACACCTCCTTCGGAGGCCTCCCGGTGCTGCTGAAGCTGCTCGCCCGGGACAACTACCTGCCGCACGTGTTCGCGCTGAAGGCCGACCGCCAGGTCCACCGTCACGGCGTGCTCGCCCTCGCCGTGGTCTCCGCCGCGCTGCTCGTCTTCTCCGGCGGTGACACCAACACCCTCGTGCCACTGTTCGCCATCGGCGTCTTCGTCGGCTTCACCATCGCCCAGGTGGGCATGGTCCGGCACTGGCGACTGGAGCGCAGCCCCGGCTGGCGCGGCAAGGCGCTGCTCAATGGCTTCGGCGCCGTCCTGACCGGCGTCTCCACGGTCGTGGTCACCGCGAGCAAGTTCACCGAGGGCGCCTGGCTGATCGTGGTCACGCTGCCGCTGCTGGTCGCCGCCTTCGTCGCCGTGCACCGCGCCTACGCCCGCATCGGCGAGCGTCTGGGCCTGGGCCGCATCCCCGAGGCCCCCCACCGGGAGCGGTCGGTCGTGATCGTGCCCGTCTCCTCCCTCTCCCGTCTCACCTCCGAGGCCCTGAGCGCCGCCGCCTCCCTCGGCGACGAGGTCCGTGCGGTCACCGTCTGCCACCCCGACCCCGAGGACCGCGCGCAGCTGCATGCCCTGGAGCGCGCCTGGGCCGAGTGGGACCCCGGGGTGCCGCTGGTCCGGCTGGCGTGCGAGCGCCGCAGCCTGGGGCGCCCCATCGCCGCGTACGTCCGTGAGGTCACGGCGGCGGAGCCGGCCACCCAGGTCACCGTGCTGATCCCGGAGACCGAGCCGGAGCGGCTGTGGCAGCGCCTGCTGCAGAACCAGCGCGGTGCCGTCGTCGCCCATGCGGTGCGGCGGGAGACCGACGCGGTGATCTGCAGGCTGCGGTTCCGGCTGTTCTGACGAATTCCGGGCTCGGACGGCTGCCTCTGCTCGCAGGTCACCGCAGGCGCCGTAAGAGTCCCGTCAAAGGCGTAAACGCTGCCGTAAGGGACCCGTCAACGGCAGTCGATTCCAGCCAGAAGCGCGGTTTCCTTTAGCAGTCCTAGTCCAACCGAACCTCATCCCAGGAGTTCACGATGGCCGATCTGGCCTTCGTCGTCACCACGATCGCGGTCTTCGCGCTGGTGGCTCTCGTCGCCAAGGGGGTGACGAAGCTGTGACCGCCGAGAACATCGTCGGCCTCGTCGTGGCCGTCGCCCTGCTGGGCTATCTCGTCCTCGCCCTGATCTTCCCGGAGAGGTTCTGAGCCACGACATGGGTCCCGTACTTGCCGGCTTCCTCCAGCTGCTCGCCCTCATAGCGGCGCTGGCGCTCGCCTACGTCCCCCTTGGCAACTACATGGCCAAGGTCTACTCCTCCGACAAGCACTGGCGCGTCGAGAAGTGGATCTACAAGGGCATCGGTGCCAACCCCGACACGGAGATGCGCTGGCCCGCCTACCTGCGCGGCGTCCTCGCCTTCTCCGCCGTCAGCGTCCTCTTCCTCTACCTGCTGCAGCGGATCCAGGGTTCCCTGCCCGGCTCGCTCGGCTTCAAGGCGATCGATGCGGATCAGGCGTTCAACACCGCCGCGTCCTTCGTGACCAACACCAACTGGCAGTCGTACTACGGCGAGCAGGCCATGGGCCACGTCGTGCAGACCGCCGGCCTGGCCGTCCAGAACTTCGTCTCCGCGGCCGTCGGCATCGCCGTCGCCGTGGCGCTGGTGCGCGGCTTCGCGCGCTCGCGCACCGGTGAGCTGGGCAACTTCTGGTCCGACCTGGTGCGCGGCACGATCCGCATCCTGGTGCCGCTCTCCGTCGTCGCCGCGGTGGTTCTGGTGGCGTGCGGTGCGATCCAGAACTTCTCCGGGATCCACGAGGTCGGGCAGTTCATGGGCGGCTCGCAGCAGTGGAACGGCGGCGCGGTCGCCTCGCAGGAGGCGATCAAGGAGGTGGGCACCAACGGTGGCGGTTACTTCAACGCCAACAGCGCTCACCCGTTCGAGAACCCCACCCCGTTCACCAACCTGTTCGAGATCTTCCTGCTCCTGGTGATCCCGTTCGCGCTGACCCGCACGTTCGGCATCATGGTCGGCTCGGTCAGGCAGGGCTACGCGATCCTCGCGACCATGGCCACCATCTGGGTCGGCTTCACCGCGCTGATGATGTGGACCGAGTTCGCCCACCACGGCCCGGCGTTCCAGATCGCCGGCGGTGCGATGGAGGGCAAGGAGCAGCGCTTCGGTGTCGGCTCCTCGTCGATCTTCGCGGTGTCGACCACCCTGACCTCGACGGGTGCGGTGGACTCCTTCCACTCCTCGTTCACCGGGCTTGGCGGCGGCATCACCATCCTGAGCATGCAGCTCGGTGAGATCGCGCCCGGTGGTACGGGCTCCGGCCTCTACGGCATGCTGATCATGGCGGTCATCGCGGTGTTCATCGCCGGTCTGATGGTCGGCCGTACGCCCGAGTACCTGGGCAAGAAGATCGGCTCGCGCGAGATCAAGCTGGCGGCCTGCTACATCCTGATCACTCCGGCGCTGGTGCTCATCTTCACCGCGTTCGCGATGGCGCTGCCGACCCCGGCGAACTCGATGACGAACAGCGGGGCGCACGGGTTCTCCGAGATCCTTTACGCCTACTCCTCGGGCGCGAACAACAACGGTTCGGCGTTCGCGGGTCTGAACGCGGACACGCAGTGGTTCAACAGCACGATCGGCATCGCGATGCTGCTCGGCCGCTTCCTGCCGATGGTGTTCGTCCTGGCGCTGGCCGGCTCGCTCGCCGAGCAGAAGCCGGTCCCGGCGACCGCGGGCACCCTGCGCACCGAGAAGCCGCTGTTCACCGGTCTGCTGGTGGGCGCGATCCTGATCATCACCGGGCTGACCTACTTCCCGGCCCTCGCTCTGGGTCCGCTGGCCGAGGGGCTGGCGTCATGACCACTCGTATAGAGAAGCAAGAGGACTCGATGTCCACAGCCACCCCGACCCGGGCGCCGCACAGCGACGTACCCACCGGGCACAAGCCCGCCGAAGGACGCGTCGGCGCGGGCCTCTTCGACCCCAAGCAGCTGGTCAAGTCGCTGCCGGACGCCTTCCGCAAGCTCGACCCGCGGGTGATGATCAAGTCGCCCGTGATGTTCGTGGTGTGGATCGGATCGGTGCTGACCACGGTCTTCTCCTTCAAGGACCCGGGCGACTGGTTCGGCTGGGCGATCAGCGCCTGGCTGTGGCTGACCGTGATCTTCGCCAACCTGGCGGAGGCCGTCGCCGAGGGCCGCGGCAAGGCGCAGGCCGACACCCTGCGCAAGGCCAAGACCGACACCGTCGCGCGCCGGTTGCTCAAGGACGGCTCCGAGGAGCAGGTCCCGGGCACCGACCTGAAGATCGGTGACCTGGTCGTCTGCGAAGCGGGCGACATCATCCCGGGTGACGGTGACGTCGTCGAGGGTGTCGCCTCGGTCGACGAGTCGGCGATCACGGGTGAGTCGGCCCCGGTCATCCGCGAGTCCGGCGGCGACCGCTCGGCGGTCACCGGCGGTACCAAGGTCCTGTCCGACCGCATCGTCATCAAGATCACGACGAAGCCGGGCGAGACCTTCATCGACCGGATGATCAACCTCGTCGAGGGTGCGGCCCGGCAGAAGACGCCGAACGAGATCGCGCTGAACATCCTGCTCGCGTCCCTGACGATCGTCTTCCTGCTCGCGGTGGCCACCCTGCCGCCGTTCGCCGACTACGCCGGCACCCACCTGACGATGGTCGTGCTGGTCGCATTGCTGGTCTGCCTCATCCCGACCACGATCGGCGCCCTGCTCTCCGCGATCGGTATCGCGGGCATGGACAGGCTGGTCCAGCGCAACGTCCTGGCGATGTCCGGCCGCGCGGTCGAGGCTGCCGGTGACGTCTCCACGCTGCTGCTCGACAAGACGGGCACCATCACCCTCGGCAACCGGCAGGCCGCCGAGTTCGTGCCGGTGCGCGGGACGACCGACGCCGAGGTCGCCGACGCCGCCCAGCTCTCCTCGCTGGCCGACGAGACGCCCGAGGGCCGCTCCATCGTCGTACTGGCGAAGGAAAAGTACGGCCTGCGCGAGCGCCACCAGGGCGAGCTGGCGCATGCCGAGTGGATCGCCTTCACCGCCCAGACCCGTATGTCGGGTGTGGACGTCGACGGACGCAAGATCCGCAAGGGCGCGGCCGGTTCGGTCATCGCCTGGGTGAAGGAGCAGGGCGGCACCGTCGCGGAGGACGCGGACGGCATCGCCAACCGCATCTCCGAGGCCGGTGGTACCCCGCTGCTGGTCGCCGTCAGGGATGACGCGGGCGCCCGCGTCCTTGGCGTCATCCACCTCAAGGACGTCGTCAAGGAGGGCATGCGCGAGCGGTTCGACGAGCTGCGCCGCATGGGCATCAAGACCGTCATGATCACGGGCGACAACCCGCTGACGGCCAAGGCGATCGCCGAGGAGGCGGGCGTCGACGACTTCCTCGCGGAGGCCACTCCCGAGGACAAGATGGCGCTCATCAAGCGGGAGCAGGCGGGCGGCAAGCTGGTCGCGATGACCGGTGACGGCACCAACGACGCGCCCGCGCTGGCCCAGGCGGACGTCGGCGTGGCGATGAACACGGGTACGTCGGCCGCCAAGGAGGCCGGCAACATGGTCGACCTCGACTCCAACCCGACCAAGCTCATCGAGATCGTCGAGATCGGCAAGCAGCTCCTCATCACGCGAGGTGCGCTGACCACGTTCTCCATCGCCAACGACGTGGCGAAGTACTTCGCGATCATCCCGGCGCTGTTCGCGGCGGTCTACCCGGGCCTGGACAAGCTGAACATCATGGCGCTGTCCTCGCCGGACTCGGCGATCCTGTCCGCCGTCATCTTCAACGCGCTGATCATCATCGCGCTGGTGCCGCTGTCCCTGAAGGGCGTGCAGTACCGGCCGGTGAGCGCCGACAAGTTGCTCCGCCGCAACCTCACGATCTACGGCATCGGCGGACTGATCGCCCCCTTCATCGGCATCAAGATCATCGACATGCTCATCTCCCTCATCCCCGGGATCGGCTGACCGCCATGAACAACTCCGTTTCCAACACCCTCCGGTTGCTCGGGGCGGGCCTGCGCGCCCTCCTCGTGCTGACCCTGGTGACGGGCGTCATCTACCCGCTGGTCGTCACCGGCATCGCCCAGGGGCTGTTCAACGACAAGGCGAACGGCTCCGAGATCAAGGCGGACGGCAAGGTCGTCGGCTCCTCGCTCATCGGCCAGGCGTACAACCTGCCGCTGAAGAAGGGTCAGGAGACGCCGGAGCCCGACCTGAAGTGGTTCCAGGGCCGCCCGCAGAACGGCCTCGGCGTCAACAGCGTCAACACCCAGTACAAGCTGATCCTGTCCGGCGCCACCAACCGTTCCGGTGACAACGCCGACCTGATCAAGTGGGTCAAGGACGCCAAGGCCGCGGTCATCAAGGACAACTCGGTGGCCGGCTACACGGTCAAGCCCGCCGAGGTCCCCGCCGACGCGGTGACCTCCTCCGGCTCCGGCCTGGACCCCGACATCTCCCCGCAGTACGCGCAGATCCAGGTCCACCGGGTCGCCGAGAAGAACAACATCCCCGTCGACAAGGTGGAGAAGCTCGTGAAGGACCACACCGAGGGCCGCACCCTCGGCTTCATGGGCGAGCCCCGCGTGAACGTCCTCGAACTCAACATCGCGCTCAAGGAACTGATCAAGGGCAACTGATGACCCGGGTGCTGGTCGTGGAAGACGACCCACAGCTCGTACGGGCACTCGTGATCAACATGCAGGCACGCCAGTACGGAGTGGACGCGGCGCCCGACGGCGCCACGGCCCTCCGGCTGGCGGCCGCGCGTCAGCCGGACGTGGTGATGCTCGACCTCGGACTGCCCGACATGGACGGGGTCGACGTCATCAAGGCACTGCGCGGCTGGACCCGCGTACCGATCCTGGTGCTGTCGGCCCGTCGGGCGTCCGACGAGAAGGTCGCCGCGCTCGACGCGGGGGCCGACGACTACATCACCAAGCCGTTCAGCATGGACGAGCTCATGGCCCGGCTGCGGGCCGCCGTACGCCGCACCGAGGACGCTCCCCTCGCCCCCGAGACGACGCGGGTGGAGACGGACGATTTCACCATCGATCTGCTCGCCAAGAAGGCGGTCCGGGGCGGACGCGACGTACGTCTCACCCCCACCGAGTGGCATCTGCTGGAGATCCTGGTCACCAACCCGGGCCGGCTCATCACGCAGAAGCACCTATTGAGAGAGGTGTGGGGCGTGTCACAGAGCAACAAGTCCAACTACCTGCGGGTTTACATGGCCCAGCTCCGCCGCAAACTGGAGGCGGACCCCTCACATCCCCGCTATCTGATCACCGAGCCCGGCATGGGCTACCGCTTCGAAGGATGACATGGCACGCGGCAGACTCCGGATCTACCTCGGTGCGGCACCCGGCGTCGGCAAGACCTACGCGATGCTGTCCGAGGCGCATCGGCGGACAGAGCGGGGCACCGACTGCGTGGTGGCCTTCGTGGAGCACCACAACCGGCCGCGCACCGAGGTGATGCTGCACGGCCTGGAGCAGGTCCCGCGCAAGGAACTGGAGTACCGCGGCGCCGTCTTCACCGAGATGGACATCGACGCCGTCCTCGCTCGCCATCCGCAGGTCGCCCTCGTCGACGAGCTGCCGCACACCAACATCCCCGGATCCCGCAACGCCAAGCGCTGGCAGGACGTGGAGGAGCTCCTGGCCGCCGGGATCGACGTGATCTCGACGGTCAACATCCAGCACCTGGAGTCGCTGGGCGACGTCGTGGAATCGATCACCGGCGTACGGCAGCAGGAGACCGTCCCCGACGAGGTCGTTCGGCGGGCGGACCAGATCGAACTCGTCGACATGTCGCCACAGGCGCTGCGGCGACGGATGGCGCACGGCAACATCTACAAGCCCGACAAGGTCGACGCGGCGCTGTCCAACTACTTCCGGCCGGGCAACCTCACCGCCCTGCGGGAGCTGGCCCTGCTGTGGGTCGCCGACCGCGTCGACGAGTACCTGAACGAGTACCGCAGCGAGCACCAGGTCTCCAAGATCTGGGGCTCGCGGGAGCGGATCGTGGTCGGCCTGACCGGAGGCCCCGAGGGACGGACGCTGATCCGCCGGGCCGCCCGCCTCGCCGAGAAGGGCGCCGGCGGCGAGGTGCTCGCCGTCTACATCTCCCGCAGCGACGGCCTGACTTCCGCCTCCCCGAAGGAACTCGCCGTCCAGCGCACGCTCGTCGAGGACCTCGGCGGCACCTTCCACCACGTCGTCGGCGACGACATACCGGTCGCTCTGCTCGACTTCGCGCGGGGTGTGAACGCGACCCAGATCGTACTGGGCGTCTCGCGGCGCAAGACGTGGCAGTACGTCTTCGGGCCGGGCGTCGGCGCCACGGTCGCCCGGGAATCGGGACCCGACCTCGACGTCCACCTGATCACGCACGACGAGGCCGGCAAGGGGCGCGGACTGCCCGTGGCCAGGGGCGCGCGGCTCGGACGCGCCCGGATCATCTGGGGCTGGCTGGTCGGCGTGCTGGGCCCCGCCCTGCTCACGCTCCTGCTGACCAGCGCGGCCCCCTCGGTCGGCCTCGCCAACGACATGCTGCTGTTCCTGTCGCTGACGGTGGCGGCGGCACTCCTCGGCGGTCTCGTCCCGGCGCTCACCTCGGCGGTGGTGGGCTCCCTGCTGCTGAACTGGTACTTCACGCCACCCGTCCACACGCTCACGATCGCCGACCCCAAGAACATCGTGGCCATCGCGATATTCGTCGGGGTCGCGGTGTCCGTGGCGTCCGTGGTGGACCTCGCGGCCCGGCGTACGCACCAGGCTGCCCGGCTGCGCGCCGAGTCGGAGATCCTGTCCTACCTCGCGGGCAGCGTGCTGCGTGGCGAGACCGGCCTGGAGGAGCTCCTGGAGCGGGTCCGGGAGACTTTCGGGATGGAGTCCGTCGCCCTCCTGGAGCGGGACAGCGACGTCGCGCCGTGGACCTGCGCGGGCAGCGCGGGGCCCCGGCCGTGCGGGTCACCCGAGGACGCGGACGTGGACATGCCGGTGGGCGACCACATGGCGCTCGCCCTGTCGGGACGCGTGCTGCCGGCCTCCGACCGGCGGGTGCTGGCGGCCTTCGCCGCGCAGGCGGCTGTCGTGCTGGACCGGCAGCGGCTGCAGCAGGAGGCCGACCAGGCCAAGGAGCTGGCCGAGGGCAACCGCATCCGCACGGCGCTGCTGGCCGCCGTCAGCCACGACCTCCGTACGCCCCTCGCCGGTATCAAGGCCGCGGTCTCCTCGCTGCGTTCGGACGACGTCGAGTGGTCGGAGGAGGACCGGGCGGAGCTGCTGGAGGCGATCGAGGCGGGCGCCGACCGGCTGGACCACCTGGTGGGCAACCTGCTCGACATGTCCCGTCTGCAGACCGGCACCGTCACGCCGATCGTCCGCGAGGCCGACCTCGACGAGGTGGTACCGATGGCGCTGGGCGGGGTGCCCGAGGACAGCGTCGAGCTGGACATCCCCGAGACGCTCCCCATGGTCGACGTGGACAAGGGGCTGCTGGAGCGGGTCGTCGCCAACATCGTCGAGAACGCGGTCAAGTACAGTCCCGCGGACACGCCCGTGCTGGTGCGGGCGAGTGCCATCGCCGACCGGGTGGAGGTCCGGGTGATCGACCGCGGGCCGGGCGTCCCCGACGAGGCCAAAGACCGCATCTTCGAGCCCTTCCAGCGCTACGGCGACTCCCCGCGCGGTGCGGGCGTCGGCCTCGGCCTGGCGGTGGCCCGTGGCTTCGCCGAGGCGATGGGCGGCACGCTGAACGCCGAGGACACGCCGGGCGGCGGCCTCACCATGGTGCTGAGCCTGAACCTGGCACCGGGGCGCCGGCCGGAGCGGCCGGATCTGTCCGCCGCGATGACTTCCTGACAGACAGCGGTCGAGCGGCTGTGGGCGGCTCGGGCTCGGCTTCCTGCAAGGGGGCGCGGGCGACGGCGCGGGCGCGTCTGTAGGCGTCGTACTGGCGTGAGTTTGGGATGTGGTGCGTGCGATGGAGGCGCGCCAGCCTGTTCGGCCTGCTCTCGCCGCGGCCGATCCCACACAGGCTCGGGCGCGGTGCCAGGGGCCGGTTTGCGAGCGGCCGGGGGTGTACCGAGGCGGGGCAACAGTCCTGCGGCCGAGATGCCGGGCGCCCGGCGCACGCGCGGTGGTCTCGCTTCGGCCTCCGGCTCCAGGAGGCCGGGGCCGGGGCGTCGGGCTCGGGTCGGTGTCGTGGGGGGGGCGCTGTCGGCTGCCCCGGTGTCTGGAGCCGTTGGGCTCTCGGGCAGCGGACCGGGCGGACCGCTCTGCGCGTGCTCGGGTGCGCCGCTCCATGAGCATGGTCCTGTCGGGGCACCACGCCGTCCGTGTCCCTACTGCCCCGCGGCGGCGGCCGTTCACCAGCGCGCTTCCGTCCGGCCCTCGCCCTCACACGGCAGGCGGCACCGGCTCCTCCTTCAGCAGCTTCCGGGGGTCCATCCGCAACCGCCACGTGTTGCGCCGGTGCACCGCTGCCAGCTCGGTCTCCAGCGGTGACGGCGGGACCGCGAGGACCGGGCAACCGGCGTGGGTGAGGCAGTAGCGGGTGACCCGGCCGGACAACGCGCGGGGGCGGTGGCCGCGGCGGCCGGCACCCACGACCAGGACGTCGTCCTCGCGGGACGCGGTCTCCACCAGCGCCGGGCCGGGGACGCCGCGTACGACGAGGGCGCGCATCGGCAGCCCGGGACCGTCCTCGCCGAAGACCTCGTCGAGCACCGAGACCAGCCGCTGCCCCGCCAGGCGCTGCCACTCGTCGACCATCAGGCTCGCGGCCGGCGAGCGACGGGCCGCGAGCTCTCCGCCGGGCGGCTCCCAGGCCAGTACGGGCCAGAGCTCGGCGTTCCTGTGCCTGGCCTCCGCGGCGGCCCGGCGCAGGGCCGTGACGCTGCCGAGGGATCCGCTCACGCCGACCACGACACGAGCGGTCGCCGAGGCGTCGTAACCGGACATCACTCCACCATTCTTCGTGCGTGCCCACGGAGGCTTCCCGAGGGCGGCCCCGCATGCGGAACCGCTTCCATCACACTCCCGGACGGGCCCGCCGACCAGCCCGGCGACCACTTCTTGGCGCGCCTCTGACGGCCCGTGCCAGGGTCGACGACCTCGGCGTCAGCATCCCGTCAGCGTCACCCCGATCACCGTCAGCATCCCGTCATGAAGCGTCGGAAACCCGGGGCACCCGGGCATAGCGTCGATGTCGAGCCCCGGTCCGCCTCCCCGCGTCCGGGGCACATCAGATCCATTTCACGCACCACCCGGATCCTCCAGGAGGCATCCCATGACAGAACTCTTGTGCGGTGAAGACCCGGAGCCTTCTGATCGCTCCCCGGCCGGGCCACTGTTCGTACCGGTCCGGCCGGGACCAGCGGGGTGTGCGGCACGGCTGTTCCGCACCCCCCTCGGCGACCGCACCGCCGTCGGTTTCACCTCCGTCCGCAAGCTCGCCGCCACCCTCGGCCCCGACCAGACGTGGATCCGCCTCGCCGAGCCCGCGCTGCGCGCGCTGACCGAACCGCTCGGCGTCACCGCCGTCACGATCGACCCTCAGTTCTCGGCACCGGCCCCGTCGCCGGTCAAGCCCGTCAAGCCCGTCAAGCCCGTAGCGCCCGCCGTGGCCCTGCGGATCGCGTGAGAGAGGGGGAGCCCGCGATGACGACTCTGCACGAACCCACCGTCACCACCACCCCGACCGAACTGTCGGTGTGGCCCGCCTCCACCACCGAGCCCCGGCCGGGCGACCTGACCGTGGGCGGCGTACCCCTCGCCGAGGTCGCGGACCGCTTCGGCACCCCCGTATACGTCCTGGACGAGGCCGAGGTCCGCGAACGCTGCCGCACCTACCGGCACGTCTTCCCCGACGCCGAAGTCCTCTACGCGGCCAAGGCGTTCCTGTGCCGGGCCGTGGTCCACTGGATGGAGGAAGAAGGCCTCGGCCTGGACGTCTGCTCGGCCGGCGAGCTGGAACTCGCGGTCACCACGGGGTTCCCGCCCGAGAAGATCGTGCTGCACGGGAACGCCAAGTCCCCGCGTGACCTGGAGACCGCCCTGCGCCTGGGCGTGGGCCGCATCGTGATCGACAGCCCGTCGGAGATCGCCCGGCTGGCCGCGGCCGTCGGCCCCGACGGCCGTCAGAAGGTCATGGTCCGCGTGGTGCCCGGCATCAGCGCCGGCGGCCACGACAAGATCCGCACCGGCACCGAGGACCAGAAGTTCGGCCTGTCCATCCGCGACGGCTACGCCCAGCACGCCATCGCCCGCATACTCGACCAGCCGCAGCTCGAACTCACCGGTCTGCACTGCCACTTGGGCTCACAGATCACCAGCGTCAAGCCGTACCTCGCCGCCGTGCGCCGCATGGTCGGCCTGATGGCCCGCCTCCACGAACAGCACGGCCTGGTCCTGCCCGAACTCGATCTCGGCGGCGGCCACGGCATCGCCTACCGCCCCGGCGAGGAGGCACTCGACCTGACCAGCCTGGCCCGCAAGGTACGCGACGAGCTGACCGGGGCGTGCGCGGCGGCCGGGATCCCCGTGCCCCGCCTGATCATCGAGCCGGGTCGGGCCATCGTGGGTCCGGCGGGCCTCGCCCTCTACCACGTGCTCGCCGTCAAACGCACCGGCGACCACACCTTCGTGGCCGTCGACGGCGGCATGAGCGACAACCCGCGGCCCGCGCTGTACGGCGTCCGCTACGCCCCCCGCATGATCGGCAGGGCCAGCGCGGCGCCCCTCGCCCCGGTGACCGTCGTGGGCCGGCACTGCGAGGCCGGTGACGTCCTCGCCGCCGACGTCGAACTCCCGGACGACGTACGCCCCGGAGACCTGCTCGCCGTCCCCGTGGCCGGCGCCTACCACCTGTCCATGGCCTCCGGCTACAACCTGGTCGGCCGCCCGCCGGTGGCCGCCGTGCACGCGGGCCGTGCCCGCCTCCTGGTGCGCCGGGAGTCCATGGACGACATCCGCAGCAGGGACGTGGGGCTGTAGCCCGCGCCGTCCCCCGAACCACCTCCGGGCGAGCGACGCCCGGCCCTCGCCCGGAGGTGTCCAAGTCCCCATTCCCCATTCTCCGCGAGACGTGTGAGGTGCCGGTGTCGGCCGAGAACATCGTCCAGCTGATCGTCGCGATCGGCCTGCTGGCCTACCTCGTGGTGGCCCTGATCAAACCGGAGCGTTTCTGATGACCGCGCCCGCTCCCGTACGGGAGAGACCCGGCGACGACCTACGACCATCCGAAGCGGGTCCCGCCCGCAGGATCGGCGGCGGTCTGC
Source organism: Streptomyces sp. NPDC086549 (assembly GCF_044746205.1). Lineage (NCBI taxonomy): Bacteria > Bacillati > Actinomycetota > Actinomycetes > Kitasatosporales > Streptomycetaceae > Streptomyces > Streptomyces sp. NPDC086549. The sequence continues at coordinate 316,426 of NZ_JBIVBS010000012.1, read as the reverse complement.
TCGACCCCAAGCAGCTGTGGCTCGCCCTGCCCGCCGCGCTGCGCAAGCTCAACCCCGTGACCCTGTCCCGCAACCCGGTCATGTTCGTCACCGAGATCGGCGCGGCCCTGACCACGGGCCTCGCGATCGCCCACCCGTCCGGGTTCGGCTGGCTGATCACCGCCTGGCTGTGGCTGACCGTGATCTTCGCGAACCTGGCCGAGGCCATCGCCGAGAGCCGCGGCCGGGCCCAGGCCGACACGCTGCGCGGCATGCGCCGCCAGACCGTCGCCCGCCGGCTCATCGGCTGGGAGCCGGGCGGGGCGGCCGGCTCGTACGTCGAAGAGAGCGTCGGCGCGGGCGAGCTGCGGCGAGGCGACGTCGTGGTCGTCGAGGCGGGGGAGCTCGTCCCTGGCGACGGCGACGTCATCGAGGGTGTGGCCAGCATCGACGAGTCGGCGATCACCGGCGAGTCCGCTCCGGTCATCCGCGAGTCGGGCGGCGACCGCTCGGCCGTCACGGGCGGCACCCGCGCCCTGTCGGACCGCATCGTCGTCCGTGTCACCCAGGAGCCGGGCGAGTCCTTCCTGGACCGGATGATCTCCCTGGTCGAGGGCGCCAACCGGCAGAAGACGCCGAACGAGCTCGCGCTCAACCTGCTGCTGGTCATGATGACCTTCGTCTTCCTGGTCGCGGTCCTCACACTCCAGCCGATGGCGATCTTCTCCAAGGACGTCATGGCTGCCGCCCACGACACCCAGGCGCTCACCGCCGACGGCGTCACCGGCATCGTCCTGGTCTCCCTGCTGGTCTGCCTGATCCCGACGACGATCGGCGGCTTGCTGTCCGCGATCGGCATCGCCGGCATGGACCGGCTGGTGCAACGCAACGTGCTCGCCATGTCGGGGCGCGCGGTCGAGGCCGCCGGTGACGTCAACACGCTGCTGCTCGACAAGACCGGCACCATCACCTACGGCAACCGGCGGGCGAGCGCCCTGCTCCCGCTCGGTTCCGTGACCGGACGCCAACTGGCTGATGCCGCCCTGCTGTCGAGCCTCGCCGACGAGACGCCCGAGGGCCGCTCGATCGTCGACTACGTGCGCGAGCAGTTCGCCCTCGAACTCACCGAGCCCGAGGGCGCCGAGTGGGTGCCCTTCTCCGCCACGACCCGGATGTCCGGAGTGGACCTGCCCGGCGGCATACGGCTGCGCAAGGGTGCGGCCGCCGCGGTCGCGGCCTGGGTCGAGGACAACGGTGGCACCGTCCCGGTGGCCCTGGACGCCTCCGCCGAGCAGGTCTCGGCCTCCGGCGGCACCCCGCTCGCGGTCGCCGAGTGCACCGGCGAGGGCCCCGCCCGGCTGCTCGGAGTCGTCCACCTCAAGGACGTCGTCAAGCCGGGGCTGAAGGACCGCTTCGCCGAACTGCGCCGGATGGGCATCCGCACGGTCATGATCACGGGTGACAACCCGGTCACCGCCCGCGCCATCGCCGAAGAGGCGGGCGTGGACGACTACCTGGCCGAGGCGACCCCCGAGGACAAGCTCGCGCTGATCAAGAAGGAACAGGCCGGAGGCCACCTCGTCGCCATGACCGGCGACGGCACCAACGACGCGCCGGCGCTGGCCCAGGCGGACGCCGGCGTGGCGATGAACACGGGTACGTCGGCCGCCAAGGAGGCCGGCAACATGGTCGACCTCGACTCCGACCCCACGAAGATCATCGACATCGTGGAGATCGGCAAGCAACTCCTGATCACCCGGGGCGCGTTGACCGCGTTCTCCATCGCCAACGACATCGCCAAGTACTTCGCGATCCTCCCGGCGATGTTCGGCGGGGTCTACCCGGCCCTCGACGCGATCAACATCATGCACCTGCATTCGCCGACGTCCGCGATCCTGTCCGCGGTGATCTTCAACGCGGTGATCATCGTCGCGCTGATCCCGCTGGCCCTGCGCGGTGTCCGCTACCGGCCCAGCAGCGCCGACGCCCTGCTCACCCGCAACCTGTGGATCTACGGCATGGGCGGACTGGTCCTGCCCTTCCTCGCGATCAAGTTCATCGACTTCGTCGTAGTCCAGTTCATACCCGGGATCTGACCATGAACTTCCTCTCCAGGATGCCCTCCTGGGTCGGCCACCATCTGGCGGCGATCCGGGTGGTCATCGTGCTCACTCTGGTGCTGGGCCTCGCCTATCCCCTCGGGATGACGGCGCTGGCCCAGGTCCCGGGACTGCGTGACAGCGCCCAGGGCTCGCGGCTCGGCGACTCCGGCAGCAAGCTGATCGGCCAGTCCTTCCTCGACAAGAAGGGCAACCCGATCCCGTACTACTTCCAGCCCCGCCCCTCCAACGCCGGTACCGGGTACGACGCCTCGGCCTCCGCCGCCGGCAACCTCGGCCCGGAGTCGACGGTCGACGTCCTGCCGGTGAAGGGGCAGCCCGACTCCGGCAAGCAGAGCCTGCTCACCCAGGTCTGCGCGCGCAGCAAGGCGGTCGGCGAACTGGAGCACGTCGACGGATCCCGGCCGTACTGCACGCCCGACGGAGTCGGCGCCGTGCTCGGCGTCTTCCGCGACGGCGGCACCACGGGCACGGCCACGCGCGTGGTCAGCCTCGACCAGGCCTGCCCGGCCAAGCCGTTCCTCGCCACCTACGAGGGCGTGACGGTCCGGTGCGCCAAGCCGGGTGAGGACTACGGCAAGGCCGTCGTCACCCCGGTCCGCGGCGACGCGCCCGCCCACCCGAAGGTCCCCGCCGACGCGGTCACCGCGAGCGCGAGCGGCCTCGACCCGCAGATCAGCCCCGCCTACGCGAAGCTCCAGACCCCGCGCGTCGCCCGCGAACGCGGGACGAGCGAGGCCGCCGTACGCAAGCTGATCGACCAGTACACCAGTGGTCGTGGCCTCGGCGTCCTCGGTGAACCCGCCGTGAACGTCGTGGAGCTGAACGCGGCCCTCGACCGCACGCATCCCGTGAAGGGGGCCTGAACCTCATGTACGCCTGGCTCCAGGCCACCCTGATCCTCGCCGTGGTCGTGGGACTCCACGTCCCCCTCGGCGACTACATGGCGCGCGCCCTCGACGGCGGCCCGCACAGACGCGCCGAACGCGCCCTCTACAAGATCTGCGGCGTCGACCCCGACCGCGAACAGGACTGGCGGCACTACCTGTTCGCCCTGCTCGCCTTCAGTCTGGCGAGCATCGCCGCCCTCTTCGCCCTGTTCACCCTCCAGGGCAAGCTGCCCTGGTCCACCGGCCACGAGGGCATGCCCTGGCGACTCGCCCTGCACACCGCCGTCAGCTTCACCACCAACACCAGCTGGCAGAACTACGCGGGCGAGTCCACCACCGGCCACCTCGCGGTGATGGCAGGCCTCGGCGTCCAGGCCTTCGCCTCCGCGGCCGTCGGCATCTGCGCCGCCCTGGCCCTCGTCCGGGGCCTGGTGCGCCGTGACACCGACCGGCTGGGCAACTTCTGGGTGGACCTGATCCGCACGATCTTCCGGGTCATCCTGCCCCTGTCGATCGTCTTCGGTCTGATTCTGATCACTCTCGGCGTCCCGCAGAACCTCGACGGCACCCACACCGTCACCACCGTCGCGGGCGGACAGCAGACGCTCCTCGGCGGCCCGGTCGGCTCGTGGGAGCCGCTGAAGCTGATGTCGGGCGACGGCGGCGGCGTCTTCAACGCCAACAGCGCGCACCCCTTCGAGAACCCGTCGGCGCTCGCCAACGCCATCGAGATCGTGCTGATGCTGCTCATCCCCACCGCCTTCATCCGCACCTACGGCCGGATGATCGGCTCCCTGCGGCAGAGCTGGACGCTGCTCGCGGTCGTCGGCATCCTCTTCGGTCTGCTGCTGGCGGCCGGCAGCCTCGCGCAGGGCGCCCACAACGGCACGGTGACACAGGCCGTCGGCGGACAGTACGAGGGCACCGAAACCCGCTTCGGCGTCCCCGGATCGACGCTCTTCGGTGTGGCGGCCACCGGTTCGGCGGACGGCGCGGCGAACGCGTCGTACGACAGTTTCTCCAGCCTGGGCGGTGGGGTGCTGCTGTCGGCGATGATGCTCGGCGAGATAGCCCCCGGCGGCACCGGCAGTGGTCTGTACGGCCTGATCATGGCCGTGATGATCGCCGTATTCGTCGGCGGTCTCATGGTCGGCCGCACGCCCGAGTACCTGCGCAAGAGGATCGGCTTCCCGGAGATGCGGTACGTCGTCCTGTACGCGCTGGTGGCCCCGACGGCGATCCTCGGCTGCGCGGCGCTCGCGGTGGCCCTCGGCGACGGCCAGTCGTCCATGGGCAACCCGGGGCCGCACGGCCTGACCGAGCTGGTCTACGCCTACACCTCCAACGTCCAGAGCAACGGCAGCGCGATGGCGGGCTTCAACGGCGCCACCGACTTCCACAACCTGCTGATGACCGCGGCGATGCTGATCGGCCGCTATGTGCCGATGGTGTTCCTGCTCGCCCTCGCCGGCCGGCTGGCCCGCCAGCAGCCGGGCGTGGTGACCGTCGGGACGCTCCAGGCCCGCGGCGTCAACTTCGTCGCCCTGGCCGCGGGAGCCGCGCTGATCCTGGCGCTGCTCAACTTCCTGCCGGCCCTGTCCCTGGGGCCGCTTGCGGAGGGACTGCTGTAGAGAATCCCGGGCGGGCCGGTCCTCCCTCACAGCCGACCGACCCGCCCGGGCCCCGCCGGAGGGCGCGCGGACGCCTCCCCGCCGAGACTGGTGCCGACCGTACGACCCGGCCGTGGTGAGGTCCCGATGGCATATGGCCTGGCACATCGTCAGCTGAGACCCAGGGTTCCGCTGCGCCCCGGCGAGGGGGAGAAGCACCGCCTCACCAGCCTGGAGGGTCTGGCCGCGCTGTCGCTGGACGCGCTCAGTTCGGTCGCTTACGGTCCCGAGGCGATCGTGCTGGTGCTGGTGGCCGCGGGGACCGGGGCGCTGACGGCCACACTGCCGATCACGCTGGCGATCGTCTTCCTGCTCGTGACACTCGTCATCTCGTACGGCCAGGTGATCGCCGTACACCCGGACGGCGGAGGCGCCTACGCCGTGGCCAAGAAGGACCTCGGCGCGAACGCCGACCTGCTGGCCGCGGCCAGTCTGGTCGTCGACTACGTCCTCACCGTCGCCGTCAGCCTCACCGCCGGAGCAGACGCTCTCGCCTCCGCGTTCCCCGCCCTCGCCGGGGACAAGCTCTGGGTGTGCCTGGCCGGCCTCGCCCTGCTGACGGCCGTGAACCTGCGGGGTGTCGCCGAGAGCGCCCGGGTGCTCATGCTCCCCACCGCACTGTTCATCGTGGCCATCCTCGGTGTCATCGTCCTCGGACTCCTGCGCACGCACCCGGTGGCCGTCGTCGGCACCGCGGAGTCCTTCCCGGCGCGGGAGTCGCTCGGCCTGCTGCTGATCCTCAAGGCGTTCTCGTCCGGCTGTTCCGCCCTGACGGGCGTCGAGGCCATCGCCAACGCCGTGCCCACCTTCCGCACCCCGCGCGTCAGGCGCGCCCAGCGCACCGAACTCATGCTCGGCGCACTGCTGGGGACAATGCTCATCGGCCTCGCCCTGCTGATCCGCCGCGACCACGTGGCACCGCGCGGAGACGTCACCGTCCTGGCCCAGCTCACGGCCGGCGCCTACGGCGACGGCTGGGCGTACTACGCCACGAACATCATCGTCACCCTGGTCCTGCTCCTCGCCGCCAACACCAGCTTCGGCGGACTGCCGGTCCTGATGAGCCTGCTCGCCCGCGACCACCGCCTGCCACACCTGTTCGGCCTGCGCGCCGAGCGTCCCGTCTACCGCTACGGCGTGCTGGCCCTGGCCCTGCTCGCCGCGCTGCTCCTCCTCGCGACCGGCGCCGACACCCACCGGCTGATCCCGCTGTTCGCGATCGGCGTGTTCATCGGTTTCACCCTCAGCCAGCTCGGCCTCGTCCGGCACTGGACCACCGAGAAACCCGACGGATGGGCGCACCGAGCCCTGATCAACGGCACCGGCGCGGTGCTGACCACCCTGGCCGGGCTCATCCTCCTCACCACCAAGTTCCTGGAAGGAGCCTGGGTGGTCGTGGTCGCCGTACCGCTGATGATGCTGCTGTTCGCCCGCATCGAGCGCTATTACACGGCCGTCGGCGAGGAACTCGGACTGGGCCGGGTCCCCGCCCCGCCCGACCGGCGCACCGGCAGCCTGGTCATCGTCCCGCTCGGCGAGGTCAGCAAACTCGCCCGGCACGCCATCACCGCCGCCCTCGCGCTGGGCGACGAGGTGGTCGCGGTCGCGGTGCACGCCGACCCGGTCAAGAGCCGTGCGCTGGAGGAGGCCTGGGAACGCTGGAACCCCGGCGTACGCCTCGACGTCATCGACAGCCCACACCGCTCCCTGGTCCAGCCGATCGTCGACTACGTGGAGCGCGCGGCCGGGGGCGGACGCCAGATCGCGGTCCTCATCCCGGAGGTCGAACCGCAGCACCGCCGCTACGAGATCCTCCAGAACCAGCGCGGCCTGCTGCTGGCGACCGTGCTGCGGGCCCGCACCGACGTGGTGGTGTGCCTGCTGCCGTACCGGCTGAGTGTCTGAGGCGCTCCATTCGAGATTCGCCACCGACAGGATTCGCCACCGACAGGATTCGCCACCGACAGGATTCACCACCGATAAAATTCGCCACCGAGTTCGAAACTTTCGGCTTCGCGGCTTGGGGGCGTACATGCGGACCTACGACAACCCCGTCATCCCCGGATTCCACCCCGACCCCAGTGTGTGCCGGGTCGGCGAGGACTACTACCTCGTGTGTTCCAGCTTCGAGTACTTCCCCGGCGTCCCGCTCTTCCACAGCCGGGACCTGGTGCACTGGCGGCAGATCGGCAACGTCCTGGACCGGCCGGGGCAATTGGAGCTGCCCGACGACACCCCGGCTTCCGGGGGCGTCTACGCCCCGACGATCCGGCACCACGACGGCCGCTTCCACATGATCACCACGGACGCCGGCGGGAAGGGAAACTTCCTCGTCACCGCTGACCGGCCGGAGGGGCCCTGGTCGGATCCCGTCCCGATCGAACTGCCCGGCATCGATCCCGACCTCGCCTGGGACGACGACGGGAACTGCTGGTGTGCCGTGGCCGGATGCCAGGTGGCCCGGATCGACCCGCTGACGGGCAAGGTGCTGGAGGGACCGTTCCCGCTGTGGTCGGGGACGGGGCTGCGGGACCCGGAGGCGCCGCACCTCTACCGGATCGGCGAGTGGTGGTACCTGATCGTGGCCGAGGGCGGCACCGCTCTCGGCCACGGGGTCTCGGCCGCCCGCGCCCGCTCCCCGCGCGGCCCCTGGGAGCCGGCGCCCGGCAATCCGCTCCTCACCCACCGCGGCACCGGCCTGCCGGTCCAGTGCACCGGCCATGCCGACCTGGTCGAGGCGGCCGACGGGACGTGGTGGATGGTGCTCCTCGGCACACGGCCGCGCGGCTACTTCCCGGAGTTCCACGTCCTCGGCAGGGAGACCTTCCTGGCGCCGGTCGAGTGGGTGGACGGGTGGCCCCGGGTCGGGCCGGTGCGGGAGAGGCATCCCGCGCCCGCGGCCTGGCATCCCGTCGAACCGCCGCCGGTCCGGGACGACTTCGACGCCGGGACGCCGGCGCCGTACTGGATATCGCCGCGCAGCCGGCCCGAGGGCTCCTGGTCGCTGAGCGAGCGGCCCGGATGGCTGAGGCTGACGGCCACGGGCGACAGCCTCGACCGTCCCGGGTACACCTTCCTCGGCCGTCGCCAGCAGCATCCCGACTGCCGGGCGGCGACCCTGGTCGATCCCGGTGCGGGGCGGGCCGGGCTGTCCGTCCGCATGGACGAGGCCCACCACTACGACATCGAGGTGTGCGGGGGAGCGGTGAGCGTGGTCGCGCGGATCGGGCCGGTGCGGCAGCGGCTCGCCGAGCACCCCGTGCCGCCCGGACCGGTCATGCTCGCCGTCGACATCCGGGCCACGCGGGCGCGACCGCTCACGACAGCGACGGGAGGTCCCGACACGGTCGCCTTCCAGGTGGAGGGCCCGGACGGAGTCGTGCGACTGGCCGAACTCGACGGCCGCTATCTGTCCACCCAGGTCGCCACCGGCTTCACCGGACGCGTGATCGGTATGTACGTCACCGAGGGGCGCGCGGACTTCGACTGGTTCGACTACGGCCTGGGGGACCCCGGGGGCGCAGTCGGCTGACGCATTCGACCGACTACGAGGAGTAGTCACCCCCGGACATGCGTCGGGGCCGGTGCGCACCGGGTGTGGCGTGCGGGCCGGCCCCTCAAGTCGCCGGGCGGAGCGGCGGACCGCCCGGTGTGGTGCTCAGGCGGCCGTCATCACCTGGTGGGCGGCCATCGGGCGGTGCGGGGCGATGATCCGGCCGTCGGGCAGGAGCTCACCGGTGTCCTCGAAGAGCAGAACGCCGTTGCACAGCAGGCTCCATCCCTGCTCCGGGTGGTGCGCCATGAGTCGGGCGGACTCCCGGTCGGCGGATTCGGCTGTCGGGCACGGTGGCTGGTGCTGGCACATTGGTGGGATCTTTCGCTGTGTTGTGGTCATGTCCGTCCCCCCGTGGTGAATAGTCGGTCGGAACCCAGTGTTGCTCTCCGGGCGTCAATCCGCAGGGATTTCGCAGCACCGCTTCTTCACAGATTGATGACGCGTCGTCCGTGCGGATGGTTCATCCCAACTGGGCCGCCACTTCGGGTGGTTCGGGATAGCCGGATGGGGCTAGTCCGGACGGATGGCCGGCTTTTACGGCTCGAAAGAGCACCTAATTGCTCGTACGAGCGTCGGCGATCGTGATAGTCGCTGAAATGCAGTCGTACCCCGCTTCCGGAATAGGAAACGGGGTACGAAAGGGGTCTGTCAGGCGGGTGAGATAAGCAGGGGCGCGGGAGTCACCCGATGGGTCAGGACCGGGAGCAGTTCCGCGACCTGATGCGGGCGGTGGGCCGCGATGCCGGGTGGTGCCGGTGCCAGCGGGACGAGCAGGTCGCTGGCGGCCGGCTGGCCCTCGGCGCCGTCCGCCGCGCAGTCGCCGTGCAGCCACAGCGTGAGCATGTACAGGCCGGGTACCGAGAGCAGACGCGGCTGGTAGGTCTGCTGCACGGTCTCGGCCTGGCGCAGGGCGCGTTCGGTGGAGGCGATGTACGGGCCCTCGAAGAAGTGCGAGAACGCCCAGCCGTCGGGGGTCAGCCTGGTCTCCGCCGCGGCTACCGCGCGGTCGCCGCAGCGGATCAGGAAACGCCACCCGATGAGCCGGGTGGCGGAGACACCCTCGGGGGTGATCCGGTCCAGCACATGTACGGGCAGCGGGAGTTCGGGAGTGGCGGGTCCCTGGGCGTTGCGCAGGGAGGGAGTTCGTGCCTCGCGGACCGCGGTGGGGGAACCGAGGGCCATGAGGACGGAGCGCAGGGCGGGCGCGGGGGCAGGGGGGACTTGCAGCGGCATGGTGGGTCGCCTCTCGTTCGACAGGCGCGGCGGCGCGAGGGAGGGGGCGGACGGCGCTGTCAGCTCGATGGGGTCAGAGAGGCGGGGGCCCGGGTCGGGGAACAGGGGTGCGGTTGAGGCCTGCCGCACGTCACCTTGACGGCAGGAACCAGGACCGCGGGCGCCAACCTTCTGCCTCGTATGCGGAGTTTATACGACATGTGTTCAGACATTGTTTCGTCTAGCCGTTTCCCGCGAACCGAACAAGGCGCTATTCAGCCGCTGATTCGCGGGATTCCTCCCGATTTCCCGCCCGGTGCGGTCCCGTTGACCTCGGAATACGCTTCCCGAGCGGTCGGCCGAATGTCGTCGGCGTTTTTCACGAGGCCATCGGGGCACTCGAAGGCGCGTGATGCATCATGCCCCGTGAATGTGCCGCGGGACACATTCCAACAGAGTAGCGGGCGTCGGCTTCGCGCGGGGCGTTATCGATCGCTTCCGCTGGGCATCATCCCACCTGACCCGGGACAACCGGCGGCCGGATCCTCGGCCCGCCCATTCGAGGAGGGACGCTTCGATGGGGGAGAAGGTCGTGGCAGGTCCGTTCGACCTGTCCGATCGCCAGCGCTACCGGGAGAAGCTCCGGAGGTGCCTGGCGGGACTGGAGCGGCTGCTGGTGGAGAAGCGGTTCGATCGCCCGAAGAACCTGCTGGGCGTCGAGATCGAATTGAATCTCGCCGGTTCCGACGGCATGCCGAGAATGCTGAACGGCCAGGTACTCGAACGTATCGCGAGCCGTGATTTCCAAACAGAACTCGCCATGTTCAACCTGGAAGTCAACATAGCCCCACACCGATTGAGCGGCCGGGTTTTCGACCAGCTGGCCGAGGAACTGCGGACCTCGCTGGCGTACGCCGACCGGAAGGCCGGCGAGGTGGACGCCGGCATCGTGATGATCGGCATTCTGCCCACGATCGACCGGGACGACCTGGTCTCCTCCAACCTCTCCGAGGTCGACCGCTACACCCTGCTCAACGACCAGATCGTGGCCGCCCGCGGCGAGGATTTCGTCCTCGACATCGAGGGAGTGGAACACCTCACCTGCACCTCGAAGTCCATCGTGCCCGAGGCCGCGTGCACGTCCGTGCAACTCCACCTCCAGGTCACCCCGGCCCGGTTCGCCGACGTGTGGAACGCGGCGCAGGCCGCCTGCGCCGCCCAGATCGCCGTCGGCGCCAACTCGCCCTTCCTCTTCGGCCACGAACTGTGGCGCGAGTCCAGGCCACCGCTGTTCCTGCAGTCCACCGACACCCGGCCACCCGAACTGCAGGCCCAGGGAGTGCGGCCGCGCACCTGGTTCGGCGAGCGGTGGATCTCCTCCGCGTACGAGCTGTTCGAGGAGAACCTGCGCTTCTTCCCGTCCCTGCTCCCGATGTGCGACGAGGAGGACCCGCTGGAGGTGCTCGATGCGGGAGGCGTGCCCAAGCTCGCCGAACTCGTCCTGCACAACGGGACGGTGTACCGCTGGAACCGCCCGGTCTACGGCATCGCCGACGGCGTTCCGCACCTGCGCGTGGAGAACCGGGTCCTCCCGGCCGGCCCGTCCATCGCCGACGTCATCGCGAACGCGGCCTTCTACTACGGCCTTGTGCGCGCCCTCGCCGAGGAGCCCCGACCGGTGTGGACCCGGCTGCCCTTCGAGACGGCCGAGGCCAACTTCGACGCCGCGTGCCGGTACGGCATCGACGCCCGCTTCATCTGGCCCCGGCGCGGACGCTACAGCGGTACGGCCGAGGTCGACGCCGTCACCCTCGTACGTGACGAACTGCTGCCGCTGGCCTCGGCGGGCCTGGACGCGTGGGGTGTCGAACCCGCCGACCGGGACCACTACCTGGGCGTCATCGAAGAGCGTTGCCGTCGTCGGGTCAACGGCGCGAGCTGGCAGTCGGCGACGTTCCATCGCGCGCTGGAACAGGGGTTGTCCCGGGAGGCCGCCCTGGCTGCCACGACCCGTCGCTACCGAGAGCTGATGCATGCCGGGGAGCCGGTGCACACCTGGCCGGTGGGCCTGCCGGAGCCTGTGCCGCTGGGGTGAGAGCACCGCGTTCGCGACGCTGCGCGGGGTGTTGCTCCCGCTGCTCAGTTCTGGGTGCTCTTCGCCCCCGCCGCCACGATCGCCTGCAGGATCACCGAGTGGATCTGGGCGGGGTCGCTGACCTCGTGGCCGGATCCGCCGGTCGCCCGCGCGATCTCCCGCGCCTCCTGCCGGGAGGCCTCCGGGCCCACGGCGATGACGATCAGGGGCACCGGGCGCTCGGGGTTGCTGAGGCCCTGGAGTTCGGAGACGAGGGCGGAGCGCGACATGCTGCCCGGGTCCTGGTTCACCCCGTCGGTCAGCACGACCAGCGCGTTGAACTTGCCCTTCACATAGGACGAGGTCGCCGCCCTGTATGCGGCGAGGGTGGTGTCGTACAGGCCGGTGGCACCGCCGGGGACCGGCTCCAGGCCGCTGAACGCCGCCGAAAGCCGGTCCCGTTGGGTGCCGCTGCCCTTCCGGTCGCCGAGCCGTTCGGTCGGCACCAGGACGCGGTAGTCCTTGTCGCCGTCCAGCTTGGTGGAGAACTCCCACAGACCGATCTCGTCCTCGGGTGTGAAGGTGGCGAGGGCCTGGAGCAGTGAGGCCTTGGTGACGTCCATGCGGGACCGGCCGGTGCCGGCCACCGGCTCCGACATGGAGGCGGAGGCGTCGACGACCGTGGTGATCCGGGCGCTCTGGACCGTGATCGTCCACATCCCCAGTGCCTCCTGGAGGGCGGTGCCCGAGGCCGGCTCCGGGGACGGCTCCGCATACGGCTGGGGGCTGCTGCCGCCGGCACCGGCGACCACCGACCGCGGAACGCTCTCGTCGTCCGTGCGGAAGCCGTGCTTCTCCAGGAGCCGCTGCTGCGCCGACTGCCGGAGATACGTCATGAACCGGATCGCGGCACGACTCTCGTCGGTGGACAGCTCCGGTTCGTCGAGCAGCGCGTAGGGGTAGTCGAGCGCGGGTGACCCGTCCGTGGGATAGAAGAGGTCCAGGTCCTTGTCGTCGCCGGTCGCCGCGTTGTGGGCGAACGCGGCCTGCTCGCTGAGGATCAGCGCCTGGTTGCGCCCGGGGTTGCCCTGCCCGGCGCCCGAGGAGTCGTGGGGCAGGGTGGCCAGGACCTGGGCGTCGGTCTCGGAGACGCGCTGCGACAGCCTCTTCATCATGGCCGCGGCCCGGGTGTCCCCGTCCTTCGCCTTGGCGGCAGCCGTGCTCAGCCGGGTGAGCGCGAGCAGCCCGGTGGCGCTGCGCACCGGGTCGGCCGCACCGAGCCCGAGCGAGTCGTCCCGCAGGGTGGCCCCGGCCAGTTCGGTCCAGGTGTACGTCTTCTTCGGCCACCCCAGCGACTTCGCGGCGGCGGGCACCATCGCCACCCCGACCGGTGTGGCGGCCACGTTGCCCTCCGGCGTCACCTGCGTCGCCCCGCCGTCCCCGGTGACCCGCTGCACCCATATGTCCGAGTCGGGCACCCACACCTGTGCGTCGGGTTTCTTGCCGGCCCCCAGCGTGTCCGCGACCTTGGAGGAGTCCTGCGCGCTCACGGTGACGGCGACGCAGTTCCCGTCGGAGGTGAGGTTCTGCCGATGGGCCCGCCCGGCCGCCGCCTTCAGCGCGGGAGCCAGGTCGGGGGAGGCGGCGAGAGTCAGACGTACCGGGGTGTCCTGGCAGGAGGAGCCGAAGGAGAGCAGCCCGCTCCGCACGGCGGCGGCCGTGCCGCCGGCGACGGTGAGGACGAGGGCCGTCACGACGGCCACGGTACGGCGGCGGGCGCGGGGACGGGGGTCGGTCGTGCCCGCGCCGTATTGATCGGGCAAGCTGTGACGTCCCATGACGGTGGTGCCCCTCCCTGTCCCCCGACAGCCTGTGGCGCACGGTCTTCGCAACTGCTTTCGAGACAGTAGCGGGGCGAGGACGAGCATGGGGCCGGAACAGTCGACTGAAGGCAGGTGTGCAGGTGGAGGCGGACCCGGTGGCCGATTCCTTTCCGCTGGAGAGGCCCTCGCGACGGATCTTCCGGGACGAGACGCTGCTCGTCCTGGGACTTTCGCTCGGTGCGAGCGGAGTGTCCGCGTTCATCAGCTTCGTCGGATCGGTCACGAAACCCGGCGGCCTCAAGGACCAGGCGGCCACGCTCAACGCCTCGGCCGCGCCGGGCCGTCCCTGGCTGGATCTCGCCTGGCAGCTGTTCGGCATCGCGACGGCCCTCGTCCCCGTCCTGCTCGTCGCGCACCTCCTGATGCGTGAGGGGGAGAGCCTGCGCACCCTCGGCTTCGACCGCACCCGCCCCGGGTTCGACCTCGGCCGCGGTGCGGGGATCGCGGCCGTGATCGGCAGCACCGGAATCGCCTTCTACCTGGCCGCCCGCGGCCTCGGCTTCAACCTCACCGTGGTGCCGGAGGCACTGCCCGACGTGTGGTGGAAGTACCCCGTGCTGATCCTGTCGGCGATGCAGAACGCGATCCTCGAAGAGGTGATCGTGGTCGGCTATCTGCTGCGCAGGCTCGGCCAGCTGGGCTGGACCCCCGGCACCGCGCTGGTGGCCAGCTCCGTGCTGCGCGGCTCGTACCACCTCTACCAGGGCATCGGCGGCTTCGTCGGCAACATGGTCATGGGCGTGGTGTTCGTCTACCTGTACCGGCGCTGGGGCCGGGTCGGGCCCCTGGTGGTGGCGCACTCCCTGCTCGACATCGGGGCGTTCGTGGGATACGCGCTGCTGGCGGGGAAGGTGGGCTGGCTGCCTACGGCGTGAGCAGCTCGCCCTCGATCACGGTGACCGCCCGGCCGGTCAGCAGGGTGCGGTCGCCGCGCAGTCCGGTGCGGACGACACCGGAGCGTCGGGAGGCCTGGAGGCCGGTGAGGTCGGCGCGGCCCAGCCGCCCGGACCAGAAGGGGGCCAGAGCGGTGTGGGCGCTGCCGGTGACCGGGTCCTCGTCGATACCGACGTTCGGGAAGAAACAGCGGGAGACGAAGTCGTACCCCCGGGCCGGGTCCTCGGCCCGGGCGGTGGCGATGATGCCGCGCGCGGAGTAGGCGGCGAGGGCCTTGTGGTCGGGGGTGAGCCCGAGGACGGTCTTCTCGTCGGCGAGTTCCAGCAGCAGGTCGCCGACGTTCGGCCCGGTGTCGAAGGCCGCGGCCGGCTCCGCGCCGAGCGCCCCGGCGACACCGGACGGAACCTCGACCGAGGTGAGCGGGGCGGTGGGGAAGTCCAGGGTGATCGAGCCGTCCTCGGCGGGCGTGGCGATGAGCACCCCGCTGCGGGTGGCGAACCGCACCTGGCCGTCATGGGCGCCGGTGGTGTGCAGGACGTGGGCCGTGGCGAGCGTGGCGTGCCCGCACATCGCGACCTCGGCGACGGGCGTGAACCAGCGCAGCGCCCAGTCCGCCGCACCGCCCTTTGGCAGGCGGTGCGCGAACGCCGTCTCGGCGTGGTTCACCTCCATGGCGACGTCCTGCAGCCAGTCGTCGTCCGGGAAGGCGTCGAGGAGCATGACCCCGGCCGGGTTGCCGGCGAAGGGGCGGTCGGTGAAGGCGTCGACGATACGAATACGCATGCGCCGACGCTAGACCTTCCGCGGACCGCCGGACCAAGGCCAATTCCGGGATGGCGGCCCGATCAGCATCCTCGGAACGTGTCCGAGGAGCGCCTCGGCGCCCTGCGCCGGCCCGGGGCAGCGGGGAACTGCCGCCCGCGCGGGTGGTCGGTACGAAGGGCCCAGCCGGTCGGCCGGCCCTCACCTCGTGGAGCGTTCGCCGTCCTCCAGCTGGTCCAGGTGGGAGGCGAGGACAGCGGCCTGGACCCGGCGCTGGACGCCCAGCTTGGCCAGCAGGCGGGAGATGTGGTTCTTGACGGTCTTCTCCGACAGGTACAGCTTCTTGCCGATCTCGCGATTGGTCAGCCCGTCCCCGATCAGCGCGAGGATGTCCCGCTCGCGCGGCGACAGGCTCGCCAACTCGGGCGCCACGGCCGTCGTCTCGACGGGGTCGGAGCGCAGCGACCGCATCAGGCGGGCCGTGGTCGCGGGGTCCAGCATCGACTGGCCCGAGGCGACCGTGCGCACGGCCGAGATCAGGTCGGAGCCCCGGATCTGCTTCAGGACGTAGCCCGAGGCACCGGCCATGATCGCGTCGAGCAGGGCGTCCTCGTCGTCGAACGACGTCAGCATCAGACACGCGAGCTCCGGCATCCGGTTGCGCAGCTCCCGGCAGACCGTGATCCCGTCGCCGTCCGGCAGGCGTACGTCCAGCACGGCGACGTGCGGACGCAGCGCCGGGCCGCGGACCAGCGCCTGCTCGACGCTGTCCGCGTCGCCGACCACCGAGATGTCCGGCTCGGCGTCGAGCAGGTCGGTCAGACCGCGCCGCACGACCTCGTGGTCGTCGAGCAGAAACACGCGGATCGGATTCTGCTCGTCGAAAGTGCCTGTGTCGGCCATGGAGACCCCTCGTTGCCCGGTGACGGACGGACCGCGGACGGTCCGCGGACGGTCCGCCAGTCCGTACGACGATCGTCGCTCGCCGGGGCCGGACGCACTAGGGCCGACCGGCCCCTCCCCACCAGGAAACACCCGCCGGACCGTTCAGACGAGGCTTCCGGCACCGTAGGGGGCGTACAGGTCCAGCAGCCGGGTCCTGGAGGAGCGCAGGCGGTGGGCCAGCACCTCGCCGACCCACTGGGCGACGGAGCTGCCCAGGGCCGGGTCCTCCCGGCACATCGTGCGCACGGCCTCGGCGTCGAACTCGTACGCCCGTACCGGCGTCGCGGCCTCGGCGCCCAGGTGCCAGACGTGCGGGCCGAACAACCACGACCAGCCGACGAGCTCGTTGGGCCGGAGCATCTCGATGACGGCCGACTTGCGGCCGGGGACATGCATGTCGAGCTCGACCGTGCCGGTGCGGACGATCCAGAACCGGTCGGCGTGCCCGCCCTCCTCGAAGATGCGCGTCCCCTGGGAGAAGGACACCTCCCGGGCGATGCGCATCAGCCGCTGCCGGTGCTCGGCGGGCAGAGCCTGCAGCATGCTGGGCGTACGGGTAGTGATCATGGCGTGCCTCCCGGCGGCGCGTAGGAACTGCCAGTGCCAGCGTGTGCCCGCCGGGCGTGCCGGACCATGGGCCACCCGGCCCGCCGGCCGGGCCACCCGGCTCTCTGTGGCCCCCCGCGCGATCACACGCGTGCGGAGGACCCGCCCGACCATGCTCGGCCGCTCCGTTGAAGGATCGGTCGCGGATCGACTCAGCCGGGGCGATCGCCACCGGGCGCATGGGTCTCGCACCACGCCCGGTAGGCGGCCACGGCGGTCGGCAGGGTCGGGAAGACGAGATCCGTCCCGACGGAGTCCGCGAGGCCGTACGCCCGCAGGTCGTCCAGGAGATCCTGCTTGACCCGGGCGAGGGCGAACACGATGCCTCGGCCGGTGAGCTCGCGGCGCAGGTCGTCGACCGCGTCGAGAGCGGTGATGTCGACCTCCACGTTGGCCTCCGTGTTGAGCACGAACCAGCGCACGGGCCCGCTCTGCTCGTCGACCGCGGCCAGGGCCCGGCGCCGGAAGTTCTCTGCGTTGGCGAAGAACAGGGGCGAGTCGTAGCGGTAGACCAGCAGCCCGGGAATCGTCCGGGCCTGGGGAAAGTCGTCCACGTCGTGCATGCCCGCCATCCCGGGCACCAGCCCCTCGACCGCGTCGTGCGGGCGGGCCACCCGGGTCAGCAGCTCGGCGACCGACAGGCCGACGGCGACCAGCACGCCGTACAGGATGTCCAGGGCGAGCACCCCGGCCAGGCAGCCCAGGGCCAGCAGGAGCTCCCGGCGGCGGAAGGACGCCAGCCGGCGGAAGCCCGCGAGGTCGATCATGCGGGCCGCGGCGTAGACGACGAGCGCGCCGAGCACGGCGGAGGGCGTGCGGGAGAGCAGCGGGCTGAGGAACAGCAGGACGGCGAGCACCGCGGCCCCCGCCACCAGGGAGTACGCCTGGCTGCGGGCCCCCGCCGAGGAGGCGAGCGCGGTGCGGCTGGCGCTGCTGCTCACCGGGAAGCCGTGCAGGACACCGGCGCCGAGGTTGGCCGTCCCCAGCGCGAGGAACTCCTGGTTGGCGTCCAGACCGGGGCCTTCCGCCTCGCCGCCGGTGAACGCCCGCGCGGTGAGGATGAAGTCCGTGTACGCGACGATCAGCACGCCGAGCGCCGGCAGGACCAGGTGCGGCAGCTCGCTCAGCTCCGGCAGAGCGAGGTCCGGCAGTCCCGACGGGACCTCGCCGATCACCTTGATGCCGTACCGGCTGTCGAGGTCGAACGTCGTCACGACGGCCGTGCCCAGCACCACCGCGAGCAGCGGACCCGGCACCGCGGGGGCGTACCGCGCCACCACGAACAGGAACGCGAGCACGGTGGCGGAGAAGAGGACCGTGGCCGGGTGGGCGTCGGGCAGGTTCGTGAAGAAGGACCACAGCTGGCGGAAGAACGCGCTGCCCGTCGTCTCGACCCCGGTGAGCTTCGTCAGCTGATCCACGGTCATGATCAGCGCCACGCCCGCCAGATAGCCGATGAGCACCGGCCGGGACAGCAGGTCGGCGAGGAAGCCCAGCCGCACCACCCTGGCCAGCACGCACAGCAGACCGACCGTGACCGCGAGGGCGGCCGCCAGCGTGGCGTACCGCCCGGGGGCGCCTTCCGCGAGCGGGCCGACCACGGTGGCCGTCATCAGGGCGGTCGTGGACTCCGGGCCGACCGACAGCAGCCGCGAGGAGCCGAACAGCGCGTACAGCGCGAGCGCGGGCAGGATCGCCCACAGCCCGGCGACCGGCGGCAGCCCGGCCACTCCGGCATAGGCCATGACCTGCGGCACGAGGTACGCGGCCACGGTCACACCGGCCAGCAGATCGCCCCTCAGCCACGAGCGGCGATAGCGGAGAAGAGCCCCGACCCCCGGCGCCAGGCGACGCCACCCCGGAACCTGCCCGTCCGAGCTCTGGGACATGGCCCGCCTTTCTCCGCCTCCGACCTCATGATCCACCGTCGTGCGACCCGTCGCGAGACCTACCCGGGAACTCGTCCGTCACGCAACCCCCGACGAGCCCAACAGCCCAGCGGACAGGGGCGTTCCGGGTCGGTGTGGCCACCGGCCCTTCGGCACCCGGCGGGAGCAGCGCCGGCCCGCGAGGGACGTTCGGCCCGTCTCCGGGACCTGCGGCCCCTGCCCCACGTCCCGTCCACGCAAGATCCTCGTATCGAAGCCCCGATGCAGGAGGTGGACAGCATGACCCGCACCATCACGGTCGGCCTCGACGGTTCACCCGAGAGCCGCGCCGCCGCCGAGTGGGCGGCCCGAGAGGCAGAGCTGACCGGCCTGCCCCTGAAACTGCTCCAGGTCTGGGAACCCGTACCGGAACCCATGGCACAGGCACCGCTCCTCGGTGCCGGGACCCGGCAGTACTGGGCCGACCGGATCCCCCGCGAGGCGGCCGAGGGCATCGCCCTGCGCCACCCCGGACTCGAGGTGCTCACCGAGCAGCTGAGCGGCCGGCCCGCTGAGGTCCTGACGAGCATGGCGAAGGACGCCGAACTGATGGTCCTCGGCTCGCGCGGGCTGAGCGGCGCCGCCGGATTCATGGTCGGCTCGGTCGGACTCTCGGTCGTGGCGCACGCCGAGCGGCCGGTCGTCCTGGTCCGCGCCGGGGAACAGGCCGCCGACGAGCACGAGATGGACCCGGCGGGGATTCCGTCCGCCGCGGCCCCGTTCCGCCCCGTGATCCTGGGCCTCGACATCGAGTCCCCGGACGAGCGCCTGATCGAGTTCGCGTTCACCGCGGCCGCCCGACGCCATACGGCCCTGCGTGTCGTCCACGGCTGGAGTCCCCCGCTGTACTACCCGGCCGACCTCGTGGTCCAGGCGTCCCCGGTGCCGAGCGAGGAGACCTCCCAGACCGAGATCCTGCGCCCGTGGCGGCTGAAGTTCCCGGATGTCGAGGTCACGGAGGAGTCCCACCTCGGCACACCCGCCGGTCACCTGATCGACGCCGCCCGTGAGGCCTCCCTGGTCGTCGTCGGGCGGCGCATGCGCAACAACGCCTTCGGCGCCCACATCGGGCCCGTCACCCACGCCGTGCTGCACCACTCCACCGCCCCCGTCGCCGTCGTCCCCCACGGCTGACCCACCCCTGAGGAGCAGAGACCAATGAAGGCAGCGGTCGTACGAGCGTTCGGTGAGCCCCTGGTCATCGAGGAGCGCCCCGATCCCGAGCCCGGTCCCGGGCAGGTCCGGATCCGGGTGGAGGCCTCCGGGCTGTGCCACACCGACATCC
Source organism: Streptomyces sp. NPDC086549 (assembly GCF_044746205.1). Classification (NCBI taxonomy): domain Bacteria; kingdom Bacillati; phylum Actinomycetota; class Actinomycetes; order Kitasatosporales; family Streptomycetaceae; genus Streptomyces; species Streptomyces sp. NPDC086549. Next base: position 296,622 of record NZ_JBIVBS010000012.1, on the reverse strand, counting down.
ACGCGGCCCACGGCGACTGGCCGGTGAAGCCGAGCCCGCCGTTCGTGCCCGGCCACGAGGGCGTCGGACTCGTCGAGAAGCTCGGCGACGGCGTCACCCACCTGGCCGTCGGACAGCGCGTGGCCGTGCCCTGGCTGGGGTGGGCGTGCGGGCGGTGCGAGCACTGCCTGTCCGGCTGGGAGACGCTGTGCGAGCAGCAGATCAACACCGGGTACGGCTGCGACGGCGGCTACGCCGAGAAGATGCTGGCCTGGGCCGACTTCGCCCAGCCGGTGCCGCAGGGCATCAGCGCCGTGGAGGCCGCCCCGCTGACCTGCGCCGGTGTCACCACGTACAAGGCGCTCAAGGTCGCCGAGGTGCGCCCCGCCCAGCTCGTCGCGATCTCCGGGGTCGGCGGACTCGGTCACCTGGCCGTGCAGTACGCGAAGATCGCCGGCGCTCAGGTGGCCGCGATCGACGTCACCGACGAGAAACTGGAACTCGCCGCGGAGCTGGGCGCCGACCTCGTCATCGACGCCCGCAAGCACGACGTGGGCGAGGTGCTCAAGCGGCACGGCGGCGCCCACGCGGCGATCGCGCTCGCGGTGAACGAGGACGCCTTCGCGGCGGCCTACTCCGGGCTGCGGCGCGGCGGCAAGCTGGTTATGGTGGCCCTGCCGGCGCACGGCACGGTCCGGGTCCCGATCTTCGACACCGTCCTGAACGGCACGTCTGTGATCGGCTCCATCGTCGGGACGCGGCAGGACCTCGCCGAGGTCTTCCAACTGCACGCGGCGGGCCGCACAAGGGTCATCCACGAGACCCGTCCGCTCGGCTCCGTCAACGAGTCCATCGAGGACGTGCTGCGCGGCCAGGTCAAGGCCCGCATCGTGTTCGACCTCGGGGCAGAAGGGTGACAACGATGGAGCTTCCGCTGGTCGTGGGCGTCGACGGTTCCGAGTCGAGCCTGCGGGCCGTCGACTGGGCCGCCGACGAGGCAGCCCTGCGCGGGGTGCCGCTCCAGGTGGTGTACGCCTCGCTGTGGGAGCGGTACGAGGGCGTCTCCCTCGCACAGGACCTGGGCAAGCCGTCCGAGCAGGTGATGGCCGAGGACATCGTGGAGACCGCCGCGCAGCGGGCCCGCCGGCGCCAGGCCGACGTGAAGATCTCCACCGACATGGTCCCCGAGGAACCGGAGTACGCGCTGGTGAGCGCCGGCAGACACGCCTCCGCGCTGGTCGTGGGCAGCCGCGGCCGCAGCGGTCTCGCCGAGATGCTGCTGGGCTCCGTCAGTCTGACCGTGGCCGGCCACGCCGACTGCCCGGTGATCGTGCTCCGCGGCAGCCACGACAACCAGGCCCGCAAGGCGACGCGCGGCCGCGTCGTCGTGGGCGTGGGGGAGGGGCCGGTGGGCGCGGCGGCGATGCGCTTCGCCGTCGAGGAGGCGGAGCTGCGCGGAGTGCCGCTGGAAGTGGTACGAGCCTGGCGGTGCCCCGCCCACGAGGCACCCGACCACCCCCTGCTCGCCGGTGAGCCCGCCCGGCTGCACGAGCAGCGGGCCGCCGACACGCTGGAAGCGGCACTGCGCGCGGCGGCCGAGGAGCACCCGGGCGTCGACATACGACGGCGCACCGCCGAGGGCCACGCCCGCAGGGTGCTGCTGGACGCCTCCCACGAGGCCGACCTGCTCGTCGTGGGCGCCCGGCGCAAGGAGGGGCACTACGGACTTCGCCTGGGCCGCGTGACCCACGGCGTCCTGCACCACGCCGCCTGCCCCGTCGCGGTCGTACCGCACCGGGGGTAAGAGCGGTGACGTCGCTCAGAGGCTCGCCGCGTGATCGGGCACGTACGTCTGCAGATCCCGCGGGGGGCGCTCGTAGCCGGTCGACGGCGGCCGCTCCGGGAGCTCCAGGACCGGCGGCGGCACCTCGCGGTAGGGGACGGAGTCGAGCAAGTGGGCGATCATGTTCAGCCGGGCCCGGCGCTTGTCGTCGCTCTCGACGACGTACCAGGGCGCGTCGGAGATGTCGGTGTGCACCAGCATCTCGTCCTTGGCCCGGGAGTAGGCCTCCCAGCGGGTGATCGACTCCAGGTCCATCGGCGACAGCTTCCAGCGCCGCACCGGATCGTCGAGGCGCCGCCGGAACCGGTCCTGCTGCTCGGTGTCGCTCACCGAGAACCAGTACTTGCGCAGCAGGATCCCGTCCTCCACCAGCATCCGTTCGAAGATCGGGCACTGCCGCAGGAAGAGCTGGTACTCCTCCTTCGTACAGAAGCCCATCACATGCTCGACACCGGCCCGGTTGTACCAGGACCGGTCGAACAGCACGATCTCCCCGGCGGCCGGCAGATGCTCCACGTACCGCTGGAAGTACCACTGCGTGCGCTCGCGCTCGGTCGGTGTGGGCAGCGCCGCAATCCGTGCCACGCGCGGGTTGAGGTACTCGGCGACCCGCTTGATCGTGCCGCCCTTGCCCGCCGCGTCCCGTCCCTCGAAGATCACGACCAGCCGGGCGCCGTCCGCCCGCACCCACTCCTGCAGCTTCACCAACTCGGTCTGCAGGCGCAGCAGTTCCTTCTCGTACACCTTGCGCGGCAGCTCCGCCGCCTTCTTGCCGGCCATGCCGCCTCCACCGCCCGATGACCTCTACGACCTCTACGTCGACTACTTCCGGAGTCTCACCCATGTCCAAGGTCGAACACCAGGACGCCACCGTACTTTCCGACGACGAACTGCGCACCCTGGACGCGCACTGGCGGGCCGCCAACTACCTGGCGGCGGGCCAGATCTACCTCATGTCCAACCCGTTGCTGACCGAACCGCTGAGGCCCGAGCACATCAAGCCGCGGCTGCTCGGCCACTGGGGCACCTCGCCCGGTCTCAACCTCGTCTACACCCACCTCAACCGCGTGATCAAGGCACGCGGCCTGGACGCGTTGTGCGTGTGGGGGCCGGGTCACGGCGGGCCCTCCGTCGTCGCCAACTCCTGGCTGGAGGGCAGCTACAGCGAGACCTATCCGGACGTGTCGCGTGACGCGGCGGGCATGGGCCGGCTGTTCCGGCAGTTCTCCTTCCCCGGCGGGGTGCCCAGCCATGTGGCCCCGGAGACGCCCGGCTCGATCCACGAGGGCGGGGAGCTCGGCTATTCGCTCGCCCATGCCTACGGCGCCGCCTTCGACAACCCGGACCTGCTGGTGGCCTGCGTGATCGGCGACGGCGAGGCGGAGACCGGACCGCTGGCCGCCTCCTGGCACTCGAACAAGTTCCTCGACCCGGTGCACGACGGAGCGGTCCTGCCGATCCTGCACCTCAACGGCTACAAGATCGCCAACCCGACCGTGCTCTCCCGCATCCCCGAAGCCGAACTCGACGAGCTCCTGCGGGGATACGGCCATGAGCCGATCCATGTCACCGGCGACGACCCGGCCCTGGTGCACCGGGCGATGGCCCGCGCGCTGGACGAGGCGCTGGACCGCATCGCCGTGATGCAGCGGACCGCCCGCGAGGACGGCGTCAGCGAGCGTGTGCACTGGCCGATGATCGTGCTGCGCACACCGAAGGGCTGGACCGGACCGGCCGAGGTGGACGGCGTGCCCGTCGAGGGCACCTGGCGCGCGCATCAGGTCCCGCTCGCCGCCGTCCGCGAAAACCCCGAACACCTGCGGCAGCTGGAAGCCTGGCTGCGCTCGTACCGGCCCGAGGAGCTCTTCGGCCCGGACGGCCGTCCCGTCGCCGATGTCCTGGCCTGCGTTCCCGAGGGCGCCAAGCGGCTCGGCGCCACACCGCACGCCAACGGCGGCCTCCTCGTACGGAACCTGCCGATCGGGTCCCTCGACGACTTCGCCGTACGGGTCGAGAAGCCGGGGACCACGCTGCACGAGCCGACGCGGGTCCTCGGCGCCCTGCTCGAACAGGTCATGAAGGACACCGCCGGGCGCCGGGACTTCCGGCTGGTCGGCCCGGACGAGACCGCCTCCAACCGGCTCCAGGCCGTCTTCGACGCCAGCGGAAAGGCCTGGCAGGCCCAGCAGCTTCCGGTCGACGAACACCTGGACCGGCACGGCCGGGTGGTGGAGATCCTCTCCGAACACCTCTGCCAGGGCTGGCTGGAGGGCTACCTGCTCACCGGCCGGCACGGCCTGTTCTCCTGCTACGAGGCGTTCGTGCACATCGTCGACTCGATGGTGAACCAGCACATCAAGTGGCTGAAGACCGCACGGCAACTGCCCTGGCGCGCCCCCATCGCGTCCCTCAACTACCTGCTGACCTCCCATGTGTGGCGCCAGGACCACAACGGCTTCTCCCACCAGGATCCCGGCTTCGTCGACCACGTCCTCAACAAGAGCCCGGAGGTCGTGCGCGTCTACCTCCCGCCGGATGCCAACACTCTGCTGTCGGTCGCGGATCACGCCCTGCGCAGCCGGGACTACGTGAACGTGATCGTGGCCGGGAAGCAGCCGTGCTTCGACTGGCTGTCCATGGACCAGGCCCGCGCCCACTGCGCGCGGGGGGCCGGAATCTGGGAGTGGGCCGGGACGGAGAACGGCGGCGAACCGGACGTGGTGCTGGCCTGCGCCGGGGACGTGCCGACCCAGGAGGTCCTGGCCGCCGCGCAGCTGCTGCGCCGGCACCTGCCGCAGCTCGCGGTGCGCGTGGTCAACGTCGTCGACATGACCCGGCTGATGCCGCGCGAGGACCACCCGCACGGAATGACCGACGCCGAGTACGACGGCCTCTTCACCACCGACAAGCCGGTCATCTTCGCCTACCACGGCTACCCGTGGCTGATCCACCGCCTCGCCTACCGCCGTACCGGCCACAAGAACCTGCACGTCCGCGGCTACAAGGAGTCCGGCACCACCACCACGCCCTTCGACATGGTCGTCCGCAACGACCTCGACCGCTACCGCCTGGTCATGGACGTCATCGACCGCGTCCCCGGCCTCGCGGTGAGCGCCGCCACCGTACGTCAGCACATGGCCGACGTCCGCACCCGCCACGACGCCTGGATCCGGGAGCACGGCGTCGACCTGCCCGAAGTCGCGGACTGGAGCTGGCACGCCTGAGTCCGGGAGCAGGGGGCGCAGGAGGTGGCGCATCGTCACGTCCTACGCCCCCGGCTCCCAGGCCAGGAGCAGGTCGAAGAGACGTCGGTCGCCGTCGAGCTCCAGGGAGTCCACCGGAATACGGTTGTACAGGGCGAGGACCAGCTCACCGGCCGTGCCCCGGACAGAGACGGTGGCCGCGTCCGGGCCCTGCCCGGCAGCGGTGGCGGGCATGGTGCCGGGGGCGGGGAGACCGGCGGTCCGTGCGCCGTCGGCGGAGAGCGAGAGGCGCCACGAGCGGCCCTCCATGGCGTGGAAGTCGACGACAGCGGGCTTGTGCGGCCAGGCGCTCGTCCATGCGCAGCAGGTGGACAGGAACTCGTCGACACCGTCGAGTGCCGCCTCGTCCGGCAGCGGCTGCGGGGCACCCAGGGCGATCTGGGCGTCGTAGGTGTGCACCGCGGCCTCCTGGACCTGGTGCCGGGCGACGGCACCGGAGGTCTGCAGCGACTCCGACGGGCCCCACCACGTCCAGCAACCGCGATCCGGGCCGGCCTCGCGCAGCGCGCTCAGCAGCTGCTCCGTCGACTCGGCCGACCAGGCCAGATTTTTCACAACCAGTCAGGGGCATCGATGACTCGTCTCAGTGAACTTTGACCGTTCTCACTGAAGTTTGACCGGCTGCTGCTCTACGTTCGCGACGGTTGGGGTTGCGAGGGGCGGGACGACGTGGCGACACCTGTGCGGGCATTCGGTGACGAGGCGCTTTCGGCGTTTGAGCTGGACTTTGTGAGGTCTGGAGAGCGTCTTCGGCTGCCGTTGGGCAGGGCCTGGAACACACGCTTCGAGGAGGCGGAACCTGTACGTCCGTTCCGCTGGACGAAGGGTGAGAAGAGCTTCGCGGGCTGGTACTACGCGGTGACGGTCGGCGATCACGTGGGTTATGAGTCGTGGCTCGAGCGGGATCGGTTGATCTTGCTGGACCGGGATCCGGAGGTTGTCGGGATCGGCTCTCAGCCGTTCTGGCTGCACTGGCACGACGGGCAGAGATCGCGGCGTCACGCCCCTGACTACTTCGTACGGCTCGGTGATGGGCGAGGCCGTGTGATCGACGTCCGTGCTGGTGACCGCATGGATGAGCGGACCGCGCAGGCCTTCGCGGCGACCCGCCTGGCCTGCGATGCGGTGGGCTGGGGATTTCAGCACGTGGGCACGCCGGAGCCGGTGTTCATGGCGAATGTTCGGTGGCTGGCCCGCTATCGGCGCGACCGCTCCGGACGGCCGCCGGACGTCGCGGCCCGGCTGCTGGAGGTGTTCTCGGAGCCGTTGCCGTTGTGGGCCGGAGCCGAGCGGGTCGGTGACCGTCTGCAGGTCCTGCCGGTGCTGTTCCACCTGTTGTGGTCCGGGCGGCTTGTGACGGATCTGGAGTCCGGGCTGCTGGGAACGGAGAGCCTGGTCAGCGCTGGGAGGAGGAAGCCGTGGGCCGGCTGAAGCGGCCGCCTCGGATCGCGGTCGGGGACCGGGTCCGGTTCGACGGACAGATCCGCGCGGTGCTTGCCGTCTCGGCAGTGGCCCTGACCTTGACCGACGAGAAGGAGGCGTATCGCGCGGTCCCGTTGCTGGAGCTGTTCGACGCCGACGACTTCCAGGTCGTGGGCACACCGATGCGGATGCCGCTGCCGCCGGCTTCCCTGCTGGAGACCTTCCCCGAAGCGGTGATGGAGAAGGCATTGTGGTGGGAGAGCCACATCCTGGAGGTGCTGCACGGTCTGCCGCCGGGAGTGGAGCCCGGCACGACGCCGCGGCCCGAATACGGGCCGGACCGGTCGCTGACCGCACGCCAGCGGGCCAAGGCCGCCGAACTGGCGGCCGCCGGGCACCCCGTGACGCCCAGTACGGTCGCCCACCGCCGGCGCCGCTACCAACAACAGGGGGTGATCGGACTCGCCGACCACCGGCCGATGCGCAAGACACCCCAGTTCGGCGAGGTCGACGAGGCAGTGGTCGACGCGATGCGGCAGGCGATCGACGAGGCCGTCGACGCATCGACCCGGACGGGGACCTTCCTCCTCTGGAGAGTCGGCGAGATCCTCCAGAAGACGCCGGAAGGACGGGCGGCGAAGCTTCCGTCCCGCGCGACGCTCTACCGGCTGCTGGCGAAACTGACCGCGGGCACCCACACCACCGGGTCGGCCACGACCCGCCGTTCCAAGGCCCACGGCGCCAAGACCCCTCACGGTCAGCTGCCGGTCTTCGCGCCGGGCGAGATCATGCAGATCGACTCCACCCCTCTGGACGTGCTGGTCCTGCTCGACAACGGCGTCACGGGCAAAGTCGAGCTCACCGCCATGGTCGATGTCGCCACCCGGACCCTGACTGCGGCGGTGCTGCGTCCGACCACGAAGTCGGTGGACGCCAGCGTGCTGCTGGCCCGCACTGTCACTCCCGAGCTGATGCAGCCGGGCTGGAAGGACGCGCTGAGTATGTCGCGTTCGGTGCTGCCCCACCGCCGCCTGCTGGCGCTGGACGAACGGCTGGAACACGCCGCGGCCCGGCCGGTGATCGTCCCGGAAATGATCGTCTGCGACCACGGAAGCGTGTTCATCTCGCGGAACTTCCGCTCCTCCTGCCGCTTCCTGGAGATCGAGTTCCAGCCGACGCACAAGGGTTCCGGGTTCGAGAAGGGCCACATCGAGAAGATGCTGGGCTCGGTGGCCACGCTGTTCGCCCAGTTCCTGCCCGGCTACACCGGCCGCAACACCGACCACCGCGGACGCCACCTGGAGCACGAACGCCTGTGGTCCCTGCTCGAACTGCAGGAACTCCTGGACGAGTGGATCGTCGCCAAGTGGCAGAACCGCAAGCACGACGGTCTGCGTGACCCGTCCCACCCGGGCCGGCTGTTCACTCCGAACGAGAAGTACGCCACCCTGGTCGAGGCCTGCGGCTACGTTCCGATCGCGCTCAGCGGCGATGACTACGTCGAACTCCTGCCCGCGGAATGGCGGGTGGTCAACGAGTACGGCATCCGGATCAAGAACCGCACCTACGACAGCCCCGAACTGGGGCCGATGCGCCGGCAGGACTCCGGTGTCCGGGCCAAACGCGGCCTCTGGGAAGTACACCGTGACCCCTACGACGTCTCCCGGATCTGGGTCCGCAACCACCGCGGTGACGGCGAGTGGGTCCCGGCCACCTGGAAACACCTGAACCGGGCACCGGTCCCCTTCGGCGACCTGGCCTGGGACCACGTCAGCCACCAACTGCCCCGCGCCACCGAGGCGGAGATCGCCGACGCGGTCGCCGCCCTGCTCACCCGGGCCCACGGCGGCCCGCAGACCGAGCAGGACCCGAAGCCTGGCAAGCGCGACCGGCGGGTGGCCGCCCGCACGAAAGCCGCAGGGCCCCTCACCCCGGCACCCGTTGCCGGTGCTCAGACGGATCCCGAGGACGAAGCGGACGAGGGCGAGCACTCGATGGCCGAAGTGATCCCGCTCGGACTGTTCGACCCGCTCGAAGACCCCTGGAAACGCTCATGACGGCATCACCGGCTCTGCCCCAGGACTCCCAGCGGCACCTGACCACGATCGACGGCTGGCGCCGCTTCGTCGACGGGCCGCCGCCCCCGCCGCCCCGGCTCGACGATGCCCAGTACGACGCGCTCGGCGAGCCGGGCCGGGCAGCCTTCGACGAAGCCCGCCTAAATCACCACGGCCGTCTGCTGGTGGTCGCCACCTCCGTCGTCCGGCACACCGTCGCCACCGGCCGCCGCCTGGTCGTGCTGAACCGGCACGCGATCAGTGCCCGCCGGGGCCTGATCGTCTCCGGCCCCGCCGGCACCGGGAAGACCATCGCGATCACCCAGCTCGGTCTGTCCCACGAACTGCTGGACCGGGCCCGGCACCCCACCGCCACCGACCGCAAGCCGGTCATCTACGTCACCGTCCCGCCCGCCGCGACACCTCGCATGATCGCGGCCGAGTTCGCCCGTTTCCTCGGGCTGCCGGTGATGGCCCGCATGAACATCACCGACCTCATCGAGTCCGTCGTCGGTGTCTGCACCGACGCCCGCACCGGCATGATCCTGGTCGACGAACTCCACAACATCTCGCTCACCACCCAGCACGGCGCCGAAGTTGCCGACACTCTCAAGTACTTCTCCGAGCGGATCCGCGACGTTCATCTACGCGGGCATCGACATCGAGCACGGCAGCCTGCTGACCGGCACCCGCGGAGCCCAGATCGCCGGCCGTTTCACCTTGATCCCCACCCACCCCTTCCCCTACAACAGTGAATGGCGGGGCTTGGTCGCCACCATGGAGAAGACCCTCGCCCTGCGGCGGCACCGGCCCGGCACCCTGGCGAAACTGGACCGCTACCTGCACGACCGCACCGGCGGCATGATCGGCGCCCTCTCCCACCAGATCCGCGGGGCCGCGATCGACGCGATCTTCAACGGCACCGAGAAGATCACCAAGGCCGGGCTGAAGGCCGTCTCACTGGACGTCGCCGCCGAATCGGCTCAGTCCCGCGGGCCCAGGACGTCCCGATGACCCAGGAGAACATCCGCGTCCTGCCCTTCCAGGTCCGTCCCCGGGCCGGCGAAGGCGTCCGGTCCTTCATCGTCCGCCTGGCCCACGCCAACCATCTCCCGCCCAGCTACCTGCGGACCTTCCTCTGCGAACCGCCCGACCATCTGGGCCTTCCCAGCTGGACACGGCTCGCCGCCGCGACCGGCCGCGACCCGGAGATCCTGCTCGCCACCCTGGAAACCAGGCGCTGCCTGGAGTGCGACGCGGAGATGCCGCCCTCCGACGTCATCGGACGCCGGAGCCTGCGCTGTTCCCAGGCATGCCGAGAGAAGGCACACCGGGAACGGCATCCTCTCGCTGCCTCACTGAGAGCCCCCTGTCGGCAGTGCGGCAAGAGCATGAAGATCCAGCCCGGACAGCGCTACCGCCTGTGTTCATCCGCCTGTCGACAGGCCAACTACCTCAAGCACCAGCAGAAATGGTCAGCCGAAGCAGGCCCGGCAGATCCATCCGAACCACCCATCTGCCCCGTCTGCGGCGACCAGATGCTGACACCACGCCGGACATGTTCGGACCGATGCCGCCAGCGAGCACATCGGCAGCAACTCCGGCAGCCTCCTGCGAACCCATCTCCTCCACCGCCGCCGACTGCGCGGCCTGCAGCACCGCCGAAGCCAGCCGAACCGGCACCTACACCGTCATCACAACCTTGCGAAGTCTGCGAAGGGCCGCTGCCACCAGGGCCTTGCCAGAAACAACGCCGGACGTGCTCACAACGCTGCAGGCAGAAGGCCTATCGCCAGCGCCGATCAAACTCCGATGACGGCGGGGGAGCCGACGACCTTCCGGCAAAGGCGGGAAGGCCGGTCAGATGAGGTAGTCCGCGCGCCCCTCGTCATCGAGTTCGAAGGGGCCTTCGGGGATGATGCAGAACTCATTGCCCTCGGGGTCCGCCATCACCAGGAACCCGCCGGCGTCGTACTCCTCCAGCCGGCGCCCGCCGAGCGCCTCGACACGTTCCTGTTCCGCGGGCGGGTCGGGTGAGGTGATGTCGAAGTGCATACGGTTCTTCACTGACTTGGGCTCGCCGGTCCGCTGGAAGCCCAGACCCAGGCCGTTCTCGCGCTGCAGCCATACGTAGGGCCCCATGCGGCCCACGACTGGGCGGCCAAGCAACTCGGACCAGAACGCGGCAAGCCGCTCAGGGTCAGCGGCATCGACGATGAGGGCATTGATCTGCATGGGTGAGTCGGCCATGCCCCGATCTTCTCAGGGCGCACAGGGCCGCTCAGCGCCGGTCGCCACACACATGAGAACAGCGACGGTCAAACTCCGGTGAGACGAACCCGCCAGTAGTCAATCTTCAGTTAGACCGGTCGAACTTCACTGAGACAGGTCACAGGGTCATCGAAGGGGATTGTCATCCGATCGGTTCCGATATATCGTTGACGCATCGCGACAGATCAACGATGGAATGGAGTGATTGCGATGCGTTCCCACGGATACGAGCGTGGACACGGGCACGAGGGCGCCTCTCGGCGCGACCGGGGCAGTTTCGAGGGGCTGCGTGCGGCTTTCGGGCCCTTCGGTCCGGGCGGCCCCGGCTTCGGGCCCGGCGGGCCCGGTTTCGGACCGGGCCCCTGGGGGCATCGAGGGCGCGGCGGCCCGAGGGGAAGGGCGCGGCGCGGTGACGTACGGGCCTCGATCCTGGCCCTGCTGAAGGACCGGCCGATGCACGGTTACGAGATGATCCAGGAGATCGCCGAGCGCAGCGGCGGCGCATGGAAGCCCAGCCCCGGCTCGGTGTACCCCACCCTGCAACTGCTGGAGGACGAGGGCCTGATCGCCAGTGAGTCCGAGGGCGGCAAGAAGCTGTTCTCGCTCACGGAGGACGGTCGCACCGCGGCCGACGAGGGGCCCGACGCGCCCTGGGAGGAGGCCTCGCGCGGGGTCGACTGGGAGGCCCTCGGCGAGATCCGCCAGGCCGGTTTCGGCCTGATGGAGGCCTTCGGCCAGGTCTGGAAGACCGGTAGCAAGGAGCAGCGCGAGAAGGCGCTGACCGTCATCAACGAGGCCCGCAAGAAGCTGTATCTGATCCTCGCCGACGAGGACTGACGGCCAATCGGTCGGTCGGCCGGTCGGCCGTGGCGTGACCGAGGCGCCCCGTGGAGCGATCCGCGGGGCGCCTTCTCGCATGGGCGCGTCAGGGGGTCAGGCCAGCAGCCCGCCCAGCTTGCGCAGCGACTCGTTCAGGGCCGCCGTCGCCGAGTCCTTGAGCTTGCCGGCCATCAGCGACACGGCGGCGCCGGTGAACTCGCCGTCGATGCGTACCGTCGTGGCGTCGCCGTCCGGGGTGAGGGTGTAGCGCGTGGTGAGGCTCACCGCCATCGGCCCCTTGCCGCGAATGACGAACAGCCGCGCCGGTTCCAGCTCCTCGATGGTCCACTCGACCTCGGCCGGGAAGCCCATCAGCTTCATGTTCTCCTGGAAGGTGCCGCCCACCGCCAGGGTTTCGGGGCCGCCCTTGGGGAAGTTGGTGTGGGTCGCGTTCCACTCCCCGTACGCGGACCAGTCCGTGAGCTGTGCCCACACCTTCTCGGCCGGTGCCCCGATGCGTGCCTCCGCGCTGACTTCGGCCATGCGACCACCTCTTCGTGTCGGGCTGTGGTGTCGCGGAACGTAGCCGCAGCACCCGGAACATTCAATACTGATGAACTGTCAGAACGTGTGGAGCCCCCTGAGGGCCTTCAGGCAGGGGTGGGGGAGGGCCTGATCTCCTCCGTGAGGAGGAGATTTCGGCCGACGGCATCCACTCTCCGTGGGACGCGAAAATGCTTCCCCTCGGGGATGACCTCGGCCGGAGAGACTGATGGGGTAGGGGGTGTGCACCCCCGTATTCCCCGCCAGTCCGCGCACGACCAGGGCGTCCGCCGGCCGGATGACGATGCCGGGCTCGGCGCCGAGCTGGCAGCGGTGGTCGCCGGTGCCCGCCGCAGGGCCGTTCGGGACGGGGACCGGCAGATCGACACCGCCCACCTGCTGCACTCGCTCCTTGAATCCGACCCCGACGTGCGCGCCGTGATCGGCGACGCCCCGCAGATCGCCCGCCTGCTCGGCTACCTCGTGCAGCGCAGCATCGGCTACGGCCTGCGCTGGCAGAGCACCGTGGAGGACTCCGGTGCGATACCCGTGGCGAAGAGCGGTGATCCGAAGGACGCCGGATCCGGGGACGCCGGATACAGGGACGCCGCAGCGAGGGACTCCGACGGCTGGTCACCGTTGGCTGCGGCCGCCATGGAGCACGCCCGCGGACGCGCCGGGCGCCGCGGTGACGCACGGGCCCGGTGCACCGATCTGCTGGCGGGGATCGTCGCCGACCCGCAGGCGCGGGCCGTCGAGGTGCTCGGACGTGCCGGGGTCATGGTGCGTGACCTGCTCGCGCGGATCGACAGCCACTCGGGCGAGTACGCGGGGGACGGCGGGGCGGCCCGCTGAAGAGCGACGGCCGCGCCGGTCCCGTCCAGCCGATGAGACAGGTGCCATTGGGGGTGACGCTCATGTCGTCGCCTGTCATCATGTGCCGGTGCATATGTCTGAGAGCAGTCAAGGCAGCCGTGGGAAGGGCGTCGGGCTCGGCCTCGCGGTCGCGTCGGCGCTCGCCTTCGGCGGGTCCGGTGTCGCGGCCAAGCCGCTGATCGAGGCGGGACTCGACCCGCTGCACGTGGTGTGGCTGCGAGTGGCCGGCGCCTCGCTGGTGATGCTGCCGCTCGCCGTGCGCCACCGGGTTCTGCTGCGCCGACGCCCCGCGCTCCTCGCCGGGTTCGGACTGCTCGCCGTGGCCGGTGTGCAGGCCTGCTACTTCGCCGCGATCTCGCGCATCCCGGTCGGGGTCGCGCTGCTTGTGGAGTACCTCGCCCCCGCCCTGGTGCTCGGCTGGGTGCGGTTCGTGCAGCGGCGGCCGGTGACGCGTGCCGCCGCGTTCGGTGTGGTCCTCGCGGCCGGCGGCCTCGCCTGCGTCGTCGAGGTGTGGTCGGGGCTGAGCTTCGACGCGCTGGGGCTGCTGCTCGCGCTCTGCGCGGCCTGCTGCCAGGTCGGCTACTTCGTCCTGGCCGACCAGGGCAGCGAGGCGGGCGAGGAGGCGCCGGACCCCCTCGGAGTGATCGCGTACGGTCTGCTCTTCGGCGCCCTGGTCCTGACCGCCGTCGCCCGCCCCTGGGCCATGGACTGGTCCGTCCTCTCCGGGACCGCCCACATGAACGGCACCCCGGTCCCGGCCGCCGCACTGCTGGCCTGGATCGTCCTGGTCGCAACGGTCCTCGCGTACGTCACCGGCGTGGTGTCCGTACGACGGCTGTCCCCGCAGGTAGCGGGAGTCGTCGCGTGTCTGGAGGCCGTCGTCGCGACCGTGCTGGCCTGGGTGCTCCTCGGCGAGCACCTTTCCGCCCCGCAGGTCGTCGGCGGCGCGGTCGTCCTGGTCGGCGCGTTCATCGCTCAGTCCTCGGCGCCCGCCAAGAGCTCCCCGGAGCCGGTGGCGAGCGGCGGTCGCGAGAGCGAGTCGCTCGCCCGCGAAACCGCGGCATAGGGTGCCTGACATGCCTTCGAACGCACTCGTCCTTCCGCCTCCGGCCGCCTGAGGCGGGCCTCCGGGACATCACGCTCGGCACCTCGCCGGGCGGGACGGTGCTGCCCGCAGAAGAAGTCCGCGCGCCCCGCTGGAGCGGGTCGCCTTCCCGTACTTCTGCACATCTGCGGAGACAATTCGTGTCGAATGCTGCCTCTGGCCTGCCCATCGGGCGTGGCCTCCTGTATCTGATCGTCGCCGGTGCCGCCTGGGGCACCGCGGGCGCCGCCGCCTCGCTGGTCTACCGGACCAGTGACATGGGCGCCGTCACCCTGTCCTTCTGGCGCTGCGCGGCCGGGCTCGTGCTGCTGCTCGCCGGCCGGCTGCTGCGCTCCGCCGCCCGTCCGGCCGTACCCGAGCCGCTTGGCCGCAGGGCCCGCAAGGCCGTGGCCACCGGTCTCTGCCTCGCCGTCTTCCAGACCGCCTACTTCGCCGCCGTGTCGGCCACCGGGCTCGCCGTGGCGACGGTCGTCACCCTGGGCGCCGGACCCGTCCTCATCGCGCTCGGCGCCCGCCTCGCGCTGGGCGAGCGGCTCGGCCGCGGCGGGGCCGCCGCAGTCGCCGGCGCGCTTACCGGGCTGGCCGTGCTGACGCTCGGCGGCTCGGGCGCCACCGTGCGTCCGGCGGGCGTACTGCTCGCGCTCGCGTCCGCGGCCGGCTACTCCGCCATGACACTGCTCACCCGGTGGTGGGGGCGCCACGGCGGCACCGACACCTCCGGTACGACGGTGTGGGCGTTCGCGGTCACCAGCCTGTGCCTGCTGCCGTTCGCCCTGGCGGAAGGCCTGGTGCCGCACACCGCCGACCCGGCCTGGATCCTGGGGCTGCTGCTCTACATCGCGGCGATTCCCACGGCCCTCGCCTACGCCCTGTACTTCGCGGGCGCCGCGGCCGTGCGCTCGGCCACCGTCTCCGTGATCATGCTCCTGGAGCCGGTGAGCGCCGCGGTCCTCGCCGTCGCCCTCCTCGGCGAGCGCCTGACGGCGTCGACCATGACCGGCACCTTGCTGATGCTCGGTTCGGTCGCGGGGCTGGCGGTGACGGAGGCGCGCGGGGCGCGTGCGACACAGAAGGAGCCGGAGGAGGAGCCGGTGCTCGTGTGACGCGTGACGGGGCGAGAAGGGGCGCGGCAGGTGCACGGGCCCCCGTGCCCACCTCGCTCGTTCACGCCCCGCGCCGCCGCACCATGTGCTCCCGCGCCGCCGCGTCCCCCGGCCCCCCGCGGCCCGCCAGCGCGGTGGCGATCCGGTCCTGGATCTCCTCCGGCTTCTTGCCCGCGTACTTGAACTTCGCCCGCACGTCCGTCACTTCGAGCCGCAGTCCGCGGATGCCGGACAGCAGGCGGCCGTACGGTGCCTCGTCGGGTGTCGCCCGTGACGAGCCGCCCTCCGGCTGGAAGTGGCCGAGCTGGCGGTTGAGGAGATCCGCCTTCTGCGCCGGGTCGTCCACGACATGGGCCGTGCAGCGGAGCTGGACGGCGGCGTAGAAGCTCGTGGGGACGCCGTGTTCGGGCGGGCCGTCCGGCGCGGCCTGCCAGGGGCCGGGCACGTAGACGTAGTCGTCCACCACGCTCAGCACGACCTGTGGGTTCGCCTCCAGGGCGGCCCACAGCGGGTTCGGACGGGCGAGGTGGGTGACGGCCTCGCCGCGGCCGGCGTCGTAGGCGAAGTGCAGCGGCTGGACGAACGGGGGCTCGCCGGGCAGGCCGTTGACCGCGAGCTGGCCGAAGTCGTGGGCGGCCAGCCAGGTCTGCCATTCGCCGTCGTCGCGGGGCGCGTCCCAGGGGTGGATCAGCATGACCGCGCCCTGAGGTAGTCGGGGAGCTCGATGCCGGGGGCCAGGTCGGCGTTCGCGACCGGGGCGTCGAACCCCTTGCGCAGCGGCACGACGCCGGCCCAGTGGGGGAGGGACAGGTCCTCGGGCTCGTCGTTCGCGCCGCCGGTGCGGACCTTGGCGGAGACCTCGTTCAGATCGAGGCGGATCACCGCGGTGGCGGCCAGCTCCTTCTTGTTGCCCGGCCGCGAGTCGGCGGCACGGCCCGGTACGACGTGGTCGACCAGCGCGTCCAATGCCAGTCGCCGTTCCTCGGGGTCGGTGACCTCGTGGGCGGTGCCGTGCACCACCACGGAGCGGTAGTTGATCGAGTGGTGGAACGCGGAGCGGGCCAGCACCAGGCCGTCGACGTGGGTGACCGTCAGGCAGACCTGGAGCCCCGGATCGGCCTGGCCCGTCATCCGCAACGGGCGCGACCCCGTGGAGCCGTGCACGTACAGCCGCTCGCCGACCCGCCCGTACAGCGTGGGCAGCACGACGGGCGCGCCGTCACGGACGAAGCCGAGGTGGCAGACGTAGCCTTCGTCGAGTATCGCGTGCACCAGTTCCTTGTCGTACGACGCCTTCTCCGCGGCACGCGTGGGGACGGTGCGGTCGGTCGCGGTGTAGGCGGCGGGCCGCGGCGGTGTCTGCTGGGTCCCCTGCATGGCGCTCTCCATTGCACTAGTGCATAATAGGCTTTGTGCTAGGAGAGTATCCGATCGAAGGCCGCGGCGCAGCGGAGATCGCGGCGAGTGTCGAGCGCGCGGTGGGCGCCGGTGAGCTGGAGCCGGGCCAACTGCTGCCGCCCATGCGGGAGTTGGCTGCCCGACTGAGAGTGAATCCCAATACGGTCGCGGCCGCCTACCGCACCCTGCGCGAGCGCGGGGTCATCGAGACGGCAGGGCGCCGGGGCAGCCGTGTCCGGCCCAAGCCGGCCACGACAGGACGCGAGAAGCTGCACGTGGCCGTGCCGGCCGGGGTGCGGGACCTGTCCAGCGGCAACCCCGACCCCGCGCTGCTCCCACCGCTGGCGCCCGCCCTCGCGGCGGCGGCGGAGGAGGGGGACCGGGAGCCGGTGCTGTACGGGGCCGAGCCCATGGAGCCGGAGCTGGCCAGGATCGCGCGGGCCGAGCTCGACGCCGACGGGGTGCCCGAGGGCCCGCTCACCGTGGCCTCGGGATCGCTGGACGCCGTGGAGCGCGTCCTCGCGGCCCACCTCAAGCAGGGGGACGCCGTCGCCGTCGAGGACCCCGGCTGGGGCCGGACCCTCGACCTCGTACCGGCGCTGGGGCTGCGTACCGTCCCCGTGGCCGTCGACGACGAGGGCCCGCGCCCCGAGGACCTGCGTGCCGCCCTCGCCTCCGGAGCACGCGCTCTGATCGTCACCGACCGCGCCCAGAACCCCACCGGCGCCTCGGTGAGCGCCGCGCGCGCGCGTGCCCTGCGTGCCGTCCTGCGTGAACACCCGCAGACCCTGCTGATCGAGGACGATCACGGCCACGGCATCGTCGACCTGCCCCTGCACCCCCTCGCGGGCGTCACCCAGCACTGGGCCTTCGTCCGCTCCGTCGCCAAGGCGTACGGCCCCGACCTCCGCCTCGCCGTCCTCACCGGCGACTCCGTCACGGTCGACCGGGTGCGGGGGAGGCAGCGGCTGGGACCGGGATGGGTGAGCCGTCTGCTGCAGCGCGCGGTGGTCCGGCTGTGGACGGACGGCGCGGTGGACGGACCGGCGGTGGCGGCGGCGTACCGGACCCGCCGGGACCTGCTGATCGACGCGCTCGCGGACCGCGGCGTCCTGGCCCACGGCCGCAGCGGCATGAACGTCTGGGTACCGGTCCCCGACGAGACCGGCGCGGTCGCCCGCCTCCTGCACGCGGGCTGGGCCGTCTCCCCGGGCGCCCGCTTCCGTCTGAGCGCTCCGCCGGCCATCCGGATCACCGTCTCGACACTGACGCCGGAGGAGACCGGTCCCTTGGCGGAGGCGGTAGCGGCAGCGGTGGGCCCGGCACCGGTCCGGACTTATGTGTAGTGAAGGCCGGCCGACTCAGGGGCGCGGGGCCGTGTTCGATATGCGGCTCCGCCGCGTGGGCGCGACCAGCCACATGCGACCCGCAGTCGCGCACGCCCCACGCACCCCACCCCGTCAGGCGCCCCGCCTGACCTGAGTAAGCGCCGCCCCGGCAAGAACGATCACCGCCCCCACCGGAGTGGTCCACCGAAGCGCCTCCCCCAAAATGGCAACCCCCGCCGCGGTCGCGATGACCGGGATGAAGTAGGTCACCATCTGGGCAGTCGTGGGGCCGACCTCGGCGACGAGCCCGTACTGGACGAGGACGGCCAGTCCGGTCCCCAGCGCGCCCAGCGCGGCGACCGCGAGCAGGGGAACAAGGGAGAAGTGGTCCGGAACCGAAGTGAACAGCGGTGTCACAACGGCCAGTTGCACCGTGGCCAACAACAGTTGCGCCCCCGTCATCGACAGATGCGAGTGCCCCGACCCGGCCAGCGTCCGCCGGACGTAGATCCAGCCGACCGGGTAGCTGAGCGAGGCGAGCAGAGCCATCGCCGTACCCGTGGCATCCAGGCCGTGGAACCCCTGCCACGCGCCCAGCACCGTCAGCACGCCGAGGAATCCGACGCCGAGGCCGGCGAAGCGAACCCGCGTCGGGCGGTCCTCCGAGAGTGCGACCAGGGACAGCGCCATGCCCCACAGCGGGGACGTGGCGTTGCAGATGCCCGCCAGCGTGGACGGGATCGTGAGCTCCGAGTAGGCGAAGAGCGAGAAGGGCAGGGCGTTCAGCAGGAACGCGGCGACCGCCAGGTGACCCCAGGTGCGCGCACCGCGGGGCAGCCGCTCCCGCTTCACCGCCATCGCCGCCGCGAGCACCGCCGTACCGAACACCAGACGCCCCAGAGTGACCTGGAAAGGCGCGTACCCCTCCGTGCCCACCTTGATGAGCAGGAAGCTGAAGCCCCAGATCAGGGACAGGGCGCCGAAGCGGAGCCGCCAGTCGAGGCGGGCGCGGGGCTGCCGGACGGTGCCGGCCTCGGCGCGGGGGGTGGTGACGGTGCTCATGGACCCTACGATGCTGCAGACAACCTCGTAGCACAATCGAGAATCTTCGCTGGATACCTCGTAGTATTGCTTACATGTTGAACCTGGAGCGCCTGCGCACCCTCGACGCCCTCGCCCGGCACGGCTCGGTCAGCGGCGCGGCCGAGGCGCTGCACGTCACCACGTCCGCGGTGTCGCAGCAGATGGGGAAGCTGGAGCGGGAGGTGGGGCAGCAGCTCCTCGCCAAGAACGGGCGGGGCGTGCGCCTCACGGACGCGGGGCGGCTGCTCTCGGAGCACGCGGCGCGGATCCTCTCCCAGGTGGAGCTGGCCCAGTCGGATCTGGAGGCGCACCGCGGGCAGGTCGTCGGCGAACTGAGGCTGTCCGCGTTCCCGACCGCGGCCCGCGGCCTGTTCCCCACCGCGCTCGCGGCCCTGCGCACCCGGCACCCGGCATTGCGGGTGCGCTCCAGCGAGCTGGAACCCGAGAACGGCATCGCCGGTGTCGTCCGTGGCGACCTCGATCTCGCGGTCGTCCTGGACTGGTACAACAAGCCGATGCCGCTCCCGGACGGACTCGTGCAGGCGCCCCTCCTCGACGACCCGGCCGATGTGGCGATGCCGTCCGGCCACCGGCTCGCGGACCGTGACGAGGTGGACCTCGGGGAGTTCGCCGAGGACGAGTGGATCACCTGGGGCGAGGGCGAGTTCTGCCACGAGTGGCTGATGTTCACGCTGCGCTCGCGCGGCGTCGAGCCGATCGTCGGCCACCGCGCCGCCGAGACACACACCCAACTCGGCCTGGTGGCCGCCGGGTTGGGCGTGTGCATCGCACCTGTGCTGGGGCGGCACCCGGTGCCCGCCGGCGTCGTCATGGTCCCGCTCAAGCAGCGCGTGCGCCGCCATGTGTACGTCGTCTGGCGGGCCGACGCCGACCGCCGCCCGTCGATCCGCGCGGCGGCCGAGGCGCTGCGGGAGGCGGCCGCCACCGTCGGCTGAACGTCCTTGTGCGGGACGGCCGAACGCCCTTACGCGGTTGCGCGGGACGGCTGAACGTCCCTACGCGGCGCCCAGCTTGCGGAAGTCCCAGGAGACGACCTTCTCCGGCGTCAGCCGTGCCCAGGCGTGCCTGCCGTCGTGCGGCATCTCGTCCAGACCGAAGTTCTTGCGCGCGAACAGGGTCTCCGCGGTGTCGAGTTCGGCGCACAGCTCCCCGGTGCGCGGCACCTCGCCCACGAACTCCACGGCTCCGGACAGTTCGACGCCGCGCAGCTGGTCGTACTCCTCGCCCGAGTCCACCACGATCGCCACCCGCGGATCACGGCTCAGCTCGGTCCAGCGCTTGCTGCGCACCACCGAATACAGCCACAGCGACCTGCCGTCCCAGGCGAACCACAGCGCGCTCACGTGCGGTGCGCCGTCCGCGGACACGGTGGCGACCCGGCAGGTGCGCTGAGTGGTCAGGAATTCGTCCAGCTCGCCCGGCGTCATCATGATCTTCCGGCCCCTGCGCTGAGTGACGGTCATGCGGCCCCCTCTTCTCCCACGTCGTGCCAGAGGATACGGTCCAGGTCTTGTCGTTGCCCAGATCCTCTGACATCACGTCAGAAAAGAATGATTCGTCTTCCGTTCGGGCGCAATGGTGGCTAGTCTCGCCCGCTCCGCACCTCGGCGAAAGGGGGCCTCATGGCGTCGTACGAAGAGCTCGGAGAACTCCTCGACCCCGCGAGCACCGTGCTGCTCACCGTGGAGTGCCAGCAGGGGGTTGTCGGTCCCGACAGCGCGCTGCCCGAGCTCGCCCGCGAGGCCCGTGCCTCGGGTGCCCTCGGCAACGTCGCCCGGCTGGTCGCCGCGGCGCACGACACCGGGGTCCAGGTGATCCACGCCGTCGCCGAGCGCCGGCCGGACGGCCGGGGCGCCAACCGCAACGCCCGGCTGTTCCGCGCCGCCGAACGGCTTCCCGTCCAGCAGCTGTCCGGCACCACCGCGGTGCGTGTCGCCGCCCCGATCGAGGTCGCCGAGGAGGACTTCGTCGTACGACGGCTGCACGGGCTGTCGCCCATCCAGGGCACCGACGTCGACGCGCTGCTGCGCAACCTCGGCTGCCGCACGCTGATCGTCACGGGTGTCTCGGCCAACGTCGCCATACCCAACGCGGTGTTCGACGCGGTGAACCGCGGCTACACCGCCGTCGTGCCGCGGGACGCCATCGCGGGGGTGCCCTCCGACTACACCCCCGCGATGATCCGCAACACCCTCGCGTTGGTCGCCACGGTCGCGACCACGGACGAGGTGCTCGGATGCCTCAAGCGTCCACGCCGAGGCGCCTGAGGCTCACGCGAGCTTGATCTCGTCCCCGGACACGGTGATGTTCGCGGCCGTGAGCCCCGTGGTCGCGGGGCCCGCCTTGCGGCTGCCGTCCGTGACGGAGAACTGGCTGTTGTGGCACGGGCAGACGATCACACCGTTGGCGACGCTGCCGACGGCGCACCCGGCGTGCGGGCACTTGGACGTGAACGCCTTGTAGGTGCCCTTCGTCGGCTGCGTGACCACGACACCCTGGTCCTTGAAGATCTTGCCGCCGCCCTCCGGGATGTCCGAGGTCTTGGCGAGCGCGGTGCCGGAGCCGGCCGCGGCGTTGTCTCCGCCGCCCGAGCCGCTGGTGCCCGAACCGGTGTCCTGAGAGGCGGTACCACCGGTCGAACCGGCGGTGCCGGACGAACCGGACACGCTGGAGGAGTTCGAGGAGTCGTCGCCCGATCCGCAGGCGGTCAGCGCGGCGGCGAGCCCCGCTGCTCCGGCCGCCGCCACGACGGTACGGCGGGCCGGTCCCGCTACGGGCTTGGGCGATGCGCTGGTCATGTGGGGGTTCCCTTCCGCGGAGCTTTTTCGTGATCCGTCCAGGGGTACGGTCTGCGGGCACCACCTGTTCAGACGGTGTCGAGATCCTGGCGTCTTCGGGATCAGACGGCCGTAAGCCAGAGCTGTCGTTCCGCTGTCGGTCGGGGACCCGCCGACTCCCCAGTAACCTGGGGCGATGCTCAAGGAAGTCATCGCGACCCGCTACATCACGCCCCTGCGTGAGGGCGGCTCGCTGCCGGGGCTCGTCGAGGCCGACGACTTCGGCACGTACGTCATGAAGTTCACCGGCGCGGGGCAGGGCCGCAAGACGCTGGTGGCCGAGGTCGTCTGCGGGGAACTGGCCCGCCGCCTGGGCTTCCGGATGCCCGGCCTCGTGACGATCGAGCTCGACCCGGTGCTGGGGCTCGGCGAGCCGGACCAGCAGGTGCAGGAGCTGCTGAGGTCCAGCGGCGGCACCAACCTCGGTATGGACTTCCTCTCCGGTGCCCTCGGCTTCGACCCGCTCGCCTTCCGCGTGAGCCGGGAGGAGGCCGGACGGATCGTCTGGTTCGACGCGCTGATCAACAACGTCGACCGCTCCTGGCGCAATCCGAACCTGTTGATGCACCGGGGCGAGCTGTGGCTCATCGACCACGGCGCGACCATGATCTGGCACCACAACTGGCCCGGCGCCGAGGCCTCCGCGGCCCGGCCGTACGACGCCTCGGACCACGCGCTCGTCCGCTTCGGCCCCGATGTCGCGGGCGCCGCCGCCGAACTGGCCCCTCTGGTCACCGAGGACCTCCTCGCCGAGGTCACCGCCGAGATCCCGGACGCCTGGCTGGCCGACGAGCGCGGCTTCGACCGACCGGACGACCTCCGGCGGGCGTATGCGCGTCCCCTGCTCGCGCGGGCCGCCGTGATCCACGAGCGCGTCACCGGCATCGAGGGGGGCAAGTGAGCGAGCACTACATCCACATGGCCGGCCATGTGACCGAGCGATACATCACCAGGGCGGGCCAGGGGGGTGGCCGGGACGTCTTCGAGTACGCGCTGCTGCGGGTCGTACCCCGTGTCGAGCGTGGTGAGTGCATCAACGCGGGCGTGGTCGTGTACTGCCGTGCCAAGGGCTACATCGGCGCCCGTACCCACCTCGACGAGGCCAGGCTGCTGGCCCTCGACCCGGACGCGGACGTGGCGGGCGTGCGGGCCACGCTCGGGGCCGTCGAGGGCGTGTGCGCCGGCGGGGCGGCGGCGGGACCGGCGGCCCAGGACGACGCGGGGCGGCGCTTCCGCTGGCTGATCGCGCCGCGCTCGACGGTCGTGCAGCCCGGATCCGTCCACACGGGTCTGACCACGGATCCGGCGGCCGAGGCGGAGCGGTTGCTGGACCTCCTGGTGAGGTAATGGATCACACGCACCCGGTGTGCCGTTGACACCGGGTGCCAGGGCTTCTAGCGTCACGTGTATCGAAGGTACTAAGCGGTCGCTCAGCGCGGCTGGGGAATTCTCAAGGGCGAGGAGAAGCAGCAATGTCCACCACTGACCAGCGGGTCGCCATCGTCACCGGCGGTGCGCGCGGCATCGGCGCCGCCACCGCCGTACGACTGGCCGCCGAGGGGCGCGCGGTCGCGGTCGTCGACCTCGACGAGGCCGCATGCAAGGACACCGTGGAGCAGATCACCGCGGCCGGCGGCCGGGCGATCGCGGTCGGCGCGGACGTCTCCGACGAGGCGCAGGTCGAGGCGGCCGTCGGGCGCATCGCCGACGAGCTCGGCGCGCCGACGATCCTCGTCAACAACGCCGGTGTGCTCCGCGACAACCTGCTCTTCAAGATGACGGCCTCCGACTGGGACACCGTCCTGAACGTGCACCTGCGCGGCTCGTTCCTGATGACCAAGGCCGTCCAGAAGCACATGGTGGACGCGGGCTTCGGCCGGATCGTCAACCTGTCCTCGTCCTCCGCGCTCGGCAACCGCGGCCAGGCCAACTACTCCGCTGCCAAGGCCGGTCTGCAGGGCTTCACCAAGACCCTCGCCATCGAGCTCGGCAGGTTCGGCATCACCGCCAACGCCGTCGCCCCCGGCTTCATCGCCACCGAGATGACCAAGGCCACCGCGGAGCGCGTCAAGATGGGCTTCGAGGAGTTCAAGGCCGCTGCCGCCACCCAGATCCCCGTGCAACGCGTCGGCGAGCCCGAGGACATCGCCAACGCGATCGCCTTCTTCACGGCCGAGGCGGCCGGATTCGTCTCCGGTCAGGTGCTGTACGTCGCCGGCGGACCGCTCGACTAGCCGGTACCGGGCGATCCGAGGAAGCCAAGGAAGCCAAGGAAGCCAAGGAAGCCAAGGAACTCAAGGAACACGGACATGACTGAACTGCCTGAACTCTCCGGCAAGGTTGCGCTCGTCACGGGCGCCAGCCGCGGCATCGGCTACGGCGTCGCCGAGGCGCTCATCGCGCGCGGTGACCGCGTGGTCATCACCGGCCGCAACGAGGACGCCCTCAAGGAGGCCGTCGAGAAGCTCGGTTCCGACCGGGTCATCGGCGTCGCGGGCAAGGCGCACGACCTGGCCCACCAGACCGAGGCCGTCGAGCGCGCCATGGAGGCCTTCGGCCGCGTCGACTTCCTGGTCAACAACGCCGGTACGAACCCGGTGTTCGGACCCATCGCCGACCTCGACCTGGACGTCGCGCGCAAGGTGTTCGAGACCAACGTGATCTCGGCGCTCGGCTTCGCCCAGAAGACCTGGCACGCCTGGCAGAAGGACAACGGCGGCGCGATCGTCAACATCGCCTCGATCGCGGGCCTCGCACCTTCGCCGTTCATCGGCGCGTACGGCGTCAGCAAGGCCGCGATGATCAACCTGACCCAGCAGCTGGCGCACGAGTTCGCGCCCAAGGTGCGGGTCAACGCGATCGCCCCGGCCGTCGTGAAGACCAAGTTCGCCCAGGCTCTGTACGAGGGCCGGGAGGCGGAGGCCGCCGCGGCCTACCCGCTCGCCCGGCTCGGCGTGCCCTCCGACATCGGGGGCGCCGCCGCCTTCCTCACCTCCGTGCAGTCCGACTGGATCACCG
Organism: Streptomyces sp. NPDC086549; assembly: GCF_044746205.1. Taxonomy (NCBI): domain Bacteria; kingdom Bacillati; phylum Actinomycetota; class Actinomycetes; order Kitasatosporales; family Streptomycetaceae; genus Streptomyces; species Streptomyces sp. NPDC086549. The sequence continues at coordinate 271,656 of NZ_JBIVBS010000012.1, read as the reverse complement.
GGCAGACGCTCGTCGTCGACGGCGGCATATTTCTGAATGCCGGGGTGGTCTGACCCCTCGTCCGGCCCCTCGTCCGGTTCCTCTTCCGGGCGTAACGATCGGGTGCACAAAGGCGCCGTTTCCTTGACGGAAACGGCGCCTTTGTCGTTCCGCGAGAGGGGTCGAGGAGGATGACAACGTCGTCATGAACAACTTGATCAAGACCCTGGTACGAACCTGGTTCCCCCGGCGTGTCCCTGCGGTATGGTCTGCCGACCCTTGGTATGGCGGATCGAGGAGCGTGCGCGTTGTTCAACCGGAACCGATGCCTGCAGACACTGGCGGCGGTTGCGTCCATATCCCTGGTGACCGGATGCAGCGTCTTTTCCGACGGCGACCAGGACAGCGGCGGACCGATCGTGGTGGGCACCACCAGCGCGCCCAGCACCCTGGATCCGGCGGCCTCCTGGGACCAGTCCTGGGAACTCTTCCGGAACATCTACCAGACCCTGCTCAGCTACCCCGGCGGCGCGAGCACGCCGCAGCCCGACGCGGCCGACAAGTGCACGTTCACACAGTCGAACACCGTGTACACCTGCGAGCTGCGCTCGGGCCTGACGTTCTCCAACGGGCACAAGCTGGACGCACAGGCGGTCAAGTACTCGATCGACCGGATCAAGAAGATCGACGTCAGCACCGGCCCCGCCGGTCTGCTGGGCAGCCTCGACCGGGTCCAGGCGGTGAGTGACCGCGAGGTCGTCTTCCACCTGAAAGAGCCGGACGCCACCTTCCCGTTCGTCCTGGCCACGCCCGGCATGTCGATCGTGGATCCCGCGGAGTACCCGGCCGACGCGCTGCGCAAGGACGGCAAGGTGCTCGGGTCCGGGCCGTACGACCTGCAGTCCTACCAGGAGGGTAAGCAGGCCGTACTGGTCGCGAACAAGAGCTACAAGGGAGCCGCTCAGCGCAGAAACGATGCGGTGACCATCCGCTACTACCAGGACTCGCATTCGCTGGCCACCGACCTGCGCGACAAGAAGCTCGACCTCACCTTCCGCGGCCTTGCCGCCGACGACGTCATCTCCTTCCAGGCCCAGAGCACCAAGGACATCGACGTCATCGACGGGCCCAGCAACGAGATCGAGTACCTGGTGTTCAACCCGAAGGACCCCTGGGCCGGCAAGACGGCCGTGCGCAGGGCCATCGCCCAGCTCATCAACCGGAGCGAGATCGCACACCGGGTCTACAAGGACACCGTCGAGCCGCTGTACTCCATGGTCCCGGCCGGCCTGACGGGGCACAGCACCGCCTTCTTCGACGACTTCGGAGACCCCAGCGTCACCAAGGCCGCCAAGATCCTCACCGACGCGGGCATCACCCAGAAGGTTCCTCTCACCCTCTGGTACACCACCGACCGCTACGGCTCGGCGACCGCGAAGGAGTTCCAGGAGATCAAACGCCAGCTGGAGACCTCCGGCCTGTTCACCGTCACGCTGCACGGTCGCGCCTGGAACAAGTACGTGCTGGGCTACCAGAAGGGCCAGTACCCGGTGTTCGGGCGCGGATGGTCACCCGACTTCCCCGACGCCGACAACTTCATCGCGCCGTTCGTCGGCGAGCAGAACGCCGTCGGCACGCCCTACGAGTCCCCCAAGATCACTGGTGACCTGCTGCCCGCCTCCCGCCGCGAGAGCGATCGTGCCAAGGTGGTGAAGGAGTTCCGGCAGGCCCAGACGATCCTGGCGGACGACGCGCGGCTGCTGCCGCTGTGGCAGGGCAAGCAGTACCTGGCCACGAGCGCCGACATCTCCGGCGCGGAGCGGTCGCTCGACCCGTCGGCGATCATGATGGTGTGGGAGCTGTTCCGGAAGACCAGCTGGTAGCCGGTGCGTTCACCGGAGCCGGGGTCCGATGTCAGTGGTCGCCTGTAGGTTCTGAGACCTGCACCACCTGCAAGTGACCACACATCGTGAGGACGTTGACGTGACCGACATCGCCATGCTGCCCGAGTCCTGGCGCGGGGCCCTGGGCGACGAGCTGCAGCAGCCCTACTTCAAGGAGCTGACGGAGTTCGTCGAGGAGGAGCGGTCGAAGGGTCCCGTCTACCCGCCGCGTGAGGAGGTCTTCGCCGCGCTGGACGCCACGCCGTACGACAAGGTCAAGGTCCTGATCCTCGGCCAGGACCCGTATCACGGTGAGGGCCAGGGGCACGGCCTGTGCTTCTCGGTCCGGCCCGGGGTGAAGACCCCGCCCTCCCTGCGCAACATCTACAAGGAGATGAAGGAGGAGCTGGGCACGCCGATCCCGGACAACGGCTATCTCATGCCGTGGGCCCAGCAGGGCGTCCTGCTGCTCAACGCGGTGCTCACCGTCCGCTCAGGCGAGGCCAACTCGCACAAGGGCAAGGGCTGGGAGAAGTTCACGGACGCGGTGATCCGCGCGGTGGCCGACCGGCCCGACCCGGCGGTCTTCGTCCTGTGGGGGAACTACGCGCAGAAGAAGCTGCCCCTGATCGACGAGACCCGGCACGTCGTGGTCAAGGGCGCACACCCCTCACCACTGTCCGCCAAGAAGTTCTTCGGCTCCCGACCGTTCACGCAGATCAACGAGGCGGTCGCGGCGCAGGGCCACGAGCCGATCGACTGGACGATCCCGAACCTGGGCTGACCGCCGCGCGGGCGGCCCCGTGTCGTACGCGGGGCCGCCTGACCGGGATTGCCGGTGCCGCCGGTTAGCGTCTGGACGGACGGCCGACGGGGCCTGTCTCTCGGATCAGCCTGGAGGACGCGGTGGCGGAGCGGCAGGAGCAGACGGCGCCGGACGCCGTGCTGACCAGGATCGGGCAGGTCGTCATGCTCCATCACGGCGGGGACCGCGAGGAGGCCAGGAGCCGTCTGCTGGACCTGTGGGCGGAGGTCGGGCAGGACGGGGACCCGGTGCACCGCTGCACGCTGGCCCACTACCTGGCCGACACCCAGGACGATCCCTCGGACGAACTGGCCTGGGACCTGAGGGCGTTGTCCGCGGCGGAGGAACTCGCGGCCGGCAGTGAGGGCCCCACGGCACTGCACACCTTCTACCCCTCCCTGCACCTGAACCTCGCCACCGACTACGTGAAACTGGGCCATTCCGAGGCCGCCCGCATCCATCTGCGCCGGGCCCGCGGCGCGGCCGGGGCACTCGCCGACGACAGCTACGGCGACGGGGTCAGAGCGGCGATGATCCGGCTGGAACTGCGGCTGGGCGAGGCGGACCCGCCGGGCGGAGACCCCTGGGGCCCACCCCGTCGGCAACCGACGTAGTCAGTACCCGTGCGTCTGCCGGGTCAGTGCCCGTACGTCTGCCGGCAGATCGCCGCCTCCGGGCTGTCCGCCCGCCAGCCACCGTACTGCGTGCCCAGCGCACACACGTCGGACGTCCTGGGCACGGACCCGGGCACATCCGCGATGCCGACGGGCGCTTGGTCCCGGGACTCACGGTGCGGCCGCGGCCGAGGGTGTGCGTTCGGCGAGGGGGCCCGGTGGGGCGCCGACCGGGGCGTGGGAGGGGATGGCGTGGGGGTGCGCAGGCGCGCCGGCCGCCGGGGCGGGCCGACCATCTCCAGCGCCTCCCGCGCCGGCGCCTGCACGGCTCTCGGTCCCGCGCTGCCGTCCGACCGGGCAACCAGGGCCCGCGACGGTGCCCCTCCCGGCGGCGGCCCCGGTGCCGACGTCCGCTGGACCGTCACACAGCCGGAGAGGGCCGAGACGGCCACGGTGACCAGAAGCGTTGCGGTGGTCGTCGTTCGATGCACCCGCGCAACTCTGCTGCGTCGGCGCCCGCCCGGGAACAGGGGACCGGCGGAAGATGCCCCGCATGAGTGATCTCTCGCCCCGTACGAGGGGCGCTGGCGGCCCCGGGCTGACGTCAGTCCCCGGTGGCTCCGTCGATCCGCTCACGGACCAGGTCGGCGTGACCGTTGTGCCGGGCGTACTCCTCGATCATGTGGGTGTAGATCCAGCGCAGGCTGAAGGGCTCACCGGTGCGGCGGCTCGTGCTCTTGGAGAGGTCGTCCAGACCGAAGCCGACCGCAGCCCGGCGGGCGGCCTCGATCTCGGCCTGCCAGGTGGTGTACGCCTCTTCCCAGGTGTCCGACTCGGTGAGGTGGAACTCGCCGTCCGGATCCTCCTCGGTGAAGTAGATGGAGTCCAAGTCGTCGCCCACCAGCACGTTACGGAACCAGCCGCGCTCCACCTCCGCCATGTGCCGCACCAGGCCCATCAGCGACAGCTCGGACGGCTCCACCGACGCGGTCCGCAGCTGCGCGTCGGTCAGACCCTCGCACTTCCAGGCCAGGGTCTGCCGGTGGTAGTCGAGCCAACCCTCCAGCATGGTGCGTTCGTCGGCGTTCTGGGCGGGTTCGGGGCGCTCGTTTGTCATGCCCTCATCCTTGCTCAACTCGCCTGCTCCCACCAGGAGTTTTCTGTCGGCCTGCGGCAGCCGGGCCGCAAGGGGCGACGGCTATGCTTCCGAGGAGGCACCGTGGGGACACCACGGACCGGGCAACCGCTGGAGGAGAGCCGTGAAGGTCGGCTGCATCGGACTCGGCGACATCGCGCAGAAGGCGTACCTGCCGGTAATCGCAGTGCAGCCGGGGGTCGAACTCCATCTGCAGACCCGGACACCCGAGACTCTCGCCCGGGTCGCCGACAGCCTCCACCTTCCGGCGGACCGGCGGCACGGCAGTCTGGACTCCCTGCTCGCCCAGGACCTCGACGCCGCCTTCGTGCACGCGCCCACCGTCGCGCACCCCGAGATCGTCACCCGGCTCCTGGAGGCGGGCGTGGCGACGTACGTCGACAAGCCGCTCGCCTACGAACTCGCCGACTCCGAGCGCCTGGTGGAGCTCGCCGAGCGGCGGAACGTCTCCCTCGCCGTCGGCTTCAACCGGCGCCACGCCCCCGCGTACGCGCAGTGCGCCGACCACCCGCGCGAGCTGATCCTGATGCAGAAGAACCGCATCGGGCTGCCGGAGAAGCCCCGCACGATGATCCTCGACGACTTCATCCACGTCGTGGACACACTGCGCTTCCTGGTCCCGGGCCCGGTCGACGACGTGACCGTGCGCGCCCGCCTGGAGGACGGGCTGCTCCACCACGTCGTGCTCCAGCTCGCCGGGGACGGCTTCACCGCGCTCGGCGTGATGAACCGGCTCAGCGGCTCGGCCGAGGAGATCCTGGAGGTCTCCGGCCAGGACACCAAGCGCCAGGTGGTCAACCTCGCCGAGGTGATCGACCACAAGGGGCAGCCGACGGTGCGGCGGCGCGGGGACTGGGTGCCGGTCGCCCGGCAGCGCGGCATCGAGCAGGCGGCGCTCGCGTTCCTCGACGCCGTGCGCGCGGGCAAGGTGCTCAGCGCCCGTGACGCACTGGCAACTCACGAACTCTGCGAGCGGGTGGTACGTGCGGTTCAGGAGCGCTCCGGCGCAGCCTGACCGCCCGCACGCCCTCGGTCGCGCACAGCGCGGCCAGCACGAGCAGGGCGCCGTGCACCGGCCAGTCGCCGTAGCGCACGTACGGCGTGATGCCATGGGCCAGCGGCACCTCGTACACCCGGGCGGTGCTCGCGTCGGTGCCGAGCCACGGGCCCAGGCGCTCTCCGCTCGGGCCGTAGACGGCGGAGACACCGGTCAGCGTCGAGTGCACCATGGGACGGCCGGTCTCGGCGGCGCGCAGCGCGGCCAGCGAGGCGTGCTGCTCGGGGGCCCAGCTCTGCTGGAACGTCGACGTCGCGGACTGGCCGAGGAGTACGTCGGCGCCGTCCTCGGCTAGATGACGGCTCATGTCGGGGAACGCGGTCTCGAAGCACACCATCGGGCCGATACGCAGCCCGTGGCCGACGTTCATCACCACCTGCTCGGTGCCGCGCCGCCGGTCCTCGCCCGCCGCCCTGCCCACGGAGGTGGCCCAGCCCAGCAGGGAGCGCGCCGGGATGTACTCACCAAAGGGGACGAGCCGCATCTTGTCGTACCGGTCGCCGGTGGGGCCGTCCGGGCCGATCAGGACCGAGCTCTTGTAGATGCCCGGGCGGTCGGAGCGGCGGGCATCGACATTGACCAGAATGTCGGCACCGGTCTGCCGGGACAGGGCCGCGATCCGCCGCGACAGGTCCGGCCGGTGGCCAAGGTCGAAGCCGACGCTGCTCTCGCCCCAGACGATCAGGCCGACGTCCTGCCCGGCGAGCTGCCGGGTGAGCCGCTCCTCCCGGTCGAAGCGCTGGTCGGGCCCTTTGATGACGCCGGGCTGTACGACGGCGATCCGGACCCGTCCGTCGACGTCCGGGCGAGGCGACCACACCCAGGCCGCCGAGGTCGCCGCCGCCGTGGCGACGAGCGTGGCGACAGCGGGTATGCGGGATTCACGCACCGCCACCAGCACGGCGACCGCGACATTGACGGCCACCACCAGGAAGCTGAGCAGCCACACACCGCCCACCGAGGCCAGCCGCAGCGCCGGCGCCACCTGCCACTGGCTGGACCCGAGCATGCCCCAGGGACCGCCGAGCCCCTGCCAGGACCGGACGAGCTCCACCGCCAGCCAGCCCGACGGCAGCACCACCAGGGCGGCCGCGCTCCGGCCCGGCGACGGCACCCCGCCCAGGAAGCGGCGCACCAGCCAGCCCCAGGGCGCCCAGAGAGCTCCCAGCAGCGCCGCTATCAGGAAGATGAAGACATGCAGGCTGGGCAGCAGCCAGTGGTGCACCGCCACCATGAACCCGAGCCCGCCCAGCCAGCCGTCGTACGCCGCCCGCCGTCCGGTCGGGGCGGAGCGGGCGAGCAGGATCCAGGGGACCAGGGCGACGTACGCGAACCACCACAGCGAGGGCGCGGGGAAGGCGAACACGGGCAGCGCGCCCGCGGTCACGGCGGTGGCGGACCGACGCCACGGGGAGGCGAGCCAGCGGTCGATCGTCTTCATACGTCGCCTCCTACCCAGCGGCTCCCTCCAGTGTGGCTGGCGGGACCCGCTCCCGGACAGGGGGCCTCGGCTCAGCCGCTCAGGGGAGCCGGGCGAGGGTCGGGCATACGACGCCACTTCTCCTGGACGACGACCTCGCGCAGCCGCCACCCCTCGGCGGTCCGCAGCAGCCCGAAGGAGTACCGGCCGCCGCACACGAGGTCGGGCGCCGTGGACCCGTCGTTGCCGCCCGCGAACCGCATCGGATTGACGTAGTCGGCCTGCACCCGCGCGGTGTCCCCGGTGTCCTGCTCCAGGACCCCGAACCGCACTCGCCGGTTCACGATCAGATGCTGCCGCATCGAGAACAGCCCCAGGCTCTCCGCCAGCCATCCGGCGACCTGGCCGGCGTCTCCCTCGATGCCGCCGGCGGAACGGTAGTCCGCCCGCCCGTCCGCCGTGAACAGTCCCTGGTACGCCGCCCAGTCACCGTCGTCCACGGCCACCGCGTACTCGGTGATCACGCTTTCCACGGCCAGCCGGTCCATCACGGTCGCGAGCTCCACGCGCTGCGTCATCGGCACAGTGTTGAGCACGGGACGGACGGATCCAAGAGGTGTGCGGGGACATTGCGGGAATATTCGGTGGTGTCCGTGCCGGTGGGCCCACGACCCTGTACGCGTGAACGATCAGCAAGCCGAACAAGAACCCAAGTTCCGGATACGGGCCCGGCACACGGAGTCCACGGTCACCGTCTACCAGGCGTACCGCCCCGAGATCGGCGGCCCGGCGGCCCGCGAGAGCCGCTTCCCGTCCACCTGGAAGCGGGATCGCATGACCTGGATCAAGCCCAGCTTTCTGTGGATGATGTACCGCTGCGGGTGGGGCACGAAGGAGGGTCAGGAGACCGTTCTGGCCGTGGAGATCAGCCGGGAGGGCTTCGAGTGGGCGCTGCGGCACGCGTGTCTGTCGCACTATGTCCCGGAGCTGCACAGCGATCAGGCTGAGTGGAAGCGCCAGTTGAAGCGGGCGCCGGCACGGGTGCAGTGGGATCCGGAGCGGGATCTGCGGTTGCAGCCCTTGCCGTATCGGTCATTGCAGTTGGGCCTCGCGGGCGAGGCGACCGTGCGGTATGCGGACGAGTGGATCGTCGGCATCGAGGATGTGACGCCACTGGCGCGGCAAGTTCACGAGCATGTGCGTGCGGGTGAACTGGAGCAGGCGGCCGCGTTGTTGCCGGAGGAGCGGCCGTATCCGGTGGCGGAGGAGGTGCTGACCCATCTGCGGCGATAGGTCCGCAGCGCATGAAGCCCTGACGGGTAACGGCGGTGAGGGCCGACCTTCGGTGAGGAGGGAAACTGGGGCGGATGTGAACTTCGCCTGGATGAGGCCGCGGCAGCTTGTCCGTGACGACAAGGGGCTGCCCGGCCGATCGGTGACCAGCGCCTCGAAACGCGTTCAGGGAGCAGCCGTCGCGTGCCATGATCAGCGTGTGCCCGAGTACTCCTGGCCTTCCGAAAACGGCTGGTGCCAAGCAGCCGGTGCCGCCGGGGCCTGAGCTTAGACGGTTCGCTCCCTGCCTGTGCAGCTTACGGACGAGGAATGGGAGTTCATCGAGCCCTGCCTGCCGATCGGCAGGTTCGGCCCGTATCCCGAGCGGCTGCGGCAGCAGTTCGAGGGGGTGCTCTGGCGGTTCAGGACGGGCGGGCAGTGGCGGGAGATGCCGGCCGAGTTCGGTGCCTGGCCGACCGTCCACAGCCGGTTCCGGCAATGGGGGGACCGCCGGCGTCTTCGAAGCCTTGCTGGAGGGGTTGATCGCGGAGGCCGCAAAACCGGGTGAGGTGGACTTGTCCCTGGTCAGCGTGGACTCCACTACCGCCCGGGCCCACCACGACGCCGCGGGGATGCACCTCGACGAAGACGTCGTGGTCGCCCTGGAGAAAGCCGCGGCAGAGGAGGAGAAGGCCCGTCAAAAGGGGGCAGCCCGGAGGACAAGACAGGCAGGCCTTCGGAAACGACCCCGAGCAGGAGGAACGGCGACGCGTCCGGCGCCGACGCAGGCTCCGGCTGAAGGCTGCCCTGCTCGGCCGGTCGAGGGGCGGGCAGACCAGCAAGGTCCACCTCGCCGCCGACCGGAGGCCCCGCCCACTCGCGTTACTGCTGACCGTGGGGCAGGGGGCGGACAGCCCGCAGTTCACCCCCATACTCGAGAAGGTGCCGGTGCGCGGGCCCGTCGGCCGTCCCCGCACCCGGCGGCGATCTCGAACAGCAGCCGGGCCTTGCCGAGCGGCCGCTCCTGCCCCAGGCAGTGGTCGTCCAGCACACCGGTCCGGCGCATGAAGTAGCGGTTGACCCGCTGAACGCGCCGACCTGTTCCGTCGATACGGGCTCCTTAGTTCTTTGACCCCAGTCAAAGAACCCCGGGACGTCCACGGCCACTTCGGGGTGCGTTCTGACTCACTGAAGTCCCCTCTTGACATTCCGCTTCCATGGACCTCTCTCCGCCCTCTATGCTGATAGTTCCTCAGTTCTGTTGTGAGTGGGGATCATTCGCACCTCGGGGGAGTGCCGTGAGCACCACATTCGTGCCGCAGCAACCACAACAGCCGCAGCCGACGCCGTCGGACGCGCCCCTACCCGTGCCGCCGCACGCCAGCGAGGCCACCCGGCTGCTGTGTGCGGGCACCTATCTGGACCCCGCCTTCCGGGACCGGGTCATCGAGGAACTGCATCTCAACGAGCAGCGGATAGCGGCCCCTTCCTTCGGGTTCGACGCGGGCCGCGTGCTCGCCCACGCTCTGCGCGCCCGCCGTGTGGAGGTGGGCTGGGCCGCGGCGATCGTGGGGCTGTGGATCGTGGGGTGGCCGTTGACCGATGGGCTGATGCTCGCCTATCTGCTGCCCAGCCTGCTGCTGGCGATGGGGGTGTCCGTCCGGAGCAACGACGACCGGGCGCCGTTCGGGCGCAAGGCGACGGCGTTCGTCATCCGGTGGGTGGGCCGTATCGTCTTCGCGCTCTTCCTCGTCGCCACCGGGGTCGCCGCGTTCTCCAGCTCCGACGATCTGGACGCCGCCCGCTACGGCTACTTGACGGGCTTCAAGGGCTTCATCCTGGGGCTGCTGACCTTGCTGCCCCACATGTTCGGCATCGACGCGAGCGTCACGGCGCTGCGGGCCTGGCTCGCGCTCGTGCTGTTCCTGGCCGTCGCCCTGTGCGCGGGCGTCCAGCGCAGCCAGTTCGTCCGCGCCCTGGGCAGCGAACTCGCCCCGGACCACTTCCCGGACGCCGCCTCCGACCCGGCGGAGCGCGCGGACAGCCCCCGCTTCCAGCGGCTGAAGGAGCGCATCCGGCTGGAGCAGCACCACCCGCTGATCATGTACCACGAGGCCCGGCCGTTCTGCGGCGCGGGACAGGCCTACGACACCTGGGTGCTCGCCGTTGAGATGCGGCCCGCGGACGGCACGGAGCCCCGCCCGCTGAGCAACCGCAGGGTCCTGGACACCGTCCGTCCGCTCCTGGAGGGCCTGCGGCTGCCCCCGGAGTACGCGGGCCACGCCGTGCGCGACCGTCTGCGCTGGCTGGAGATCGACGAGTGCGTGTTTCTGCCCGCCGAGGGCCTGGCCCGGCGCGAGGATGCCCCGTACAGCCGTGAGGCCTTCGAGTCGCACCGCGACCGCGCCGTGGAGGAGGGCGCCGAGAAGCGGCGGCACTTCCTGCGCGTGCGGGTCGGCGGCTGGGAGGAGGAGCTGGTCGTCACGGTCTACGTCCGCATCCACACCCAGGGCCGCATGCTGATGCTGGAGATTGCCCCGCATGTGCTGATGCCGGTCCGCGAGGAATTCAAGGACGCCGACCGCACGGCCCATCAGTTTCGCAACAACAGCCCGTTCGGCAAGGCGACCTGGGCCGCGGGACAGGTTCCGGCCTCGGCAATGCGCTCCTTCGCCACCCTGTTCCGGGCCGCCGGCCAGGCCTGGCAGCTGCTCACCGGCGGATACGCGGGCGCCCTGCCCGACGGCCCGGCGGTGTCCGTGCGCGAGCTGGGCGCGGCGGGCTCCCGGTCCCTCTTCCAGCAGATGGACGTCGACCGCTATCTGCGCAGCATCCAGGACCGCGTCGCGCACGGCGTCCGCACGGCGCTGTCCGAACACGGCTACCAGACCGGCGAGTTCGTGCAGAAGGTCGTCAACATCAGCAGCGGCGGCGTGCACATCGACTCCGTCGCGCGCAGCACGTTCGCGATCGGCGCTCACGCCCGCGCGACGTCCGACGGCGCCCAGGGCGACGGCGGCACCACCACGACCACCGGCGGCCCCGGGCCGCAGAAGGGATCCCACAGCGATGACCACGCCGGATGAGCCGGGCGTCAGTATCGGCGACGTCTCGCACAGCACCTTCGCCATCGGCAGCCACGCGCACGCCGAGAGCCACCACCACGAGAGGCAGCGCGATCAGGCCGACCACGAACTCCTTGCGGCCGTACGTGAGTTGCGTGCCGACCTGAGGCGCGTGAACACGAACGACCAGACCCGGGACCTGGACGGGGCTCTGGCCGACACCGAGGACGAGATCACCCGCAGCGGCACCGCCGGGGAGAGCCGGCGGCAGCGGCTGCGCGAGCTGCTCACCGACGCCCAGGCGGTACTGACCCTGTTCGCGTCGGCCGGGACGGTGGCCGGCCTGCTCGGGATGCAGTAGAGCTGGCCTGCTCGGGACACAGGAGACGCAGCAGAGGGGGAGCGCACCGTGACGAACGAGGGCGGGCGGTACTGGAACGAGGAGACCCAGCGCTGGGAGGACGGCAAGAGGGAGGCGGCTCACGCGACCCCGCCGCCGCCCGCCCGGCCCGACCACGCGCCGGCCCCGCCGCCCGGCACGGTCTGGGACCCGGACGCGCCCTCCGGCCAGTGGCCCGTGGTCGTCCCGCCGTCGGCGCCGGTCGCGTCCGGGGGATACAGCCGCTGGGTGGTGTTGACGGTGGTGGGCGGGGCCGCAGCCGTCGGCGTCGCCGTAAGCCTGGTGGTGACGCTCGGCTTCGGCGTAGGCAGCGACGACCACAAGCACGCCGCGCCCGCGAGCACTCCAGCGACCTTCGAGTCGTCAGCCCCCTCGTCGGGGTCGTCACCGTCGTCTACTTCGACGGACCTGTCGGAGGAGTCCACCACCGACACCCCGACCCCGATCGACGTGGAGCCCCCGTCCGGCTATGTCTCCTACGACGATCCGCAGGGCTTCAGGATCGCCGTGCCCGACGGCTGGCAGCGCTCCACGGTGGGTTCGCAGTACGGAATGGACATCGTCAACTACCGCAGCGACACGGGTGACCGGCGGCTCCAGGTGTACGAGGTGGAGGAGTCTTCGCCCGACGCGTCCTTCCAGCTGTACCTCTCCTCGGCCGTCCCGAAGCCCCCCGGCTTCCAGGAACTCGCCCTGGACCACGTGGACACCGCCGGCGTCACCGGCACCCGCCTGGAGTACCTCGCCGCCTCCCTCAAGGGCGAACCGGACAACGGCACCTGGCACGTCTACGACGAACGCTTCGGTGCCGTCGACGGCAGGATCTACGCGATCGCCTCCTACGGCCCTGCCGCCGGCGGCGGAGACGACGAACTGGCCATGCTCAACACGGCGTTGGACTGGTTCTGCCCGCCGGAGCAGACCTGTCCCGCGCCGACGAGCTGACCGCTCACGTGCTCTGCTGCTGCAGCTTCCCGCGAGCATGGCGCTGCGCCCCTATCGTGGCAGCAGGGTTGGCTCGCCCGAGGCCACCTCCCAGCGCCTTCAGGGTCCTCGCAGAACCCCTCCCGACCTGCGGAAACGTCGCGCACCAGAGAAACGGCCTGCGGCGCCCGAAAGGGCGAAACCGCAGGCCAGTAGGCATGTCGTTGCTCCAGAGGCTCCGAATTACGCGGAACGCGGGACAGAGCCGGTCCGTTATGCGCAGACTGCCGCGTCCCCCGGCCTTCGTGTCGGTTCCAGTCAAAGGTCTGTGAACAAGGCTTGACATGAGTCACCACGCCGCGTTCACAGACCGCATCAGTGGTGCTGGACTCGTCCGAGTTGATGGTTCACCGGGTTTTGCGGGAGCGTGTCTGCCTCGGTCAATGGGGAGCGGCGGACCCGTTCGAAAGCTGCAGGTAGTATCCGCGAGCGCTTTGGCCTCCTCGGGCTGTTGAACCATGTGGGTGGGGGATTTCTCGATGACGTTTCGACTGGGCGCTGTCCGCGCGTTCGCGTTGCTGGTCGGCTTCTTCCTGATGGGCGTGGTACTCCGGTCAGCCTGAGAAGCGCGTGAGGGAGGCCCTCCACCGACCGGCCGGATACGCCGCGTCGACAGACCCCGTCGGGGTCGCCGGCAGTCGTCCGGACTCAAGTGCGGATGATCTACTCCACTTCGACGCCGTAGTCCATGACGAGTTCCTCCAGGCCGCCTGTGTAGCCCTTGCCGCCGAGGACGAAGTCCCAGTCGCCGTTGGACCTTCGCCGGAAGGAGCCGAGTACCAAGGCGGTCTCGCGGGGCCGGCCGTCGGAGACCTCAAGCCGTCCCAATTCGGTCATCCCTGGGTCGAGAAGCCTGATACACGCGTCCGTGAAGCCGGAGAGGTCCGCGTCGGGGTTGATCTCTGGGTCGATGGCGGCCACGAGCACGAACCGGTCGGCAGTCTCGGGCAACTCGTCGAAGGTCACGCAGATCGCGGCCTTGTCGGGCGCAGTAGGAGGAAGGGCCCGTACTGTGCCATCGGGCGTTTGGTGGTTGTTGAAGAAGACGAAGTGATCGTCACTGAGGACGCGGTTGCCGTGGCAGACGAGAGCGCACACGTCCAAGGCGACGCTCCCGGTCCATGACATGCCCAGAATGTTGTAGTCGGCGGGCAGCCGCGTGTCCGGACCTGCCGGTGTCGGTTGCACCGTGGTGGGACGGCTTCCTTCGCCCAGTCGCCCACGCAGTCCATGACGATGCAGCAGGTCGACGAGCTCCGTTCCCGAGATCAGTTCCAGCGGTTTGCCGTTGGCGAAGGTGCGTGAGCCGGGGCCGAAGCCTGACGTCGTCACGAGGACGCCCTTGTTGGCGCCGGCGTCCTGCACGGTTCCGTACAAGTCACGCACAGCGGTGGGCGGCACCGTGTTGCGGTAGCGCTTCACCTGTACGACGATCTTGCCGCCGCGAATCGGTGTCGGGTCCAGCGCGTCGACGTCCACTCCGCCGTCGTTGGAGCGTTGGGTGGTCACCGCCTGCATTCCCATGGCCCGGAAGAGGTCGGCCACGAGGTTCTCGAATGCGATCGGATCCATGTCGTACAGGTCCGGCTCCTCGTCGCTGCCATGAGCGACAACGCGGTTGCCGACATCTTGCGGCCGGCGGCCCGGTCGTACTGGGGTGAGCTGGTCCGGTCGTGCCGAAAGCTGCCCTCGAAGTGCGTCGGTCAGGCAACTGACCGCGTCCACCTGCGCCAGGTGCAGATCACGGAACGACGATCGCGATGCCATGACAGTCGTGAGGAAGAGGTGGCCGCGCCGGCCGGTCGTGGGGTCGTGTTCATCCACGAACCCGTTGAAGGTCACGGACTCAAGCGCACCCTCCTCGTCCGCGGCGAAGAGTTCGTGCAGGACGAGCAGCACGCACTGCGCGACGACCTCTCGGTACAGGGCCCGACGCCGGCCCACCGGGCGGGGAGTTTCCTTGTCCTGGTCGAGGGAGGACACGTACCGAACGGACTTCGCTTCGGGGACGACGCCGTACCCGGGAAGCTCCCAATCGAGGACCAGCTGCCGCGCTGCCGAGTCGTACGCCGCGGAAATCTGTCGAGGGAAATTCTCAGGCCATGCGGTCGACGAGTAGAGGGCGGCGGAGAAGTACTCGACGACCGATTCCGGTTCTCTGCGTCTGACCCCCTCGGTCACCTCGCGAACGCCGGTGTTGTGTCGGTGAACCTCCGCAAGCCGGGCGCTGGCCCACTGCTCGTACTCCCGCTGCGATGCGGCGAGCTGCTGCTGTCGCTGAGTCTCTGCCGCTTGCGCGGCCTGCCGGTCCCGTTCGAAGCGCGCCCGCGCTTCGGCCTGTGCTTGCGCGCGGCGGCTCGCAGTCCAGCCGCCCTGTGGCTGGTACTGATCCGGGTTCGGCATGGGCACGGGGTAGGCCAATGCTCCCGGCGAGAAGGGCTGAACCTCCTCGGTCCGCATCAGCGCGGCTGCCCTGAAGGCCGGCGCCTGGCTACCGGCGGCGAGAAGGCCTTGGAGTGACGCCACCTGAGCGTCCAGCTCTTCCGTGCGACGCTGCGCCTCTGCCTGACGGTATTCGCGGTGGCTCTGGGCGGCTCGCCGCTGGTAGGCCCGCGCTTGCTGCTCCTCTTGTCTCCGCCGTCTGGCTTCGGCTTCCAGTTGGCGCTGCTGCTGTCGTTGCATTTCAGCCCAGACGCCGACAAAGCCAGTAGAGCGACGACTCATGTGCTGTTGGCCCTCCCCAGGACGTTGACAGCCGAAAGGCATTCTGGTTGTCCCCACAACCAGATGTAACGAGACGACTCTATCCAGCAATCGCCGACTCGCATGTCCACTCGGCAAAGGCAGCCTGCTCGGGTCATCCTCACAGGTCAGCGCGACTGAAGGGCAGCCAGGACCGCTCCGGGCCGCAGTGCCTGAACGGTTGATGACGTCATCCAGGAAGCGGTGGGTCAACTGAACCCCGGCGAAGCGCACTTCGGTGTCCCCGACCACCCCTGCTGCTCCGAGCTTCGAGCGTTCGGTTGCTCGCCTCCGGGCAGACCCTTGCCATCGCGACGAGCGGCGATCTGTCCCCGTGGTGACGATGGGGGATGGGGAATTGAGCGCCTGGGTACTGCGGGCGCTCACTGATCGCAGCGAACAATTGCTCACTCACCGGGTCGGCATGCCTCCGTGGGGGCTGTTGACCACCAGGGGCAGTGACCCTTCGGCGAGGTAGCAGTGCCCGGGAAAATAGTCGATGTGGAGGTGACCGCCGTCATCGGCAGTGGCCATGTCCCGCAGATTCTCCGCGAGTACTGCCCTGCCGGCGGCATCACCGCTGATGACAAGGATCTGCCGCTCGGCGTCCCGGTGGATGAGGACGCCGGGGCCGGGAGTACTTCTCACCTCGACCCCGGTCAGGGTGTCGCTGCCTGGCGAAAAGGTGGCCCTGGGCAGTGCCTCACCCAGGGCCACCGCGCTTGCCAGCTCCATCAGCTCCTCCGCCGAGGCGGAGAGATCCACTTCGCCGTATACGGGGTCGGAGACCAGTCTCATGTGCATCACTCCTCCAATGTCGGACTCCCATGGTGCCTGACTGTCAAGATCGCCAATCACGTCTCGGACACAGCGAAGACGCCCGAACGGGAGAGCGCGCGGCGGAGCAACTGGTCCGGTGTTCGACGCGCGCCTCTACGAGAGCTTGGCCCACGCAGGGGCTTGCGAACGCGGTTCGACGTGGGTCATCAAGCCGCGCCCACGGACCCGGTCGGTGTGCGAACCCTGTCAACCGACCTGGAAGATCCGGTTCAGGTGACGATTCAGGATCGCGGTTGCGGACTCCGGGCTGCGCCGGCCGACGAGGATGCTGGTGCCGAGCCCGGCTGACATGGCGAGCAGGCTGACCGCTTCGTCTCTCGCGTCGATTCCGGGCCCAGTGAGACCGTCCTCCTGTGTCTGCCGGAGGAGCCCGGTGAGGGTGTCCTCGGCGGCATCAGGGTTCGCGATGAAGGGCCGGGCCGCAAGGGCTTCGTCGGTCACGGCCAGGACGGCGTACGAGGACGCACGTCTACCGGTACGACCCCGACGACCCGGCCGGTGCCTCCCGCATCCCGGTGGTCCTGGTGCACGGCGCCGGCAGCTGCTCCGCGATGTGGTACCCGAACACTCCGGCGCTCAGCGCCGAACGCCCCGTCTACGCGATCGACACACCCGGCGACCCCGGCCGCAGTGTTCAGCGCGAACCCATTCACCAGCCCGAGCGTGCCGCCCAGTGGTTCTCCCTCCGGTCGGACCATTGCCGTCGCGACGAGCAGCGATCTGTCCCTGTGGACACGCAGGACGGACCGTAGCCGCGGCAGCAGCGCCGAGAACTGACCGAGCCGGCCCGAACCTGTCGCGAGCCGCGTCCGGAGCAGGTCGGTCCGAACCCGGCCAGGCTCCGTAAATCGGCTTGTGAGCAGGCGGCTTGACGTGGGTGATCAAGCCGGGTTCATGGCCTCTTCCCCGGCAGGCCTGCCCCACGCACGGCAGTGCCCTCGGCACCTGGTGCTGCCGTGCGTGAAGTCGGGGCGGCACTCGCGCGATGGTCTCCTCACCGGTGGATCTCCGGTGTCCGGATGGCCGCCGTGCGCTGTGCCAGCCACAGGGCGACCGCCTCGGACACCGGCTGCCCGGTCTCCAACTCGACGAAGCCGAACTGGCCACCCTGATTGCACTCCAGGAACCACCAGGCGCCCTCCTCGTCCTCGGCGAAGTCGAAGGCGGCGTACGCCAGTCCGGCGCGAGCGAGGTACTCGTGCACCGACCGGCCGATGCGTTCGGGTACCGGGATCGCCTCCCAGGTGTGCTCGGTCTCGCCGTACCGCCCGTCGACCTGGCCCGGCTCAGCCGTCTTCCGTGCGGCGAACAGCCGATCGCCGACACAGGTCAGACGGATGTCGGCACGCTTGGGTATGTAACGCTGCAGCAACGCGGGGCCCGCCGCGACGGCCGAGAAGTCCGCGTCGGGGCCGATCAGGGTGGTGGGCAGGGCCAGGCCGGGGTCACCGGGAGGCGGCCCCGAGGCGGATTTCACCACCACGTCCCCGTGCTCCTCCGCGAACTGCCGAGCCGAGCGGGGCGCCGTGGTGAAGACGGTCGGCGGTACCGCGAAGCCACTGAGGTGAGCCGTCTTCAACTGCCAGGGCTTCAGGCGGGCCCGGTCGGCGTTGCGCGGATGGTTCATCCACCGAGTGGCGGTGGAGAAGAGCATTCCGAACAGCGCCTGACGTGCCTCGGCCGTCAGCCACGGCGAGGGGTGCGCCGCGTGCGCCGCCGGTTCGCCCGGCCTGCGCACCCATACGGAGCGCAGACCTTCCATGCTGAGCACCTGTCCGTTCACGGACAGGTGTCCGTCGAAGTCGCCGTGGGCGTAGTGGGCGGACATCACTACCTTGTCCGGCAGGTCGGCAGGGTCCAGCCGCACGACGGGGGTCCCCATCTCGTGCAGCCTGGCCACCACCATGTCGGCGGTCACGTCCTCCTCGGACGTGAGGATCAGTACGGTCATTCGATTACGGGGCGTCAGTCATCGAAGTGTGTCTGGGAACCGGCGGTGGACGTGGTCGTGCCGACAGCCAGCAGCAGGTCCGGGTCACTGACGGCCGTCCGGCCGTCGGGAAGTACGTTCAGCTGACGCGACTCGTCGAAATGGTACGGCGTCACCGCGGTCGGAAACGCTTTCGGCAAGGCGTAGTTGAGGGTGAACGGTCGCACTCGGAACCTCCACGGGTGCAGATGGGCTGCATGCGGTGCTTGCGCGCCCTTGCGTAAGGAACTCTTGCTTTCTCCTGCATCACGGTGAAGGTCACCACATATCCGCCGCATGATTCGCACTGCCTGCATCAACGGCGTCACTGTGATCACCTTCCCCACACGTCACACATCGGATGGAGCATCAGATCTGTCACTGCGGTACGAATGGTGACCGTGCCCTCACTCCAAGAGGGTTCAGGCCTTCTCGCCGTCGAGATCGGCCGTGAGGTCTGCGTGTGGGCGCTGCGCGACGCGTGCCGGTCGCCTTGCGTGCGCGCTCTCCATGACGACCAGGCCGCCTGGAGGCGGGAGTTGAGGCGCGCCCTCGCGCTTCGAGGACGTGACACCGCAGGCCAGGGAAGTCCACGGCCTGGTGCCGGCGGGTGAACTCGACTGTGAGGCCGTGCTGTTGCCCGAGGAGCGGTCCTGTCCGCCGGGCGAGGCCGTGCTCGCGCATCCACGGCCGTGGGGCCGCTGGTCCTTGTTGTGTGTCGGGTGGGCGGTGCTGCGCCGAGCCGGTGTCCTCAGGCCGCCTCGATGATCGCGTCACGCATCGCCTCGGCCCATTCGACGACCAGCAGCTCGTACTCCGCGCGGTCCTGGGCCGACAGGTATCCGCCCGCACGCAGCCACAGTGCGCGGATCTGCTCGTTCACCTCGGCAGCAGACCGCACGGAACCAGAGGTCACGGAATCGGGGGACATGCGGACAAGCCTAGGCGCAAGGGCTGACACTGCGCTACCGGGCGGCTACTCAGACCGTATGGGGTTGGTCACGGCCGCGGCGGGGTCCGCCTGCACGCGCCACGGCTGTGCGTGGCCGTGACGCCCCGGGCCGCCAGGCCCGGTCCGGCCCGCCGACTCGGCGGCGTGCGGGCTCAACGCACCCGTCGACACGAGCGCGATGATGACGATCCCGAGGGCGATGCGGTACCAGACGAACGGCATGAAGCTCTTCGACGAGATGAACTTCATGAACCACGCGATGACCGCGTACCCGGACGCGAACGCGATCACCGTGGCGAAGAGCGTCGGCCCCCACGAAACGTGTCCGCTCCCGACGGCGTCCTTCACCTCGAACGCGCCGGACGCCAGTACCGCCGGGATGGCGAGCAGGAACGAGTACCGGGCCGCCGCCTCGCGCTTGTAGCCCATGAACAGGCCGCCGCTGATCGTGGCGCCGGAGCGGGAGACGCCCGGGATGAGGGCGCACGCCTGGCAGAGCCCGAAGATCAGGCCGTCCTTGACTCCGAGGTTCTCCAGGGTCTTGCGCTGCTTGGGCGTCCGGTGCCGGCCGCCGGTCTCGTCGCGCGCGGCCAGCCGGTCGGCGACGCCGATGACGATGCCGATGACGATCAGCATGGTCGCCGTGATCCGCAGATCGCGGAACGGCCCCTCGATCTGGTCCTTGAGCGTCACGCCCAGCACACCGATCGGGATGGACCCGACGATCACCAGCCAGCCCATCTGCGCGTCGTGGTTCCGGCGCATCGCCTTGTCGGACAACGACCGGAACCAGGCCGTGATGATCCGGCCGATGTCCTTGCGGAAGTAGATGAGCACCGCGGCCTCCGTGCCGATCTGCGTGATCGCCGTGAAGGCCGCGCCCGGGTCCTTCCAGCCCGAGAAGGCCGCGGTCAGCCGCAGATGCGCGCTGGAGGAGACGGGGAGGAACTCGGTCAGCCCCTGGACGAGTCCGAGGACGAGCGATTCAAACCAAGACATGGGGTTAGGGCGTCCAAGCGCAGATCGGGGAAAGTCCGGTGAAGGGGTGATCATTTGAGTGGTGATCATGTGTGCCTGAGGCAGCGTAGCGCCCCGCCCTGACGGGCCGGACACAGGGGGTTTGGTCAGTCCTTTACCAACCGGTCCCGGGCTCGGGGTGTTGACCGGCCGCCCGGCTGCCGCTTACTTTGCAGCGTGAGAAAGCGCTTGCTGCACGGCTTGCCGCGGCTTGCCGCACCGCGTGCCGTACCGCTTGCCACCCCGCTTGCCGTACGGGCCCGCCGTCCCGGAGGAGTGCTGATCACGCCCATGCCCCGCTCCACAGCCCCACTCACCGGCAGGCGCATCAGGGCCGCCGTCATCGGCACCGGCGCCATAGGACGCGGTTCCCATCTGCCCGCGCTCGCCCGGCTCGTCGAGGAGGGCGAGACGGAGGTCGTGGCCGCCGTCGACATCGACGCGGGCGCGGTCGAGGCCTTCTGCGCGCAGGCCGGCATCCCGCACGCCTACACCGACCTGGACCGGATGCTCCGGGAACAACGGCCTGACCTGGTCACCATCTGCACGCCGCCGACGCTGCACCGCGAGCAGACCGTGGCGGCGCTGCGCGCCGGCGCCTGGGTGTGGTGCGAGAAGCCGCCGGTGCCGACGCTGGCCGACTTCGACGCCGTCGAGGCGGAGGAGGGCGCCGACGGCGGCCCGTACGCGGCGATCGTCTTCCAGCACCGCTTCGGGTCCGGTTCCCGGCACGTCCGCCGGCTGCTTGCCGAGGGGGCGCTGGGGCGGCCGCTCGTCGCGCACTGCCAGACCACCTGGTACCGGGACAGCGCGTATTACGCCGTGCCCTGGCGCGGCCGCTGGCACACCGAGGGCGGCGGCCCGGCCATGGGCCACGGCATCCACCAGATGGACCTGCTCCTCGACCTGCTCGGCCCGTGGAGCGAGGTGCGGGCCATGGCCGCACGGCTGGTCCACGACGTGGAGACGGAGGACGTGTCGACGGCCCTGGTCCGCTTCGCGAGCGGAGCCCTCGCGACCGTCGTGAACAGCGTCCTGAGTCCTGACGAGGTCAGCCGCATCCGCATCGACTGCGAGCGCGCCACCGTCGAGCTGACCCACCTCTACGGCCACAGCAACGCCAACTGGCGCATCACCCCGGCCCCGGACGTGCCCGGCGACCAGGTGGCGGCCTGGCGTGACTTCGGTCCGGACGTGCCCAGCTCTCACCTGGCGCAGCTGCGGGAGCTGGTCGCGAGCATGCGCGCCGGGGAGCGGCCACGCAGCAGCGGCGCGGACGGGCGCACCAGCCTGGAGCTGATCACCGCGCTCTACAAGTCGGCGTTCACCGACACGACCGTACGTGCGGGGGAGATCGGGCCGGGAGATCCTTACTACACCGCCCTGCACGGGGGTGCCCCCGGCTGGGCGCCGGCCGAGCGCGAGGAGGTGTCCGCGTGAGCGGCGGGCTGCGCGTCGTCCATGCCCACGGTGACCGGATCACGGCGACCGAACCGGCCACCGGGGTGGAGCTGTTCGCCTACGTCTACCGGCCGGAGGCGGCCTGGGAGGCGCCGAAGCCGTACCTCCACCCGATGCGGACCCTGGCCGGCCACGTCGTCACCGACTACCGGCCCAACGACCACCGCTGGCACAAGGGCCTGTCCCTGACCGCCTCCCACCTGTCCGGCGCGAACCTGTGGGGCGGCAACTCGTACGTGCACGGCGAGGGCTATCTCGAACTCCCGGAGCGGGTCGGCTCGATGGCGCATACCGGGTTCGACGAGGTGACCTCGGACGACCAGCGGCTCGTCATCGCCGAGCGGCTGACCTGGCACCCCCGCGACGGTGCCCTGTGGGCGGAGGAGGAGCGCCGGATCGAGGTGCACGACATCGACCCGGCGTCCGGCTCCTGGGCGCTGACCTGGACCAGCGCGGTGACGAACCGCCGGGACGAGCCGCTGCGGTTCGGCAGCCCGACCACCGCCGGACGCGAGATGGCAGGCTACACGGGCCTGTTCTGGCGCGGTCCGCGAGCCTTCCGGGGCGGGCGGATCATCGGGCCGGACGGTGAGGGGCCCGAGCTGATGGGCAGCCAGTCGTCCTGGCTCGCCCTGTCCGGCGAACACGACGGCGCCGACGGCCACGCGACGGTCGTCGTCGCGCACGCCCCCGAGAACGACCACTCCGGTGCGGGCGGCGCCCACCCCGCCCACTGGTTCGTGCGCAACGAACCCTTCGCCGGGATCGCCCCCTCCTGGTCGTTCTTCGACGAACTGGAACTCGCCCCCGGCGACACGCTCCGGCGGCGCTACCGGGTCGTCGTCGCGGACGGGGCCTGGGAGCGGGAGGACATCGCGAAGTACCTGGAGACCCATCCGTGGTGAGCGCAGGGGAGTTCACCGGTCTGCCGGGCGGGATCGCGGTCTCGCGCCTGTGCGTGTACGACTGGCCCGCCGCCGACGGTGTCCGTGGCGGAACTCCCCATCTGCACCTCGCCTGTTCGGAGGCGTACGTCGTCACCGGCGGGCGGGGCGCCGTACAGACACTCACGACCCGCGGGTACGAGGTCACACCCCTCGCGCCCGGCACGGTGGCCTGGTTCACGCCGGGCACGGTCCACCGGCTCGTCAACGAGGACGACCTGCGCATCACCGTCCTCATGCAGAACAGCGGGCTGCCCGAGGCGGGCGACGCGGTGCTCACACTGCCCCCGGAGTACCTGACCGACCCCGAGACGTACGCCGCCGCGACGACGATCCCGGCGGACGCGCCCGAGGAGGAACAGGCGCGGGCCGCCCGTGCCCGCCGGGACCTCGCGCTGGAGGGCTACCGGGCGCTGTGCGAGGCCTCCGGCCCCGAGCCGCTGGCCGCCTTCCACAGGGCCGCCGCCGCGCTCGTACGGCCCCGGCTCGACGAGTGGCGCGAGCGCTGGCGGCGCGGCGCCGAGGCGGCCGCGACGGCCACGGAAGAGCAGCTCGACCGCCTCGGACGGGGCGATGTCTCCCACTTGGCCGAGGCCGTCGTTCGGGCCGAACAGCCTTCGGTCCAGGGGAAGTTCGGGATGTGCGGGCGGCTCGACGTGTACCGGCAGGGGATGCTCGACGTGTACCGGCAGGAGAGTTAGGACCGGCTACGCCGCCGACGGTCCCCTGAGCGTCCAGCCGGGGCTCTGCGGGTGGGGCGTCACGTCCCCGTGGCGCACGGGATCGCCGCAGGACGAGCAGGTGACGACCGGGACGAGCTCGTTGCCGCAGATGTGCTCGATCACCATGGGGCGGTCGTCGTCCCCGCGGAGATGGCGGTCGCCCCACGCCATGAGGGTCAGCAGGACCGGCTCCAGTTCGAGGCCCGCCTGTGTGGGCCGGTACTCGAAGCGCTGCGGGCGCTCGTTGTAGGCGTGCTTGACCAGGATCCCGGCGTCGACGAGCCGGCGCAGCCGGGTGGCCAGGATATCGCGCGGGGCGCCGATGTTGCGGACCAGCTGGTCGAAGCGGCCGTTGCCCAGGCACACCTCCCGCAGCACCAGCAGCGAGTACTTCTCGCCGACGAGCGCGAGGGCATCGGCGATGGAACAGGGGCGCGGATCTTTCGTGGCGGCCATGGAGCCCAGTCTAAAGGAGGGTTTGATTTTCCAACCCGGCGAGTTATGGTGAGTTCGGATTTCCTACTCACCGGTAATCGCGCCGGCCATCGCCCCGGCGGCCAAGGAGGCCCGCACCATGCGTGACGCAGTCATCGTCGAAGCCGTACGCACCCCCATCGGCAAGGGCAAGCCGAACGGCTCCCTGGCCCACGTCCATCCCGTGGAACTCCTCGCCCACACCCTGCGCACCCTCGTCGAGCGCTCGGGCGTCGACCCGGCCCTGATCGACGACGTCATCGGCGGAACCGTCGACCAGGTCGGCGAGCAGGCCATGAACACCACCCGCTACGCCGTCCTCTCGGCGGGCTTCCCCGAGTCCGTCCCGGCGACCACGGTGGACCGCCAGTGCGGCTCCTCCCAGCAGGCCGTGCACTTCGCCGCCCAGGGCGTGATCTCGGGCGCCTACGACATGGTCGTCGCCTGCGGCGTCGAGTCGATGAGCCGCGTGCCGATGTGGTCGAACGTGCCGCCCGGAAAGGACCCCTTCGGCCCCGGAGTCGCCGAGCGCTACCCCGAGGGCCTCGTCCCGCAGGGCGTCAGCGCCGAACTGATCTCCGCCAAGTGGTCCATCACGCGTGAGCAGATGGACGCCTTCGCCGTCTCCTCGCACCACAAGGCGGCGACCGCCTGGGACGCCGGCCTGTTCGACGCCGAGGTCGCGCCCCTGCAGGGCGTCACGCGCGACGAGTGCCTACGGCCCGGCAGCACCCCCGAGATCCTCGGCGGCCTCAAGCCCGCCTACTACGACCCCGGCTTCGCCGAGCGCTTCCCGCAGATCGAGTGGAACGTCACCGCGGGCAACGCCAGCCCCATCAACGACGGCGCGTCCGCCGTGCTGATCACCTCCAGCGAGACCGCCGCCCGCCTCGGCCTGCGCCCGCTCGCCCGCCTGCACAGCTTCGCCGTCACCGGCTCCGACCCGCTGCTCATGCTCACCGGCGTCGTCCCGGCGACCGAGAAGGTGCTCAGCAGGGCGCACCTCACGATCGACGACATCGACCTGTTCGAGGTCAACGAGGCCTTCTCCAGCGTGGTCCTGGCCTGGCAGCAGGAGACCGGCGCCGACCTCGCCAAGGTCAACGTGCACGGCGGCGCGATCGCCATCGGCCACCCGCTCGGCGCCAGCGGAACCCGCCTGACCACGACCCTCGTCCACGCGATGCGCGAGCGCGGCGCCCGCTACGCCCTGCAGACGATGTGCGAGGCGGGCGGACTCGCCAACGCGATGATCCTGGAAGCAGTCTGACCGAGCGTCACCGGGCGCGGAGATGGTGGCGCTTGCGCCAGGCCACCACCGCGCCCACCAGGGCCGGCACGGCGATGCACGCCATCGCGATCAGGAAGGCCGGCGACGTCGGCGACGAGGCGCGGGCCCCGGCGACGGCGTACGCGGCGGTGTTCGGGACCGAACCGAGCGCCGTCGCGAGCAGGAACGTCGGCCAGCCCATACGGGAGACGGCGGCGCAGTAGTTCGCGGCCCAGAACGGCACGCCGGGGAACAGCCGCGCCACCATCATCGCGCGAAAGCCGTGCCGGCTGAGCTGCCCGTCGGCGGCCTTCAGCCAGCGGCCGCGCAGCAACGGGCGCAGCGCGTCCTGGCCGAGCACCCGGCCCAGGCCGAAGGCGACCCCGGCGCCGAGCACCGTACCGACCAGTGCCGTGCCGAGCCCCACCTGGGAACCGAAGAGGGCACCAGCCGCCAGGTTCAGCAGCGGCCGCGGTACGAACGCCACCGTGCACAGCCCGTACGCCCCCGCGAACACCACCGCCGCCGCGGCACCGCCGAGCTGCGGCGGCCATCCGTGGGTGAGCAGTCTCTGCGGCTCGAACAGCAGCATGGTCGACGCGGCCGCGACGAGCAGCGCCACGAGCAGGGACAGCCGCGACCAGGGCGACAGCAGCGCGCGCGTGCAGCGCGACGCGAAACCCGCCCGCGTGAGCGACGGGATGGGAGCCGCCGTGGGTACGGCGGTGACGAGCTCCGTGACGGCGGCCCGGGGAGAGGCCGTCGCGGTGCCCCCAGAGCGGTTGGTGGCATCGAGCATCCGGTGACAGTAACCGACGAACATGTGTGAGCGCCGTATGGTTCGTCTCATGACCGTCACAGGTGCGGGCCAGGTGGACGTACCGCGCAGTGCTCTCGCCGACACCGTTCTGGAGCGGCTCACCGCCGCGTACCCCGCCGCGGCCGATCCCGGGCGGGCCGGAGCCATGCGGGCGTACATGAAGGACGTGGCCCCCTTCCTCGGCGTCCCCACGCCGGTCCGCCGCAGCCTGTCCCGCACGGTTCTCGCGGGCACCCCGCGCCCCGCCGAGGCCGACTGCACGGCGATCGCGCTGCGCTGCTGGGCGCTGCCGGAACGGGAGTACCACTACTTCGCCGTCGACTACCTGCGCCGCCACGCCGGACGCTGCTCCTCGGGCTTCCTGCCGGTGGTCCGGCACCTCGTCACCACCGTCCCCTGGTGGGACACGGTCGACCTGCTGGCCGCGCATGTCGTCGGCGCGCTCGTCGCCGCCGACCCGGAGCCGGCCGCCGACATGGACCGGTGGATCGCGGACGACGACCTGTGGGTCGCCCGTACCGCCCTGCTCCACCAACTGCGCTACAAGGAACGCACCGACGCCGACCGTCTCTTCGCCTACTGCCTGCTCCAGTCCGGGCACGGCGACTTCTTCATCCGCAAGGCGATCGGCTGGTGCCTGCGCGAGTACGCCAAGACCGACCCGGACGCGGTACGGGCCTTCCTGACCCGTGAGCGGGGGAGGTTCGCACCGCTGACGGTCCGGGAGGCGCTGAAGAACATCGGCGGCTGAGGAAGGCCGCCGCTCGAAGGAGTCCGGTGGCTGAACCCGCACCGGGAAAAACCATTCGACGCGGCACAAAGCGTCGGCAATGATCGGCGTCATGTTCCGGTACGCCTTCGTCCTCGCAGCATCCGCGGTCGCGGATGCTCCGAAGGCTGCCGTCCCGATCATCCTGGCCGCTGTCGACGGCGCCCGAAGCTGACCCTCTCCGGATCGTCCGGCGGACCCCGCAGGGGGAGGGTCGGCCAGTCCTTGGGGTCCCCATCACCACTGACAAGGCTTCGAGGTACAGCCATGCCCAAGACGGCATACGTACGCACCAAACCGCACCTGAACATCGGCACGATGGGTCACGTCGACCACGGCAAGACCACCCTGACCGCGGCCATCACCAAGGTGCTCGCCGAGCGCGGCACCGGCAGCACCACCGAATACGTTTCGTTCGACCGCATCGACCGCGCCCCGGAGGAGGCCGCCCGCGGCATCACCATCAACATCGCGCACGTCGAGTACGAGACCGACACCCGGCACTACGCGCACGTGGACATGCCGGGCCACGCCGACTACGTCAAGAACATGGTCACCGGGGCCGCGCAGCTCGACGGGGCGATCCTCGTCGTCTCCGCGCTCGACGGGATCATGCCGCAGACCGCGGAACACGTACTGCTCGCCCGGCAGGTGGGCGTCGACCACATCGTGGTCGCGCTCACCATGGCCGACCGGGCCGACGAGGAACTCGCCGAGCTCGTGGAACTGGAGGTGCGCGAACTGCTCACCGCGCAGGGATACGGCGGCGACTCCGTACCCGTCGTACGGGTCTCCGGCCTGAGGGCACTGGAGGGCGACCCGCGCTGGACGGCCTCGATCGAGGCGCTGCTCGACGCGGTGGACACGTACGTGCCCATGCCCGAGCGGTATCTGGACGCGCCGTTCCTGCTGCCGGTGGAGAACGTGCTCACCATCACCGGGCGGGGCACGGTGGTCACCGGCGCGGTCGAGCGCGGCACGATCCGGGTCGGTGACCGGGTCGAGGTGCTCGGCGTGGACGTCGAGACCGTCGTGACCGGGCTGGAGACCTTCGGCAAGCCGATGGAGGAGGCCCAGGCCGGGGACAACGTGGCGCTGCTGCTGCGCGGGGTGCCGCGGGACGCCGTGCGGCGTGGGCACATCGTGGCGGCGCCCGGCAGCGTAGAGCCCAGCCGTCGGTTCTCCGCGCGCGTGTACGTCCTGTCGACGCGCGAGGGCGGCCGTACTACCCCGGTGTCCACCGGCTACCGTCCGCAGTTCTACATCCGCACCGCGGACGTGGTCGGCGACGTCGACCTCGGGGAGACGGCCCTGGCCCGGCCCGGGGACACGGTCGAGATGACGGTGGAACTGGGCCGCGAGGTCCCGCTCGAGCCGGGGCTCGGCTTCGCCATCCGTGAGGGCGGCCGGACCGTCGGCGCGGGGACGGTGACGGCTGTCGGCTGACGGCTGTGCGGGTTGCGCCGGAGGAGCTGCGCGGCTGGTGGAGCGCGGGCGACTGCAGGTCGTTCGTGGCTGGTCGCGCAGTTCCCCGCGCCCCTTTCAGGGACGCTGCGGCGCCCGGTGCCATCTCTCACCGGCACAATGGAACCGTGAGTGAGTCCATACCCGTCATCCGCGCCACCGACCACGGCACCGCGAAGCTGATGCCCGACGTCGACCGTGAGCGGGCCTGGCTGCTGACGGTCGACGGGGCGCCGCAGTCCTACGTCGACCTGGATGCCCCGACGCATCTGGAGTTCGAGTACGCGCGACGGCTCGGATACGTGCTGGACACACTGGGGGAGCCGGGGCGGCCGCTGGACGTGGTGCACCTGGGCGGGGGCGCGCTCACGCTGCCCAGGTACCTCACGGCGACCCGGCCGGGCTCCCGGCAGGACGTGGTCGAGGCCGACCGGGGGCTGCTGGCGCTGGTGGCCGAGCATCTGCCCCTTCCGGACGGCGCCGGAATCACAGTGCACGCGGCCGACGCCCGCGCCTGGATCGAGGCCGCCCGGGACGACTCGGCGGACGTACTGATCGCCGACGTCTTCGGTGGCTCCCGGGTCCCCGCGCACCTCACCTCGCTCGCCTACGCCCGTGAGGCCGAGCGCGTCCTGCGCGCCGACGGCGTCTATCTGGCCAATCTTGCCGACGCCGCGCCGTTCGCCTTCCTCCGCTCCCAACTGGCCACGTTCGCCGCCGTGTTCGAGGAGCTGGCGCTGATCGCCGAGCCGGGCGTGCTGCGCGGCCGCCGGTTCGGCAACGCCGTGCTCGTCGCCTCGCACCACCCCGTGAACACGGCGGCCCTGGCCCGCCGCACCGCCTCCGACGCCTTCCCGGCCCGCGTCGAACACGGCCCTGCGCTACGGGACTTCACCGGCGGAGCCCGCCCGGTCCAGGACGAGGACGCCGTACCGTCACCCGAGCCCCCCGACGGAGCGTTCGGCATCGGCTGAACCCTTCTCGGGCTCCGGGGCGGTCAGCTCTGCGTGGGGTCCCCGTGCAGCCGTACCGTGCCGAGGATCTTCATGATGGTCGCCTTGTCGACTTCCTCGCTCACGCCCTTGACGCCGTAGAAGTTGAACGACGCGAGGTCTCCGGCCGAGTTCTCGAAGGCGAAGGTGAGTGACTTGCCGTCGGTGGCGCACTTGCCCTTGCGGGGTGTGCCGGTCGAACGTGCCCAGGCGTAGGCGCCCTTGAGGCCCGACCTGGTCGTGTAGGCGGTGGCCTTCTTGTCGTAGGTGATGCTCTTCTTGTCCGGCTGCGTGTAGCCGCCGTACACCCACCAGGGCACTTCGCGGACCGCCGCGTCGCCGGGGTTCTTGGCCCCGCTCTCGCCCTTGGTGCCCACCACGGCCAGCGCCGTGTCGTCGGTCTTTCCGTCCTTGTCGTCGTCCGACGTGCACCACTTCGACTTGTACTCGGCCGGCGCCGACATCGTGATGAGCGCCTTGCCGTCCTCCGACTTCCGGTCGGTGAAGCCGATGGAGGTGCCGGGGGTGTCGAGCTGCCAGTCCGCCGGCACGTCGAAGGCCGTGCCCCACCTCGGGTTGACGACGACCTTCCAGCCCGCGACGAGCGGCTTCTCGGTCTGGTCGCCGCGCGGATTGTCGCCCGAGCCGGACGATGTGGCGCTCGGCTCCGGGGTCGGCGACTGGCTCGCCGGCTGGCCCGAGCCGGCATCCGCCTTGTCGTCCTTGCCGCGGCCGAGGACCAGGAATCCGGTCACGCCGGCCGCGACGACCACGGCCGCCGCCGCGACGATCGCTATCAACTTCGTCCGGTTTCCGCCGCCACCGCCCTGCTGCGGCTGGGGCGCGCCCACGGGTGCCGGAGCGCCCCACTGTGGTTGCTGCCCATAGGGGTTGGGCTGCTGATACTGCTGGTAGCCGGGCTGTTGATACGGATTCGGCTGCTGGTAACCCGGCTGCTGGTACGGGTTGTTCTGCGGGTTCTGCTCGCCCCCGGGCGGCTGCTGTCCTGGCCACATGGGCAGCAACCCTAGTGGCGTCCGCGACACGATTCGGTCACCACCCCTTGTCAGGGTGGTACCGAATCAGGAGTCCGACCCGGTGTCGTACAGCCGCACCGTACGCAGGATGTCACGGACCGTCGACTCCGGAACCGCGCCGCTGACGCCCGTGGCGCCGACGAACGACCAGGACAGCACGCTCCCGTCCGGGTCCTTGAAGGCGAAGGTCGTCGCCGTTCCGTCCGAGTCGCACTTGTGCTGCTTGACGACGCCGGACGACCGCGAGGTGGCGAGGCTTCCCGTGATGCCGGAGGCGGTGGTGTACGACGTCACCGGGCCGGTGGTGACCTTCTTGCGGTCGGGCTGGGCGTACCAGCCGTAGACCCAGTCCGCCGAGTCGGCGCGGGCGGCCTCCGCGGGGCTCTTGGAGCTGTCGTTCCCGCGGGTGCCCACGCTCGCCAGGGAGGTGTTCTCGGTCCTGCCGTTCTTGTCGTCGTCGGAGCTGCACCACTTCTCCTTGTACACGGCGGGTGCCTTCATGCCTACGAGGACCTTGTCGCCGGAGCCGGAGTCGTCCGTGACGTAGGTGATCCAGTCCTTCGGCCGCGGCGCCCAGTCGGCCGGCACGTCGAAGGCGATGCCCACGTCCGGGTTGACCACGACCTTCCAGCCGGTGACGGTCGGCTTCAGGGCTTCGTCGCCGCGCGGGTTGTCCTGCGTGGCGGAGACAGCGGCGGACGGTGAGCCGGACGCCGACGACGGTGAGGCGGTGGGGCCGGGGCCGGCCTCGTCGTCCTTGCCGCCGCCCAGGACCAGGAATCCGGTGACACAGGCCGTGACGACGACGGCCGCGGCCGCGACGACCGCCACGAGCTTCGTGCGCCGGCCCCCGCCGTCCGGCTGCGGAGGCGGTACGGCCGTGGGCACGGCCCACTGGGCGGGCTGCTGTTGTCCGACGTACGGGTTCGGCTGCTGATAGCCGGGCTGCCGGTACGGGTTGTGCTGTGGTTGTGTTCCGCTCCCTGGCGGCTGTTCCCCTGGCCACACGGGCCGTAACGATACAGCGATCATCGGACCGGCTCTGGCCAGGTTCTGCTACTCGTGAGTAACATGGCGGCCATGAGCGCAGACCAGATGTCGATCGGCGAGTTGCTCGCCGCCACGGTCCCCATGGTCAGGACCCTGAACCTGGAGTACCTGGAGACCACTCCGGAGCGGGCCGTGCTGTCCCTGCCGGACCAGAGCGAGTACCGCAACCACGTCGGCGGACCGCACGCCGGGGCCATGTTCGCCCTCGGCGAGTCCGCCAGCGGTGCGATCGTTCTCGCCGCCTTCGGCGACCAGCTCTCGCGCGCCGTGCCGCTTCCGGTCACCGCGGAGATCGCGTTCAAGAAGATCGCCCTGGGCCCGGTCAAGGCCACCGCGACCCTCGGCCGCCCCATCGCGGACGTCGTCGCCGAACTCGACGAGGGCAAGCGCCCCGAGTTCCCGGTGGCCGTCGCCATCCAGCGCGAGGACGGCGCCGTGACCGGGGAGATGACCGTGACCTGGACCCTGCGTCCCAACAGCTGACGTCCGCCCCGCGGATCGCGGGGGAGGGCCCCTCGAATGCGCCGATCAGGCCGGGGCCCTCGTGCGCACGAGGGCCTCGTCAGGCGGCCCGGCGTCCCTCGTCCCGTTCCTCGCGCTCCGCCCCCCGGTTGTCCAGGCCGTCGATGAACTCCTTCAGCCAGGCCACGAATCCGGGACCCAGGTCCGGCCGGTCGCAGGCCAGGCGGACCACCGTGCGCAGGTAGTCGGCCTTGTCGCCGGTGTCGTAGCGCAGGCCGTCGAACACCACGCCGTGGACCGTGCCGTCCGAGGCGAGTTCCTGGAGGGCGTCGGTGAGCTGGATCTCGCCGCCGCGGCCGGGCGCAGTGCGCTCCAGGACGCCGAAGACGGCCGGGTCGAGGACGTAGCGGCCGATGACCGCGTAGGTACTGGGGGCGGCCTCGGGCGAGGGCTTCTCCACGAGGCCCGTCACGCGCACGACGCCCGCCTCGTCGGTCGGTTCGACGGCCGCGCAGCCGTAGAGGTGGATCTGCGACGGGTCGACCTCCATCAGCGCGACCACGCTGCCGGTGTACCGGTCGCGCACGTCCAGCATCCGACTGAGCAGGGTCTCCCGAGAGTCGATCAGGTCGTCGCCCAGGAGAACCGCGAAGGGCTGGTTCCCCACGTGGTGGCGGGCGCAGAGAACGGCGTGGCCGAGGCCCAGCGGGTCGCCCTGGCGGATGTGGTGGATGTCGGCCAGGCGCGCGGGGTCGCGCACGGCGTCCAGCCGCACGGTGTCGCCCTTGGCCGCGAGCGTCTGCTCCAGTTCGAAGGCGCTGTCGAAGTGGTCCTCGATGGCCCGCTTGTGGCGCCCGGTGACCATCAGGATGTCGTCGAGCCCGGCCGCGGCGGCCTCCTCGACGACGTACTGGATGGCCGGCTTGTCGACGACCGGCAGCATCTCCTTCGGCGTCGCCTTCGTGGCGGGCAGGAAGCGGGTGCCGAGCCCGGCGGCCGGGACGACCGCCTTGCGGACGGTGCGGGGGGCCGTGGGGGTGGTTGAGGAGCGCGGGGCGATCATGCGGCCCATGCTGGCGTACGGGGATGAGAGTGCGCCGAGAGATACATGGGAGCTCGCTGTGGAGGGAGCTGTTCCGCTTCCGGCCGGAACGCTGAAGATTTGGTGTGCCATCTGGCGTTCCGTGCACACGAGTTGACCCTTGCGTAACCAGTCCGTCCAATACTGATGCGGATACCGTCGGTAACTCGCCTGAATTCCCCGCACCTTGAACTTGGGTCTCGCGGACTTCTTGTTACCTGTGAGTCAAATGTGCGAAGGTGAGCCCTCCGCTTGGGAGGGCACAGGCCGGTGCCCGTACGGAAAGGCCGACCCCAAAGGTACGCACCAAACAGGAAGGTGTGCACCCGGCAGGCACTGCTTTCCGATGGGACGCCATTCCCTGTGCCCTCCTTCGGCTTGGAAGGAATTGGTTCCGTGCAGTCCCGGTCCGATCGCAACCTCGTGGCACAACTCCGCGCCGAGGGCGACAGCAGCCACTGTGCCGTCACCCTCCTGCTGGCCCGGCACTGGCGGGCGACCTGCGACTACGCGATCGTCTGCCTCGCATCCGCCACCGGAGCGGCCCAGTTCGTGGCCACCACGGCCTTCAACCGCGTGCTCGGCCGACTGGCCGGCGGGGCGGCCGACGGCGCGCTGCGGCCGCAGCTTCTCGTGGCCGTGCGGGAGACGGTCCGGGAGTGGGCCGCCGACGAGGGAATCTGCGTGGTTCTGCCGGAACTGCGCAAACCCACCGGTGGCCGCGGTCTACGCGCGGCAATGCCCGGTCCTCCCGAAAGGAGGCAACTCGCCGAGCTTGCTTTCCGGGCCCTTCCCGGAGCGTCCCAATGCCTGTTGTGGCACACCGAGGTCGAGGCGGATCCGATAACCATACCGGCCGGTCTGCTGGGTGTGGACACCGCCACCGCGGCTGCCACGCTGGAGCAGTCGCGAGAACAATTCCGGGCGGGTCTGGTGCGCGCCCACCGAGAACTCGCGCCCACCAGCGATTGCCGTTTCCACAACAGTCTCCTCGACGTCCCCAAGCGCCGCGGCGGCTCCTTGGCGCCCGATGTGCCACGGCATCTGACGGTGTGCCGGTACTGCCGCCAAGCCGCCGAACAGCTCAGCCATTTCGAGGGCAGGCTGGAGATCCTGCTCGCCGAGGCCGTGCTCGGCTGGGGTGCCCGCCGCTACCTCGACTCGCGCCCGGGACGCGGTGCCGTCGAGGAGCGGCCACCCGCGCCGGAGGCCGTCCATCCGGAGGCCGTACACCTGGAGAACGCACGCCTGGAGGCCGTACCTCCGGGGGCCGGCGGAGGCCACCGCACCACGGCTGGGAGCAGGCGGCGCAAGGCCTTGGCCGTCGGTGTCGGCCTCGCCTCCCTCGCGCTGCTCGCGACCGTGCTGGTGGCGAGGAGCTGGTCCGACGAGAACGGCGTCCCCCGGCCCGGCGTCACCTGGGGAGCCCCCGGCGGCAGCCGCGTCGGCCCCGCCGGGCCCGGCACCGCCGACAAGCCGTCCGTCGTCGCCTCCCCGTCGGCCGCCTCCGCGAGCGACCCCGTCGAGGTCGCCCATGGCAGGCTGCGCAGCCCCGCCACCGGACTCTGCCTGGACGTCGAGGGCGGCCGGGTCGGGCCGGGGGCGGGGACCGCGCTTGCGGCGTGCTCGTCCGCGGAGTCCCAGCAGTGGTCGTACCAGGACGACGGAAGACTCCGCAGCGCCGCCGACCCCGCCCTCTGCCTCGCCGCCGCCCCGGAAGCCCGTACGGTCCAGCTGTCCGGCTGCGGCGTGCGCGCGGGCGAGGTGTCCTACGGCCTGACCGTCAGCGGCGAACTCCTGCTCCGCCGGCACAAGGGGCTAGTCGTCGCCCCGGGTTCGGGCAGGGCGAGCACCCAAGTGGTCGTGGCGAAGCGGGACGGGACCGGGAAACAGCGGTGGGTGCTGGATGCCGGGGCCGACCAGTCGGAGCGGAAGGCGCCGGGGCGGGGCGGCCCCGAGCGGTTGCCGCCGCAGCCGGGGCCGAAGAAGAAGGCCGCCCCCGAGCCGCCGGGGGCGGACACCCCGCGCGAGAAGTCCGGGCAGCCTCGGGAGCGCTACGACACACGGATCGCGCAGGTCGGCTGCTGCGACGACAGCGGCCCGGCGGCGGGGCCGCCGACGCCCGTCGACACCGCGGACAGCTCCGTCCTCGGCGCCCTGAAGCCGCTGCCGTCGCGTGTGACCGGGACCGTGACGGACAACGGGCCGATCCCCGGGCCCGTCCTCGGCTGACGCCAGGGTCACCCCGTGGGGTGAGCCTCGTCCGGGGGCCGCGCGCACGCTGTCGCCCCGTTGCTTCAATGGTTTACAAGGTTTTTTCCTGGTTCGCGTTTGGCTGAATAGAATTCAGTTGCCGGCAGGCTTCTGTCAGGCTGGCGTCAGGCCGGGGTGCGTCCGTGCGGCCGTGGTTTCCGGGTGTCCCGATCTGGCCACGGGCTCGAAGTCATGTGGAATTTACAGAGGTCGGCCGGGCTGCCCGGCTTGTTGCGGACGGGCGACCGAAGGGTGAATCCACCGGACGCTTTGACGGGCTTGTGGTGTTGTGGCGCGTGTGGACCTCGGGGTGAGCGGCCGCACCGCGGACGGGAATTGCTCGGTTTTTCCGCTCTTGCGGCGAGTTTCGGTCGCTGGCCGAATTGATGCCACCGCAGGCGGATTGGCCGCGCCGTTATTGACCGGCGAGTAATGAAGTCGCTAGTTTCCGGTTGCCTCGCACCAGAGCCTCCATGTCGCACAAATCCCCCACCGTGCCGTCTCACCGATTATTCGGAGCATCATGACGTCAGCTGTGCGCGCCCTGGACCTGATCATCTGCATCACCCCTTTCGGGGAACCGGATGCCAGGCTCGCCGCGGCGGCCTGCCGCGCCGGCGCACTCGGGATCCTCGACCTCGGCAACGGCGGCCGAAGATCCCGCGAGGCGCTCGGACGCCTGAGACGGACGGCGCCGGGGCCGTTCGGGGTGCGGGTCACGGGGAGCTGCCGGATGCTTCCCGAGGACCTCGAACCGATCGACACCGTGGTCCTCACGGCCGATGCCTGGTGGCCGCCGCCCGCTGAATTCACCGCGAGACACCGGGTGCTGGCCGAAGTCACCGACCTGGCGCAGGCGAGGGAGGCGGTCCGTGCGGGCGCGTGCGGACTGATCGCCCGGGGCAGCGAGAGCGGCGGCAGGATCGGGCAGCTCAGCACCTTCGTACTGCTCCAGCAACTGCTCGCCGAACCCGGGTTGGATGTTCCGGTCTGGGCGTGCGGCGGCATCGGGCCCCGCACGGCTGCCGCCGCGGTGGCCGGCGGGGCGGCCGGAGTCGTCCTCGACACCCAGCTGGCGCTGCTGGCCGAGTCGACACTCCCCGAGGCGACCGCGGCCGCACTCCGTTCCCTGGACGGCTCCGAGACCGTCGTCGTGGCCGGTCACCGCATACTGCGCCGCCGCGGCCCCGATGCTCCGCACCCGCCGGCCGACGACCCCGGCGGGGTCGCCGCACTGCTGGGCGCGCAGGACCCGTACACCCAACTCCTGCCGGTGGGCCAGGACGGCTTCCTCGCGGCACGCTTCGCGGAGCGCTGGCAGGACGTGGGCCGGACGGTTCGGGGGCTGACGACCGCGATACGGAACACGCTGTCGGAGCCCTTACGGACCGCGGCCGGCCGGGAGACGGCAGCCGGCCCCGTCGGCGTGGCCGCCACAGCCGACCGACCAGCGGATTCGGACACCCCGGCCGACCCCGCGCCCGCCCGCGCACTGCGGCCCGGCTCCCCCATGAGCAGGGCCCTCGGCACACGGCTGCCCGTGGCGCAGGGGCCGATGACCCGGGTCAGCGACCAGGCCCGGTTCGCCGCGGCCGTCGCCGCCGACGGCGCCCTGCCCTTCCTGGCACTGGCCCTGGCCGACGGAAAACAGGCGCGGGCGATGCTGGAAGACACACGTGTCGCGCTGGACGGGCGGCCCTGGGGGGTCGGCATCCTCGGGTTCGCGCCCGAGGACATCCGCAACGCCCAGCTCGAAGCCGTACGGGAGCTACGGCCCAGCCACGCGATCATCGCGGGCGGTCGGCCCGCCCAGGCCGAGGCGCTGGAGCGGGCCGGGATCAGCACCTTCCTGCACGTGCCCTCGCCGGGGCTGCTGCGGCAGTTCCTGGAGGCCGGGTCCCGCAGGTTCGTCTTCGAGGGCTCCGAGTGCGGCGGACACGTCGGCCCGCGGGCCGCCTTCCCGCTGTGGGAGGCGCAACTCGCCGCACTGGAGGACTTCCTGGCCGACGCGGACGACGAAACGGCGCGACGGATCGAGGTGTTCTTCGCGGGCGGCGTCCACGACGAGCGCTCGGCGGCGATGGTCGCCGCGCTCGCCGCACCCCTCACCGCCCGGGGAGCCGCAGTCGGCGTCCTGATGGGAACCGCCTACCTGTTCACCGAGGAGGCGGTGGACCGGGGCGCGATCCAGCCCCTCTTCCAGCGCCAGGTCGTGGCGGCCGCCGCCACCACCCTGCTGGAGACCGCGCCCGGCCACGCCACCCGCTGCGTACCCAGCCGCTTCACCCTGAACTACCGGGAACGCGAGGCCGAACTGCGCGCCCGGAACGTGCCGGACCGTGCTGTCTGGGAGGAGCTGGAACGGCTCAACGTCGGCCGGCTGCGCATCGCCAGCAAGGGCCTCGACCGGTCCGAAAGCGGTGAGTTGGCGCCGGTCGACGAGCAACGACAGCTGGACGAGGGCATGTTCATGGCCGGAGACGTGACCGTCCTGCGCACGGCGACGACCACCGTCGAGGCCCTGCACCGTTCGGTCACCGACGGCGCGGCCGACTTCCTCGCGGTACGCGGCGAGGAACTGGGCCGGCAGCCGGGTGCGCACCCCGCCGCGGAACCGGCGGCTCCCGCCCCCCTGGACATCGCTGTCATCGGCATGGCCTGCATGTTCCCGCAGGCCCCCGACCTCGCCTCCTTCTGGGCGAACGTCGTCTCCGGACACGACGCCGTCACCGAGGTCCCGCCCGACCGGTGGGACCCGGCCGTGCACCACGCCGACGGCAGCACGGCCTCCAAGTGGGGCGGGTTCCTGCCCCGCATCCCCTTCGACCCGCTGAGCTACGGCATCCCGCCGGCCTCGCTCGGCAGCATCGAACCCGTCCAGCTGCTGTCCCTGGAGGCCGCCCGGCGCGCACTGGAGGACGCCGGATACGGCGACCGGGGACGGGAGTTCGACCGCTCGCGCACCTCGGTGGTCTTCGGCGCCGAGGCGGGCAGCGACCTGTCCAACGCCGCCACCCTGCGGGCCGTACTGCCGTCGTACTACGGCAAGGTGCCCGACGGGCTGGAGGAGCAGCTGCCCCGGCTGACCGAGGACTCCTTCCCCGGCATGCTCGCCAACGTCATCTCGGGCCGCATCGCCAACCGCCTCGACCTCGGCGGGGCCAACTACACCGTGGACGCGGCCTGCGCGTCCTCACTGGCCGCCGTGGACGTGGCGTGCAAGGAGCTCACGGCGGGCACCAGCGACGTCGTCCTGTGCGGCGGCGCCGACCTGCACAACGGCATCAACGACTACGTCCTGTTCTCCTCCGTGCACGCCCTCTCCCCGACAGGCCGGTCACGGGCCTTCGACGGCTCGGCCGACGGCATCGCCCTCGGCGAAGGCGTCGCCTGCGTGGTCCTCAAACGGCTCACGGACGCCGAACGCGACGGCGACCGGATCTATGCCGTCATCAAAGGCCTCGGCTCCTCCAGCGACGGCCGCTCGCTCGGCCTCACCGCACCCCGGCCCGAAGGACAACGGACCGCGCTGGAACGGGCGTACCGCAACGCCGGTGTCTCACCCGCAGACGTCGGCCTCGTCGAGGCGCACGGCACCGGGACCGTGGTCGGCGACCGAACCGAACTCACCATCCTCAGCGAGGTGTTCGCCGATGCCGGCGCACAGCCGGGCAGGTGTGTGCTGGGCTCGGTCAAATCACAGATCGGGCACACCAAGTGCGCCGCCGGTCTCGCCGGCCTGATCAAGACCACCCTGGCCCTCCACACCGGCGTGAAACCGCCCACCCTGCACCTCAAGAGCCCCAACCCCGCCTGGCAGGAAGGCACCAGCCCGTTCGCCTTCCACACGAAGACCCAGCCGTGGGCGGCACCGGCCGGTGAACGCGTGGCCGGGGTGAGCGCGTTCGGCTTCGGCGGCACCAACTTCCATGTGGTGCTCCGGGCCCACGGCGACGCCGTACCGCCGGAGCAGAGCCTGGACACATGGCCCGCCGAACTGTTCACCTTCCGCGGCAAGGACCTCGCGGCCGCCGGCCGCGCGATCGGGGACGTGCTGAAGGCCGCCGAGACCGACGGCCGTCCCTGGCGGCTGCGCGATCTCGCGCTGAGCGCGGCCCGGCGCTCCGACACCTCACCCGACCCGGTGCGAGTGGCGGTCGTGGCGACCGACGTGGACAGTCTCGTCGACCGGCTGCGCAGGGCCCTGGCCGGGGAACACGACCCGGCCGCGGGCATCCACCTGGCCGACCCGGCACCGGCGGACGACGACGGCAAGATCGCCTTCCTGTTCCCCGGCCAGGGCAGCCAGCGCCCCGGCATGCTCGCCGACCTCTTCATCACCTTCCCCGAACTCCAGCACTACCTCCGGCTCGCCCCGACCCACGCCGACCGGCTGTACCCGCCCGCCGCCTTCGACGACCCGGGCCACGAGCGCCGACGGGCCGAACTCACCGACACCCGGGCCGCCCAGCCCGCACTCGGCATCACCGGCCTCGCCGCCCACGCCCTGCTCACCACCGCGGGCGTCCTGCCCGACATGGCCGCCGGACACAGTTACGGCGAACTGGTCGCCCTGTGCGCGGCCGGCACCCTCGACCCCGAGACACTCCTGGAGCTGAGCACCGAGCGGGCTACGGCCATCCTGGCGGCCGCGGGCGACGACCCCGGCACCATGGCCGCCGTCTCCGCCGCCGCCGAGGACGTCGAACACGCCCTGCGCGCGGCGCAGACGCCCGCCTCGGTCGTCCTCGCCAACCGCAACTCACCCCAGCAGACAGTGATCTCCGGCCCGACGGAGCAGGTCGCCGCCGCCGTCCGCGCGCTGCGCGAGGCCGGATACGGCGCCAAGCGCATCCCCGTCGCCTGCGCCTTCCACAGCCCCCTGGTGGCCGGCGCGGGCGAACGGTTCGCCAAGGTCCTCCAGGACAAGACCGTACGCCCGCCCGAGTTCCCGGTCTGGTCCAACCGCACGGCCGCCCCGTACGCGCCGGACCCGGACGCCGTGCGCACGGAACTCGCCGCCCAGATCGGGGCCCCGGTCGCCTTCGCCGCCCAGATCGAGGCGATGTACGAGGCGGGAGCCCGGACCTTCGTCGAGGCGGGACCCGGCACGGTCCTCACCCGGCTCGTCGAACAGATCCTCGGTGACCGTCCGCACCGCACCGTCGCCTGCGAGCCCCGCGCCGACAGCGGCCTGCGCGGCTGGCTCGACGCCCTCGCCCGACTGGCCGTCGCGGGAGCGCCGGTACGCACCGGATGGCTCCTGCGGGGCCGTGACGCCGTCGACGCGGTCCGCACCCCGGCACCGAAGCGGCCCGGCTGGACGGTCGACGGCCACCTGGTCCGCACCGCCGCCGGAGAACTCCTCCCCGGTGCCCTGGCACCGGCCCGACGAGTCGTGGAGACGACTGTGACGACGAACCACCCGTACGGCGTCCCGGCCGGCCAGGAC
Organism: Streptomyces sp. NPDC086549; assembly: GCF_044746205.1. Classification (NCBI taxonomy): domain Bacteria; kingdom Bacillati; phylum Actinomycetota; class Actinomycetes; order Kitasatosporales; family Streptomycetaceae; genus Streptomyces; species Streptomyces sp. NPDC086549. Next base: position 231,250 of record NZ_JBIVBS010000012.1, on the reverse strand, counting down.
GCGCTGATCTCCGAATTCCTGCGCACCAGCCGGGAGATGATCGCCGCCCAGCGCGACGTGCTGCTCACCTACCTCGGCGCGGCGCCGGGCACGACGATCCCGGCACCGGCGGCCATCGGCCCGGTGCCGGGGCCGCAGATCCTGCCCGCCGAGCTCCCCGCCGCCCCGCAGCCCGCCCCGCAGCCCGCCCCGGAGCCGGTCCCGGCCACCGCCGAGACTGGCGCGGACACCCCGGCCGACGTGGAACGCGTCGTCCTGGAGATCATCAGCGAGCGCACCGGATACCCCGTCGACATGATCGAGCCCGACCTCGACCTGGAGGCGGACCTCAGCATCGACTCCATCAAGCGGGCGGAGATCGCGGGCGAACTCGCCAAGCGGCTGGGGATCGGGGCCGGCGCCGACGTGACGACCCTGGACGACGCGGAACTGGAGGAGCTCGCCAAGGCACGTACGGCGGCGGCCGTCACGGGCTGGCTGACGGCACGGCTCGACGGCGCCCGGGAGCAGACGGCAGCCGAGCCGGACATCACCCCGGCCGAACCGGACATCACCCCGGCAGAAACAGAGCTGCCGGAAGAGGCCACGGGCGTCGCCCCGAAGCGTCTCCTGCTCCGCCCGGTGCCCCTGGAACAGCCGGACCGACCGGCGGACCCCGCCTCCGCCCTGTCCGGCAAGCGGTTCGTCGTGCTCGGCGACGGAGAGGGCGCCGCGCCGGAGATCACGGCACGGCTCACTGCGTACGGCGCCGACGTGATGACCGCCGACGCGGAGCACCTGCTCACCGCGGCGGACGGCACGGTCGACGGCGTGCTGTACCTGGGCGCCCTGCCGGGCGCCGAGCCGCCGGTCCTGCCGGACGCCTTCCCCGTGCTGCGGGCCGCCCTGGCACGCGGGCCGCGCCGGCTGCTGGCCGCACGGTCCGCCGACGGCGACGACACGCTGCGGGCGGCGGGACTGGACGGCCTGTTCCGCACCATCGCCCGCGAGTACCCGCAGACCGACGCCCGGACCGTCGGCCTCGACGACACCGGACCGGCCGCGGTCGCCGACGCCCTGCTCGCCGAACTCCTCGCGCCCGATCCGGCACCCGTCGTACGGCGCACCGCCACGCACCGGCACGGCTTCGAACTCGTCGAGGCACCCCTCGGCCCGCTCGGCAGCACCGGCGCGGGACCGGCCGGCGACGGCGCCGCCGAGGCCGCAGCGCTCGGCCTCGACCGGGACTCCGTCGTGCTTCTGGTGGGCGGCGCCCGCGGGATCACCGCCAAGTTCGCGGCCACACTCGCCGCGGCCTGCCGCTGCCGTATCGAACTCATCGGCAGGACACCCGCCCCCACCGGCCCCGAAGACCCCCGGACCGCCGGCGCCCGCACCCCCACCGAACTCCGCGCTGCCCTCGTCGCCGGCGCCGACGGCCACCCGCTCAAGCCCGCCGAGGTCAACCGGACCGCCGAACTCATCCTCGCGCAACGGGAGATCACCACGACACTCGCGGAACTCACCGCGCTCGGCAGTCGAGTCCGCTACCACGCCGTGGACTTCCGCGAGGAGGACACCGCACTCCAGACGGTCAAGGAGATCCACGCCGAACACGGCCGCCTCGACGGGGCGGTGTTCGCCGCCGGGGTGATCGAGGACCGGCTGATCGCGGAGAAGACCCCCGACTCCTTCCAGCGGGTCTACGGAACCAAGACGGCCGGAGCCGCCACCCTGCTCACCGCACTCGAGGAACTGCCCAGCGGACCCGGCTTCACCGTCCTGTTCGGCAGCATCTCCGCCGTCCTCGGCAACCGCGGGCAGGCCGACTACGCGGCCGCCAACGACGCCCTGGAGACCCTCGGCACCGCCTGGTCCGCCCGCACCGGCAACCGCGCCCTGACCGTGCACTGGGGCCCGTGGGCCCCCACCGGCGGCCACACCGGCATGGTCAGTGCGGAACTGGGCCGGGAGTACGCCCGGCGCGGCATCCGGCTGATCGACCCCGACGAGGGCACCGCGGCCCTGCTGCGGGAACTCGCCTGGGGCGACGACTCGGCCCGCGCCGTCGTCTACACCGCATCGGGCTGGTGACATGACGGACACGATGGGTCGCCAGAAACCGGTCGCCATCGTGGGGATGGCGGTCCTGCTGCCCGGCGCCCCCGACCTCGACACCTACTGGCGCAACCTCCGCGACGGCGTGGACGCCATCGAGGACGTGCCCGAGGGCCGCTGGGACGCCGACTACTACCGCCCCGGCACCGCGACCGGCCCCGCCGTCCCCGACCAGGTGTACTGCCGGCGCGGCGGGTTCGTGGACGGCCTCGCCGAGGTGGAGGTCACCCGGTACGGCATCATGCCGACCTCGGTACCCGGCACCGAGCCCGACCAACTGATCGCGCTCCACGTGTCCGCCGCGGCCCTCGCCGACGCGGGGGCCGACAGACAACTGCCCGACCGGCACCGCATCGGCGTCGTCCTGGGCCGGGGCGGCTACCTCACCCCCGGCCTGGTCCGGCTCGACCAACGGGTGCGGACAGCGGGACAACTCGTACGCACCCTCGGCGAGTTACTGCCCGACCTGTCGCCCGGTCAACTCGCCCGAGTGAGAGAAGCGTTCACCGAACGCCTCGGCCCGGCCAGCCCCGAGTCCGCGATCGGCCTGGTCCCCAACCTGGCCGCCTCCCGCATCGCCAACCGCCTCGACCTGCGCGGCCCGGCCTACACCGTGGACGCCGCCTGCGCCTCCTCCCTCGTCGCCGTCGACCAGGCCGTGGCCGAACTCACCTCCGGGCGCTGCGACCTGATGCTGGCCGGGGGAGTGCACCACTGCCACGACATCACCCTCTGGAGCGTCTTCTCCCAACTGCGCGCACTCTCCCCCAGCCAGCGCATCCGCCCCTTCCACCGCGACGCCGACGGCATCCTCATCGGCGAGGGCACCGGCATAGTCGTACTCAAACGCCTCGAAGACGCCGAACGCGACGGCGACCGCGTCTACGCGGTGATCAGGGGCACCGGCGTGGCCAGCGACGGCCGCACGGCCGGACTCGCCAACCCCGACCCCGGCGGTCAGACACACGCCGTGCGCCAGGCCTGGCGAGCCGCCGGACTCGACCCCGCCGCACCGGGCTCGGTGGGCCTCCTGGAGGCGCACGGCACGGCGACCCCGGCCGGAGACGCAGCCGAACTGGCCACCCTCACCGAGGTGTTCGGGACCGGCGACGGCCACGGCGACGAGCGCGCGGTGATCGGCTCGGTGAAGTCGATGATCGGCCACACCATGCCGGCCGCCGGAGTCGCCGGCCTGGTCAAGGCCGCCCTCGCACTCCATCACGGCACCCTCCTGCCCACCCTCCACTGCGACGACCCCCACCCCGCCCTCACCCGCACTCGTTTCCGCCCGCTGCACAAGGCGGTTCCCTGGGAGACCGGCCCGCAGCGACCGGTGCGGCGAGCGGCCGTGAACGCCTTCGGCTTCGGGGGCATCAACGCCCACGTCGTGCTGGAGGAAGCACCCGCGCCGGCCGCCCGAACCAGGACGGACACGAGCCCGCGCACGACGGCCACCGCCACCGCCGCCGTAACCGTCACCGAACCCGAGCGCGTCCTGCTCCTCGCCGCCGACAACCCCGACCGGCTCGCCGCCGCGCTGGACACCGACGACTCCACCGTCCTCGCCTCCGGCCTCGACACGACCCGCACCCACCCGGAGGCCGGACCGGCCCGCCTCGGCATCGTCGATCCGACCGCCAAACGGCTCGCCCTGGCCCGCCGGACGGTGACCAAGAGCCGCGCCTGGCAAGGCCGCAGCGACGTATGGTTCCGCCCCCGGCCCCTCCTGGGCGGCGGCGGACACGGCAAGCTGGCCTTCGTCTTCCCCGGCCTCGAAGGAGACTTCACACCCCGCGTCGACGACATCGCCGCCCACTTCGGCCTCACCCCGGTCGCCGCCACCGACAAGCAGGTGCGGGTCGGCGACGTGGGCCGGCACGGATTCGGCGTCGTCGGCGTGGGCCGGCTCCTCGACGCCGCGCTGCGCCGCCTCGGCGTGGTCCCGGACGCGGTGGCCGGGCACAGCGTCGGCGAGTGGACGGCCATGGTCGTGGCCGGGCTCTACTCCGGCGACCAGGTCGACGCCTTCATGGCCGACTTCGACCCCGACTCCGTGAGCGTGCCGGGCCTGGCCTTCGGCGCCGTCGGAGCCTCCGCCGAGCGCGTCCTGGCCGCCCTCCGCGACGCCTGGGCGGGCACCGGGATCGTGCTCTCCCACGACAACGCGCCCAACCAGTCCATGGTGTGCGGGCCGGACGGGGCGGTGGAGGACTTCGTACGGTCCTTCCGCGCCCAAGGCGTGCTGTGCCAGGTGCTGCCGTTCCGGTCCGGCTTCCACACCCCGATGCTGGAACCGTACCTGGCGCCCATCAAACAGGCCGCGGGCCGCTTCCGGCTCCATCCGCCGACCGTACCCGTGTGGTCCGGGACCACCGCGGCACCCTTCCCCGAGGCGGAGACCGCAGCCCGCGAACTGTTCGTCCGGCACCTGCTCGAACCCGTCCGCTTCCGCCTGCTCGTCGAGGCCATGTACACGGCCGGCCACCGCACCTTCGTCCAGACCGGCCCCGGCCAGCTCGCCTCCCTCATCGGCGACACGCTCGGCGACCGCGACCACCTGGCCATCGCCGCGAACTCGCCCCACCGCACCGGCCTGGCCCAACTCCGCCGCGTGGCAACCGCGTTGTGGACGGCCGGGGCCGACGTGGCACCGGCACTGCCCAAGCCGAACGTGACGACCCCCGCCACCCGACCACACCGCCCACCCGTGCGGCTCGACCTCGGCGGCGCGCTGGTGTCCCTCGACGGCCCGGCCCTCACCGCACTGCGCGCCGACATACGCGGCACCGCCCCCACCGGGCAAGCACGAGCACGTGCCACCACCCCGGACCCGCTGGACGCACTCACCGGACGCTTCCCGGTCGCCGCCGAACTGAGCGCGCTGCTGCGCGACACCGCCGACACGGCGGCCGCACTGATCGGCGCGAGCGACCGCCGACCGGCCAGAGCCCAGGCACGGACCCCGGCACCCCGGCCACCCGCGAGAACACCCGGCCCCGCCCCGGCCACACCCCCGGAATCCACCCCGGCCACCGCACCACCCACCCCCCACACCCGGCACACCACACTCCGCGTCTCCCCCGACACCATGCCCCACCTCCTCGACCACTGCTTCTTCCCGCAACGCCCCGGCTGGCCGGACGTGCCCGACCGATGGCCGGTCGTCCCGGCCACCACGATCGTGCGGCACATGATGGACGCGGCCGAGAACACCGCCCCGGGCATGCGGGCGATCGCCGTACACGGAGCACGCTTCGACCGCTGGCTCACCGCCACGCCGGCCGTCGACGTCCCGGTCACCGTCACCCACACCCCGGACGACCCGAACCGCCTCACCGTCACCTTCGGCCCCACGGCCCGAGCCGTCGTCGAACTGGCCGCCCGCCACCCCGCACCGCCCGCGACCCGCACCGCACCCCCCACCCCGGAACGCGTCCCCGACCACACCGCCGCCCAGCTCTACACCGAGCGCTGGATGTTCCACGGACCGGCGTTCCAAGGCGTCACCGACCTCACCGCGATCGGCGACCAACACGTACGAGGGATCATCACCACCCCAGCCGCCCCGGGCGCCCTGCTGGACAACGTGGGCCAGATCCTCGGCTACTGGATCATGGCGACCCGCACCGAACGGACCGTCGTGTTCCCCGTCCAGATGCGGCACATGCGGTTCTACGGACCGCACCCCGCCCCGGGTACCGACGTCGAATGCCTGGTGCGGATCACCTCGCTCACCGACACCCTCCTCGAGGCGGACGTGGAGCTGACCGTCGCGGGCCGGGTCTGGGCGGAGCTCACCGGCTGGCAGGACCGCCGCTTCGACAACGACCCGCAGACCCGCCCCGTCGAACGCTTCCCCGAACGCAACACCCTCTCCGAGCCCCGCCCCGACGGCTGGTCCCTGCTCCACGAGCGATGGCCGGACCTCGCCTCCCGCGAACTGATCATGCGCAACTCGCTCGGCGGAGTGGAGCGCACGCAGTACGCCGAACACACGCCACGCGGCCGCCGGCAGTGGCTGCTCGGCCGGATCGCGGTCAAGGACGCGGTGCGCCGCTGGCTGTGGGAACACGGCGAGGGACCCGTCTACCCGGCCGAGATCCGGGTCCGCAACGACGACCTGGGCCGCCCCTACGTCACCGGCGTGCACGGCCGCACCCTGCCCCCACTGGACGTCTCGCTCGCACACCGCGCCGAGGCCGGCGTGGCGATCGTACGGCCCCACACTCCCGGACCCGGCCCCGGCATCGACATCGAAGAAGTCACCGAACGCGACCCCGCGGCCCTTGCCGCCGCCCTCGGCGCCGAAGAACTCCGGCTCCTGCGCGCCCGCTGCGCGGACGGCGAGGACACCGAGGCACTGTGGTTCACCCGGTTCTGGGCCGCCAAGGAGGCGGTCGCCAAGGCGGAGGGCACCGGATTCGGCGGACGGCCCCGGGACTTCACGGTGTTCGACGCGGCCCCGGACGGAGACCGGCTGCTGGTCTCGGGTCGCCTGGAACGCGCGTACACGGTGCACTGCGAACGCGTCCGCAATCCCCCCGCGCTGCCGGACCGGGACTACGTCGTGGCCTGGACGACAGGACCGGTACCAGGAGCGGAAGAAGCGGCAGAAGCGGCAGAAGCCGGAGAGGAGCACGGCCGATGAACCCCATCCAGCCGACCAGCGAACGCGCCGACGAGGAGGCCGTGCTCGCCGACATCAGGGGCATGCTCCTGATCGTCCTGGAGGAGTACGACGAGGAGTACGGCGAGGAAGACCTCGAGATCGGCATGACCACCACGTTCAACCGCGACCTGGAACTGGAGAGCATCGACCTCGTCACCCTGGCCGGGCTCCTGGACCAGCGGTACGCAGACCGGGTCAACTTCGCCGAGTTCCTGGCCGGCATGGACTTCGACGAGATCATCGAACTCACCGTCGGCAGGCTCGTCGAGCACGTCGTGCAGAGCCTGAAGGCCGCGGAGGCGGGCTGACACATGGCGATGGTCGACACCGGCGACATCCGGCTGCACGTACAGAGAATGCTCCCCCGGCAGGGGCGCGCGACCGTGGCGACCGCCGTGCTCGTGCACGGTCTGCTCACCGACAGCCTGGCCAGCTACTACTTCACCGTGGCCCCCGCCTTCGCCGCGGCGGGCATCGACACGGTCATGTACGACCTCCGCGGCCACGGCCGCAGCGAACGCCCGCCGAGCGGCTACACCCTCGACCACAACATCGACGACCTGGAGGCGCTCCTCGACCGCCTGGACATCACCGGCCCCGTCCACCTGGTGGGGAACTCCTACGGCGGCACCATCGCGTTCGGCTGGGCGGCCCGCCACCCCGGGCGGACGGCGAGCCTGAGCCTGATCGAGTCCGAGCCGGCGACCCCGGCCTGGGCGGCGAAACTGGGCCGCATCCTGGACCGGGTGGTCACCGAACTGGCATACAACGAGCCCGACACCATTGCCTGGATCACCGCGAACCGCAGCCACAACATGGCCCGACTGGCCAAAGGGGCGGCGCGGCTGGCCCGGGAGACCACGCTCGGCCGGGACATTCCCGCCAGCCGCGTGCTGACCGAGGACGAGATCAGATCCGTACGCTGCCCGGTCCTCGGTGTCTACGGCGCCGACTCCGACCTGGTGGAACTGGTGACCCTGATGGAGACGCTGCTGGGGGACTTCCGGTCCGTGGTGCTGCCGGGGCACGAGCACTCCGTGCTGGTGGAGGCGCCCGGGACTGTCGGCGGGCACGTCCTGGAACTGATCCGTGCGGCGAGCGGGGGCACGGTCACGCCGGTCGGGGCCGAGGCCCGGTGAGCGCCTTCCTGTTCGTCGTGCCGCCCCTGGTCGGGCACATCAACCCGACCGTCGGCGTCGCGGCCGAACTCAGCGCACGCGGGCACCGGGTGGCGTGGGCGTGTCCCGAGCCCGCGCTGGTAAGCCGGCTCGCCGGAACGGAGGCCGTCGTGTTCCCCTGCCGGGGCATCACCGGCATCGAGCGGCCGCCCGAACTGCGTGGACCGGAGGCTCTGAAATTCCTGTGGGAGCGGTACCTGGTGCCGCTCGCCGACGCCATGGCCCCCGGCGTGCGGTCGGCGGCGCAGGACTTCCGGCCGGACGTGGTCGTCGCCGACCAACAGGCCTTCGCCGGCGCCCTGGTGGCCGAGCGACTGAGCCTGCCCTGGGCCACCTCCGCGACCACGTCCGCCGAGTTCACCGACGCCTACGACGGCATGCCCAGGGTCGCCGACTGGCTGAAGGAGCGGCTGACCGAGCTGCGGGAACGCATCGGCGACCCCGCGGGCACCGCCGACCCGCGGTTCTCGCCCCACCTGGCCCTCGCCTTCAGCACGCCCGAACTCGTCGGCCCGACGGCCCGCGAGGGGGACGCGATCCGTTACGTCGGCCCCTCGATCGCGGACCGCCCCGCCGCGCCCGGCTTCCCCTGGGAGTGGCTGGACCCCGGCCGGGCCAAGGTCCTGGTGACCCTCGGCACCGCCAATGCCGACGTGGGCGGCCGTTTCCTCGCGGAGTGCCTGACCGCACTGCGCGAGCGGGCCGACCGGGTCCAGGCGGTGCTCGTCGATCCGGGCGGCGCCCTGGCTGCCACCGGCGAGGACAAGGACGTGCTGATCCTGCCCGTCGTGCCCCAACTCCCGCTCCTGGAACGGGCCGACGCGGTGATCTGCCACGCCGGGCACAACACCGTGTGCGAGGCCCTCTGGCACGGGGTCCCGCTCGTCGTCGCCCCCATCCGCGACGACCAGCCCGTGGTGGCCGCCCAGGTCGTCGATGCGGGAGCGGGCATCAGGGTGAGGTTCGGCCGGGTCACCGCCCCCAGACTGGGCGCGGCCCTCGACACGGTCCTGCACGAGCCGGCCCACCGCGCGGCGGCCGCCCGCCTCCGCACGGCGTTCCGCACCGCGGGCGGCGCCACGGCCGCCGCGGGTCACCTGGAGCAGCTGGCGGCCGGCCGCGTACCCGGGGCGGGCCTGTGAGGGCGGTGCCGTGGGTGGGGGCCGGTGAGCGCGGGGCGCCGCAGCGGAAGACGGCCAACAGTCGATCACCGACAGTCGACGGTCGGCAGGCGACAGTCGACGATCCATGATCGACGGTCGACGGCCGACCGTAGACGATCTACAGCCGACAGGCGCCCGGCCCGCAGCAGACAGTCGACTGTCGACTCATCTACGGCAGACGGCAGACAGTCCACAGTCGACAGTCGACAGTCGACCCCCAACAGCCGACAAGCGGAGATCCGATGAGCGACGAGACTGAGCCGGTCGGCGGGATCGGTCCCACCGCCGACACCGAGCCCACGCACGAGGCCGAGCGCGCCGCACAGGCGGACCGCACCACGCGGATCGCCGCCCTGCGCCCCCTCTATCAAGCGGACCTGGCCGCCGGCACCGACCGGTTCTTCGAGCCCCGGCGCACCACCTGCCCCTGGTGCGGTTCGGAGCGGCTGACCGCCCGCCTGCGCACCACCGACCTGCTCCAGCACAAGCCGGGCCGCTTCGAGCTCGACCGGTGCGAGGACTGCGGGCACACCTTCCAGAACCCGCGGCTGAACGAGGCCGGTCTGGAGTTCTACTACCGCGACTTCTACGACGGCCTCGGCGAAGAGAAGATGGGCGGTACCTTCGGCGGGCGGACCGGGATGTACCGCGGCCGTGCCGAATCCATGCTGCCGCACGACGCCACTCCGAAGAACTGGCTGGACGTCGGCACCGGCCACGGCCACTTCTGCGAGGCCGCCCGCGAGGTGCTGCCCGACACCGCCTTCGACGGCCTCGACTTCACCGACGGAGTCGAACTGGCCGAACACGAGGGCAGGGTGGAGCACGGTTACCGCGGCGCCTTCCCCGATCTCGCCCAGGAACTCACCGCCCGCTACGACGTGGTGAGCATGTTCCACTACCTGGAGCACAGCACCGACCCCGACCGCGAACTGCGCGCCGCGCACGAGGTCGTACGTCCCGGCGGTCACCTGCTCATCGAGGTCCCGGACCCGGAGAGCCGCTACGCCCGTCTCCTGGGCCGCTGGTGGCTGCCCTGGCTGCAGCCGCAGCACCTGCACTTCGTGCCCGTCGCCAACCTGCGCCACCGCCTGACCGACCTGGGCTTCACGGTGGTCGCGGAGCAGCACGCGGAGCCGCACGACCCGGTCGATCTGCTCGCCGCGGTCTGGCTGGCGCTGGACCACGCCGCCCCGCGCGAGGACACGCCGTGGCTGGTCCGGCCGCCGGGCGCGGCCCGGCGCGGGCTGCGCACCGCCGTGGTCCTCGCGGGCGTGCCGGCCCTGGCCCTGGCCACGCTCCTCGACCGGTTCGCGGTACGGCCCCTCTCGCACCGTCTGGGCCTGTCGAACGCCTACCGGCTCGTGGCGCGCCGGGACTGAGCCGGGGCTCAGAGCACCTTCGCGCGGATCAGAGCCGAGAGGACCAGGGCGCCCGGCAGCAACGGAAGCCAGTCCGTCAGGACGCGGAAGCCGATGACGGTCGCCGTGGCCAGGGCCACCGGGGAGCCGAAGGCGGCCAGCGTGAACACCAGCGCCGCGTCCACGGCGAGGCCGCCGGGCGCGGGGACCGCTCCGACGGCGGTGCCCGCGGCCAGATACGCGACGACCACCTCCACCCAGGGCACCGGCAGTGCCAGCGCGGCCCCGACCGACGCGACCGTGCACGCCTGGAGCAGCGGCGTCGCGGCCGCCCCGCCCCACAGGGCCAGCACGCGACAGGGCCGGGTGTGCAGCAGCCGGGCGTCGGCGAGGGCGGTGCGCAGCAGACCCGTCACGGGGCGGCGCAACGGACGTACGACCACGAGGACCAGGCCCGCGGCGGTCAGGGCCATGGCCGTGATCAGCAGGGTCCGCCCGTCCGGGACCAGTTCGCCGAGCCGTCGTCCGGCCGGTGACACCGCGATGAACACGAGCAGCACCAGCGTTTTGGCGATGGGCTTCACCAGCGAGTACAGGGCGAGCGAGGCGGTGGCCCGGTCGAGCGGGACGCCACGCCCGCGCAGGAAGCGCAGGGTGACGGCGTGGGCGCCGATGCCCGCGGGCAGTGCGTGGTTCGCGGCACCGGCGGCGAACTGCGAGGCGAGCAGCAGCCCCGGCGGAAGCCGCTCCGGCAGGGCGCCCTGCCGTACGCACGAGGCCGCGACCCAGCCCAGGCAGGTGAAGCCCAGCCCGGCCAGCAGCCACCAGGGGTCGGCCGCGACCAGGCGGGCGCCGCCCTCGTGGACGACGGACCGGTTGGTCAGTGCCCAGATCCCGGCCGGCAGGAGTGGGCTGAGGCACAGCGCCAGCCGGAGGGGACGGGCCGACAGCGGGAGCGCGGGTGCGCCGGACGGAGCGGGGGACGCCGAGGGCGGCGGGGAGAGTGGTGATGGTGAGGAGAGCGGGGAGAGCGGGGAAGGTGGGGACAGCGAGGACACGGGGCACGTCGTCCTTCCGCATCGGGCCGTGCGGCGGGGACCGGGAGATGAGAGGCGGCGGGGGAAACCGGGGTGAGCCTTCCCGTCCCGTGTGACCGGCGGATGTCCGAAAACCGAAGGACCGTCGGCGGGACGGTGCCATGGTGCGGGCGCGCTCCGGCCGCCGTCCGGCGGCGAGCAGGTAGCCTTCCCTTGGGCGCGTCTTTACGGGTGACGTCCCGGAGAACAAGGACGCGACAAGGGGAGGAACCGGCGTTGCACGTCCAGGAATGGCTCGACACCGTGCCCGCGGCCGCCGTCTATGCCGTGGTGGCCCTGGTCATCGGTCTGGAGAGCCTGGGCATCCCGCTGCCGGGCGAGATCGTCCTGGTCTCGGCGGCCCTGATGTCCTCACAGCACTCGGGCATCAACCCGATCGTCCTCGGTGTCTGCGCGACCCTCGGCGCCGTCGTCGGCGACTCCATCGGCTACGCCATCGGCCGCAAGGGCGGACGCCCGCTGCTGGCCTGGCTCGGCAAGAAGTTCCCGAGGCACTTCGGCGAGGGGCACGTCGCCACTGCCGAGCGGTCCTTCGAGAAGTGGGGCATGTGGGCCGTCTTCTTCGGCCGTTTCATCGCCCTGCTCCGGATCTTCGCCGGCCCGCTCGCGGGTGTCCTGCACATGCCGTACTGGAAGTTCCTGATCGCCAACCTCCTGGGCGGCATCTGCTGGGCGGGCGGCACCACGGCGGTCATCTACTACGTCGGTGTCGTCGCCGAGGACTGGCTCAAGCGCTTCTCGTACCTGGGCCTGGTGGCGGCCGCGCTGATCGGCCTGACGTCGATGCTGGTGCTGAAGCGGAAGGCGAAGAAGGCGGCGGCCGAGAAGCGGGCCTCGGAACAGGAACCCGTCCCGGCCACCGACTAGGAAAGCGCGGCCGTCACGGCTTTTCGTGCACGTCCCGGTGCGCCTTCGCCAGCTCCGCGTACAGCGTGCCGTTCAGGGTGACGCCCTCCCGCTCCTCGGCGGTCAGTTCCCGCTTCACCTTGGCCGGCACCCCCGCCACCAGTGACCCCGGCGGCACCACCATCCCCTGCGGCACCAGCGCCTGCGCGGCGACCAGGGAGCCCGCGCCGATCACCGCCCCGTTGAGGACGGTCGCTCCCATGCCGATCAGGCAGTCGTCCTCCACGGTCGCCCCGTGGACCACGGCGTTGTGCCCGATGGAGACGCGCTCGCCGACCGTGACCGGGAAACCGGGGTCGGCGTGAAGGGTGGCGTTGTCCTGGACGTTGGCGCTCGCACCGACGGTGATCCGCTCGGTGTCACCGCGCACCACCGCCCCGTACCAGACGCTCGCCCCCGCGTGCAGCGTCACGTCACCGATCACGGAGGCCGTGGGCGCCACGAAGGCCTCCGGCTCGATCCTGGGCTCCTTGCCGCCGATGCCGACGATCAGCGCCTTGTGTGTCATCCGCGTCCACCGTCTCTCTGCCGTGCGCTTGCCGAGTTTCCTGCCGAGGGAAGTACACCCGCACCGTACGTCACCCGGTGGGGCGAAGATCACAGCGGTCCGGTCTCATGAGCGCGGCCGGCGCTGAGTACCGTGAGCGGGTGCCCAAGCCCAAGAACACGTTCTCATCCTGGCGGCGTCGCCTCGCCCAGCGGGCGGTCCACGCGGGCTGGGCCTGGGTGCAGCGAACGGGATCCGTGACCGCCGAGCATCCGGGGCGGCTGCGCTTCGGCGCGATGGGAACAGGTACCAGACTCGCCTTCCCGCTCGGCACGGTCTTCGGCGAACCCTGGATCCACCTCGGCGCCTGCTGCATCATCGGCGAGCAGGTCACCCTGACCGCGGGTCTGATGCCCGACCTCGACCTCGGGCCCGACCCGATCCTGCGCATCGGTGACGGGGTGGTCCTCGGCCGCGGCAGCCACGTCATCGCCGACACCACGGTGACGATCGGCAGCGACTGCTACTTCGGTCCGTACGTCTACGTCACGTCCACGAACCACTCGTACGACGATCCGCACGAGCCCATCGGCAGGCAGTGGCCGCGGATGGAGCCGGTGGAGATCGGGCCGGGCTGCTGGATCGGGACGGGGGCGGTGATCCTGCCGGGCGCGCGGATCGGCCGGAACGTGGTCGTCGCGGCCGGTGCGGTGGTGCGCGGGACGGTCCCCGACCACGCCGTGGTCGCCGGGGCGCCCGCGCGGGTCGTACGGCGCTGGACTCCCGACGAGGGCTGGCAGCCGCCCCTGCGGACACCCGCCCCGGTGCCGATACCGGACGGCGTAACCCCGGACCAGTTGCGGGCGCTGGCGGACCTGGACGAGGAGGGGGCGGCCCGGCTGGCCCAGCTGGAGACCGAGCGCTGACTCAGCCCGTGGCCAGCAGCAGTGTCCCCAGCAGGGCGAGGCCCGCGCCCGCCGCCTGGACGGGGCGCAGGCGTTCGCCGAGGAAGCCGCGTGCGGCGAGGGCGGTCACCACCGGGTACAGGGAGGCGAGCACCGCCGCCACCGTGATCGGGCCGTGCTGTGCGGCGACCGCATAGGTGCCGTTGGCCGCGACGTCGGCAAGACCCACGAAGGCGAGAGCCGGCAGTGACGCCCAGGGGAAGCCGCCTTCCGGGAGGGCGGTCGTACCGAGTGCGGCCGAGACGTACAGTGCGGCGCCGCCCAGGGCGACGCTCGTCAGCCGTTGCACGAACAGCGCCAGGAACAGGCCGGTGACGGTGGTCGAGGCCTCGATGAAGAGCGCGAACACCGTGCCGAAGCCGAGCGCCGCGACGAGGGTGAGCAGAATTGTCTGCCGTTGTACGGGCGCCCCTCTGAGCTGCGGCCCGCCCGCGAGGACGACACCGGCGACGGCGACGGCGATGCCCAGGACCTGCGTCGGCCCGGGGCGCTCGCCGAGGAGGAGGCCCACGCCGACGGGGACGGCCACGCTCAGTGTGGCGAGGGGGGAGACGACGCCCATCGGACCCAGGGCGAGCGCCTTGTAGAAGGCGAGCAGCGCCACCGGCCCCGCCAGGCCCGCCGCGCACGCGAACCACAGCCGCGGACCGGTCTCGTTCCAGCCGTCGGCCGCCATCACGACCGTACCCAGGACGGCCGCCGCGATCGCCTGGGAGACGGCCACCACCGTCAGTACCGGGGTGCGCCGTGTCAGCAGCCCGCCGCCGAAGTCGGCCAGACCCCACAGGAGACTGGTGGCCAGGGCGAAGAATGCTGTCATGGCCGCCTCGCAGTACAGTTCGGTGAACGATCAGGTGCACCACACCGCAGTGCAATGAATTATACTCTGTTATTCAGAATATTGGACGTGGACGTAAAGTGTCGGACCTCGACCTGCTGACCCAGTCCCTGGCGCGCAATGTCAAGCACTGGCGCGCGGTGCGCGGCTTCACCCTGGACGTGCTCGCCGCCCGGGCCGGCGTGAGCCGCGGCATGCTCATCCAGATCGAGCAGGCCCGCACCAACCCCAGCCTCGGCACGGTCGTCAAGATCGGCGACGCGCTCGGCATCAGCATCACCACGCTGCTCGACTACGAGCAGGGCCCGAAGGTCCGTGTCGTCCCCGCCGAGCAGGCCGTACGGCTCTGGCACACGGACGCGGGCAGCTACAACCGGCTCCTCGCGGGCACCGAGGCCCCCGGACCGCTGGAGATGTGGGACTGGCGCCTGATGCCCGGCGAGCACAGCTCCTCCGACCCGCACCCCGTCGGCACGGTCGAACTGGTCCACGTCACGGCCGGGGAGCTGACGCTCACCGTCGACGGCACGGAGTACCGCGTCCCGGCCGGCGCGAGCGCCGCCTTCGAGGCCAACGCGCCCCACACGTACGGCAATGCCGGCGCCGTGCCGATGGAGATGGTGATGGCGGTCTCGGTCCCGCCCGTGCCCTGAGCCGCCCGGCCGCCCGCCGCCGTACGGCTGTTAGCGTGCGGCCATGCGCGCACCCATCGGACACTTCGACACCGCCGTCCCCGCTCCCGACTGCCTCGACGAGCTGACCCGACCGGTCGCCGACGCCGTACGCGACTGGCGCGGCACCGTCCCCGCCACCGAGATCGTCTACGTCGACACCGATCCGCAGTGGGCCGACACCGCCGTCTTCGTCGAACACTACGGCCGTGAGCTGCTGGAGCAGTCGGCCAACTGTGTGGTGGTCGCGGGCAAGCGGGGCGCCGAGACCACCCTGGCCGCATGCGTGGTGCTCTCCACCACCCGGGTCGACGTCAACGGCGTCGTGCGCCGCCGGCTCAGCGCCCGCAAGGCCTCGTTCGCCTCGATGGACACGGCGACGGGGGAGACGGGTATGGAGTACGGCGGCATCACCCCGGTCGGACTGCCCGAAGGCTGGTCCGTGCTGGTCGACTCGGCCGTCGTCGACCTGCCCTACGTCCTGGTCGGCAGCGGACGCCGGCGCGGCAAGCTGCTCGTGCCGGGCAAGGCGTTCGCGGAGCTGCCCGGTGCGGTGGTGCTCGACGGGCTCGGGGTCGCCTGAGCTCAGGCCGTCGGATGACCTGAGCTCAGGCCGTCAGATGATGGGCCAGCGCCAGATGCGGGTCCGTCTCACCCAACACCAATGCCGGGTCGGCGTGCACCAGGGCGGCCGTGAGCCTCGGTACGGCGTGCAGCAGGGCGTGCTCGGCCTCGACGGTGATCGCGTGTGCCTGGCGCACCGTCGCCCCGCCGTCCACCACGACCGCGATCTCGGCCCGCAGCCGGTGCCCGATCCAGCGCAGCCGCAGCTCGCCCACCCCGTGCACGCCCGGCACCTCTTTCAGCGCCCGTTCGGCCCGGTCCACCAGCGCCGGGTCGACGGCGTCCATCACCCGCCGGAACACCTCGCGTGCCGCGTCCCGCAGCACCAGCGCGATGGCGGCCGTGATGGCCAGCCCCACGAGCGGGTCGGCGAGTCGCCAGCCCAGCGCGGAACCTCCGGCGCCCAGCAGCACGGCCAGCGAGGTGAATCCGTCCGTCCGCGCGTGCAGGCCGTCGGCGACCAGCGCGGCCGAGCCGATCGCCCGCCCCACCCGGATCCGGTACCGGGCCACGCACTCGTTGCCCGCGAATCCGACCAGCGCGGCCACGGCCACCGCCGGCAGGTGCGTCACGGGGCGCGGGTCCAGGAGCCGGTCGACCGCCTCCCAGGCCGCGAAGGCCGCGGACGCGGCGATGGTCAGCACGATCGCGATGCCCGCGAGATCCTCGGCGCGCCCGTAGCCGTAGGTGAAGCGCCGGGTCGCCGCGCGGCGGCCGAGCACGAAGGCGATGCCCAGCGGTACGGCGGTCAGCGCGTCCGCGGCGTTGTGCACCGTGTCGCCGAGCAGTGCCACCGATCCGGACGCGACCACCACGACCGCCTGCACCAGCGCGGTCGCGCCCAGCACGGCCAGCGAGAGCCAGAGCGCGCGCATCCCGCGGGCCGAGGACTCCAGGGCCGGGTCGAGTTTGTCAGCGGTCTCGTGGGAGTGCGGGGTGAGGAGGTGGGTGAGGCGGTGGCGCAGGCCGGCGGAGGGGTGGGTGTGGGCGTGGTCATGCCCGTGGCCGTGGTGGTCCGGGTGCGCGTGCGCATGGCCGTGGTCGTGGGGGTGGTGCCGGTCGCTCACGTCGATGCCCTTCCGGTGCGCGGGAGTGGACGGGGGACGCCCATGGAGCCATTATGTGCGTATGAGCGCACGCATGCACCTATCACCTGCACATCATGCGCAGCCGCGCAGCCCGGGCGATGAGCAGTTCGCACTCGCCGCCGAACTTCTCGCCCTGCTCGGCGACCGCACCCGCCTCACGCTGCTGCACGCGCTCACGGCGGGGGAGGCCGACGTCACCACCCTCACGCACGCCTGCGGCGCGGCCCGGCCCGCCGTCAGCCAGCACCTGGCCCGGCTGCGGCTCGCGGGGCTCGTGAACACGCGCAAGGAGGGCCGCCGGGTGGTCTACTCGCTGCGCGACGGACATCTGCGCCGCCTGGTGGACGAGGCGCTGAACGTCGCGGACCACCGGCTCGGTGAAACCGGCCGCTGAGCCGCTCCGGCAGGGCGGGCGCCTCGTCCGGATCGCCGGCCGCCCTCGGCGCAAACGACGGTGTCCCGTCAGCCACGGCCGGGCGGCCGCGGCTGACGGGACACCGTCTGCGGAGTGCGGGTCAGTGCGCCGGGGCGTCGGTGACCACGACCTCGTCGATGCTCCGCTCGATCTCCTCGGGCCGCGACGCGGTCGCCTTGGCCCAGTAGTAGATGCCGAGGGAGAAGACGGCGACGACGAGGATGTCCCACCACAGGGGGATGTTGCCCTGGGCGCCCTCGCCGAAGCCGCCCTGCCAGGAGATCAGGCCCAGGCCCAGCAGGTAGCCCGGCAGCCACTGCGCGGACTTGAAGGACATCCGCGGCGCGTCGGGCAGGCCCTTCTTGGTCGCGTACCAGGCGTAGCCGCCCAGCAGGACGTAGCCGAGCACGATCGCGAAGCCGAGCCGCCACAGGGTGTTCCAGCCGGCCCAGTAGATGATCAGGTTGGCGACCACGAACGACAGCGGAGAAACGATTTTGCCGGCGGGCAGCCGGTACGGGCGCTCCAGGTTCGGCAGCCGGTCGGCGAAGACGCCGTACGCCAGCGGCGCGCCCGCGTACATCAGGACGCTCGCCGAGGTGATGAAGCCGACCAGTTCCTGCCAGCTCGGGAACGGCAGGAAGCAGACCACGCCGGTCACGAAGGACATGATGAGGCCGAACCACGGCACGCCGCGGGCGTCGGTCTTGGCGAACACCTTGGGCGCGTAGCCGTTCTTGGCCAGGCCGTAGGAGACGCGGGAGGTGGCGGTGGTGTAGATCAGGCCGGTGCCGCCGGGGGAGATGATCGCGTCGACGTAGAGGACGAAGCCCAGCCAGCCCAGGCCCACCAGGGTCGCCAGGCCCGCCCAGGGGCCGCTGATGCCGGGGAAGTCCAGCTTGGCCCAGCCGTGCGCGAAGGAGGTGTGCGGCAGCGCACCGATGAACACGACCTGGAGCAGGATGTAGATCACGGCGCCGATCGCGACCGAGCCGAGGGTGGCCCGGGGCAGGTCGCGCTTGGGGTTGCGGCTCTCGCCCGCCAGCTGGATCGCCTGCTCGAAGCCGAGCAGCGCGAAGATGATGCCGCTGGAGCTGATCGCGGCGAGCACGCCCTTGGCGCCGAACGGCGCGAAGCCCTCCGAGGTGAAGTTGCCGGCGTGGAAGTTGCCCGCGGCGATGATGAAGATCGCGCCCAGCGGGACGGCAATCTTCCACCAGGTGGCGGCGCTGTTGGTGTGGGCCAGGGCCCGGACGCCGAAGAAGTTGACGCCGACGAAGACGGCCATCAGGAGGACGGCGGTGGTGATACCGCCGGCCGTCAGCGTGCCGTCGGCGTGCTGCAGGCCCTGGGCCCACTTCCAGTGACCGGCGTAGCCGATCATGGCCTCGACCTCGATCGGGGCCACGGTCGCCGCCTGCAGCCAGGCGAACCAGCCGAAGGACATGCCGGCCAGGCCGCCGAAGGCGTAGTGCGGGTAACGGGCCGTGCCACCGGCCACCGGGAACATGCCACCCAGTTCGGCGTGCACCAGCGCCAGCAGGACGATCGCGATCGCGCCGATCACCCACGAGATGATCGCCGCGGGGCCCGCCACCACGACCGCCTTCTCGGCGCCGTAGAGCCAGCCGGAGCCGATGATGGAGCCCACCGAGGCCCACATCAGGCCGATCAGCCCGACGTGGCGCCGCAGGCCGTCGCTGGACTCCTTCGTGGCTTCGGGCACGGCATGGTCGACATTCACCATGTCAAGTGGCCTCTCAGTTTCTGAACGCTGCTTTAACGGACAAGAGGCCACAGGTTAGGGACGCATTCGAGATCCGCAAAAGACTGTAGCCCAAAATTTGACCCATTACTTGGCCTGCGGTTGGCACAGTCTTTACCCAGGTCAGTGGGTGGTAACGAATGTGCGTATTCAGTTGCGCATTGCGAGAAGATCGCGCAACAGCTACTGCAGAGTAGGAATTTCGATCGCCGGGCAGCGGTCCATTACCATGTCCAGCCCGGCGCCCCGGGTCCGTTCGTAGGCGCCCTCGTCGATCACTCCGAGCTGGAACCACACGGCCTTTGCGCCCTTGGCGACGGCCTCTTCCGCGACCGGACCGGCGAGCTCGCTGTTGACGAAGACGTCGACCACGTCCACCTCGAAGGGGATGTCCGCGAGGGAGGCGTAGCCGCGCTCGCCGTGGACCGTCTCCGCCGTCGGGTGCACGGGAACGATCCGCTTGCCGAACCTCTGCAGCACCTCGGCCACGCCGTACGCCGCGCGGCGCCGGTTCGAGGACAGGCCGACCACCGCCCAGGTGTCACCGAGCTCGGTCAGGATCCTGCGGATCGTCGCTTCGTCGCCGTACACGGTGGGCCTCCTCGGGCTCCGGGGGAACAGTCCTCCCGGCAACAGCACGGGCCGGAGCGGGATTCCCCGTCCCGCCCGGAGGGGGACCGATGTCCCGCCACGATGTCCGGATTCGGCGTCAAGTGCCTGCGTACGGCCGTTCGTCCGCCTACGCTCACCCCGTGCTGCGCATCACCGACGCCCGAACCGGCGAGACCGTCGACGCCGCCCCCGCCCGCCGTGGCCTCACCCGTGTCCAGGCGCACGCGTCGGAGCCCGGCCCCTCGGCCCTGCGCGTGCTCCTGGTCGCCGACCTCCTCGTGCGCGCCCTGGAGCTCGGCGGTACTCCCGTCCTGGCGATGCTGAGCGGCCACCGCGGCCGGGCCGAACTCCGCGCGGCCGCCGCGACCCTGGGCATCCGCCCCTTCGAGGACGCCCACGACCTCGCCTCGGGGCCCGGGGAGGCGCAGACCGTGCACGTGGTGGAGGAGGGCGGGGAGGTGCCCGGCAGCGGGGTGGTGGTCGGCGTCGCTCCTGTGGTCGGGGCGGACGCGCCCGGGCCAGCCGGACAGGCCGCCCCGTCCGGCAGTGCTCTGCCGGACCCGCTAACCGACCCCTCCGCCCTGCGCCTCGCCCTGCTGTCCGGCCCGCGCGGCACCCCGGTACGACTCGACACGGACGCACTCGACGAGGCCGGGCGGACACTCGCGCGCTGGCGGCGGGCCGTGGCCACCTGGGCGCGGCAGCCGTCGCGGCCGATCCCCGACGAGGTACGAGGGCGGCTGCGGGCCGCATGGGAGGACGATCTGGACGTGCCCGAGGTACTGAGGGTCCTGCGCCGGGTGGAGACCACCGCCGACCTGCCGGACGGCGCCCGCTTCGAGACCTACGCCTACACCGACCGTCTCCTGGGCCTGGAACTCGCCCGCGACCTCGGGACCCTCTCGTGAGCGCCCGTGCGGGAGCGGGCCCGCATCGCCGGCTGGTCGTGCTGCGGCACGCCAAGTCCGCCTGGCCCGAGGGCGTCCCCGACCACCAGCGCCCGCTCGCACCGCGGGGCCGCCGGGACGCCCCGGCCGCGGGGGTCGCCCTCGCCGAGGCCGACTGCCTCCCCGACCTCGCTCTGTGCTCCACCGCCGTACGCGCCCGCCAGACCTGGGAACTGGCCTCGGCCCAATGGGGCACGCCCCCTCCGGTACGGCACGACCGACGGCTGTACGCGGCCGGCCCGGAGGACCTGCTGGCCGTCGTGCGCGAGGTACCGCCCGAGGTGGAGACCCTGCTGCTGGTCGGGCACAATCCCGGCCTGGAGCAGCTGGTGCTGGAAATCGCGGGGGACAGTCTGGACGACGCGCTGGACGAGGTGCGGACGAAGTTCCCGACGTCCGCGATCGCCGTCCTGGCCTGGCACGGCACCGGCTGGGAGGCCCTCGGCCCGGGCACGGCGCTGCTGACGTCGGTGACCGTGCCGCGCGGGAAGAAGGAGCAGGAGTAGGAGCGGCCGGGCTCCGCGTCTCCCTGGTGACTAGGCTGTCCGGATGCAGGACGAGTACCGCACGGTCGCCCAGGCGGGCGTGCACGAGACCGAGGTCAACCGCTCCCGCTTCCTGTGCGCCCTCGCCCCGGCGGCCACCGAGCGGGAGGCCCAGGACTTCGTTGCCGCGATCCGCAAGGAGCACGCGGACGCCACGCACAACTGCTGGGCGTACGTCATCGGCGCCGACGCCGCCGTACAGAAGGCCAGCGACGACGGCGAACCGGGCGGCACGGCCGGCGTCCCGATGCTCCAGATGCTGCTGCGCCGCGACATGCGGTACGTCGTCGCCGTCGTCACCCGCTACTACGGCGGGGTCAAGCTGGGCGCGGGCGGGCTCATCAGGGCGTACGGCGGAGCGGTCGGCGAGGCCCTGGACACGCTCGGCACGATCACCCGGCGCCGCTTCAGGCTGGCCACGGTGACCGTCGACCACCAGCGCGCGGGCAAGGTGCAGAACGACCTGCGCGCGACCGGGCGCGCGGTGCGCGACGTCCGCTACGGGGAGGCGGTCACCATCGAGATCGGCCTGCCGGACGCCGACGTGGACGCCTTTCGCGCGTGGCTGGCCGACGCCACCGCCGGAACGGCCACCCTCGAACTGGGCGGGGAGGCCTACGGCAGCTAGCCAGCCGTGCGGGGGCGTGGAAGCCGCCGTACGGCTTCCGCGCCCCTCGCGTCGTCGTCGCCGTCGGTCAGCCGGCGGGATCGAGCACGACCGGCAGCTCTGCGAGGCCGCGGAAGGCGGGGAAGGGGACCTCCATCCACTTCGGCTCGCCCGCGGGGCCGGCCGGAGTCATCCTCGGGAACCGGCCGAACAGGGCGGTGAGGGCCAGCCGCATCTCCAGCCGGGCCAGCGGGGCCCCCAGGCAGTAGTGGCCGCCGTGCCCGAACCCCAGATGGCCGCTCAGCTCGCTCCCCGGCCGCGTCACGTCGAACTCGTCCGGGGCGTCGAACCTCCGCGGATCGCGGTTGGCCGCACTGAGCGCGATCTGGACCAGGGCGCCCTTCGGAATCCGTGTCCCGCTGTACTCCACGTCCTCGGTCGCGTAGCGGAAGGTCGCGCTCTCCACGGAGCCCTCGTAGCGCACCAGCTCCTCGACCGCCGGGCCGAGCAGCTCCGGGTTATCCCGCACGGAGCGCAGCTGCGCGGGATGCGACAGGAGATGGTGGACGGCGTTGCCGATCAGATACGCGGTCGTCTTGTGACCCGCGAACATCAGCAGGAACGCCGTGGAGACCAGCTCGTTCTCGGTCAGGCCGCCGTCGTTGTCCCGGACAGCGGTGAGCCCGCTCAGCAGATCGTCGCCCGGGTGGGCGCGCTTGGCCGCGATGAGGTCCGTGAAGTACGCGTGCAGGTCCTCCTCGGCCTTCTGCTGGGCCCGCTTGGACTCCTCGCCGAAACCGGTCTGCGCCACCGTGGTGGACAGCTGCTGCATCCGCGACCGCTCCTGCGGCGGGACACCGAGCAGCTCGCAGATCACGGCGATCGGCAGCGGGAACGCGAACGCGGGCAGCAGGTCGAAGGGCTCGTGGGCCGGGCACGCGTCGAGCAGCCGCTCGGCGATGTCCTGGATCCGCGGCCGCAGAGCCTCCACGCGCCGTGGGGTGAACGCGGAGTTGACCAGCTTGCGCAGCCGGGTGTGCTTGGGCGGGTCGGAGTTGAGCATGTTGTCGTCCAGCGCCACGGACGAGTCACCGAAGATCCTCCGGTAGGCGTCCATGGCCCCGTACATGTCCTTGCTCAACCGCGGATCCGCCAGGGCGGCCCGCGCGTCCTCGTACCGTGTGATCAGGTACGTCTCATTGCCGTGCGGCGGTCTCATGGGGCAGACCGGAGCCGCCTCCCGGAGCCGCGCGTACACCGTGTGAGGGTCGCGCCGGTACTCCGGTGTGCACCGCTCGGCCGCGGTGACGGCGTCCTGCGTGGTGGTCACGGCCGGCTCCTCAGGTCGAAGAGGGCCTCGGCGTTGCCGCCGAGGATGCGCTGCTGGGACGCCTTGTCGACCGGCAGCTTCTCGATCATGCGGAGGTAGTCCTCCAGCGGCGCCGCCATCGGCGGTGAGTCGGTGCCGAACAGCATCCGGTCGGGCCCCAGCACCTCAGCGTTGAGGCTCAGGTGCGCCGGGCTGAACGGGCTCGTGTCGACGTACATGCGCTGGAGCGCCGCGGCCGGGTCGGTCGCCGGTGCCTGAGACCTCGGCTCCGTCGCGGCCGGGGGCGCCCCTCCGGCCCAGTGCCGGGGGCGCGCCGCCGTCTGCAGGCGCTCCGGCAGCAGCGCCATCGCGCCGCCGCCGGTCGCGCCGATCAGCCGCAGACCCGGGTACTTGTCCAGCCAGCCCGCGAACGCGATCATGGCCATGCCGACGGTGACGTCGCCGAACCGGCCGATCTGCTCGACGAAGCCGATCTCGTCGACCCGTTCCGTGCCGACCGGCTCGGCCGGGGCGTGGACCAGGACCGGCACTCCGGCCTCCGCGGCCAGCGCGAAGAAGGAGTCGGCCCGCGGGGAGCCGAGCAGTTCCCCGTGGACGCTGGACGTGGTGATCAGGCCGACGAAGGCGGGGTCCGCCAGGGTCTCCCGCACCCCTTCCAGGTGATCGTCGTCACCGAACGGGTTGGCGTACACGTACCCGCGCAGCTGGTCCGGGAACTTGGCGATCAGGCCTGACATCCAGGCGTGGAAGCCGCGCAGCCGGTCGCGTGGTTGCGCGTAGTTGTCGACGCCCGGGACCCGCGCCATCGCGCCGGCGCCCACGGGGCTGCCGATGATGGTGAGGTCGATCCCGGCCTGGGCGCGGGCGGCGAGCATGCCGTCGACGTCGGTCAGGCTGGGGGGCATGGGGAAGCGCTCGGCCGCCTCCGGTGGGGACAGGTGCCCGTGGATGTCGATGATCATGCGTGGCTTTCCGGTTTCGGTGT
This sequence comes from Streptomyces sp. NPDC086549, assembly GCF_044746205.1. NCBI lineage: Bacteria > Bacillati > Actinomycetota > Actinomycetes > Kitasatosporales > Streptomycetaceae > Streptomyces > Streptomyces sp. NPDC086549. The sequence goes on along the minus strand of NZ_JBIVBS010000012.1, from coordinate 206,900 downwards.
GAGTGCGCGGGTGACCGCGGCACAGTCCTCGTCGCCCAGTCCTTGCGCGGTGGCGCGGACGTGGGTCTCGGCCGCGGCGGCCGCCAGCGGCAGGCTCAGGCCGACCGCCGCTGCCTGCTTGCAAGCGAGCATGAGGTCTTTGGCCATCAGCCGCAGCCGGAAGTCCGGCTCGCCGAACCGGCCGGAGGCCAGGCGCCTCGACTTGAAGGCCATGACCGGCGAGGCGAAGCCGCTGCCCGCGATCGTCTTGAGGACCTGCTGCCGGTCGAGTCCGGAGGCGGCCGCCAGCTCGGTGGCCTCGGCCAGGGCCTGCACCTCTATGCCCATCAGCAGATTGAGGAGCAGTTTCATCCGCATGCCGGAACCGAGTGCGCCCAGATGGACGACCTCCTTGCCCAGCATCTCCAGCAGCGGCCGGCCGGCCTTGAACGCCCGCTCCTCGCCGCCGACGAACAGTCGCAGCTCGCCGTCACGGGCGTGGTCTCGGTTGCCGAGCATGCCGACGTCCAGGACCGAGGGGACGTCCCCGGCGATCTGGACGACCTCTTCGGGGGCGACGGTGCTGGCGCAGATCAGGAGGCCGGGGTACGGGCCCTGGGCCAGCACGCCGTCCGGGCCGCGCAGCACGGAGCCGAGGGCTTCGCCGTCGTCGACCGCGCAGATCGCGGCACTCGTCCCCTCGACGGCGTGGCAGGGCCGGTCCGCCACGAAGGCGCCCGCCTCGGCGAGCGGTCCGGCCCGCTCCGAGGTGCGGTTCCAGACCCGCACTCGAATCCCCTGGTCGAGGAGGCGGGTGGCCAGGCCGGTGCCCATCCTGCCGAGACCGAGTACGGCGACGGGGCCGTGGGCCGTGCGCGTCATGACGCCACCCCCGCGGTCTCCTTGACGACCCGGAACCGCAGCGACTGCGTCGAGTCGACCCACTTGCGCATCGGGGCCACCAGTTCGCGGTGCTCCTCGCTCTGCTGCCAGGAGAAGAAGTGCTCGGGTGTCTCCCACTCGCTGGTGATCACCCACTGACGCGAGTCGTCCACGGGTTCGCCCAGCCTCTCGACGATGTGGCCGGGGGTGCGGGCGACGGACTTCCGCAGCTCCTCGTACATCTCCAGGAACCCCTGCTCGCCGCCCTCGATCACTCGGACCGTGAACACGACGGACAGCTTGTCGGCCGAACGGCCCTTCTTCGTGGTGCCCATGTCTCCTCCTGATGGTGAGATCCGGTAGGACACGACTCCAACCGACTCATGTCGCCCATGCGGACGCAACTCCGAATGGGGGACAGGCCAGCGGGGGCAAGGGCTCACGCTCCGTCATTGGCCTGTTCGGGTGAGTGATGAGATGATCCGTTTCGCGGCTTTCGTCCCCCGGGCGGCGTCACTCGGACGGGCTTTGCGCGCCGCTCGCGTATCGGCGTGTGTCGGCGCTTCCGGGGTTCGTGGTGGAGCAGGTGCCGACAGGCGTTAGCGTGGTGGGTGCTAATGACGAGCCCGTGCCGGTTCGTGCTGGTTGTTTGAGGTGCCATGGGGGGAAATGTGCGGGGCGGAGCGGTTTCTTGAGGTTGCTGCACACGTCCGACTGGCATCTCGGCCGCGCCTTCCACCGGGTGAACATGCTCGACGCCCAGGCCGGGTTCATCGGCCACCTCGTCACGACCGTCCGTGAGCGCGAGGTCGACGCGGTGGTGGTCTCGGGGGACGTGTACGACCGGGCCGTGCCGCCGCTCGCCGCCGTCGAGCTCTTCGACGACGCCCTGCACCGGCTCGCGGCACTGGGCGTACCCACCGTGATGATCTCCGGCAACCACGACTCGGCCCGTCGGCTCGGCGTCGGCGCCGGTCTCATCGGGCGGGCCGGCATCCACCTGCGGACCGAGCCGTCGGCGTGCGGCACTCCGGTGGTGCTGGCCGACGCCTTCGGGGACGTGGCCTTCTACGGGCTGCCGTACCTCGAACCGGCCCTGGTGAAGAACGAGTTCGGGGTGGAGAAGGCGGGCCACGAGAGCGTGCTCGCCGCCGCCATGGACCGCGTCCGCGCCGACCTCGCCGCACGCCCGCACGGCACCCGCTCCGTCGTCCTCGCGCACGCCTTCGTCACCGGCGGCGAGGCCAGCGACAGCGAACGGGACATCACCGTCGGCGGAGTGGCCGCCGTACCGGCCGGGGTCTTCGACGGCGTGGACTACGCGGCCCTGGGGCACCTGCACGGCTGTCAGACCATCACCGAGCGGGTGCGCTACTCGGGCTCCCCGCTGGCGTACTCCTTCTCGGAGACCGGCCACCGCAAGAGCATGTGGCTCGTCGATCTGGGTGCCGACGGCTCCGTCGCCGCCGAGCGCGTCGACTGCCCCGTGCCGCGCCCGCTGGCCCGGATCCGGGGCACGCTGGAGGAACTCCTCGTCGACCCCGCCCTCGCCCGTCACGAGGACGCGTGGGTCGAGGCGACGCTCACCGACCCGGTCCGCCCCGCCGACCCCATGGCCCGGCTCACCGAGCGTTTCCCGCACGCGCTCAGCCTCGTGTTCGCCCCCGAGCGGGCCCCGGACGACCCCGACGTGTCCTACGCCAAGCGCCTCGCGGGCCGCAGCGACCAGGAAATCGCCCAGGACTTCGTGGCCCACGTGCGGGGTGCCGGTCCCGACGAGCGGGAGCGGGCGGTGCTGCGCGACGCGTTCGACGCGGTGCGCACGGACGACGTGGCGCGGGAGGTGGCGCGGTGAGGCTGCACCGGCTCGACGTGACCGCCTTTGGTCCCTTCGGCGGCAGCCAGAGCGTCGACTTCGACGCGCTCTCGGCCGCCGGGCTCTTCCTGCTGCACGGACCGACGGGCGCCGGAAAGACCTCCGTCCTGGACGCCGTGTGCTACGCGCTGTACGGCTCGGTGCCCGGGGCCCGGCAGACCGGCCAGGGCCTCTCCCTGCGCAGCGACCACGCCGACGCGGCCACCCGCACCGAGGTACGCCTCGAACTGACCGTCGCCGGACGGCGGCTGGAGGTCACCCGGCAGCCGCCCTGGGAGCGGCCCAAGAAGCGCGGCAGCGGTACGACGCTGGACAAGGCCCAGACCTGGCTGCGCGAGTACGACGCGGCGGCCGGCGCCTGGAAGGACCTCAGCCGCTCGCACCAGGAGATCGGCGAGGAGATCACCCAGCTGCTCGGCATGAGCCGTGAGCAGTTCTGCCAGGTCGTCCTGCTGCCCCAGGGCGACTTCGCGCGCTTCCTGCGGGCCGACGCCGAGGCCCGCGGCAGGCTGCTGGGCCGCCTCTTCGACACCCGGCGCTTCGCCGAGGTCGAAAAGCGCCTCGCCGAACGCCGTCGTGCCACGGAGGCGCGGGTGCGCGAGGGCGACGCCGCGCTGCTGGCCGACGCGCAGCGCATGCGGCAGGAGGCGGGCGACGCCATGGAGCTGCCGGAGCAGGCACCGGGGGAGCCCGGCCTGGCCGAGGCCGTCCTGGGCGCCGCTGCCGTCGCCCGCAGCACCGCCCGCGAACGGCTCACCCTCGCCCACTGCCGCCTCACCGCGGCCGAGTCCGCCCAGGCCGCCGCCGACCGGGCCCTGGTCGACGTACGCGAACTGGCGCGGCTGCAGGGCAGGTTCACTCAGGCCCGGGAGCGGGCGGCGCGGCTGGAGGAGCGGGCCGGGGCCCACCATGAGGCGCAGGCGCGGATGGAGCGGGCCCGCAAGGCGGAGACCGTGGCCCCGGCCCTGGACGTGCGAGAGGCCGCCGACGCCGAGCACCGGGGGGCGGCCGCCGCCGAGGCACGCGCGCGTGGGGTGCTGCCGGACAGCTTCGCGGACGCCGGTCCGGCAGGGCTCGCGGCCGCCGCCCGCCGGGCCGCCGAGGAGCTCGGCGGTCTGGAATCGGCCCGCCGCGCCGAGCAGCGGCTCGCCGGACTCGTCGAGGAGCGGGCCGGCCTGGACCGTCAGGAGCGCACCGACGAGGACGTCCTGCGGGAGGCCGAGGGCTGGCTCGCCGTGTGGGACGCCACGCGCGCGGGACTGCAGTCCCGGATCGACTCCGCGCAGGAGGCCGCCACCCGGGCCGAGCAGCTCGCCGTACAGCGCGAGCCCGCGCGGCGGCGGCTCGACGCGGCCCGGATGCGCGATCAGCTGGCCGGTGACGCGCAGGACGCGCAGAAGCGGGCACTGGCCGCCGAGAAGCACGCCCTGGAGACCCGCGCCCACTGGCTCGACCTCAAGGAACAGCGTCTGAACGGCATCGCGGCCGAACTCGCCGCGAACCTCACCGACGGCGCACCGTGCGCCGTCTGCGGGGCCACCGAACACCCCGAGCCCGCCCGCAAGGTCGCCGGGCACGTCGACCGTGCGGCGGAGGAGCGTGCCCTGGAGGCCTCCCGGCGCGCCGACGAGCAGCGCGCCGAGGCCGGGCGGCGCCTGGGTGTCGTACGAGAGGCCCTGGCCGCCGCCACCGCCGAGGCGGGTGACGCGCCCACGGCCCGACTCGACGCCGAGTCCGACGAACTGGAGCGGGAGTACACCCGGGCCCGCCGGGACGCCTCCGGACTGCACGCCGCCCACGAGGAGCTGCGGCGGGCCGAGCACGAGCGCGAGAGGCGCCTGGCCGACCGCCAGGAGGCCGAGGTCAGGACCGCCGCCCGGATCGCCCGGCGGGACACCCTGGAGCGCGAAAGAGCCGCTCTGGAAGAGGAGTTGACGCAGGCGCGGGGCACCGTCGGCAGCGTGGCCGCGCGGGCCGCACAGCTGGAGCGGCAGGTCGCGCTGCTGACCGAAGCGGCCGACACCGCACGCGCCGCCGAGGAGGCCGCCCAGCGGCTCAAGGCCGCCGACGCCCGGCTCGCGGACGCCGCCTACCGGGCCGGCTTCGAGACCCCGCAGGCCGCGGCCGTCGCGCTCCTCGACGACGCGGGTCACCGCGAGCTCCAGCGACGCCTGGACGCCTGGCAGTCCGAGGAGGCCGCCGTACGGGCGGTCCTCGCGGAGGCCGACACCGCGGCCGCCGCCCAGCGGCCGCCCGCCGATCTCGGCACGGCGGAGCGCGACGCCGCCGCGGCCGCCCAGCGGCTGCGCGACGCCTCCTCCGCGCGCGACTGGGCCGCCCGCTGCTGCGCCGAACTCGACCGGCTCTCCGCCCGGGCGGCCGGCGGTGTGCGACGGCTGGCGCCGCTGCGCGAGGAGTACGACCGGGTGGCCCGCCTGGCCGCCCTCACCGCGGGCACCTCGGCGGACAACGAACGCAAGATGCGTCTGGAGTCGTACGTCCTCGCGGCCCGCCTGGAACAGGTCGCCGCCGCCGCGACCGTACGGCTGCGGCGCATGTCCTCCGGCCGCTACACCCTCGTCCACTCCGACGACCGCAGCGGCCGCGGCCGCAGCGGACTCGGACTGCACGTGGTCGACGCCTGGACCGGACGCGAGCGCGACACGGCCACGCTCTCGGGCGGCGAGACGTTCTTCGCCTCCCTCGCGCTCGCCCTCGGTCTCGCGGACGTCGTGACGGACGAGGCCGGCGGTGTCCGCCTCGACACGCTCTTCATCGACGAGGGCTTCGGCAGCCTCGACGACCAGACCCTGGACGAGGTCCTCGACGTGCTCGACTCGCTGCGGGAACGGGACCGCAGCGTCGGCATCGTCAGCCATGTCGCCGATCTGCGGCGGCGGATCCACGCGCAGCTGGAGGTCGTCAAGGGACGATCGGGTTCGGTGCTGCGCCAGCGGGGCGCCGGCTGAGTCAGCGCCCCAGTGGACGCCGGGGCAGCGGTGATGAGTACACGACGCTCGTGGTCACCGACCCCAGCGCGCCGATCTTCCCCGAGACCTCTTCCAGATGGGACATGGAGCGCGCGGCGACCTTGATGACGAAGCAGTCGTCGCCCGTCACATGGTGCGCCTCCAGGATCTCGGGCGTCGCGGCCACCAGGTCGTGGAACGGCTTGTAGTTGCCGTTCGGGTACCGCAGCCGTACGAACGCGAGGATCGTCAGGCCGAGACGCTCGGGGTCGACGACCGCCGTGTACCCCTGGATGACGCCGGCCTCCTCCAGCCGCCGGACCCGCTCGGTGACCGCGCTGGCGGACATCGAGACGGCGCGGGCGAGGTCCGCGAAGCTGACGCGGCCCTCGCGCTGCAGGACGTCGAGGATGCGCCAGTCGGTGGCGTCCGGGGAATACACGGTCATGCCGGTTGCATAGCAGGGAAATCCCCGGCAGATCAAGAGAATCCCCGGGGATCGTCACTTCAGGGATCCGGCCGGCGGCCATACATTTCTAGTCATGATCACAAACGCCGCGAACCCCGTACTGCGGGTCGCCCCCGCCGCTCCGGCCGAGGCCGCCGCCTACTTCCGGGCGAGCCTCGCCTTCCACGCCGACGTCTCCGACGTGGCCGCCGCGCTCGCGGCCGACGGCGACCCCGGCTTCGTCGTGGTCGACTCCCGCTCCACCGAGTCCTGGGACCAGGGGCACGTTCCCGGCGCCGTCCACCTGCCGACCGCTCTCGTCCCGGTGCAGGCCGAGCAGCTCCTCGACAAGTCGGTGCCGGTGGTGACGTACTGCTGGGGCCCGGGCTGCAACGGCGCCACCCGCGCCGCCCTCGCGCTCGCCGAACTCGGCTACCGGGTCAAGGAGATGCTGGGCGGCTTCGAGTACTGGGCGCGGGAAGGCTTCGCCTACGACACCTGGGAGGGCCCGGCACGGCGCGCCGCCGATCCGCTGACGGCGCCGGCCGAGGGCGAGTGCGGCTGCTGACGCAGGCCACGCCGGTACGCCCGATGCCGTCCGTGTAGGTTCGGCCCTGGCGCGATACGCGGATCCAGGCGCGGTGGAGTGGGTGGAGTCGGGCGGCGGCCCGCTGATAGTCGTCCCGGAGGCGGTGCTGCCGTTCTGGGCGGGAGCCGACGGCGAGGACATGGACACGGACTACGACCGGGCGTGCGAGGTCGACGGTTACGTCGGCCTGCTCCCCGTCGGGGACAGCGCGGCCCTGGTGCTCGGCGACGAATCGGCCTCCACCTCCTTCCTGGCCGACCACGGCACCTTCGTACGGTGGAGTGCCGCGAACTCCGAGGACGAGCTGCTGGCCGGCGTCCCCGCCGCCCTCGACGCGGCGGTGTGGCAGGACGAGGTGCGCTGGGACGTGCCCGGCCCGGTCGTCCTGTTCGACTCGGCCTGGTCCGGCAACGACACCGAGCACACGGAGCACCTGCGTGTCCCGCTGGAACCGGGCCCGGGTGCGCGCCGCCCACTCCAGGCCGGGACCGGAGACCTGGGTCGGGCTCGTCCAGCTGCGGCGGCTCCCGCACTGAGGGAGCGGGCCGCTGACCGGCGGCGTCCACGAGGGCGTCGTGGGCGTCGTGGGCGCCGCCGGTCAGCCGATCACCCGGTCGCTCAGAGCTGGGACAGCTCGTCCACCAGGTCGTCCAGGCCCAGCGAACCCTGCGAGAGGGCCGCCATGTGCCAGGCCTTCAGGTCGAAGGCCTCGCCGTGCCGCTCGCGCGCGTTCTCCCGGCCCTGCAGCCAGGCCCGCTCCCCGAGCTTGTAGCCGATCGCCTGGCCCGGCATGGTCAGGTAACGGGTCAGTTCGCTCTCCACGAAGTCCGCCGGGCGGCTGCTGTGCGCGCCGAAGAACTCCTGGGCCAGCTCCGGCGTCCAGCGCTCACCCGGGTGGAAGGGTGAGTCCGCCGGGATCTCCAGCTCCAGGTGCATGCCGATGTCGACGATCACCCGGGCCGCGCGCATCATCTGCGCGTCGAGGTAGCCGAGGCGGTGCTCGGGGTCCGTGAGATAGCCGAGCTCGTCCATCAGGCGCTCCGCGTACAGCGCCCAGCCCTCCGCGTTCGCGCTGACCCCGCCGACGGTCGCCTGGTAGCGGGAGAGGTTCCCGGCGACGTGCGCCCACTGCGCGAGCTGGAGGTGGTGACCGGGCACGCCCTCGTGGTACCAGGTCGACACCAGGTCGTACGCCGGGAACCGGGTCTGGCCCATCGTCGGCAGCCAGGTGCGGCCGGGGCGGGAGAAGTCCTCCGACGGGGGCGTGTAGTACGGGGCCGCCGCGCCTCCGGGCGGCGCGATGCGCGACTCCACCTTCCGCACCCGTTCGGCGAGTTCGAAGTGCGTGCCGTCCAGGTCCGCGATCGCCTGGTCCATCAGGCCCTGCAGCCACTCGCGGACCTCGTCGACGCCCTCGATGTGCGTGCCGTGCTCGTCGAGGTGTGCCAGCGCCACCCACGGCGTCTCGGCGCCCGGCAGGATCTTCTCGGCCTCATGCTTCATCTCGCCGAGAATGCGGTGGAACTCGGACCAGCCGTACGCGTACGCCTCGTCCAGGTCCAGGTCCGTGCCGTTGAAGTAGCGCGCGCAGCGCGCGTACCGCTCGCGGCCCACCGTGTTCGCGGAGCCCTCGACGGCCGGTGCGTAGACGTCCCGCATCCAGTCCCGCAGCTCCACGACGGCCGCGGTCGCGCCCCGCGCGGCCTCGTCCAGCTCCGCCCGCAGCGTCTCGGGCCCGGCCGAGGCGAAGTCCTCGAACCAGCCGAGGCCCTCGCCGTCGGTGTCCGACCACTCGGTGAGCTGGTCGACGAAGGTGGCGGTCGGGCGCGGAGCGGCGTACAGCTTCCGTTCCAGACCGAGCGCGAGGGACTCGCGGTAGCCGGCCAGCGCGGCCGGCACCGCGCGCAACCGCTCGGCGATCGCCGCCCAGTCCTCGTCCGTCTGTGCCGGCGTCACGGCGAACACGTCGCGCACCGAGTGCGCGGGCGTGTGCAGGTTGCCGACCGCGCGCAGGCCCTCCTCGGCCTCGCGCATCGCGAGTTCGGCGGTGAGCCGCTCACGCAGCAGACGTCCGCAGCGCCGCTCCACGTCGCTGTCCGCACCGGGCTGCCGCTCGGCCTCGTCCAGCTTCGCGAGCGTGGTCCGCGCCAGCTCCGCCAGGGCCTCCTGACCGGCCGGAGACAAGTCCGGCAGCCTGCTCGAACTCTCCTTCACGCCGAGGTACGTACCGGTGATCGGGTCGAGGGCGATGAGCTGGTCGACATAGGCGTCGGCGATCGCACGGGGCAGCGGGCTCTTGGTCTCAGACATGGCGCCCATCCTCATACGGCGACCATGTCCGCGTCACGTATACGGTGCCGATTCAGGCGTGGGCGTGTCCGGCGGCAGCAGGGGGCCGCACTCCCACTGCTGGAAGATCAACCGGGTCTCCACGCGGGCCACTTCGCGATGCGCGGTGAACTCGTCGAGGACCAGCCGCTGGAGGTCCGCCATGTCCGACACCGCCACGTGGACGAGGTAGTCGTCGGGCCCGGTGAGGTGGAACACCGTCCGCGACTCCGGCAGCGCGCGGATCCGCTCCACGAACGGTCCCACCAGCTCCCGGCGGTGCGGCCGCACCTGCACCGACAGCAGCGCCTCCAGACCGCGCCCCAACTTGGCCGGATCGAGCCGGAGCTGGTGCCCGAGGATCACGCCCGAGCGGCGCAGCCGGGCCACCCGGTCCAGACACGTCGACGGCGCGACGCCCACCTGGGCGGCGAGGTCACGGTAGGTGGTCCGGGCGTCGTTCTGCAGCAGCCGCAGCAGATGGAGGTCCACCGGATCCAGTACGACAGATTCGGCCATTGGCCGAACGTAGCACGGTGTTCGATTCTTGTGACCCGTTCGGTGTTCACCCTCTGCCCATGGACTCAGCGAGCAAGGGTGCCTACGACGCCGTACGCACCGCATCCAGGGCACTGGCCACCGAGGCCGTACACGCCGGCCGTGACGACCTCGCCCGGCAGGGTCTGCACGCCCCGCCCATCGACCTTTCCACCACCTACCCCTCCTACGACAGCCGGGCCGAGGCCGCCCGGATCGACGCCTTCGCCGCCACCGGCGCCCAGCTGGACGGGCCGCCGGTGTACGGACGGCTGGGCAATCCGACCGTGGCCCGGTTCGAGACCGCCCTGGCCCGGCTGGAGGGCACCGAGTCGGCGGTCGCGTTCGCCAGCGGCATGGCCGCGCTGAGCGCGGTCCTCCTCGCACGGTCCTCGACGGGCCTGCGCCACGTCGTGGCCGTACGCCCCCTCTACGGATGCAGCGACCACCTGCTCACCGCCGGACTGCTCGGCACGGAGGTGACCTGGACCGACCCGGCCGGCATCACGGCCGCGCTGCGCCCGGACACCGGGCTGGTGATGGTCGAGACCCCGGCGAATCCCACGCTGGCCGAGCTCGATCTGCGGGCCGTCGCCCACGCCTGCGGCTCGGTGCCGCTGCTCGCCGACAACACCTTCGCCACGCCCGTGCTCCAGCGGCCGGCCGAGCGGGGCGCCCGGCTCGTGCTGCACAGCGCCACCAAGTATCTGGGCGGTCACGGCGATGTGCTCGCGGGAGTGGTGGCCTGTGACGAGGAGTTCGCGCGACAGCTCCGGCAGATACGGTTCGCCACGGGTGGCGTGCTGCATCCGCTGGCGGGCTATCTGCTGTTGAGAGGGCTGTCCACGCTGCCGGTGCGGGTACGCGCCGCCTCCGCGAGCGCCGCCGAGCTGGCCCGGCGCCTCGCCGCCGACCCGCGTGTCGCCCGCGTCCACTATCCGCGGATCGGCGGCGCGATGATCGCCTTCGAGGTCCACGGGGACCCACACGAGGTCATCGCCCGGGTCCGGCTGATCACCCCGGCCGTGAGCCTGGGCAGTGTCGACACCCTGATCCAGCATCCGGCGTCCATCAGCCACCGCATCGTGGACGCGGACGACCGGCGCGGTGCGGGGGTGAGCGACCGGCTGCTCCGGATGTCGGTGGGGCTGGAGGACGTCGAGGATCTGTGGGCGGATCTGGACGCCGCGCTGGGAGCGGGCGCGCAGGTGCCGTCGCCCGTGGGGCTCCGGGAGGCCGTGGGCTGAGGTCTGCTGCGGGCGGCGGACGAACGGCCCGGCGGGTGCCGTGCCGCCGGGCCGTGCCGATCAGGCGGTCGCTCGCATGCTCAGTCCCGGCCGACCGGCCCGCCGAACTGCTCCTGCCTGCTGCCGTACGGCAGGCGGGAGGCGGCCGGAGCGGCGTCCAGGCGGGCGGTGATCACCAGGGTGCCCTCCTCGATCTGGTAGTCGAGGGGGAGGCCCAGGCCGCGCATCGCGGCGACCATGCCGGTGTTGGACGCCTGCGTGACGGCGTACACGCTCTCGCAGCCCGCCTCGACCGCCATCGCCACCAGACGGCCCAGCAACTCGCCGCCGATGCCGCGGTGCTGCCACTCGTCCTCGACCAGCAGCGCGACCTCCGTCTCGTCGCCGTCCCACAGCAGATGGCCGAGGCCGACGACGCGGCCCGACGCGGTCTGCACGGTGAGCGTCCGCCCGAAGCGCGGGCTGAGCAGATGGTTCAGATAGCGGTCCGCGTCGCCGACCGGCCCGTGGTACCGCATGCCGAGCGTCCGCGCCGAGCACCGCTCGTGCATCGCCTTCGCCGCGGCGACGTCGCTCGTGTCGGCCCGGCGCACGGTGATCGCGCTGCCCTCGGGCAGCGTCAGCACGTCCTGGCTGCGCGGGATGCGCGGGCCGAGCCGGGCGTCCAGCTCCACCAGCGCCCGCGCCCGCGCGAACTCGGTCGGGGTGAACGGCAGATACGGCCGCTCCACGGTGATCACTCCGCCTTCCGGCGCCCGCAGCCGCATCACCGTGTCCTCCAGCACACCCTCGACCGGCACTCCCTCCGGTGCGCGGCCGCCGCCGACCGGCTTGGCAGGCAGCGACCGGATCGTGCACCGTCCCAGCAACTGCCGCAGCGCCAGCGGGAGTTCCGCCGCGTCCAGCGCGGTGCGTGCCGCGAGACCCAGGACCCGGGTCGGGGCGTCCACCAGGTCGTGCGCGTCGGCCCGCTCCATCCAGGTGCCGGTGCCCCCGGCCACCGAGACCGCCCGGCTGATCTCCGCGGCCGGCAGCTCTCCCGGGGCGCGCAGCAGGAACTCGTCCACCGTGCCCTCGGCGAGTGGATGCGTCTGCAGGCTCAGGATGTCGACCCGCTGCCCGGCGAGAGCCGCGCACAGCGCGGCCAGCGACCCCGGTTCGTCCCTCACCGTCGTCCGCATCCGCCACAGCGTGCTCGACCCGGTCCCGGCCCCGGATGCCACCCGGGGCTCGTCGGACGGCCCGGCCTGCCGCCCCGCGGCGAACGGCCGGGCACTGGTATCGCTCGTCGGCGGTGCGTGACCGTGGCGTCGTGCCCACCAGATGTGGAACCCCGCCGTCGCGGCCAGTACGACCGCCGAGATCACCAGCAGTGCCGGGCCGTCGGGGCCGTGACCGATCAGGTTCGCCGCCGCGTCCGCCACCGCGACGGCGGTGAAGAGAGCGGCGAGTTCGACGACGTCCCGTCGCCAGTGGTGCACGGGACGCCCGTGCTTCGCCCGCGTCACATCAGACATTCCTCGATTCATGCAGCCACTGTGAAGGAACGGTGTTGCGTGATCACGAACGAACTGTGACCGATGGGTAAAGCATGCTTCTGCCCCTTTTTTATTGTTCTTTCCAATACCGGGCGGAAGCGGCTACTGGGCGGAGGCGGCCAGGGCGTCACGCAGCCGCCGGGCCTGGGTCGCCAGCCGGGACGAACCGGGCCGGGCGGCGGCCTGGGCGAGGTGCGGCAGTTCGCCGCGTGCCCCGGACCGCTCGGCGCACTCGGCGGCCACAGCCAGCAGGTCCCCGAGCCCACGGGGCGACGCGGTGGCTGGGTCCGCGAGCAGCACGGGGAGGGTGTGGCGGAGCATCTCCCAGATCGTCGCGTTCGCCCCCGTGGCCGCCGCCGTCCGGGCCGACTCGGCGAGCCGGAGCGGCTTCACCGCGCCGCAGTGGACCAGCACGCCGAGGTCCGAGCCCAGCCGCGCCGTGTCGAGCTGTCCGCGCGAGGCGAGCACCAGCAGCGCGTCCACGGCGGCGAGCCGGTCCTCCGACTGCCGGGCGCCCAGCCCGTACGCCACACACAGGTGCACGCTGTCGCCCGCCTCGCCGCCGGACTCGGCCAGCAGCGGGAGGACGCCGACGGGGCCCCGGGTGTCGTTCACGGCAGCCCTGGAGAGGTCGTGCACCATCCGTGCCGCCACCAGTTCGCGCTGCTCCGGGAGTGCGGCCAGCCAGTGCTGCCGTATCTCGTGGCTCCAGTGGGAGCAGTACGAGCCCTCCCCGTATGCGGTCAGCGGACGGCCGAGCCTTCGGTACTCCGCGGGAAGGTCCGCCTGGAGGTCGGGAAGTTCGCCCAGCTCGACCACGATCCGGGTCGCCGAGGTCCGGCGCCTGGCCAGGGGCAGCTCGGGCCCCTTCGAGGACAGCCGGCGGGCGAGCCGGTCGCCCTCCACGGTGCCGAGTGCCGCCGCCCGCCGTGCCGCCGCGGCGGCCGCCGTGGGGTCCGTGCGACGCACCCGCAGGAGCGCCTGCGCGAAGTCGGCCGCCGAGACGCGGGCGTCCAGGCGCCGGTAGGTGTCGAGGCGGTCCACCAGCTCGTCCGGCTCCAGGAGTCCCGTGCTCCAGGTGGGCGTCGACAGCAGCAGCGGCAGCGGGTCGGTGCGGAGCCGGTACGCCACCTCCCGCAGTCGGGCGCCGAACACCTGGGAGAGGCCGTCGTGTACGCAGCCGCGACCGGTCGAGTCGCTGCGGAGCCCGCGGTGGAGCGTGGCGGTCTCCACTCTTCCCCACAACGTCGCGAGGAGGAGGTCGAGACCGTCCTGGGCGCCGCCCAGCTCGTTGTGGACGTTGAAGTACGAGTTCGCGTGCCGCCACTGACCCGATTCCGCGGTGTGCCACCAGCGTCGGCCGGTCACCGGGTCGAGCGCGTCCAGCAGGGCGTCTGGGTTCTGGTACGCCTGGCGCACCAGGCCGTCCAGCACCCGCTCGAACGCGGCCACGTCACCGCCGGACGCCAGCAGCGCCCCCACCTCTTCGGCCAGTTCGACCGCCGTCCCGGGCGCCGGCGCGAGCCGCACCGGCTCCGGGGCGGGCGGCAGCACGTCCTCGTACACCGCCGGTGCCGGGTCCACCGCCGTGATGCCCAGGGCATCCGCCGCGCGGGTGCGCAGAGAGGGGGTCAACTGTTCCGTCGCGTGCGCGAGTTCGGCTCGCAGGTCGTCGGAGTCGAGTTTCTTCGTGTGGCGTTCGACCAGCTTGAGTGCCCGTTCCTGCACGTCGGTGTCCTCGTGCCCGAACGCCTGGGCCACGACGGGCAGCAGCTCCGCCGCCGCGGACGGATCGCGGGCCAGCACCTTGCCGAGCAGCACGAGCTGGGCCCGCACCAGCTTCTTCTCGGTGCGGAACAGCACGCCTTCGGACGCCTCGGCCAGCAGGCCCGTGGTCAGCTCCCCGTCCAGCGTGTGGGAGGCGAGGACCGACTGGGCGTGGGAGGCGACGGGGGAGGCGGCGTCGCGGGCCAGGGCGACCCAGTCGGCGGTCCGCTCCCGCTCCTCCTCCCGGGTGAGACCGAGCCGGACAAGCAGGGGGAGGAACACCCGGTGGTCGGTGGGGCCGCCGCCGCGCAGGAGGCGGGCGACACACGCGTCGACCACGGTCTTGCGGTCCAGGGTGCCGTCCCCGGCGAGCTCCGCGATGGCGTGCTGCCACGAGCCCGGTCCGTCGCCGAGGAGCCAGCGGATGTCCCTGAGGTCCGTGAGTACGAAGAGACCGGGCACGAGCCGGGCCAGGTCCTGTTCCCGGCGCAGCAGATCGACGAGGGTGCCCCGCTGCCGACTTGCGCTGACGTGCCGGATCCAGCCGACCACATAGGCGTCCGTCACCGGAACGTCGCAGCCCGCGCGGTGCGCGAGCCCCGACATCAGCTCGTACGGCACGTCCGCGGACACGGGCCGTTGCGCGAGCCGCTGCGCCACATCGGCCAGCCACCCCGCGTCACGGCCCTCCAGCGCGCGCAGCAGCGTCTCGGGCGACGCCCGCCACCAGCGCATGTCGGACGCCGACAGCCAGCTTGCGGCGGCCGCCGCGCCCGTGTGGCACGCCGCCCCGGCCGCATGCAGCGCGGGATGGGTGTTGCGGGACCCGATGCCCCAGGGAGCGGTCCTCCCCTCCTTGCGGAGCGCTCTCAACTCGGGCAGCACCGACCGCCGTTCGGCATCCGACATCCGCTTCACCAGACGCAGCGTGTCCTCCACCCGCCCGGCCCGCACGGCCTCGATCAGCGAACTCATCGCGCACCCCCCTCGACTCCCGCGAAGTCCAGCCCCACAGCGGCGCCCCGCCGCACCATCCGCACCGCCAGCGCGTGCTTGCACGGCCCGCGCCCGCCCCGGTACTTCGCCCACCACAGACAGCTGCAGCTGAGCACCCCCGCCTCGTCGCGCACCCGGTGCACATGCCCGTCCTCGGCGGTCACCGTCCCCAGGGGCCCGTCCAGCGCCACCGCACCCGCCTCCACCAGCGCACGGGCCGAGCGCAGCCGCGGATTGTGGCGCTCGACGCGCCCGGCGTCGTACGGCAGCTCACGGTGGAAGTAGGCGGCCTCCGCGGTGTCGTAGCCGACGCGACCGGAGGTGCCGAGGCGGACCAGGGCCGCGCGGACCCGCTCGGCGGTGAGACCGGAGGCGTCGGCGAGGTCGGCGACGTCGACGCGCGGCTCCCACGCCAGAAGCACCTCGATCAGCTCCGCGTCCTCGGCGGCTTCGTCGGTGGCCAGCGCGTCCAGGACGCCGCCCTCGCCGGAGAATCCGCGTGACGCGTCGGGCGACAGCGTGAGCGTGAGCCGCATGCCCGGCAGAACGGCCTCCCAGGCGGCGGCCGTGCCGGAGGCGCCGGCCCCGGCCCCGGCCGCGGCGCCGGTGACCGCGGGGCCGTACACCCGCAGGGCCGTCGCGTGCCGCAGGACCCGCTGGAGCGCGGCCAGCCGCTCGGGGCCGGGCAGGCACACCGCGCCCGGCACCGGCCGGGTCGTGGGCCGCAGCCCGCGGCCCACCGGCACCACCCAGCGCGGACCGCCCGCGGCACGCCCCGCCCCGCCGGCCCGGGGCAGCCCGCGCAGGAACCGCACCGCCTCGTCCGCGGGAAGCTCGGCTCGCAGATCGAACCCGGCCGCTATGACCTGGGCCTCCGCGAACCCGCGCAGCCACCGGTCCGGAAGCGGCACCTTCTTCTCGACCACCGGCCCGTCCAGCGTGGTGACGGCCAGCTCTTCAGGGCCCACGCGGAGATGGAGCGGGTCGGCCGTGCCGATCCGGGACAGGGCCTCGCGCAGGGGGTTGTTGACGTCGACGTTCGTCGTGCCGTGGCCCACCTCGCCGCCGTCGAGGCCGGGGCCGAGGACGTCCAGGCGGGCGTACACCCCGCCGCAGCCGGAGAAGGACTCGAAGCGCAGCCGGTCGCCGTTGCCGGTCACCACCGGGTCGAGCGAGGCGCGCAGCTGCGGCTGGTAGTAGCGCGCGGCCGCCACGTCGGCCACCGCGAGCAGCCCGGCGGCGGCGACCTGGGGAGAGGTCAGGAATCCCGCGAAGAACCGCGGATGGTCCTGGACGCCGGTGGGTGTCGCACCCCGGGAGGTCTCCAGTCCGAGGTGGCGTCCGTCTGCCGAGGATTCCAGCACGGAGGGTTGGCGATAGGCCACGGCCTGTACAGATCGCGTCATGGGAAAAACCGTAGAGGCGACCACTGACAACCGGCTCTGACCTGCGAAAACGCACCGCGGCGGGGGGAGTTGAGGGCCGGAGCGGCCGTGCCGCGCACCAGGGGATGACGCCGGTGCGCGGCACAGGGAAAGGGTACGGGAGTTACTGGCCGACCAGGCCCGGCTGCAGCGTCTGCGTGAACAGCACGGTGCCGTCCTGCTCGCGCAGCCGCACCGTCAGCTCACCGCTGTCGCCGTCGATGTCGACCTCGCCGAAGAACTGGTAGCCGCCGGCGGGTGAGACGTTCGACGCGGTCGGTGCCTTCACGAACACCCGCTCCGGACCGAAGGTGTTGTCGAGGGCGTTGGCGGGGAAGGCACCGGCGTTGAGCGGTCCGGAGACGAACTCCCAGAACGGTTCGAAGTCCGTGAACGCGGCCCGCGACGGCTGGTAGTGCTGGGCGGAGGTGTGGTGCACGTCGGCCGTGAGCCAGAGCGTGCCCGTGATCCGCCGGTGCTTGATGTACCGCAGCAGCTCGGCGATCTGCAGCTCACGCCCCAGCGGCGCGCCCGGGTCGCCCTGCGCCACCGCCTCGATGTTCGGCTTGCCCTCCATGGGGTCGGGCACGACCAGGCCGAGCGGCATGTCGGCGGCGATCACCTTCCACACCGCCCGCGACCGGGACAGCTCCCGCTTGAGCCACTCCAGCTGCTCGCGGCCCAGGATGCCCTGCGGGTCCACGGTCTGGTTGTCGGGGGAGTTGGCGTTGCGGTAGGTCCGCATGTCCAGGACGAACACGTCGAGCAGCGGACCCTGGCGCAGGACGCGGTGGACGCGGCCCTCCGTCGAGCCGGGCCGCAGCGTCGAGAGCGGGAAGTACTCGCTGAACGCCCGCCGGGCGCGCGCCGCCAGGACGTCGATGCTCTTCTCGGTGTAGCGGGTGTCCGAGTCGGCGATCACCTCGCCCGGGTACCAGTTGTTCCGCACCTCGTGGTCGTCCCACTGGATGACGGACGGGACCTGCGCGTTGAACCGCCTGAGGTTCTCGTCGAGCAGGTTGTAGCGGAAGTTGCCGCGGTACTCGGCGAGGGTCTCGGCGACCTTCGCCTTCTCCTCGGTGGTGATGTTCCGCCAGGTGCCGCCGTCCGGCAGGGCCTGGGTCGCCGAGATCGGTCCGTCGGCGTAGATGTTGTCGCCGCTGCAGATGAAGAAGTCCGGGTCGAGCTTCGCCATCGCGTCGTAGATCCGGTAGCCGCCGAGGTCGGGGTTGATGCCCCAGCCCTGGCCAGCCAGGTCGCCGGACCACAGGAACCGCACCCCGTGGCGCCGGTGCGCGGACACGGTGCGGAAGGTGCCCGCCACCGGCTCGCCGGCGCGCCGCGGGTCGTCCGGGTCGGCGAGCAGGACGCGGTAGTGGATCTGCTCGCCGGACGGCAGGCCGCACACCCGGGTGGTGCCGGTGAAGTCGGTGTCCTGGCCCAGCAGCGGACCGTGCCATCTGTGCGGGTTGCGGAACGACTCGGTGGCCGACGTCTCCACGATCATCCGGGCGGGCCGGTCCGAACGCACCCACACCAGACCGGAGTCGGAGGTCACGTCGCCCGCCTGCACGCCCCAGCCCGCCTCGGGGCGCCCGGACAGGGCGAATGCCGGTGCCGCGCCGAGGGCTGTGGGCAGGGTCAGGGCCGCCGACGCGGCCAGGGAGCCGCGCAGGACGCTGCGGCGGCCGGGGAACGGACGGTGTGACATCGATGTGCCTCCAGTACTCCGGTACGGGATCCGGCCAATGTGCACTGTCACAACTACTGGTGCGCCGCAGCGCACACGGAAACCACAAGTGAACAACTGACCGCATCGGCAGGGGACCCGACGTGCGCATCGGAGGGCGCCGGCCGCCCTGGCCGTCGTACGGCGGACGCCCCGGCCGTCGCACAGTGAGCGCCCCGGCCGTTGCACGGCGAGTGCCTCGGCCATCAGCCGCACGCCCGCCCGGATCCGCGCCGGTGACAGATGCGCGTGCGCGTACCCCAGGACCAGCCGCACCCCGGAATCGTCGGCGCGCGCGTGTGCGCAGGTGCTGAGCGGACGCACCGCGACTGCGGTGGCGGCGATCCGTTCCAGGAAGCGTTCGTCGGGCCCGTACCGCTCAAGCAGTTCGGCGATGGCGTGCGGGCCGGCGTGGGCGTGCAGCGGATCGGCGCGGAGCGCGCCACGCTGCTCTCCGGGCTCATCCCCCCGTGGCGGCCGCCTCCACCGCCCCGTTCGCCGGAACCGGCCCCTACGGTGTCGGCCAGGCCGCGGGCAGCGTCCTGGCCGGTGCCGGGGTCGCCTGGGGTCGGGCGCGTGGAGCGGGGTCCGGCGCCGGTCAGCGGCTGCCGTCGAGGATGACGCGCGCGACGAGCGCGGGGTCGTCGTTCATCGGGCAGTGCCCGCAGCCGGGGAGCCGCACCAGCCGGGCCCGCGGGATGACCTGCTTGGCACGGACGCCCTGGCGGCGCACCAGCAGCCAGTCCCTGGTGCCCCAGCCCACGGTGACCGGGATCCCGGGGAGGTCGTGGGTGAACTGGACGGAGGCGCCGGCCCGCAGGGTCGCGTCGAACCCGGTGGCCTGCGCCAGCGCGAGCGTCTCGGCGACCACCGCCTCGGGCGAACGACGGGCGGGGCGGGCGTAGATCGTGCTCGTCAGGGCGGTCCGGCCGGCCGCCGTGCGGGACAGCCGCTCGACCAGCGGCAGGGGGAGCCGCTGCGAGATCTGCCGCATCGTGAGCAGAACGCCGAAGGCGTAGCGCCGTTCGGCCTCCGACCAGAATCCGGCGGGGGAGAGGGCGGTGACCGACCGTACGAGCTGCTCGCGGCCCAGCTCCAGGGCCAGCAGGCCGCCCAGCGAGTTGCCCGCCACGTGCGGGCGGTCCAGCTCCAGTGCCTCGAACAGGGCGCCGAGCACGGTGTTGGTGGTGGGCAGGTCGTAGGTGAGGCCGTCCGGCAGGCCGGGGGACGCGCCGAAGCCGGGAAGGTCCACGGCGATCACATCGCGCTCGGCCGCGAGGATGTCCACCACGGGGTCCCAGGCCTGCCGGTGGTGGCCGATGCCGTGCAGCAGGACCAGCGGTTCGCCGTCTCCCACGCGCGCGTAGGAGACGGTCACCGGGCGCGGTCCCTGCGAGGTGGGGACCTTGAAGGAGACGGTGGCGGACATGGGGGTGCTCCTCGTCTGGACTGGCCGATCGACGCCGTAGACAGCTTGTCAGCAATTGCTACCGGCGGGTAGCCCCAAGCTATGGCGTGTCGCGCCGTGGCCCGGCCGTCAACGCGCCCGGCGCACCTCCAGGTTGAAGTCGGCGTGCCCGAGACTCTGGTACACATTCACCCAGAGCGGCAGGTACATCTCCAGGGACCGCGCCGCCCGGATGCCGCCCAGGTCCAGCACCCGGTGCGCCGGCCAGCCGAACTCCCCGAGCAAGGCCGTCACCTCTTCCTTGGCGCCGGCGTCCTCACCGCAGACGAACATCTGGTGCTCGCCCGGCACCCGCGCCGGATCCACCATCACCTGGCAGTTGACCGTGTTCAGCGTCTTCACCACGCGCGCGTGCGGGAAGGCCCGCTGGATCTGCTCACCCACACTGTCCGACTCCACCGGGTCCAGACGCAGCTGCCCCTCCTCGATCGCCAGGGGGTTGGACACGTCCACGATCACCTTGCCGTCGAGGTTCGCCACCCCGGCCGCCTCCAGCGCTGCCAGTGCCACCCGGCCGCCCACGGCGTTCACCACCACCTCGGCGGCCGCGGCCGCCTCCGCGAACGTGCCGGCGCTCCCCCCGGCGCCTGCGGCCCACTCCAGGGCGGTCGGATTGTCCTTCGTGCGCGACCCCAGAGTCACCTCGTGACCCAGCTCCGCCAGCTTGCCGCCCAGCGTGCGGCCCACCTCGCCCGTGCCCAGAACCGCGTACCGCATCGGCCACCTCCCGTGCGCGATCCGCCGACCACCGGCGGTCCGCCGGTCATTCTGGTCCGCGCGAGCCCCCGGACGGGTCGATTCCGCCCGGACGGCACGGGATGTGTCGGCAGGGCGACCTCGACGGGCCGATGTCGCTGCCGGGCCCGGGGTCAGCCTGTCTCCGAGTCGCGCCGGTGTCACGGACATGGCCCCGTGAGAACGCCTCGTGAACGCTCCGCGGTACACGGCCTGTGCGTTGCGTAAGGGATCGAGGATTGGTCTTGACCAAGGGTGGGGGCCGTCCTATGGTCGCAGATAAGTGCAACAACCTTTAATAAACAAGGGCGCTAAAACGCCGCCGGACCACGGCGATTGCGGAGGACAGGGTGGGGACCACGCAGCTGGAATCGGTGCCGGAACCGAAGTACTGGCACCTCAAGACCGTGCTCAGTGAGGCACTGGACTCCGAGTTCTCGGTCGGCGAGATCCTGCCCAACGAGCGCGACCTCGCCGCTCGCTTCGGGGTGGCCCGTGCCACGCTCCGCCAAGCCCTGGAACAGCTCGAACTGGAGGGCCGGCTCCAGCGCCGCCGCGGTGTCGGTACGACCGTCGCCCCGCCCCGTGTCGGCGTGGCCGTCGGTACCGAGCAGCACGCCTGGCCGGGCGCCGCCGGTGACGCCTGGCAGCCCGTCGACAGCACGCAGGCGGTGCCGCCCGCGGCCGTCGCCGCCGCCCTGGGGACCGACCCCGAGGAACCCGTGCACACCGTGCGCCGCTCCCGTGTCTCCCACGGCCAGCCGGTCGCCGCCGAACTGCTCTACATCCCGGCCTCCTCGGTGCCCGACCTGAGCGCGATCGACGCGCCGTCCGGCCCGGCACGCGCGCGTGCGGTGCTGCGCGAGCTGCAGCGCCTGGACCTGGAAGGTCAGGACCGCGCCGTGGAGCTCGGCTCGGCCCGCGCCGACGACGCCAAGGAACTCGACCGGCTCCCCGGGGCGCCCGTGCTCGTCGTCACCACCCGCTTCTTCACCCAGGGACGCACCGCGGCACTCTCCGTGGCCACGTACCGCGCGGACACCTGCCGGCTGACCTTCGGCGACTCCGGCGGAGTGGAGATCCACCACGGACCCGAGCGGCAGGCCTCGTAGGCCGTCTCCCCGCTCCAGGGCCGCCACCGGTCCTGCTCGGAGCCGCACCAGCCGTGCCCCGGAACTCCTCCGGGGCACGGCGCGTTTCTCATGCAGCCGCACGGAAAACCTGACCGCCTTCGGCGGCCGATCCGCCGCTGTGGCGCGTGCTGGGCTTCACCTGGAGCCGCGTGGAGAATCTCGTCGCCCCGGGGTCAGCGCCGCGCGGTCACCGTGCTCTCCACCGCGAACAGTTGCTCCTCCACGTGGTCGAGGGCGAGCCGCAGGGCGCCCGTGGCCACGGCGGCCTCGCCGAGGAGGGAGAGCGTCACCTTGGGGGGCCGCAGGCAGTAGCGGGCGAGTTCGTGGCGCAGCGGCTCCAGCACACCGTCCAGGCCGGCCGCCCAGCCGCCGATGACGACCAGCTCCGGGTCGAGGGCCAGGACGAGCGCCGCCACGTCGTGGACGAGCCGCTGGATGAACCGGTCGACGGCCGCGCGCGCCCGCTTGTCGCCCTCGCGCGCGAGCGCGAACACCTTGGCCACCGCCTGCTCGTCCAGTGGGTGCAGCGGCTCGTCCGTGGTGGACAGGAGCGTCTCGGGGGTCGCCTCCCGGCCCAGCAGGTGCAGCGCGCCGATCTCACCGGCCGCCCCGCCGTACCCGCGGTGCAGCCGGCCGCCGATCAGCGAGCCGGCGCCCGGACTCAGCCCGGCCAGCACCATCACGACGTCGTCCGACTCGGTCGCGGAGCCCTTCCAGTGCTCGGCGACGGCCGCGGCGTTGGCGTCGTTCTCCACCAGGACCGGGCACTTGAACGAGCGGCTGAGCCGTTCCCCGAGCCGCAGGCCCGTCCACTGCGGCAGCGCGGTGCCCAGCCGAACGGTCCCGTCGGCCTCGACGATCCCCGGCGTCCCGACCCCCACCGCGCGCAGCGAGCCGCGCGCGACCCCGGCCCGCCGCAGCAGTTCGGCGACGGCCGTGCGCAGCCGCTCGAGGCGCTCGTCCGCGTCGGCCGTCTCGTCGACGTCCTTGGCCTGCGCGCCCAGCACCCGGCCGTCCAGGTCGGCCAGGAGCGCGGCGACGCGGTGCGCCCCGATCTCCAGGCCCAGCAGGTGCCCGGCCTCGGCCCGGAACCGGAACCGCCGTGCCGGGCGGCCCTGACGCCGGGCGGCGCCCTCCTCGGCCGCCTTCTCGACGACGAGACCGGCCTCGATGAGCCCCTCGACCACGCCTTCGACGGTCGGCCGGGACAGCCCGGTCACCCGGGTGATCTCGGTGAGCGTCGCACAGTCCGTGGCACGCAGCGCGTGCAGCACCACCGCGGAATTGATCCTTCGCAGCAGCGAGGGATCGCCGCCGGTCAGCCGCCCCAACGTCCGTCCTCCCAGCTCGTGCGCGTGTTGGGCGGATCGTACTCGGCGCGGCGCGTCCCCGGCGAGGGCCCGGCACCCTGGACCCACGGGCGGACCGGATCAGCCGGGAGCCACGAAGCCCGACTCGTACGCCGCGATCACCGCCTGCGTACGGTCCCGAGCCCCGAGCTTCGCCAGCAGGGCGCTCACATGTGACTTGACCGTCTCGGTCCCGACGACGAGCCGTTCGGCGATCTCCGCGTTCGACAGCCCCCGCGCCATCAGCCGCAGCACCTCCGCCTCCCGCCCGGTCAGCCGGGCCCGCTCCAGCACGGCGCGCGCCGCCCGGTTGCCGCCACCGTCGCCGTACCGGGCGGCGAGCTCCCGGACCGAGGCCGGGAAGAGCAGCGACTCGCCCTCGGCGACCAGCCTGACGGCATGCACGATCTCGGCGGGCCGGGCCCGCTTCAGCAGGAACCCGTCGGCGCCCGCGCGCAGCGCCTCGTACACGTACTCGTCGTTCTCGAACGTGGTCACCACGAGGATCTTCGGCGGATCGCCGACGGTGCGCAGCACCGCGCGCGTGGCCTCGATGCCGTCCATGAGCGGCATCCGTACGTCCATGGCGACCACGTCCGGCCGCAGTTGCCGGACCAGCGGGATCACCGCCGCCCCGTCGGCGGCCTCGCCGACGACCTCGATGTCGGGCTGCGCCTCCAGCACGGCTCGCAGACCGGCGCGGACCAGGGGTTCGTCGTCGACGAGGAGAACGGTTACCGGCATCCGGCCAGCGTAGATCACACCGAGGGGGCGTCCTCCCGCACGGGGGTGCGCAGGGGCCTCATCTCGGGTTCGGCCTCCTCGAACCAGTCCTGGGCATCGTGGCGGAAGCCGTGGCGAGAGGCTTCGAGCGCCACCTCCCGGAACGGGCGGCCGAGGCGCACCGCCAGCGAGGCGAGCTCGGCGAGGGACACCTCGGCGCCGCTGCCCTCGCGCGGTTCGAACCGGTCCGCCTCGGCAGGGGCGAGGCACCGCGCGAGGAGATCGCCCGGCGAGGGGCTCAGGAAGGACTCGACCGGTGCTCCGATGCGGCAGCCCAGGGCCGCGAGGTTCTCGGCGATCTCGGCCGCCGGGCGGCCGAGGCGCTGCGCGGCGGCACGGACGTGCGCGGGCGGGATCACTTCGGCGGTGCTGCCGGGGTACAGCGCGTCAGGAATGTACCGGGCTATCAGGTCGTAGTCCTTGGAGGACAGCTCGTCGAGCACCGGATCGTCGTCCTGCACCGTGTAACCGAGTGCGATGAGGCGTCGGCGGACATCAGTCGGCGGGATCTCCAGGTCTTCGGAAGTGCTGAAAAGAAAGCTCCGTGCGACGGGTTTGTCCGGGTGGAGGTAGTTCCCCTGACGCTGGTAGCCGTCGCTCAGCAGAAGCAGGTCCTCGTGGGTGAGATCGGGCCAGGGGGGTCCGATGTCGGGCGGCGCGAACCCGTATGCGCGCAGTCGCCCGGTCAGGTCGTCCACGCTCAGACCGGTGATGTTCGACGCGGCGATCAAGTGCGGCGGGGGAACGTCGTCGTCCGGAGACAGCCAGGGTCCTCGCCCATCCAGATCCCGACTGAGAATGAGGCGATCGTCGTCGTCCAGAGGTGCTGTGCCCAGCTGTTGCCCGGGCACCTCGATACCCAGCTCCGCGAGGCGCTCGGCGGCCGCTGCGGGCGACATGTGCATCGCGGCGGCAGCGACGAGGACATGCCCGGTGGACAGGGCTTCGTGCTCGTGTGCGGGCGCCGATCCGTCGTGCCCTCGGTAGACCTTTTCCAACAGCCATCTGTCGCCCTCGCCGGGATCGACATGGCCCTCGGGCGGCGTCGGTACGACGTAGCCCAGTCGCACCAGATGCTCCGCTGTGTCCGCAACCGTGCTGTGGGCGTGTGCCGCCGAATAGACCAGCTGAGGCCAGGAGACGGTGTTCTCCGGGGACAGCCAGGTGTATGCGCCGACACGCCGGAGATAGGGCAGGTCTGCTTGCCCCAGGTCAGGGGCCACACACAGAGGAAGTACCCGGAAGCCCAGCGTGGCGAGCCGCTGTGCCACCTCCCCGGCGGTGGCGCCGGTTCCGTCCACCCAGTCGAGGATTCCGCCCAGATCCACGTCCTCCCCCTGATCCATCCACACGGGAAGAGTGTCGAGCGGGACGATTCCGGCGTCCGCCAGAGCACGGGGAGGCGTGTAGGAGCCGAGGTAGCGCCTGCTGTAGGGCTCTTCGCCTCGCCAGGACTCGCGGCGCCGCTGCCAGCCGGTGACGCCGTCGTGGTCGGAGTGGATGAGGAGTTTGAGATCGGTGGGCAGTGCGGTGAGAGGGCTGGATGCGGAGACGGTGTCGGTCGTGGGTCCACCGACGCCCGCGCGCAGCAGTGCCAGCAGCCGCCAGCGGACGACATACTCCGGCAGACAGGCGATGAGCAGGTGCTCGTCTTGGCTGCGTGTCTGGGAACGGGCTGGCGGCTCCCCGGTGAGGGCGTGCAGTACGAGGTCGTCCGGCAGGAACACACCGCTCGCGGCGACGGGCACCTCGAGTCCCGAGATCTCCCAGGTGATTCCGGCCGCGGCGGCACGCTCGACGCACGCCACGGCGAGCTTCTGGTCGACCTCGGCGACCTGCACCACCCAGTCGTATGTGAACACCGCACTGGTGATGAGAGCGGAGATGCTGTCGTGCTTGAGCCGCTCCACCGCCTCCTCGTCGTAGCGCTGCAGCTCGACGCGGTCGACGGAGAGGAGCTCGGGGCGCAGTTCGTCGCGGAGGTCGACGACCATCCCGAAGACGTTGTGGTCCGTCTTGATGCCGTCGGCCAGGAACACGCCCTGCCCCTGTACCCAGTACAGCCTGCCGTCGGCGGCCTTGGCCATCGGCGGTCCGGGCCGACTGGATCGCTGCACCACTCTTCCCCGTTCCTGCTGGAGCTCCAGCAGCGCCTGGACGCGGAGCTCGTTCGGTTCCCAGACGGCCGGTGCCCCTCCCGTGGAGACGACGGTTCGGTACGGAGCGATCCACAGGTGCTCGTTCAGGACGGCCAGACAGGACAGCGGAGGATCGTCGTGCTCCGGCGGGTTGAGGTAGAGGGTGACCGTGGTGCCGGCCTCCCTCGACGGGTCGTGCGGCAGCGGATCGATACGGAACAGTGTGCCGGGGCCGGCGATGGACACCCGCAGCGCCTGGCCGGGACGTCCTTCCATGCCGAAGCGGCAGGTCTCGACGGTGATTTCGTCGGCCAGCATGAAGTAGCTGAGCACGCCGATGCCGAACCGGCTGTTGGGGTGCAGTTTCAGGTCGTCGGCGTGCTGCTGCCACAGGGCCATCTCCCGTACGTACTCGGGGAGGTGCACGAAGCGTGCGCCCGCTTCGGCGAAGGCATTGCGGATCTCGCTCTTCCCCATGCCGATGCCGTTGTCGTGGCATCGCAGGTAGCGGCGGCCTTCGGCGTCGACGCCCTGGGTGAAGGTGATGGTGCCTTCCCAGTCGGGCAGATCGAGCCCCGTGCGGCGCAGGTACTCCGTGCGCAGCCCACGGTGCCGGCACGCGTCCAGAGCGTTCTGGTACATCTCGCGGACGGCCAGTGCGGTGTCCTTGTAGAGATTGCGCCCCATGAGCAGGTCGAGGACGCGTTCCTCGTCGGCGCGGAACCGGATCGCCCCGCGCAGGTGCGCCGGGGCGTCGAGATCCGCGCCGGCCCGTGCCGGCAGGCTCTCCAGCGGTCGCAGATCCCATGGCAGGTCGGTGATCTCCCCGATCTCCCGGAGCACCCCGTCCACCTGATCGCAGTACGACTCCACGGCGAGCGCTCCCACATGGTGCCGCGTGGCCGCCCGCAGCGTGATGCCCTTGCCGAGACGATCCCAGTACGAATCCTGCAGACACGCGCGGAGGTCCGGCAGGTCGATCTGGTCGCGGACCCCGAGATTCTGGACGACGACCTGGGGGAGCGAGAGCGGCGCGACCGCGCGGGCCCGGGCCAGCTTCAGCAGGACGGCGATCAGACGCTCGCGCACGTCGTGCTGGTCGGGGTGGCCGCGCGCGACGACGGCCTTGGTACGCAGTGACACGTCTCCGGCACTCGCATCGGCCTGCGACTGCGTACTCGAGCTGAGCACGGAGAACGGCGACAGGCGCAGTTCGTTGACCAGCCGGAGCAGCGGGACCGGCCCCAGCGCCTCGTCCATCCAGCTCTCCCGGCCATCGGCGGACGGAGGAACGAACGGGGCGATGACGGACGGGTGGTAGCTCTCGCCGCGGTGGAGCAGCCAGCGGTGGAACAGCCACCAGCGGATGTCCGTGACGGCGGAGGAGTTGTTCGCGCGTCGGGCCTGTTCCATGCGCCGCCGTTCGCGCGGGTAGCGCTCGGTGAACGTGGCGAACTGGGGTGGTTCCTCCCGGACCGCCGAGACTTCGGCTGCCGCGAGACCGACTTCGACGGTGTGCGTCAAGAAGGGGACGAGGGCGAGGAGCGCGGCTTCGGTGGGTTTGAGATCGGTCAGTGCTCTGGGTCTCTCGGACGGGGCGCCCTTCAGCAGCTGGGCCAGCTGAATGCTCGTGCGCTGGGCGTGGAGCGGATCGTGCCAGGGGTCGCCGGCCAGGAGCGGTTCGTCTCGCTCGTTCGATGCTGCCAGCCGGGCCGCGATGGCCGCACAGCGCTGCTTGAGCTCGGTCACGACGGCCGGCTGCGGCTCGGGGATCAGGCTCCAGGCAGCGTGTTCCGTCACGATGCGGACCCAAGGATGGTCCGCGTAGGAGCGCGGCGGCGCGTCCTCGGCACCGGGCGCGGCAGGCAGCACGACGATCTCGTCGGGTGAGGGCCCACTGGTGATCTGGTGGTCGACCTGCTGGGGACGACCACTCTTCCCGCAGAGCGTGTGCAGCTCCGTGATGCGGGTCTGCAGCGAATCCAGCAACTGGTGCAGTGCCACCTGGGGAGTCCGCTCCCCGACCAGGTCGGTCAGCGCCCGGGTGAAGAGACTGAACGCCCTCGTGTCCGCGTCGTCGCTGCCCGCGTCCCTCGCCGCGTCCCTCGCCCAAAGCGCCTTCTCCAAGGGCGAGCAGGCGAAGACACGGGCAACCCTGCGGCGCTGTTCCAGCTTCCAGTCCAGGTCCCTCTTGCGCGGCACCAGCCGAGGGCGCCCCTTGGTCTCGTGCCGCACCCCTTCGCGGCAGGTGTCGAAGAGGAAGACGACCGTGT
This sequence comes from Streptomyces sp. NPDC086549, assembly GCF_044746205.1. NCBI lineage: Bacteria > Bacillati > Actinomycetota > Actinomycetes > Kitasatosporales > Streptomycetaceae > Streptomyces > Streptomyces sp. NPDC086549. The sequence continues at coordinate 178,712 of NZ_JBIVBS010000012.1, read as the reverse complement.
CCGCCTCGCTGTTCGAGACCGCGCGGGCCGCCCAGTCGACGGGCACGGACTCCTCGACATGGTCGTCGTAGGGGTGCAGCCCCTCCGGTACGAGGTAGTCGCGGCCTTCGTGCTGGATGCCGTGGCCGCTCAGCACGATGAGGAGCGTGTCGCCCGGCTTGGCTTCGGCCAGCGCCTTGTTGACACTGCCGCGCACCAGGGAGCCGTTGATCCCGGTGCCGTGGTCCGTCACGAAACCGCGCGCCACCAGGTCGACACGGGCGAACCCCCGGTCCAGCAGAGCCCTGCGCAAGCGGCTCAGCTCTGCCGGGATGAAATCGAGAGAGGAGAAGTCTCCCTGGGACGACTGGTAGTCGCTCGCGCCCACCAGCAATGCCAGATAGCGCCCCATCCGGCTACTGCTTGAAGACCAGGGTGATCGCGCGTGTCCCCTGCACCTGTCCGGTGCCGATCAACTGGACACCACCGGTGGCAGAGATCTGGAAGGACAGCTGCGCCTCCTTCAGGGGCAGCGCGCCCCCTCGGGCGGCGACTTCCGCGAACAGCTGCTGCAGAGCGTCCACGGTCGCGGTGAGGTTCTTGCGGAGCGGGCCGAGCGGCACTTGCTGGAGTACGGCGTCACCACTGCGCCGCAGCAGTCCCTTGGACTCGTCGAGGAGATCCTCGATGTCGTCGGCGGACACCCACACGGGGAGGGTCGTTTCGGGTGACTCGGGCCGATCGAATGACATGAGGGCGCGGCTCCTGCTCTCCGGTCTGCTCACAGACAAGCAATGGTAGGACAACTGCAGCGAAACGGAGGGAAGTTGGCTTCATCGGGGGACACTCCCCTCCCGCAGGGCGCGGTGGCCGGGCAGGTTCACCCGGATCAGCCAGTCGCCCTCGTCCGGCCCGGTGTGCGCGCGACCCCCGAGCAGGGCCGCGCGCTCGCGTATGCCGCGCAGGCCGCTGCCCCGGCCGGGGCCGGGTACCGGGGCCGTGAGGGGGTTGCGCACCTCCAGGACGAGGGCGCCGTCGGTGACCGTGACACGGACCCGGACCGGTACGGCTCCGGCGTGCCGCAGCACATTGGTGAGCGCCTCCTGAAGGATGCGGTAGCCCTCTCGGGAGACGGGTCCGGGCACCGTGTCCAGCGCGCCGGTCACCTCGGCATCGACCTCGGCGCCGGAGGCGCGCGCCGACTCCAGGAGCCGGTCGGCGTCGGTCAGCGTCGGGCGGCCGCTCACCGGCCGCTCCGACTCCCGCAGGACACCGAGCACCCGCTCCAGGTCCTCCAGCGCGGCCCGCCCCGTCTCCTCGATGGCGCCCAGGGCCCGGTCGGTGAACTCCGGGTCGCCCGCCGCCCGCGCCGCGCCCGCCTGGACCACCGCCACGGTCAGGGCGTGCCCGATGGAGTCGTGCAGCTCGCGGGCTATGCGGGTGCGCTCCAGAAGCTGTTCGGTCCGCTCCTCCAGGGCGGCGAGCCGCTCGGCGGCGGTCGGACCGAGCAGGCGCCGGGCGGCGGTGGTGACGAGCTCGCCGAGACCGACGACGACGCCGTAGAACGCGACCACGGGGAGCGGGATCAGCAAGGCGTACGTCCAGTGCGGCTCCGCCTGGTCCAGGACCGGGACATCGACGGGCACGTGTCCCGAGGCGGCCCTGGCCAGGTCGTACGCGAGCAGCGGCAGCCACACCGTGGCGCACACGGCCGCCGCCCCCAGCGCCATCCGCACCTCCAGCCACACCACCGTGCGCAGCCGGTCCCGCCAGGTCGCCGAAGGCGTCACGGAGATTCCCGGATCCCCCTCGCCCGGCGTGAGCAGGAGCCGCGCCTGCACCCCCTCGCCCATCCGCACGGCGGGGACGAGCCCGACCGGCACCAGCACCAGCGCGGGCACCCACGGTGTCGCCATGTCGATGAACAACCACACGCTGACGACCAGCATGGGCACCCACAGGTGCAGCAGGCGCGTGTACGTCGTCCCCCGCAGCAGCGGGCGCAGGAACCGGGTCATTCGGCCATCGTGGCAGGCGCCACCGACAACGGGCCTCCCCCGAGCGGGGGAGACGATCTCCACCGGCGGGGGAGGAGCCGACTCCCGCGAACCGACAGGGTGTTGGCATGACCAGCATCGACGTACGAGACCTCAGCAAGGAGTACGGCACCCGGCGGGCCGTGGACCGGCTCACCTTCAGCGTCCGGCCCGGCCGGGTGACCGGCTTCCTCGGCCCCAATGGCGCCGGGAAGTCCACCACCATGCGGCTCGTCCTGGGCCTCGACCGGCCGACCTCCGGGACCGCCACGCTCGACGGCCGCCCCTACGCCGCGCTCCGCGAACCCCTGCGCCACGTGGGCGCCCTGCTCGACGCGCAGGCCGCGCACGGCTCCCGCACCGGACGCGACCATCTGCGCGCCCTGGCGGCGAGCAACCGCATCCCGGTCCGCCGGGTCGACGAGGTGCTGGCGGAGACGGGGCTCGCGCCGGCGGCACGGCGCCGGGTACGGACGTACTCCCTGGGCATGCGCCAGCGGCTCGGCATCGCCGCAGCTCTGCTCGGCGACCCCGAGGTCGTCATGCTCGACGAGCCCTCGAACGGCCTCGACCCCGAGGGCATCGTCTGGATCCGGGAGTTGCTCCGCCGGCTGGCGGCGGAGGGGCGCACGGTCCTGGTCTCCAGTCACCTCATGAACGAGACGGCGTCCTTCGCCGACCACCTGGTCGTCCTCGGACGCGGCCGCCTGCTGGCCGACACCCCGGTCCGGGACTTCATCGACGCGCGTGTGCGGCCCCGCGTACGCGTCCGCACGACCGACGGCACCGCCCTGGCCGGTCTGCTCTCCCGCCACGGGTACGACGCCGTCTCGAACGAGGACGGGGCCTGGACCGTGTCGCACGCGCGCGTGGAGGACATCGGCCGGCTCATGTCCGGTGCGGGCGTTCCCGTACTGGAACTCGCCGCGGAAGAGGCCACCCTGGAGCAGGCCTACCTCGATCTCACGTCCGCCGAAGCCGAGTTCACCGCACAGCCCCAGGAGGCCTGACCATGTCGTTCGCGCCCGCCCTCCACGCCGAGTGGATCAAGATCCGTACGCTGCGCTCCCTGGTCGGGAGCCTGTGCGCGGTGCTGCTCGCCACCGCCGCGTTCTCCGCGCTCGCCTCGGCCGACGCCGATGCGTCCGATCCGCTGTACTCCGCCTTCTTCGGCGTCAGCTTCGGGCAGATCGCGGCGATCGCCTTCGGCGCGACGGCCGTGTCGTCCGAGTTCCAGGGCGGTGCCCTCTGGCTGACGCTGGCCGCGGTGCCCGACCGCCGCCGGTGGTTCGCTGCCAAGGTCACGGCGATCGGGATGCCCGTCCTGGCCGTCGGCCTGGTCACCGGCCTGGTGACCCTGGTCCTGGCCAAGACCGCCCTCGGAACGGACGGACCGACCTGGACCGAAGGGCTGCGCGGCGCGGTGGGCTGCGGCCTCTACCTGACGTCGATGGCGCTGCTCGCGGCCGGACTCGCGGCGCTGCTGCGCAGCGGGATCGCGACGCTGAGCATCCTCATCCCGTTCCTGCTGATCGTGTCCTTCGTGGTCGGCGATGTGTCGGGCGGAGTCGCCGACTTCCTGCCCGACCGCGCGGGTCAAGTGGTGTTGCACGGCACCTGGGACGGCACCCTGGGGCCATGGACCGGGCTCGCGGTCACCGGGCTGTGGACGGCGGCCGTGCTGCTGGCAGGAGGCTGGAGCGTGCACCGGCGGGACGCCTGACACCGCGCCAATTGTCAGTGGTGCCCGCTTTACTGGATCACATGGACATCGCGAGGAGCCTGGCCCTCATCGAATCGCTGTGCGCCCAGGAGTTCCCGGCGGCGTACGGCAGGACCGAGCACGGCGAGAGCGGGCCCGGGTATCACATAGCCGCATTACGGACGAGCGGCGACTTCTGGGAGGGCGACGGGACGGAGCGGGAGGAGACGGAGGCCCAGTACGAGGCCGACCGGGACGGTCTGGGGGAGCGGCTCACCGAACGCTGGGGACCACCACAGGCGTTCAGCCTGTACAGCGTGCTGGAGCGGGCCATGGACGGTGAGGACATGGCCGAGCCCTGGGGCGTCCTGAGCAACCACGTTCCGGACGTCCAGCTGTGGAGGTCGGCCGAGTCGGGGCGCTGGGTCGCGTTGGGGGTCTCCCAGTGGGACAAGGAGCTCCCGTTCCAGCTCCTCGCGGTCGTCACGGAAACGGACCCGCCGTGACCCGCCGGCCCCCTGACGCGTCCCGCAACCGCCCGAACTCCTCCGCCATCGTCGCCGCCGTCCAGTGCGCGTTCAGACCGCTGGGGTTGGGCAGCACCCACACACGCGTGTCCCCGATCGTCCGCTCCTGGGGCCCGACCTGGGCCTTGCGGTCCCCGAAGGCGGCCCGGTACGCGGTCACCCCGACCACGGCCAGCCACGCCGGCCGCAGCCGCGTCACCTTCGCCGACAGCAGCCGCCCGCCCCGCACGTACTCCTCCGGCGCCAGCTCGTCGGCCCGCGCCGTCGCCCGCGCCACGACGTTGGTGATGCCGAGTCCGTACGACAGCAACTCCTGCTGCTCCGCGGGCTTCATCAGCCTCGGCGTGAACCCGGACAGATGCAGCACCGGCCAGAACCGGTTCCCGGGACGGGCGAAGTGGTGACCCGTCGCCGCCGTCATCAGACCCGGATTGATCCCGCAGAACAGGACATGGAGACCGTCCGCGACCACGTCCGGGACGGGACGGTCACGGGCGGCCTCCAGTTCCGCCTGGGTGAAGCGGGTCAGAGGATCGCCCCCGGGGTGTACCCGGCGGCCTCCGGGTGCTGCTTGACGATCTCCTCGATCCGGCCGGCGACGACGCCGACCTGGGCGGCGGCAGCGCCGGTGAAGGAGAGCTTGTCCGCCATCAGGGCCTCGAGCTGCGCGCGGTCGAGCGGGAGGCGCTCGTCGGCGGCCAGCTTGTCGAGCAGGTCGTTGCGCTCGGCGCCCTGCTCGCGCATCGCGAGCGCGGTGGCGACCGCGTTCTCCTTGATCGCCTCGTGCGCGACCTCGCGGCCGACACCCGCGCGCACCGCGCCCATCAGCACCTTGGTCGTGGCGAGGAACGGCAGATAGCGGTCCAGCTCACGGGCGACGACCGCCGGGAAGGCACCGAACTCGTCGAGCACCGTCAGGAAGGTCTCCAGGAGACCGTCGAGCGCGAAGAACGCGTCCGGCAGTGCGACCCGGCGCACCACCGAGCAGGACACGTCGCCCTCGTTCCACTGGTCGCCCGCCAGCTCGCCGGTCATCGAGGCGTAGCCGCGCAGGATGACCATGAGGCCGTTGACGCGCTCGCAGGAGCGGGTGTTCATCTTGTGCGGCATCGCGGAGGAGCCGACCTGGCCCGGCTTGAAGCCCTCGGTCACCAGCTCGTGCCCGGCCATCAGCCGGATCGTCTTGGCGAGCGAGGACGGCGCGGCGGCGAGCTGCACGAGCGCGGTCACGACCTCGTAGTCCAGCGAACGCGGATAGACCTGGCCGACCGACGTGAAGGCCTGCGAGAAGCCGAGGTGCCCGGCGATCCGGTCCTCCAGCTCGGCGAGCTTCGACGCGTCGCCGCCCAGCAGGTCCAGCATGTCCTGCGCCGTACCGACCGGGCCCTTGATGCCGCGCAGCGGGTAGCGGCCGAGCAGCTCCTCGACCCGGCCGTGGGCGACGAGCAGCTCGTCGGCGGCGGTCGCGAAGCGCTTGCCGAGGGTCGTGGCCTGGGCTGCGACGTTGTGGGACCGGCCGGCCATCACCAGCTCGGCGTACTCGCCGGCGAGCCTGCCCAGCCGCGCCAGGACGGCCACCGTACGGTCGCGCATCAGCTCCAGCGAGAGCCGGATCTGCAGCTGCTCGACGTTCTCCGTCAGGTCGCGGGACGTCATGCCCTTGTGCACGTGCTCGTGCCCGGCGAGGTCGTTGAACTCCTCGATGCGGGCCTTCACGTCGTGCCGCGTGACCTTCTCGCGCTCGGCGATGGAGGCCAGGTCGACGGTGTCGAGGACGCGCTCGTAGTCGGCGACGGCCTCGTCCGGCACCTCGATCCCGAGGTCCTTCTGGGCGCGCAGCACGGCGAGCCAGAGCTGTCGCTCCAGCTTGACCTTCTGCTCGGGGGACCAGAGCGTGGCGAGCTCGGCGGAGGCGTACCGTCCGGCGAGGACGTTCGGGATGCGGGGCTTGGCGGGCGCTGAAGTCACGTAGACGGATTCTACTGGCGATTCATGCAGGCCAGCGCCACGACGCCGTTCGGCGGAAGCTACAAGAAGCTGTAGAGGCTCCGAGACACCTACGTCACGTCGTCCGTGTCGGCCGGCTCCGCCGGCATGTCCGCGTGGTACGGCTCCGGCGCGCACCAGCAGGCGAGCGTCTTCCCACGCAGGTCAGGCACCAGCTCCAGGAGCTCCGGGCGCCCCCGAAAACGCTTGTGCCGCTTGGCCGGGCGGCCGTCCCCGGAAGAGCGGCCGGTGCGACACCCGCCCAGGTTCCCTGTACGTAGGGTATGGGGCGCATACGGTAAGGGGGGCGGCGCAATCCGAGCACCAAGGAGCACCACCCCCGATGGCCGTCAAGCCGCTCATGGACGAAGCTGTAGCCCTTGTCGCCCAGCACATGGGACGGCCGCACCCCGGGGCCGCCCAGGTCCGATGCGGGGAGCCCAGATTTCCTCCATGACGGCGGTGACCTGGGTGCAGTCGTTGGCGTTGCCGCCCGTGACGGTGAGGCCGAGCGGGCGGCCCACGCCGTCGCAGGCCAGGTGAATCTTGCTGGTCAGGCCGCCTCGGGAGCATCCGAGGGCCGGGCTGCGGAGCCCCCTTTTCGGGCGTCGGCGGCATAGTGGTGAGCGTGCACGACGGTGGAGTCGACCGACACCAGCCAGTCGATGCCGCTGGCCGCGCCCGCCTTCGCCTGGGCGGCGCGGAGCATCCGCTCGAACGTGCCGTCCGTCGCCCACCGGCGGAAGCGGGTGTGCAGCGTGGCCCACGGCCCATACCGCTCGGGCACGTCCCGCCAGGCCGTCCCGGTTCGGAACTTCCACACGATCCCGTTCAGAACCCTGCGGTCATCCAGCCGCTTACGCCCATGCAACGACTCGGGCAGCAACTGCCGGATGATCTCCCACTATGCGTCCGACAGTTCATGGCGACGTATCACCCCACCGTGATCCACCACCCAAGAGGGACTGTCGCCTCCGTGCCGCTCGATCCTCGATGTCGGAGCTACCCCCGCGTGTGCGGGGCCGACGGCGCCAAGAACCGCAAGCACTGGTCCGCGACACCTGGCAGCGGCGCTATGTGGGCCGCTTCGCTGGTTGACCTCGGCCTGCGGCGTGGACGAACCAGCCGAGCGCGGCTCCGACGGCGTACCAGAACAGGTCGGGCGTGTGGAAAGTGGAGCCCAGAACGAGGCGGGCGGCGACGCTCCGCCGGGACAGCTCCGCAGGCGCCCCGCTGAGCTGGAGGAACTCGACCGCCCAGCTGATCCCCAGTGCGATGCCGGCAGCCGTCAGGGGCTTCGCCCGGGGCGTGGCCAGGACGACAAGGGCGTAGATGAGGGTGGTGTAGAGCGCGTCCCCGGCGTACTTGGCGATGTCTCCTTCCACCCCGGCCCTGACTCCAAGCCCCACGGCCACTGTCAGCACGGCCGCCCCGGCCGCCATGAGGCGGGTGCGCACCGGGCCGCCGCCGGTCACCGGTGGATCTGTCATGCGGACACCCTCTCATCCGGCCGCGTCGGTGCTCAGCCGCTCTCGTCGTGCTCGCGCGAGCGCCGGCGCTTGGGCCGGGGACGGGTACGGTAGTGCCATTCCTGGAAATACGAGAGAGAAGCAGGTCAACTTTTCTGTTAGTGCAAAAGAATTGGGTCAAGCTTCAACCTGTATGTCGCCAAGAGTGTTTCAAGGCTGATCTCGCGGGAGAATTTCCGGCGGCCAACCCGCCTACCCGAGCCCGCTCGACACGTGACAGACCGGGCCGGTGGCAGCGGGAGGAACAGTCCGGGACGCTGCCGTGCGGGACCGCTTTGGGCGCCGCAGGATCTGTTGGAAATCGCCCCCAGTGATGGCTTTTTGGCGCATGAAGTACCCATAGTTCGGCGATGGTTAATGCTGTAGACACTTATCGGTTCGATTGCTAGCTTGATCACGGTCAACCTAATCAGTGAGCGATCGGCATAGGATGATGCACTTGCGCGAGGAAACCCAAACCGGCGGAGCATCCGCCGTAAGTCGTCGGACTCTCCTCCGAACTGGTACAGGCTTAGCAGTCGCCGCTGCGAGCGGCGGCCTTTCCATGTTCGCGGCCGGGTCGGCGTCCGCGGACGTCGGGCCGTCGCAGCGCTTCAAACTCGGCGGGGACGGTGGCAACTTCTTTTTGAACGCCCCGCTTCACCAGCCTTACTGGGCGATGCAGTCCTTCGCCTTCGACCACGTCAACGAGCATATCTACTACGTGCAGTCCAAGGTCGGGAGCACGAACGGCGACCTCTGGATGACCAGGACCGACATGGCCGGGAACATACTGGGCGCCATGGCAATCCACGGGTTCGACCACGGTTCAAATATGGCCATCGAGCCGGACACGTTTGGATCTCCGTATGTGTGGGTCGCGGGCGACTGGAGGAAGTTGCACCCGGAGGACCCCGACGACAAACCCAACAGCCACAACATCTGCCGTTTCAAGTACATCGACGGGGGCGACCTCAGCTACGCGGACTCGGCGGTCAGGAAATTCCCGATCTACCTCTCCGATTTCCATGACTGTCCGAGGCCGGCGATTGATCCCTACCACAACCGGGTGCTCCTCCGGTACATGGGGACCAACACCCCGTGGCGCCTCGCGCTGTTCGACCTCCCCACCGTCCTCAACAGGGGCTTCATCGACGACACTCCTCTTCCCCGCCTTGCCGAGCGTGAACTCCCGAGCAACAGCGATATCGGTCTCGGCCCCAACGACGACTTCCAAGGTGTGACCGTGTATGGCCAGTACGCGTACCTCCTGTACGGGGGGCATCCCGCCAACACCACGGACCCGGCCGTGCCGTCCTACCTGGTCACTCTCGACATGAACAACACCGGGACGTCGGTCAAGGAGATTTTCCAGACGCACGCGGGCGACACCTTGCTGCCCGGCCGCGAGCCCCAGGGAATCGCGGTCTACCGATCGCCGACCGGCCCCCGCCTCGCGTTCGGCTTCTCCAGCAAGTTCGCCGGCGATCCCGCCCAGTTCCGGTCGACCATCTTCTACAAGACCGAGCTCATCGATTAGCGGGACGCCCTCAGTGGTGGGCCCATGGCCGGCCGCCCCAAGCGGGCGGCCGGCCATGGGCCCGAATGCTGACGATCCGGGGGTGCTGGTGCCGCATCAGACACTTCACGTTGCTATGCCGTCAAGCCGCGCGGAGCCGGTCGGCCTCGGCCTCGATGCCCCGCTTCCGGCCAGCCCGCTTGAGTGCGGCCTGGATCTGCGTGCGGCTCAGCCGTGCGGCCCTGGCGGGCGACGGGGCGGTCTTGAGGAGTTCGCGGGCTTCGGGCCGGCACAGGCCGTTGGTCCACGTGGCGAAGGCGTCCAGGGCTGCTGGGTGGTACTCGCGCAGCAGGGAGCGGAGCTGGATGGCGGTCGCCATCGGGTTGATCGCGAACAGCTTCCGCTTGCCCGTCCGCGGTACCGTCTCCAGCAGGCCCCGGGACGTCTCGATCGCCACCGGGATCGGATTCTCCTCGGTGTCGCCGTGCTCGGCGAGCAGGGTCGGCAGCAGCTTGTAGCCGGCCGCGTCGTCGGTGATGTGCCGCTTGGCCAGTAACTCGCCGGTGTCGTCGACCAGGGCGACATCGTGCGTCCGTTCCGCCCGGTCGACTCCGCAGTACTCAAGCGCACGTCACCGACCGGGGCCGGCTTGCACGGAAGCGGCCGGGACCAGCCGACACCAGCCAGAGACCGCCGGTGCTCGACCGCCGGTGCTCGACTGCCGGAGCGGTGACGACACTTGGGCCGATGCCTCGTGCAACCGTGGCAGCCGGCTGCGCAGGGCGGGAAGACCTGATGAGATGCCGCGCTCACCCTGGTGCGGTGTCGCCGGGGGCTGAAGCTGGTCCCATCGTCCGGTGCCGAGGACGGTGGTGTCGTCGCGGTGCCGGGACGACGGCCATCCAGGGGGCTGGGGAAGACATCCCCCAGGTCACGGTCCCCGGCCCGGTGCGACTACGCGCTCGTCTTCTCGGAGTCTGCGGCCTGAGTGACGGAGCCGGAGGCGACGAGGGTGACGTGAGGATGATGCCTCGTCAGGCCCACCGTGGCCACGACCAGGGTGACCACCATCGCGCCGAGGGCGATCACGAAGCTCAGCGTGAACTGGGACTCCTGCGGCAGGTGCAGGCCGGCCGGCAGGCCAGGGATCGTCTTCGACGCCAGCAGCGAGGTGACCACCGCCGAGGCGACCGCCGAACCCACCGATCGGGAGATGGAGTTGATGCCGTTGGCGATGCCGGTCTGCTGCAGGGGCACGCTCGCCGCGATCAACGCGGGCATGGCGGCGTAGCCGAGGGCGATCGCGATGCCGGTGAACAGGCCGGCGCAGATGACGCTTGCGCTCTGCCCGTGGCCGAAGGCCAGCCAGGCGAAGCCGCCCGCACCGGCCAGGGCGCCGACGGCCAGCGTTGCGCGTGCGCTGATGCGGCGCACCAGGATTCCGCCGACCGGTGCGGCGACGAGCGCGATCAGTGAGCCCGGAAGCAGGTATTCGACGCTTGCCCGCAGTACGGAGGCGGTGAAGCCGTAGCCGGCGATCCGCTCGGGCATCTGCACGAGGTAGGAGACGCCGATGAACTGGGCGAAGGCTGCGAAGCCCACGAACAGACCGGCGAGATTGGTCATGGCGACCTGACGGTGGGCGAACATCCGCATGTCGACCAGCGGGGCGGTCACCTTCAGCTCCACCAGTACCCAGACGGCCGTCATGACCGCAGCGCCGACGAAGCAGCCGATGACCGAGCCGGAGCCCCACCCCCAGGTGTGGCCCTGGGAGATGCCGAGGAGCAGCAGCACCAGGCAGGCCGCCAGGGTCAGTGTGCCGAGCACGTCGACGCGTCCGCCGACGCGGTGGCCGCCGTCGGGGACCAGCAGTATGACGCCGAGCAGGGCCAGAGCCGAGACGCCGGTGGAGAACCAGAAGACGTAGTGGTAGTCGGGGTTGCTGCCCTGGGTGAGCAGTCCGGTGACCACCAGGGAGAGACCGGAGCCGAACGCCAGGGACGAGCTGACCAGGGCCATCGCACCGTGCAGTTTCTCGTGCGGAACCTGGTCCCGCACGATCGAGAGCGCCAGCGGGAAGATGGCGGTGGCGGAGCCCTGCATCACCCGGCCGACGAGAAGCAGGCCCAGCGATGTGGTGGTGGAGGCGAGCAGCGAGCCCAGGACCATCACCACGAGTACGGCGATCAGGGTGCGCCGTTTGCCGTAGAGGTCGCCGACGCGGCCCAGCAGGGGGGTGAAGACGGCGGCGGAGAGCAGGGTGGCGGTGGTGACCCAGCTGACGCCGGCCGCGTCGGCGTCCAGCTTGGCGCCGAGCAGGGACAGAATCGGTACGACCTGGGTCTGGGCCATGGCGACGACCATGGCAGCCAGGCCGAGCGCTGCTATCAGAGGCGTGCTGCCACGCTGCGCCGTGGACCCGGCGGCATGGGAAGAGCTCATCGCGTACGAAATTCCTTCGAATCTTGCGTGTTCAGGGAGCCTCATGTCTCACATCGCTATGAGACGCGAGGAGAATGCGAAATGGTGTTGCTCTGGGGCGGATCGGTTACCGCCCGCGCTATCGACGAGATGCGTGCGGGGGCGGAGCCGGGGCCGACCGCGATGGAGGCCGCGGCCGCGGGCACCCCGGGCGGACGCCCGTGGGGAGTTCGCGAGCTCCCCCACGGGATCCGGGCTGCGGCCTCTCAGTAGCCGATGGTGAAGCGGCGCTGGACGAAGCGCGGCAGCTCCGCCTCGTCGCCAAGGTGCGCCCCGCTTTCCCCGGCTTGCCTCCCGCGGCCGTCTCCCTGGCCCTGCGCATCTGGGGGCACCTGCATGGTCTCGTGTCGCTGGAGGTCTACGGTCACCTGCGCACCCAGACCACCGGACTGGACAAGCTCTTCCGGGAGGGACTCGCCCAGCTCACACAGTCATTGAACATCCCGCACCGGCATTGAACACGCGATGCGCCTTCCGTGGCGACGTTCGCCGGGCGGGTCCGCGGGCCGACCGGTCCGCGCGCCCTGACACGCGCCGCTGGTGCATCTCCCCTCACCTCGATTGCACAGTGCCCGGCAGCCGACCCGGCGCGCCGAGTGTCCGTGCCGCCAAGGACACCCTCCTCGAAGGTTCTTGATGTAGGTGCGCGCAGGCCAGGAAGGGGGCGGCCCGTGAGTGCGTGCTGCGTATTGCGTCCGGAAAGATCCGCGACAGGGGTGCGACTCACGCGTGGCGGTATCTCCGAGCACGTCGTACGGTCTGATCGTTGCAGCTGCCGCCCCCCGGCTGGCGCCCCCGGCTGCCGCCTCTCGGCCTGGCCGGTCCTCATCGATCCCTGCCTGGTGTCCGTTCGCCGCGACGAGCCCGCGCCGCCGACCGCGGCCTCGCCATGCTCGGCGCATCAACGGGGTGCGGACAGGGAAGCGCTGAGGATGCTGACCCGGCGCTCTCCTGCCACCGAATGGGACCGGACTTCTCACGAGCGCGCCTGCAGCGCTCGCGCACCATCGGCCGCGCGCAGACGCCGCCGGGGTAGCATCAGGATTACACACATCATCCTCATTCTGGAAGTCGTGGATCATCCAGGAGTGGGCTTGCGGGCGGCCGCTCGTACGGTTGCGCGTCGGCATCGCGGTGGCGCACCGCATTCGCGCCGGTCATGGGGTGCCGACCGTTGTCGAGGTCGCACGCGGCGGCTCAGGCGGCACCCGAGTCCGTTTGTATGATGGAAATCATCTTGATGTGTGAGCGGCTGGGCCGCTCCTCGAAGGGAGACCGGCATGGGGCACTCGCAGGCGGAGAAGGCAGCGACCCATGAGCGGGTGCTGCGCATCGCGTCCCGCAAGATCCGCGAGGACGGCATGTCCCGGCCCGGTGTCGCCGAGATCATGCAGGAGGCGGGGCTGACCCACGGCGGCTTCTACAAGCACTTCGCCTCCCGCGAGGACCTGATCGCCCAGGCCGCGACGGCTGCCCTGACGGAGGGCTCGGCGCAGATCGAGGACCTCGCGGGGAAGAGCGAGCAGGACCGGCGCACCGGCCTCATCGACACGTACCTCTCCAAGGAGCACCGCGATTCCCCCGGTATCGGCTGCGCCCTGGTCACCCTTGGTGCAGCCGCCGGACGCGGCGACGAAACCCTCAAGGAGGCGTACGAGAAGCGGGTGCGCGACTATCTCTCCCGCTTCGGCGGCAACGACTCCGAGGAGGCGCGCGCCGAGGCCATGCTCACTCTCAGCGCTCTCGTCGGCGCGACGTTGATCGCCCGGGCCGTTGCCGACCCCTGTCTTTCCGACGAACTGCTGGAAACCGTCGCCCAGCAGCTGACCCGGCACTGACGAGTTGGTACCGCCGACGATCAGCTGAACCGGCACTGCGGCTTGCCTGTCGAGCGGGTAGGTCAGTCGAGCGTGGCGAAACGCCGGCGGTCGGTGGCGGCATAGCCGGCGACCGCCTGGTCGGCGGCAACGGCCTGCCGCAGGCGGTCGATGACCGCGGGCAGGCTCGCGGCGGGCAGCGCGCAGGTCATCTCCTGTGCGGGAAGGCCGGTACGGGCGCGGCTGACCGCGCATCCCGGGCTGACCGCGATCTGGCCGTCGTAGGCCAGCGGAACGATCTGGCATTGCGGCCTGGAGGCGAGCCGCAGGTCCGGGCACGCGCCCTGGAGCGTCATGAGCGAGGAAGGCGAGAGCCGCACGAGCACGACGTCCGGGCCGGTCGCGGCCGTGAGCGGTTCGTAGCGGATCGACGTCGGCCGGAACGGCAGGCGTGCGACGAGGCCGAGGTCCGCCGGGGTGATCCAGCCATTGTTGATCAGGGTGGCGGTGTCGGCCCCGGACGCAGCGGTGGCCATGTCGATCAGTCCGTGTGTGTAGCTTCCGGTGCTGCAGTTGGCGTGGTCCGCGGTGCGCGTGTCGAGGGACTGCCGCTGGGCGGGTTCCCAGAAGCAGCAGCCTGCGGGCTGGGCGGGGAGACGCCCGTCGCCGGAGGTGGCGGGCTCTGTGCCGAAGGTGATCGCGACCGGCGGGTGCGCGAGGTCCAGGAGTTCGATGAGCGGGGCCGCCCATGCGGATGGGGACGTCATAGAGGCACCTTTCATGTGCGGGGACTGCCTCACCGGGAGCTGACGCCTGGGAAGGCGACCTGGATTCGGTGGTCATCGATGTCGAGGTCGAGCTGGATGGAATCGCCACCTGTGATGTGCCAGCCGGCCGAGTCCTGGTTGTCGACGGTGACCGAAACCTCAGCGGGGGCGGGGAGCCGATCGATGGTGAAACGGGTGGGTGTTCCTCGCCGTGAGGGGGTGGCGGCCGTGGTCTCGATGTCGAGGACGCGGTGGACCATGTCGTTCTGGGCGCGCCGGATGCCGATACCGGGGTAGTCGACGTCACGGAGTCGCGGTTCCGACGCCGAAGGCAGCAGGGGTTCGTTGAAGATCCGCCACCACGCGCCCGGGCTGCCGCTCTCGACGAGCATCAGGATGGCGTTGACCTGCCCGCGGGGCCAGGTGGAGTCGTAGCCGAACCAGAATCCGAAACGGTCGCTCTCCTCGCCGAAGAACCGGGGCTGGTACTCACTCTCGATGTAGTCCCGGAGGCGATCCTCGGTGGCTGTGTCCTCGACTTCATGTGCCATCCACATGGCCGTGCTGAGGTGGTTGGGGTCGGCCTGGAGTCTGCTCAGCGGGAGATCCGGGTCGAACCAACCGAGTCGCCGCATCGCCAACTCGTAGATCCACAGAGAGAACTCGCGGTCCTGCGGGTACATGTACAGCAGGCAGGGGAACACCCCGTGGGCCACGGAGGGGCCGGGCAGCGAGTGGAGGCGTTGCTCCATCGGGTCGTAGTAGAGCGCGAAGGTGCGCAGCTCGCCGGAGCGGGTCAGGCTCATGTAGTGCCGGCGGAGATAGTCGAACCAGCGCGGGACCGGCTCGCTCAGGTTGGCTCCGAGCAGCGCGTCGTAGAGCTTGAGGCCGAGCCCGGTGGCGCTGACGCAGAACGGCCAGATCTTGGTGTTCTCGCAGTGCGGCCCCTGCGGGCGGCTACGGAACTGGGCGGAGATGAATTCCGCGATCCGTGCGTGGGTCCAGGTGAACTGACGGCTCTGGTATCCGGTGATCTCGATCGGTTGGTGCTCGGTGGCCTCTCCGGAGACGTAGCGGCGTATGCCGAGGACCAGGTTCAGCCAGCCCCGGTAGAAGACGTTCCCGTCGGCGCCGCACGGGTCCGGCTGCAGCCCCCATGGTTCGATCCCGTTTCCGGTCCATCCCGGTACCGAGTAGCGGCCGCGAAGCGGTTCGGGGATGAAGGCCTGCCACGCGGGGGGATAGCGGTCCGCACCGGGATCGGGCCCGATCAGTGTGCACCAGTCGACCGCGCCCCAGAACGAGGTGTAGCGGCGGACGAGTTCGTCCGCGATGCGGGTGTAGACCTCCCGCCATGCCGGGGTCGCCTCGAGCATGACCGGGAGGACGTAAGCCATGTTGTGGACGTCGAAGCGGGGGAAGGAGCACATGGGCGGCGCGGTGTAGCGGTCCCACCACGGGAGGGGTTCGCCTTGGTCGCTCCAGTCGTCCGGGGTGGTCGCCTTGTCCCAGATGAACCGCAGCCAGCCCAGAGCGCGGTCGTTCAGCGCGGGAGAAGGGGCTGCCTCCTGAGGGGGCACGGCGTGGGCGCTCATCATGGCTCCCGCAGTGGTTCCCCATTGGTCCCGCGGACGATCCACAGCTTGGCCCGTGCGTTCCAGGCACCGGTCCACTGCGGATCGAGCTGTCGCACAGCCGGCTCGATGATGATCTTCTCGACACCGTTCGCGGCCGGGTCGTGTTCCACGTAGGCGCCCGGGAGGGCCCGCCGGGCAGGACCGGCCCCGCCGATGGGCACCACTTTCCGGAGCAGGCCGCGGAACCACATCAGGAGCAGATGGTTGCCCTCGACGCGGACGGTTCCGTCGATGCGGTCACGCATGATGGCGTCGATGGCATCCGGCGAGACCAGGTCACGAAGTGCGTGACCGCTGCTGCTGAAGCGGACAGCGAAGTCGGGCGTTGCGGCCCGGCCCGCCGAGGTGGCGACGCGGCGCCGCTGTCCGTCGAAGTCCCAGTGCCGTGCCGGACCGTCGTCGGCGGAGATCTCCACGGTGAGACTGCGCGTGATCTGGGACCGGAGCGCTGCGCTGAGCCTCGCCGCCAGCACCAGCCCGTGCCCGAGCCACCACAGCAGCACCCGCAGTCCGGCGGTCGCCAACGCATCTGACGCTCGCCGCCGCCTGCGTACCTGGCTGGTCATGTCCATCATGGGGCCTTTTCTTCGCCGGCCCCGGACAGGAAACCGTGGACCAGCGCGGCGAACTCCTCGGGCCACTGCCAGAGGAATCCGTGTCCGGAGTCGGGGTAGATCCTGACGCGCGCGTTGGGCAGGTGTTCGGCCAGCAGCCAGGTGTTCGGCGTCGGGATCATGATGTCGTTGTCACCGTTGGCGACCAGAACCGGCTGGGTGATCCCGGCCAGCCGGTCCAGCTGGGACGGGTCGGGGACACCCCATTCGGTGATGGCGTCCATCTGGGCGTCGCGGGCCTGCAGACCGGCGGGCTTGTCCCGGTCTTCGGTGCGGGAGGCGCGCCGCTCCAAGAACTCCCGGCCCTTTTGCTGGCTGGTCGGGGTGACTTCGAAGAACAGGGAGAGCAGATCCTCGGGATGATTGTCGGCAACGTTGGCGAGGGCCTGGACGTCGTTGATCCAGCCGTGCATCAGCACGCCGCTGCGCGGCCCGGTGCCTGCCAGTACGAGCCGGCGGACGAGCTGGGGACGGATCAGGGTGAGTTCCTGGGCGACCATTCCGCCGATGGAGAACCCGAACAGGTCGATCCTGGACAGCCCGAGTGCCTCGATGAAGGTGATGGCGTCACGGGCCATCCCGGTGATGGTGGGCGGCACCGTCCCGGTTGACAGGCCGACACCGGCGTTGTCGACCGGGATGACCTCGCGGTGGGCGGCGAGGGCGCCGAGCAGCAGCGGATCCCAGTTGTCCAGGTTGCCGCGGAAGTGCTGCAGCATCACCAGCGGAAGCACGCCTGGGGAGGGAGTGCCGAACCGCCGGTAGGCGTAGGTGATCCCGTTGGCACCCTCGGCGAACTGGTTCGGGGCAGTCAGCGCGATGTCGCTGGTCGACATGATCAATCAACTCTTCCGTCTCAGTCGCTTCTGGATCCCGGCTCGCCGCACATGGACAACCAGAGCCAAAGCCCGCAGCCGGTTGCCTTGCCACCGCCCCACCGGGTGCCCCGGACCAGGTGACCGGGCGTGGACCGGCGCAGCCGTGTTGTGCCCGAATGTTGTGCCCGAATGTTGTGCCTGAATGGAGTGAGGCCTCGTACGGCCTTCCCTCGCGCGGGCCAGCCTCTCGCTTCAGTGAGCGGGGATCGGCGACATCGCCTCGGGCCAGTGCACAAATCGACCCTACGGCGCAGCCCGTCACGTCGCATCCTGAGCTGCTCCGGGTTTCGTGGAGTCCACGGCCTGTCCCGAGTTGCTCATCCGGAAAGAGGACCACTGGCCCCTGGCTTCACTGACCGAACCGCTCGATGTCGATGCCGGAACCGGCGTATGGAACGGTGCCCGAGCCGCGCCCGCCGCATACGCTGACAAGGGACCGGGATACCGTCCAGCCAGGCGCTGCGTCCAGCCGCAATCGTGCAGCAGCTCCCTCCCGATGAGCGCCGCAGGCCGGTCCGGACCCGCAATCACCCTTATCGGCCTGCCTACCCGAAGAGGGCAGGCAGGTGGCAAAGGAAGCACCATGGACATCAAGGGTTCGGTTGCCCTGGTAACGGGAGCCAACCGTGGAATCGGCCGCGCATTCGTCAACGCACTGATCGGGCATGGCGCAGCCAAGGTCTATGCCGGCGCCCGGGACCCGGCAACCGTGACCGGCGAGGATCTCATCCCACTCCGTTTGGACGTCACCAGCCCCGAGGACGTTGCCGCGGCCGCAGCGACCGCGGATGACGTCACCATCGTCATCAACAATGCGGGTATCTCAGGCGGCGACACCCGCCTGCTGGAGGGTTCCTTCGACGGCGCACGCCAGGCCATGGAAGTCAACTACTTCGGTACCTGGGCCGTCTGCAGGGCCTTCGCCCCGATCCTGCAGCGCCACGGCGGCGGCGCACTGGTCAACATGCTCTCCCTGACCTCCTGGACCGGGCGGCCCGACTTCCCCGGATACGCGGCCTCCAAGGCGGCCCAGTGGTCACTCACCGACTCCCTGCGCCAAGGCCTGCGGGAGCAGGGAACCCTGGTGGTGGGTGTCCACGCGGGCTTCGTCGAAACCGACCTCAGTGCCAGGATCGACGAACCCAAGATCACCGCAGCCGAGGTCGCTGAGCAGACCATGCAAGCGATCGCCGACGGCCGTGCCGAAGTCCTCGCTGACGAGCCCACCAGGCAGCTCAAAGCCTCCCTCTCCCAATCCCCTCAGCACTGAGCTTGCCGTCGTCTACTCATCCAGCGTCGATTGGGTCGCGTCTCGAAGGATCTGGTCCCGACGATGATCGACGACTGTGGCATGCTCGTCCGCATGATCGATGTGCCGGCCGATGGCTGGTCGTTCGCAACAGCGCGGGAGCCGGCCCGATTCGGTGCCTGCGAGGTGAACGGCGCTCCTGGCGTCGAGCACGCGGCAGGCGCGCGCGGGACCCTGTGCGGAAAATCGGCGCGGCATACCACTCGATATCTGCACCTGTTCGATCCTGGTGCTCTGCATTCATGTCCGCGGTGCCGTGAGAAGGCTGAGGCCGCTCCCACAGAGCCGTGCGCACAGGAACGCCTTCACGACAGGGTCCAGGCCGCCGCGCAGGAGAGAGTCCGCGATGACCTGCTCGCCGCCCTTCGCAAAGGCGCAAGGGTCGCCTTGTGGATCAACGGTCCATCCGCAAGCCTGGCGAGGCACTACGCGAAGCTCGACGAGTTGACCGACGGAGCCGGGCCCGTCGCCGATGCGCTCGATGCCGCCGCGACGATCGGCTTGGCCCGCGTCGAGGACGGCCCTTGGCGGTTCA
Source organism: Streptomyces sp. NPDC086549 (assembly GCF_044746205.1). Taxonomy (NCBI): domain Bacteria; kingdom Bacillati; phylum Actinomycetota; class Actinomycetes; order Kitasatosporales; family Streptomycetaceae; genus Streptomyces; species Streptomyces sp. NPDC086549. The sequence goes on along the minus strand of NZ_JBIVBS010000012.1, from coordinate 159,414 downwards.
TCGTTGTCCTGCCGGAGGACGGCGGCCGCCCGCTGGTCTCACGTGGACCACGCGACCTTCACTCACGGGGCAACTGAGACGAGCAGCACGGGCCACGCGCATCGGACCGGATCGGCTGGGATTCCCGCTCCCGCCTCGTCTCAACCGATCTGGTCGCCGCAGGCAGGAGTTGGCTACCGCGGTGTGCGTGGAGTTGTGCCCGCACAGGTGCACGGTGTCGTCCGGGGCCGGCGCGGATAAGGAAGGAGGATCGGATCTTGTGCTTACGACATCGAGCCGCTCTGAAGGTCCGTGCGATTCGCACGGCTGCGGCGGCACGAAACCGCCGGCAGCCCCTCAGCCTGCCCGGGATCAACCTCGTCGCCGACACCACCTGACGTACCCGGCGTGACGGGTCGGCTCTGCCTGGACAACGACGGCGACCCGTACGACAAGGCGGGTCGCCGTCGTTGCTCTGTACGCAGCCCGATGCGGCGCGCCCTGCGAAGGCCGGCTCGGTCCAGGGGTACCTGTCAGGACAGACTCCACTGCTGGCTGGTCGCGCCGGTGCCGGTCTCCTGGTCCACTGCGGCCCCGCTGGTGGTGGAGCTGCCCGAGACGCCGATGTCCAGGTCGCTGCCCACGCCGGCGAGCATGTAGGTGCTGCCGGTGTAGCTGCCGACCAGGTCGAGGAACCACTGTTGGCCGGTCCCGCCGTTGCAGGTCCACTGCTCCAACTGCAGGCCGGTGGCGGTCGACTGGTTCGGTACGTCCAGGCACAGGCCGCTCTTCACGCTCTTCAGCGTGTAGACGTTGTCCGCCACCTTCGTGAGCGTCCACTGCTGGTTCGTGCCGCCGGTGGACGGCCACTGGATGATCTTCGCGCCGTTCGTGGTGGAGCCGCTCGACACGTCCATCAGCATGGAACTCTTGCCGTTGGTCAGGGTGTGGACTCCCGCTGAGGGCACCCCGCTGTCGGGCGTCCAGGTGCCGGCGGCCGGGTCGAGGGACCAGGTGGGGTACTGGCCGACGTTCACCGTCGTCCCCCTGATGGTCATCGGCAGCCAGATCAGCTTCGAGGAGCCCAGGTCGGAGGTGTTCCACCGGTCGCCGGCGTAGATGTAGGCGGTGCCGGAGGAGCCCTGGACGGTGATGACGTTCGCCGTCTGGCTGCCGTAGGTGTGGGTGCCGGGAGCGGCGAAGTTGCGGAACGACGACCAGGTGCCGCCGAGTGACGTGGCGGTGGCGTAGATGTTGTCGTTCAGGCTCCACCCGGTCAGGTGCGAGCCGAAGACGTAATAGGTGCCGTTGGCCTTCACCATGGCGGGCGCCTCGACGCTGCCGCTGCCGCTGCTGCCCAGCACCGCCACCGCGCTGTCCACGGAAAGGTAGTCGGCGGACAGTTTGTCGATGCGCAGGCCGTTGTTGCGGTCCTCGCTCAGCAGATAGGCGGTGCCGTCGGTGTCCTGGAACAGGCCGAGGTCACGGCTCAGGTTGCCCAGCGGCCGGAAGCTGCCCCGGTAGGTGTAGGGGCCGCACGGGGTGCTGCTGGTCGCCACACCGACCTTGGCCTCGGAGTAGTTCGTGCTGTCGATGTGCATGTACATCACGTACGTGCTGGTCGACGCGTTGTATATGACCTTGGGCCGTTCCACGACGCGGCTCGGGCCCAGGTCGCCGCCGGCCTGCTCGGCCAGGGCGACACCCTGGTAGGTCCAGTTGGAAAGGTCGGTCGAGGTGTAGCACGGGATGTCCTGGAACGACGTGTCCGACGACGTCTCGCCGGTCTTGTCCTCGCCGAAGCCGTACCAGGTGCTTCCCACCTTGACGATGCCGAGGCCGTGCAGTTGAAGCGTGTTCCCGTTCTGGTCGGTGCGTGCGGCGCCCGTCGTGAACGACACCGAGGCCGCGTGCGCCTCGGTGGCCGGAAGCAGGAGCGCCGCGAGGCCTCCCAGCAGGGTCAGGAACGCGACGGCTTCGCGCCGCCATCGGCCGGCGGGTGGCCGGGGAACTCCCTCGAACATGCGTGCCTCTCTTCCGAGATTTGACGATCCCTTGGTGTCGGCGGGCCCAATGAGAGTCGCGGTACGTTCGCGGCGTCAAGGATCACGTTCGATTTTGTTTAATCTTGACCGGCTCGTGGCGGTCGAAGTCGGGCTCGGCAACTCGTAACTCGCGCGGACTGTCCGGGATTTCAGACATGCGATGGGTGCCCGCGACTGGTTGACCTTTCGGTCGAGTGGGCGTAGAAACTTCGCGGCAGTCGGGATCTGTTTCTTGCTGGTTGGGTTTGTTTGAAACCAGGTCGAGCGAGGTGGGCCGGCAGTGACTGTTTCAGGGCGTCAGGAACCCTCCCGCCGCAGGGTGCTCAGGGGCGCGGCGGTCGCCGTCGCGACGGCGGGGCTGGGCATCGGCGCCACGCGTCCGGCCGAGGCCGCCGACGCCTCGGTCACCGCGACGTCGCTCGACGGCACCACCGCCATCACCATGTCGCTGACGGGCGGGGCACTCCGGTGGTCCGCCCGGCGCAACGGCGCGACGGTCGTGGCCAGTTCGGCCATGGGTCTGCGGCTGGGCGACGGAACCGCCCTAGGTACCGACGCGGTCCTGACGAGCTATCAGCACTGGCACGTCGACATCGCCTGGAACCCGGTGTACGGACGCAATGCCACCGTCTCCGACACCTACCAGGAGATGCGCTGGAACCTCCGGGACAACGGCACCTCCATCAACTTCGGTGTCCAGATCCGTGCCTACGCGTCCGGCGTCGCGTTCCGCTACGTCCTGCTGGATTCCGGCACCGCCTCCATCGCCGAGGAACTGACGACGTTCGTCTTCCCCGACGGCACTCTCGTCTACAGCGCGCGGGACGAGGACCCCTACAACCCGGTCGCGCCCGGTTCTGTCCCGTCCACCGGAACCTCCTCCACGGACACCGGCCCGCTCACCGACCTGCCCCTGACCGCCACCTACGCGAGCGGCCTCATCGCCTGCGTCTGCGAGTCGGCCCGTCTCGACTACCCGCGGATGATGCTCAGTTCCGTTTCGGGACAGCCTGACACACTGGCCACGTACCTGATGCAGCACACGGCCCGCGGCTCCGGAACGGTCCAGACGACTTCCACGGCCACGACACCGTTCGCCACGCCCTGGCGCGCGGTGGTGATCGGCTCCACCCACGCCGAACTGGTCGACAACGCGGAGCTGGTGCTCAACCTCGCCCCGGCCGGCGCCCTGGCCGACACCTCGTGGATCAGGCCGGGCAAGGTCTTCCGGTGCAATCTGACCACCGCCGACGGACTGGCGGGCGTGGACTTCGCCGTCGCCCGCGGCCTGCAGTACATCGAGTACGACGCGGGGTGGTACGGCCCGGAGACCACCACGACCGACGCCACGCAACCGATCTCCGCCATCGACATGCCCACGGTCATCTCCTACGCCACCGGCAAGGGAATCGGAGTCATCCTCTACGTCAACCGCATCGCCCTGAACAGCCCGGACAGCCTGTTCGCCCGCTACCGGAGCTGGGGTGCCGCGGGCGTCAAGCTGGGCTTCATCAACGACGGCACACAGGCGATGACGAACCAGATCACCGCCTGGGCCAGGACGGCGGCCACGTACCAGCTGCTGATCGACATGCACGACGACGTACGGCCGTTCGGTTACGAGCGGACCTACCCCAACTGGATCAGCCTGGAGGGCGTCCGGGGCAACGAGCGCTTCCCGACCGCCACCCACAACGTCACCCTGCCCTTCGCCCGCAACATCGGCGGGCCGATGGACTACACCATCTGCTACGGCCAGTCCCGCGACCGGACGACCAACGCCCACCAGATGGCGATGGCCGCCGTGTACTACCAGCCTCTGGACTTCCTGTACTGGTACGACACGCCCTCGAAGTACTCCACCCCGTCCAAGTGGCCCGGGCTGCCCTGGTTCGACGCCATCCCCACCGTCTGGGACCAGAGCAGGACCCTCGCCGGTTCGATCGGCGAGTACGTCGCCGTCGCCCGGCGCAGCGGCACCACCTGGTACCTGGGGGTGATGACCAACGAGACCGCCCGGACCCTGTCGATCCCGCTGTCCTTCCTCGGCAGCGGCACCTACACCGCGACGATCTACGCCGATGGAACACCGGGCAGCAGTCCGTATCAGACCCCCGTCGCCGTGAACACACGGACCGTGACCTCGGCGACCACGCTGAGCGTCGCGATGGCTCCCGCGGGCGGCCAGGCAGTCGTCCTGAAGCCGGGTTGAGCGCCGGAGGTTCTGCCACCGGCGCCGCCCCGCCGTCCCGGACCCCACGCTCCTGTACCGCCGGCCTCACGCACCCCGGCACCGGGCTCAGCCGACGGTGCCGCCGCCGACCGTGGGCGACGTCGTACTCGGTCCGCCGGGAACCACCCCGGCGGACATCACCGACAACGGGGAAGCCCAGCCCGGCCGCTGACCTGAACACCGCCGGGCTGTGGCCGGGACCGGTGGTCCGCAGACCGGGCTCAGCCGCCGGCCGTGTGCCGGTCGTCGAGGCCGGCAGAACGCAGGTCCTCGCTCAGGATGCTGTACGACTCGCGGCGTGACGTCGGTCCGTCGGCTTCAGGGGGCGTGCGGGTGCGGCCCCGCGTTCAATCGGTGCATGGCAGCCGGGCGGCGCTCCGGGTCAGGGCCCCACCCGTCGCCAGTCCGTCACAGGGCCGGGGTCTGTGTGGTCCGCAGGGGTGACCCAGAAGGCCTTGCCCAGCTCAGCGCTGAACTGGGCGCCTGTCCGGCCGTCCCCGGAAGAGCGGCCGGTCAGGCGGCGGCCTATCCACGGCAGCAGGTGCTGCTTGGCGAACCGCACGTCCGTGACCCGCCGCGTGACCCATCCCGGCGGCGGGGTGGCCGGGATCGGCGTGCGCCATTCGGTGTCCTCGGGCACGTAGCCGAGCGTCTGCCAGACCGCCTCCGCGACCCGGCGGTGTCCCTCGGCCGTCAGATGCAGCCGGTCCACGTCCCACATCCGGGGGTCGGCCAGCGAGGGCGCCCCGTAGAGGTCCACCACCAGCGCGCCGTGCCGCTCCGCCAGCTCGTCGACGCAGGCGAACAGCTCCTCCATGCGCGGCCGGAACCGTTCCAGGACCGGGCCGTTGCGGCCGGGGCTGCGCATCAGCACCAGCTGCCCGCAGGCGGGCGCCAGGCGCTCCACGGCCTCCGTCAGCAGACCTCGTACCCGGCCCATGTCGCACTTGGGCCGCAACGTGTCGTTGAGCCCGCCGACCAGCGTGATCACATCGGGGTTCATGGCGGCCGCGACGTCGACCTGCTCGTCGACGATCTGCCCGATCAGCTTCCCGCGCACCGCCAGGTTGGCGTACCGGAAGCCGGGGGTGCGGGCGGCCATCCGCGCGGCGAGGAGGTCGGCCCAGCCCCGGTAGGAGCCGTCCGGCAGCAGGTCCGACATGCCCTCGCTGAAGGAGTCGCCGACCGTGACCAGGCTGGTGTGTGTGGGGTGCGTGGGATTCGTGTGCATGGCAGGAGCGATGGTATCCCGGCTCCATACCCGTCGGTCGGTCGGCCCTCGACCGCCCGCGGCGCTCAGGCGTGCTGCCCGAACAGCTCCCGCAGCACGTCCTCCATCGTCACCAGCCCCGCCAGCCGTCCGTCCGCGCCGAGCACGGCCGCCAGATGCGTACGGCTGCCCCGCATCGCGGTCAGCACGTCGTCCAGCGGCGTCGTCTCCCGCACGCGCGCGATCGGCCGCATGTCGCGCAGCCGGAACGGCACGTCCCGCGGCAGGGCGTCCAGCGCGTCCTTGACGTGCAGGTAGCCGGTGATCCGGCGGCCCTCGTCCACCACGGGGAACCGGGAGAAGCCCGACTCCGCCGACAGCCGCTCCAGCTGCTCCGGCGTGACGCCCACGCGCGCGTAGACGACACCCTCCAGCGGGACCACCACGTCCCGCACCGGGCGACGGCCCAGCTCCAGGGCGTCGTGCAGCCGCTCCCGCGCCCGGTCGTCGATCAGACCCGCCGTACTGGCGTCCATGACGATCTCGGCCAGTTCCGCGTCCGAGAAGGTCGCCACCACCTCGTCCCTGGGCTCCACCCTCAGGAGCTTGAGCAGGCCGTTCGCGAACGCGTTGATCGTGAAGATCACGGGACGCAGCGCCCGGGCCAGCGTGACCAGCGGCGGTCCGAGCAGCAGCGCGGTGCGCACCGGTTCGGCGAGCGCGACGTTCTTCGGCACCATCTCGCCGAGCAGCATGTGCAGATACGTGGCCAGCGCCAGCGCGATCACGAAGGAGACGGCGGCGCCGGCGCCCTTCGGCACGCCCAGCGCGTGGAACACCGGCTCCAGCAGATGCTCGATCGCCGGTTCCGCGACCACACCCAGGACCAGCGTGCACAGGGTGATGCCGAGCTGGGCGGCGGCCAGCAGCGCGGAGACGTGCTCCAGGCCCCACAGCACACTCTTCGCGCGCCGGTCGCCCTCCTCGGCGTGCGGCTCGATCTGGCTGCGGCGCACCGAGATCAGGGCGAACTCGGCGCCCACGAAGAAGGCGTTGAGGACGAGGGTCGTCAGACCGATCAGCAGTTGTACGGCGGTCACTTCTCGCCCTCCCCCTTCAGACTCTGCTCGTCGTCGAGCGGCGCGTGCAGCAGCACCCGGGCCGCCCGGCGACCCGACGCGTCCACCACGTCCAGCCGCCATCCGGTGACCTCGACGCGGTCGCCGGTCCGGGGTATGCGGCCCAGCTCGGTCGCGACGAGGCCGGCGAGCGTCTCGTACGGCCCCTCGGGCGCCTTGAGGCCCACACGGGCGAGCTGGTCGATGCGGGCGGCACCGTCCGCCGAGTACAGCGCACGGCCGTCCCCGTCGGCCCCGGCGGGGGCGAGATCGGGGGTCTCGTGCGGGTCGTGTTCGTCCCGCACCTCGCCGACGACCTCCTCGACGATGTCCTCCAGGGTCGCGACGCCCGCCGTACCGCCGTACTCGTCGATGACGACAGCCATCGTGCGCCCGCCGGAGAGCCGGTCGAGCAGCCGGTCGACGGTGAGCGACTCGGGGACGAACAGGGGTTCCCGCATCACGTGGGAGACGGGCCGGTGCCGTCGTTCCTCGGCGGGCATGGCCAGGACGTCCTTGATGTGGGCGATGCCGACGACCGAGTCGAGGCTGCCGCGGTAGGCGGGGAACCGGGACAGTCCGGTCGCCCGGGTCGCGTTCGCCACGTCCTCGCAGGTCGCCTGGACGTCGAGGCAGACGACCTGGACGCGCGGCGTCATCACGTTCTCCGCGGTGAGGTCGGCGAGGTTCAGGGTGCGGACGAACAGTTCGGCGGTGTCCGCCTCCAGGGCGCCCTGCTTGGCGGAGTGCCGGGCCAGCGCCGCCAGCTCCTGGGGGCCGCGCGCGGAGGCCAGCTCCTCGGCCGGCTCCAGGCCGAAACGGCGCACCACGCGGTTGGCCGTGTTGTTGAGGTGGGTGATGAAGGGGCGGAAGGCGGCGCTGAACAGGCGCTGTGGGGTGCCCACCCGCTTCGCCAGGGCCAGCGGCGAGGAGATCGCCCAGTTCTTGGGCACCAGCTCGCCGACGACCATCAGGAACACCGTCGACAGGGCCGTGCCCAGGACCAGCGCGACCGAGCTCGCCGTCGACGACGGGATGCCGAGCGCCTCCAGCGGGCCCGCGATCAGTTTGGCGATCGACGGTTCGGAGAGCATGCCGACGACCAGGTTGGTGACCGTGATGCCGAGCTGCGCCCCGGAGAGCTGGAACGTCAGAGTCCGTACGGCCTTGAGGGCGCCCGCCGCTCCGCGCTCGCCACGCTCCGCGGCCCGCTCCAGCTCGCCGCGTTCGACCGTGGTCAGCGAGAACTCGGCGGCGACGAAGGCGCCACAGGCGAGCGAGAGCAGCACCGCCACGAGCAGGAGAAGTACTTCGGTCATCGGGTCACCCCTGTCCCATGATCGGACAGGGCAGGGGGGAACGCGCGATGTCGTCGACTGGGAGGCTCGCCCATGGTCGGACGTTCACACCTTTCATTGGAGGACCGTGCTCGGTGACCGTGCTCGCCTCCAATGGTAAAGGATGAGCAAAGAAGCTCAGTCGGTGAGGGGCTTCACCCAGCGCCGCCACTGCTCCTGCGGCGTGTACCCGGCCGCCCGCCAGGCGTGCTGCGCGGTCTCGTTGCGGACCAGTACCATCGCGTCCCCGCGCCGCCCGCCGAGCCGCACGAACCGGTCGTCTGCGGCGGCCAGCAGCGCCGAGCCGATGCCCTGACGCCGCCGCTCCGGATCCACCGCCAGCCGGTACAGATGGCAGCGCCAGCCGTCGAAGCCCGCGATCACCGTGCCGACCAGCGCTCCGTCCCGCTCCGCCAGGATCAAGGCCTCGGGATCGCGGGCGAGCAGCCGTTCCACACCGTCCCGGTCGTCGCTGATGCTCGTGCCCTCGGCGGCCGACTTCCAGAAGGCCAGCACGGTGTCGAGGTCGTCTGGCCCGGCGGTCCGTATGCGCAGTTCCGTCATGCGGACGATCACACCACGGGCCACGCACCCTCACGCGGAATTCCGGCATGCGGACGGCCGCCCGCCGCTACTCGCCCCGCAACTCCGCGATCACCGGCGCGAACGCCTCCATGTACGGCTCCAGCACGGTCAGGTACGAGAACCCGTACCGCCCGCGCCGCTCCCGCAGCTGCTCGGCGAGCTGGGCCGGCGGGCCGGCCAGCACGATGGGCAGCGCCAGTGCCTGTCCGGCGGTCAGCTGCGGCTGGCGGTCCAGCAGCGGCTTGATCGCGGACTCGGGGTCGTCCGTGACGGCCACCAGCTGGAGGAGCAGATTCAGCTCGGCGGGCACCTCGCGCCCCGAAGCCAGTTCCCGGTAGCGGCCCACGCGCTCGTCCAGCTCCTCGGGCGTGATGGGCCGCAGCTGTCCCGTCGTCGTCCCCGGCACCAGCGTGACCCCGGTGAACCCGGCGATGTCGGCGTGCTCGGCGGTCAGCCGCAGCATCCGGTCGCCGTTCCCGCCGACCAGTAGCGGCACCCGCGACTGCACCGGACGCGGCTCGAACTCCGCGGAGCCGAGCAGCCGGTCGAGCTCCGCCACGGTGTGCCGGAGATGGTCCACCCGCTCGCGCGGCGAACCGAAGGGCAGTCCGGCCGCGTCGTGCTCCGCCTGTACGTAGCCGGTGCCGAGCCCGAGTTCGAGGCGGCCGCCCGTCAGCGCGTCGGTCGTCGCCACCTCGCGGGCCAGCAGCGCCGGGTTCCAGAAGCCCGCGTTGAGCACGAACGTGCCCAGACGCGGCCGCTCGGTCGCCTCGGCGGCCGCGACCAGCGCCGGGAACGGCGCGGGCATGCCGAGGTGGTCGGGCACGAGGATCACGTCGTACCCGAGCTCCTCGGCACGCCGGCACTTGGCGCGCCACTCCGCGGCGGGCGCGGAAGTGAGCAGATTGACCCCGAAGCGGAACGGATGCGGCATGAACTCTCCCCGACGCCAGGTGACTTGAGTCTCCGCCGCGATTCCATCACTCGTGCGCGATGGCCGCCAGTACGTTCATGCGGGACGCGCGCAACGCCGGCAGGAGTGCCGCCACGATGCCCACCACGGCCGAGCCGATCACGACCGCGACGATCGTGCCCCAGGGGATCGCGAGAGCCGTCATGCCCTGCAACGCCAGCACCTGCTGCGTGCACACGCCCCACACCAGTCCCAGCGTCAGCCCCAGGACCGCGCCGAACACCGCGATCACGACCGACTCCAGCCGGATCATCCGGCGCAGCTGCCGCCGGGCGAGTCCGATCGCGCGCAGCAGCCCGATCTCCCGGGTGCGCTCCACCACCGACAGGGCGAGGGTGTTGACGACGCCGAGCACCGCGATGACGATCGCGAGCCCGAGCAGCGCGTACACGAGGTAGAGCAGCACCGCGATCTGGTCGTGGACCAGCTTCTTGTAGTCGGCCTGGTCGCGCACCTGCACCTGCGGATACGCGGCGAGCGTCTTCTCCAGGCGTGAGCGCAGCTGGTCGGCCGTGGTGCCCGCGGTCTTGTCGACGTAGAGCGCGGAGTCCTGCCCGTCGGGCACGTACTTCTCGACCGCGGCGATGCCGAAGAACAGCCCGCCCTGCATCCCGAACCCGCCGGAGCCGGCCTGGTCGGTGAGGGCGCCCACCTTCATCTCGGCCGTCCGGCCGCCCTGGAACTCGACCGGGACCGTGCTCCCCAGGCGCACCTTGTGGTCCTTGGCGAAGTCGGCGTCCATGCCGATGCTGCCGTCCGCGAGCGCCGCCGCGGTGTCACCGCTCGCGTAGGTGACGTGGGCGACGTCGTCGACCCGCGTGTCGTATCCGGCGGCGGTCGTCTCGATCCGCTTGCCGTCCGGAAGCCTCACCGCCAGGGGCGCGAACCGCTGGCGGACGACCAGGCCCACACCCTGTGTGGCGCGCACCTTGTCCGTGATCTCCTGCGTGAAGGGCAGGAAGTTGCTGTTCTGGACGACGAAGTCGGCGCCGAGGGTCTTGTCGATCTGCCGGTCGAACGACTTGGACATGGAGGCGCTCGCCACCGACATCCCGCCGACCAGGGCCAGGCCCACCATGAGGGCGGCCGCGGTGGCGCCGGTGCGGCGGGGGTTGCGCAGGGCGTTGCGCTGGCTCATCCGGCCGACCGAGCCGAACAGCGCGGGGAAGGCCGCGCCGAGGACGCGGATCACCGGCCGGACGAGCAGGGGGCCGGCGATCACGGTCGCGATCAGCGTCAGGACGACACCGAGGCCGAGGAGGGAGGCCGCCGAACCCGTCCTGGTCGCGGCCGCGCAGCCGGCGAGCGCGGCCGCACCGGCCGCTCCGACGACGGATCCGACGATCGCCCGCGTCTTCAACGGCCGCCCCACACCGGCGATCTCCGCGTCCGCGAGCGCCGCCATCGGCGACACGGTCGCCGCGCGCCGGGCTGGGAGGTACGCCGCGACGAAGGTGACGCCGACGCCGACGACGTACGCCGCGACGGGCGTCGGCCATCCGATGACCATCTCGGTGGCCTTGAGGTTCATGCCGAACGCGCTCATGAGCCTGATCAGCCCGAACGCGAGCCCGATCCCGGCCGCCAGACCCAGCGTGGAGCCGACCAGGCCGAGCAGCACCGCCTCCGTCAGCACGGACCGCCGCACCTGCCGCCGGTCGGCGCCCAGGGCGCGCAGCAGGCCCAGTTCGCGGGTGCGCTGAGCGATCAGCATGGAGAAGGTGTTGACGATGAGGAAGATGCCGACCAGCACCGCGATACCGGCGAAGCCGAGCATCACGTACTTGATGACGTCGAGGAATCCGCCGAGGTCGGCGGCGTCCGACTTGGCCTGCTCGTCGGCGGTCTTCAGCTCGTAGGCGCCGGTGCCGACCGCCTGGCCGACGCGCCGCTTGAGCACGTCGTCGGTCACGCCCTTCGCCGCGTCCACCGAGATGCTGGTGGCCTTGCCGGCGGCGCCGAGCAGCTCGCGCGCGGCGACCGCGGGGTCGAGGAAGACGAGCGCCGCGCCCGGGTTGGTGGTGGTGAAGGTGGCGATGCCGACGACCTTCACCTTGAAGGTGCCCGGCTGCGCCTGCACCGTCAGCGTGTCACCGATCCGGACGTGCTTCTTGTCGGCGGTGTCCGCGTCGAGCAGTGCCTCGCCCGCGCCGCTCGGGGCGTGGCCGGAGGTCAGCTTCACCGGGCTGCGGGCGGTGAGGTACCAGTCGGTGGCGATGGTCGGGGCACCTGTGGTCGGTCCCACGGACTTGTTGTCGCCGTCGACCACCACGATGTTCTGGACGGACACGTCCGCGTGGGTCGCCGCGACCCCGTCGACCTGCGAGACCTGCTCCGCGAGCGCCGCCGGGACGGTCTGGACGGCGCCGGTCGGCACGGACGACTTGAGGTCCTCCTTCGGCCCCACCGTCACATCGGCGGCGGTGGAGGCGAAGAGCCGGTCGAAGGTACGGGTGACCGTGTCGGAGAAGATCAGGCTGCCCGACACGAACGCCACGGACAGGACGACGGCCAGCGCGGACAGCATCAGCCGTCCCTTGTGGGCGAGGAAGCTCCTGAGGGTCGCTTTCAGCACCGGGTCAGTCCTCCTCGACGGCGCCGGCGCCGTCGCCGTCGACCTGGGTCGGGATGACGTCGGAATCGGGGGTCTGGGGGTTTCCCCCGGAGAAGAGGCGCATGCGTTCGAGCACCGCCTCCGCCGTCGGCTGCTCCATCCGGTCCACGATCCGCCCGTCGGCGAGGAAGAGGACCAGGTCGGAATGGGCGGCCGCACCCGGGTCGTGGGTCACCATGACGACGGTCTGCCCGAGGTCGTCCACGGCGTCCCGCAGGAATCCGAGGACTTCGAGACCGGCCCGCGAGTCGAGGTTGCCGGTCGGTTCGTCGGCGAAGATCAGCTCGGGCCGGGAGGCCAGCGCCCGCGCGCAGGCGACGCGTTGCTGCTGCCCGCCGGAGAGCTGTGTCGGCCGGTGCTTCAGCCGGTTCCGCAGTCCGAGTGTGTCGATCACCTGGTCCAGCCACTTCTCGTCGGGCTTCTTGCCCGCGATGTCCATGGGCAGGGTGATGTTCTCGGCCGCGTTCAGCGTCGGGATGAGGTTGAACGACTGGAACATGAAGCCGATCCGGTCCCGGCGCAGCCGGGTCAGCTCACGCTCCTTCAGCCCCGTTATCTCGGTGTCGCCGAGCCATACCTGACCGGCCGAGACGGTGTCGAGTCCCGCCAGGCAGTGCATGAGGGTGGACTTCCCGGAGCCCGAGGGCCCCATGACCGCGGTGAAGCGGCCACGCGCTATGTCCACGTCCACCGAGTCCAGGGCGAGCACCGTGGTCTCGCCGGAGCCGTACGCCTTGGTCAGTCCCCGGGCGCGGGCGGCGATCCCGTCGGCCGACCGCCCCGGCGGGTGTTCCGCAGCAGGTGTGGACAAGGCCGCCTCCTCGCTCGCTGGACTTCAGCACTCCCTTGCCGCGGCCGAGCCTAGTGTGACGGTGGGCACAGCCGGTATCCCCCCTGTGGTCGAGGCGGTCTCCGCCCCCAGGTAGGGCCCCCGATACCGGTGTAAGGGGCAATCTCCACCCGTGGGTAGACGCCGGGCCGCGCCGGGGCGGCACCGGATCACGTTCGGGTGGTGTAGTGGTGTCGTCGCCGTGCCGAGGGGCCGGATCACGTCCGGGCGGTGTCCTCGCTGAGGCCCGGGCGCCAGGCCGTGCCCAGCACGCAGTACGACGTGGGCAGCTTCGGCCCCTTCTCCGGCATCAGCATCCGACGGTAGGGGCCGAGTTCGAACCCGGCGTCCCGCAGCGCGGCGACCGGGTCCCGGGCGACGTGACAACCGCCGCTCAGCAGGGGCCACAGTGTGCGGTCCAGGGCGAGCTGGGTGAAGGTCATCGCCGGGCCGCCGCCCCGGCCGTGCTCGAAGAACCGCACCTCGCCGCCGGGCCGCAGCACGCGCCGCACCTCGCCGAGAGCGCGCGGCACGTCACGGACACTGCACAGCACCAGGGACAGTACGGCCGCGTCGAAGGCCTCGCTCTTCACCGGCAGCGCCTCGGCCGCGCCCGGCACCACATCGACCGGCACCTCGCAGCGCAGGGCGGCCTGCACGGCCAACCGCCGCAGCAGGCGCTCCGGTTCGATCGCGACGACCTCGGAGACGGCGCTCGGATAGCGGGCGAAGTTCAGTCCGTTGCCCGCGCCGATCTCGATCACCCGCCCGGACAGTCCGGCGAGCATCCGCTCACGCACTCCGGCCAGGCCCAGCCTGGTCTCGGCGCGCGTACTGACACGGGCGTAGCAGCGGGCGAACAGCGGGTGGTGGACGGGATCCCGCACCGGCTTGCCGGAGCCTGCGGGCCGTATCCCCATGGCAACCTCCCAGACAGGACGGCCAGGACGGACCTAGGAGGATTCTCCCCCGTGCGGGCCCGTCACACCCCCCGCGGCACGCTCACGCGATGAAGTCGCGCACCTGTCCGTACACGCCGTGGTCGTTGTTCATGTCGTTGTGCGAGATACAGCCGACGTCGACGTTGGTCGCCCCGCTCAGCTCCGCCGAGGTGTCCGGGTTGATCGCCTCGTCGCAGTCCGACCAGTAGGCCGCGTACGACACGCTGCCCGGCGTCTCGTCACCGGAGTTGAGCGCGGTCAGGAACGAACTGCCCGTCTGCATCTCCTTGCAGGACGTGTACAGCCACCCGCACAGGGAGGCGATGTTCGTGCCGTGGTTCACCCCGGCGACCGACACGAAGTCGTCGACGTACGACGTCCCGCCGAGGTTCTTCAGGTAGTACCGGCTGCTGAGCGCGCCCATGGAGTGGACCACCAGGTCGACCTTCGAGGCGCCGGTCTTCGCCAGCACGCTCTTGACCTCGGTGGCCAGCTGCGAGGCGGTGGTGGCGTTCGACTGGGACCAGTCGTACGACCACGCGAACAGCTCCGAGGACGAGTAGCCGTCGGCCTCGAAGTCCGCGACCCAGTCGTCCCAGCTGCTCGACGAGCTGCTGATGCCGTGCACGAACACGATCGGATTGTGGCTCGCCGCGTGCGCCGGGGCGGCCGTGAGGGGGAGTGACAGAAGGAGCGATGCGGTCATAGCCGACAATGCCGTGACGACGCGACGCTTGTGGCACTGCATGGTTGCCTCCTGAACTAGTGGGGTTGTTCAGGAGTGTCGGGACGGGTCTACGCGCGCCGCATCGGTAATTTCGCCAGTCTTTACGAGTCAACTAACTCGCCAGTAACATCAATTGTGTGGTAACGCCGGTGAACCCCCCACCCCTTGACGGCATTTCGCCACCGCAGCCCCTGGGCGCGGGGCCGTGCCTGGATCCCGCGCTCCCCGAAGGCGTCCGCGCCCGGGTCCTGCGTGTCGTATACGACGACCGGCACGCCGCGGGCGAACTCGCCGCCCGGCTGACCGAGCGGCAGACCGCGGGCCTCGACCCGCTGCCCACCGAACCTGCCGATGTCGCACCCGAGTTGCTGCGCACCCACCGCGGCGAGATCCGCGCGCTGCCGGACCCCACCCGGCTGCTGCTGCTCCTCGCCGCCGCGGACCAGTACCCGGTCGCCACCCACGGGTTCCTGCGCGCCGTCGCGGCGGCTCGCCTCGACACCCGGCCCCTGGAGGCGGCCGAGGTGGCCGGCATCGCGCACGCCACCGCGGGCGGGGTGGTCTTCCGGGACGCCTGGACGCGGATCGCCGCCTACGAGACCGCGTCACCGGCGGACCGCCGCGACGCCCACCGGCTGCTCGCCAGCGTGCTGAGCGGGGCGGAGGAAACGTCCCGCCGCTCCTGGCACCGAGGAGCGGGCGCACTGGGCCCCAGCGGACGGCTCGCGGCGGAACTCCGCACGGCCGCCGACCGCTCCCGGGCCACCGGACAGCTCACCCTGGCCGGTGCGCTCGCCGAACGCGCCGCCGCGCTCTGCCCCGAACCGGCCGAACGGAACCGGCTGGTGGCCAGGGCCGCGGCCGACGCCTGGTCGTCGGGAGACGCCGACCGGGCGCGCGGGCTCGCCGCCCGCACCGAGGACTCCGCACTGAGCGGTGTCCTCGCTCTGCGGGCAGGCAACGCCTCGGAGGCCTTCGACGCCCTGCTCTCGGCCGCGGTCCGCCAGCGACAGGCCGAACACTCCACCGAACTGCTGGCCCTGGCCACCGAAGCGGCCGTCTACACCGGGGACCTGAGGAGGTGCCGGGAGGCGTTCGTCGTCGCGCACTGGCTGGGCGTCGCACCTCCCGGCGCCCTCGCCGGGCTCTGCGCCGCCGTCGAGGGCCGCTACGAGGACGCCCGCAACGTGCTCAAGGCGACGGCAGGCCGGTGCGGACCCGGCGGCGACCCCACCCTGCTGATCCACGCCGGCATCGCCGCCCTCATGCTCGGCGACCACACCCGCGCCGCCACCGCCACCCTCCGCGCCGCCGCCTCCGCGCATTCCCGCGGCACCCCCGTCACCGCCGTACAGGCCATGGAGTTCCGCGCCTACGCCGACTTCTGGACCGGCCGGACCCGTGCCGCCGAGGCCGCCGCCCAGGACGCGCTGGGCCGGGCGCACGCCACCGGGCAGGACAACGGCGCGTGCCATCTGCGGGCCGCCCTCGCCATGTTCGCCGCGGTCACCGGCGACGAGGACGCCTGCCGGGAGCGTGCCGCGGCCGCCCGCTCCCACGCCCTCGCCCACGGCCTGGGCCTGCCCGCCGCGCTGGCCCAGTGGGCCCTCGCCTTCCTGGACCTCAGCAGCGGCCGCTACCCCGCCGCCGTGGCCCGGCTGCGCGCCCTCGCCGGCTTCGGGCCCGGACACGGCCACCGCGCCGTCCGGCACCTGGCCACCCCGCACTACGTCGAGGCCGCCGTACGCACCGGGGACACCCGGGCCGCACGCGCCGCCCACGCCGACTACCAGCGGTGGGCGAGCGTCGTCCGCAGCCCCGACGACCTGGCGCTCAGCGCCCGCTGCCGGGCCCTGCTCGCGCCCGGCGCCGAGGCCGTCGAGCACTACCGAGCGGCCCTCGACCTACACGCCCGCGGAACCCGGGACTTCGAACGCGCCCGCACCGAACTGTTGTTCGCGAGCGCCCTGCGCAGGCTGCGCCACCGCACCGAGGCCCGCGACCGGCTGCACAGTGCCCTGGAGGCCTTCGAGGCCTTCGGCGCTCCGCACTGCGCAGCACAGGCCCGCGCCGAACTGCGCGCCCTGGGCACCCCGGTGCACGCGCCCGCCGCGGCGGACCCGGCCGCCCTGCTCACCGCCCAGCAGCTGATGGTCGCCCGCATGGCCGCCGAGGGCGCCACCAACCGCGAGATCGCCGACCGCCTCGCCCTCAGCCCCCGCACGATCGACCACCATCTGCGGGGGGTCTTCGCCCGGCTGGGCATCCGGTCACGCATCGAGCTGGTGCGGCTGCTCGGGGCGGGAGACGGCTGAGCCGGACGCCCCGGACCCGGGCCGCGGGGCAGCGCCTCGGCAAGCGGATGCCGTCGGCGAAGGGCCGGAGTGCGCCCACCCGTCGAGGGCGGGGCGCGCAGGCGCGACCCGGCGCGCGGTGGCCGGAGCGTGCCGCCGGGAAGGCGACGGCGGCCTGAAGCGGCGGCCCCTTCCCGCTGCCGTCCGGCGAGGTCCGCCCCGGCGGCCCAGCGCCCGTCGTGCCGGAGCCCGGACCGTTCGGCACGGCAGGCCACGGAGGCACGGAGGCCGGTTGCCGAGGCGGCCGGCGGCGGGGGCCGAGGCCCGTGAGGGGCGGCTCGGGGTCCGTGAGGGGCGGCTCGGAGTCCGTCGTGCGGGAGACCGGTCCGTTCCTCGTGCGGCTGGTCGCGGACAGCGGCTGCTGATACGGCCGGGCGCGGGCCCGCCAGGTGCGGGTCCGCGCCCGGCGCACCGGAGCCGGTCCGTCACGGCGCCTCGCGCACCCGGAACGCCTCCGCGTCCCAGCTTCCGTCCAGCCGAGGTGACAGCCAACCGGGAGCCGCCGTACGGAAGTCGGCCGGCGCGAGCGCCCCGGCCCCGGCGGGCAGCGCGCCCAGCAGCGGGGCCCCGGCCACCTCCGGCAGGTCCGCGAGGTTGCAGCGCGAGGCGAGATCGGGCGCCTCCGGCCAGCTGCCGATCACCACACCGAGCAGCCCGATCTCCCGGGACCGCAGTTCACGCGACGTCAGCTCCGTGGTGTTCAGGGTGCCGAGCCCGGCGCTGGCGACGACCAGCACGGGCGCGTTCAGCAGCCGGGCCGCGTCCGCCAGCGTGCCGCCCGCCGCGTCGAACCGTACGAGCAGCCCGCCCGCCCCCTCGACCAGCACCAGGTCGTGGTCGGTGGCCAGCTTGGCCGCGGCCTCGGCCACCTCGTGCGGGTGCACGGGAACGAGACCCGCCCGCCGCGCCGCCGTGCCGGGAGCCAACGGATCCGGGTAGCGGGCCAGTTCGGTCGCCGTCACCGCGCCGGCGAGGCGCACGACCTCGTCGGCGTCCCCGCGCTCGTCCGGCCGTACGCCGGTCTGCGCGGCTTTCAGCACGGCCACCGACCGTCCGGCCGCGAGCGCGGCGGCGGCCACCGCGGCGGTCGTGACCGTCTTGCCGACCTCCGTGCCCGTGCCCGTGATCACCAGTACCGGCATCTCATCCCTCCCGCGCCGCCGCGCACACCGCGCGCGCGATCCGTGCCAGGTCCGCGTCGCCGGTGACGTACGGCGGCATCGTGTAGATCATGTCGCGGAACGGCCGCAGCCACACGCCCTCCCGCACGGCCGCCCGGGTGGCCGCCGCCATGTCCACCTGATGGTCGAGCTGCACGACCCCGATCGCGCCGAGGACGCGTACGTCCTTCACCCCCGGCCGGTCCGCCACCTCGGCGAGACCCTCCCGCAGGCCCATCTCGATCCGCTTGACCTCGGCCTGCCAGTCCTGCCCGAGCAGCAGTCCGATCGAGGCACAGGCGACGGCAGCCGCCAGCGGATTGCCCATGAACGTCGGACCGTGGGCCAGCACCGGCACCTCGCCCTGCGAGATGCCGTCGGCCACCCGTGAGCTGCACAGCGTCGCCGCCATGGTCAGGTAGCCGCCGGTGAGCGCTTTGCCCACGCACATCACGTCCGGCGCCACCGCCGCGTGGTCGGCCGCGAACAACGCGCCCGTCCGGCCGAATCCCGTCGCGATCTCGTCGAACACCAACAGCACGTCGTGCGCGTCGCACGCCTCGCGCAGCACCCGCAGATAGGCGGGGGAGTGGAAGCGCATCCCGCCCGCGCCCTGCACCACCGGCTCGACGATCACCGCGGCCAGTTCGCCGGCATGCCGTTCGACCGCCGCGCGCAGATGCTCGGCGTACGACTCCTCGTAGTCCGCGGGCGGCGCGTCCGCGAACACCTGGCGCGGAAGGATGCCGGTCCACAGCTCGTGCATGCCCCCGTCGGGGTCGCAGACCGCCATCGGCTGCCAGGTGTCGCCGTGGTAGCCGCCCCGCCAGGTCAGCAGGCGCCGCTTCTCCGGACGGCCGAGCGAACGCCAGTACTGCAGGCACATCTTGACCGCGACCTCGACCGACACCGAGCCGGAGTCCGCGAGGAAGACATGTTCGAGGCCGTCCGGTGACATGTCGACAAGGAGCTTCGCGAGGCGTACGGCGGGCTCGTGCGTGAGCCCGCCGAACATCACGTGACTCATCCGCCCGAGCTGCCCCTGCACGGCCTCGTTGAGCACCGGGTGGTTGTAGCCGTGGATCGCCGACCACCAGGACGACATGCCGTCGACGAGTTCGCCCGAGCCGTCCGCCAGCCTCAGCCGGACCCCGCTCGCCGCCTCCACGACGAGCGGTTCGACGCGCCCGGGCATCGGGCCGTACGGATGCCACACGTGCCGCCGGTCGAGCTCCAGCAGCTCGGGCACGCTCAGGTCAGGCATTGGGTGCGAGATCCGTTCCGGCGCCCCGGCGACGGACGGAGACCAGATCCGTGCGCGGCTCGTTCGCCGACGCGGCGGCGTCCACCGACGCGGCGACGGAACCGCAGAGACCGCCGCCCTCGTGGGAGCCGCAGCCCGCGCCCTCGTGCGAGCCGCAGCCACCGCCCTCGTGCGACCCGCAGCCCGCCTCGGCGTGCGAACCGCACCCGCCCCCGGCGCTCGCCCGGTGCTCCGGAAGCGTCACCTGGTCGGCGCCCTCCACCTCGAAACCGGCGTCCGCGATCATCTCCAGGTCGGCCTTGCCCGCCTGGCCCTCGCTGGTGAGGTAGTCACCGAGGAAGATCGAGTTGGCCAGGTTCAGGGCGAGGGGCTGCATGGTGCGCAGGTGCACCTCGCGGCCGCCCGCGATCCGCACCTCGGCGTCCGGGCAGACGAACCGGACCATCGCCAGGATGCGCAGACACCGCTGCGGGGTGAGGTTCCACTCCTTGGCGAGCGGGGTGCCCTCGAACGGGATCAGGAAGTTCACCGGAACGGAGTCCGGGTCGAGCTCGCGCAGCGAGAAGACCACGTCCACCAGGTCCTCGTCGCTCTCGCCCATGCCCGCGATCAGACCGGAGCACGCGGACAGACCGGCCGCATGGGCCTTCTGCACCGTGTCCACCCGGTCGGCGTACGTGTGCGTGGTCGTGATGTCCGCGTACGTTTCCTCGGAGGTGTTGAGGTTGTGGTTGTACGCGTCCGCGCCCGCCTCGCGCAGCCGTTCGGCCTGACCGTCCGAGAGCAGACCGAGGCACGCGCACACCTCGACGCCCTCGTTCTGCTCCTTGATCGCCTTGATGGTGTCCGACACCCGGTCCACGTCCCGGTCCGTCGGGCCGCGTCCGCTGGCCACCAGGCACACGCGCTTGGCGCCTCCGGCCAGGCCCGCGGCGGCGGCCTCGGAGGCCTCGTCGGGCTTGAGCCAGGTGTACTTCAGGATGCCGGCCGTGGAGCCGAGCCGCTGCGAGCAGTACGAGCAGTCCTCCGGGCACAAGCCGGACTTGAGGTTGACCAGGTAGTTAAGTTTCACGCGCCGGCCGAACCAGTGCCGGCGCACCTTGCCGGCCGCGGCCACCACATCGAGCACGTCGTCGTCGGAGGTGGCGAGCACGGCGAGTGCTTCCTCGCGGGTCGGCAGCTCGCGCCGAAGCCCCTTGTCCACCAGCGTGTTCAGCAGGTCCATGAGGTCCGATCCTGTCCTACGGGACCGCCCCGGGCCAAGGAGAGTTTGCACAACGGAGACGGATCACCGTGTGGGTATTGCCACACCCTGGGCGGCTGGTCGTCCGGCTAGTGTCTGTCCGCTACCTACAAATGCCCCGGAGGACCCATGGCGTTCGGCTGGATCGACGACCAGGCGGAGCAACGCCGCCGCGCCGGACTCGTACGGACGCTGCGTCCCCGTGTCGCGGATTCGCCGCTCCTCGACCTGGCGGGCAACGACTACCTGGGGCTGGCCCACCACCCCGAGGTCACCGAAGGAGCCGCGGCCGCGGCACGGACCTGGGGCGGCGGCTCGACCGGCTCCCGGCTGGTCACCGGCACCACCGAGCTGCACACCGAGCTCGAGCGCGAGCTCGCCGACTTCTGCGGCTTCGAAGCCGCCCTGGTCTTCTCCTCCGGATACGCCGCCAACCTCGCCGCGGTCACCACGCTGGGCCCGCACGGCTCCCTGATCGTCTCCGACGCCGGCAACCACGCCTCCCTGATCGACGGCTGCCGGCTGGCCCGCGGCACCACGCAGGTCGTCGGGCACGCCGACCCGGACGCGGTGCGCAAGGCGCTCGGCACGCGCGAGGGGCCCGCGGTCGTCGTCTCCGACACGGTGTTCTCGGTCGACGGGGACGCCGCGCCGCTGGCCGCGCTCGCCGAGGCCTGCCGGGAGCACGGCTCGGGGCTGCTCGTCGACGACGCCCACGGGCTGGGCGTTCTCGGGGACGGTGGCAGAGGAGCGCCGAACGCGGCCGGACTCGCGGGCGCCGAGGACGTCGTCGTGACCGTCACCCTGTCCAAGTCGCTGGGCAGCCAGGGCGGCGCCGTGCTCGGTCCCGCCCGGGTGATCGACCACCTGGTCAACGCGGCACGGACGTTCATCTTCGACACGGGCCTGGCCCCCGCCTCGGTCGGCGCGGCCCTGGCAGCCCTCAGGCTGCTGCGCCGCGAGCCGGCGCGGGCGGCGCGGGCCCGCCAGGTGGCCACCGAGCTGCACGCACGCCTGACCGCCGCGGGTCTGGAAGCGGTACGTCCGGACGCCGCGGTGGTCTCCGTGCGTGCGCCGTCCCCCGAGGGGGCGGTGCGCTGGGCGGCCGACTGCCGTACGGCAGGCCTGTCCGTGGGCTGCTTCCGTCCTCCTTCCGTGCCCGACGGCATCTCACGGCTCAGGCTGACCGCCCGCGCGGACCTCTCCGAGGCCGAGATCGAACGCGCTGTACGTGTGATCGGCGAGACGCGACCATGAGTCGGCGTGACACGGCCGTGCGCCGCCTGGGCTGAGTCGGATCAGTAGGAGTCGGTCGGGTCGGGGTGTCCGGGGATCAGCTGACCGTGGTCAGGAAACCCGCCCAGCTCCCGGGGGAGAAGAGCAGCGCGGGTCCGGCCGGGTCCTTGGAGTCGCGCACGGCGAGCAGTCCGGTCAGCGGACCGGAGAGCGGCTGTGCCGTCTCCACGCAGTTGTTCGCTCCGGTGCTGTAGCTGCTGCGCAGCCACCGCACGCCGTGCAGATCGGTACTGGAAGGTACGTGCCGAGGCAGTGCAGTCATGGTGCCTCCTTATGAGCCGTCACCTATCCCGGCGATGTAATCCAACGATTCCTCGGGTGAAAGGGCGTGGATCTGAAGGGTGTTGAAGGCCTCGGAGTAGGCCTGGAGGTCTTCTTTCCGTTCGAGATAGAGGCTACTCGTCAACTGGTCGAGAACAACCACGTCCAGATCAGATGTGCTCGGAAATGAGAAGATAACGAAAGGGCCGGTGATGCCGATGTGCGCTCCGGCGGCGAACGGCAAGACCTGAAGCCTCACTTGGGGCAGACGTGCCGCCTCCAGCAGGCGCTCCAGCTGCCGCGCCATGACGTCCGGACCACCGACCTCCCGTCGCAGCACCGCCTCGTCCAGCACGGCGCTCAGCTCCAGCGGCGGCTCCGACCGCAGCACGTCCTGCCGGGCCAGCCGCACCTCCACCAGCGCGTCCAGCCGCTCCTCGGCGTCGTCGAGCCCGCCCACGGCCGCCCGGGTCACCGCCCGCGCGTACTCCGGCGTCTGCAGCAGTCCCGGGACCACCGACGTCTCCAGCGTGCGCATCCCGCTCGCCTGCGACTCCAGGCTGATGAAGTCCCGGTAGGTGTGCGGCAGTACCCCGCGATAGGCGTGCCACCAGTGATGACGGCCGCCGACGTCGTCCGATCCCGCCAACACCATGAGCAGCTCGCGCAGTTGGCCGTCCGTCACGCCATAGGCGTCCAGGAGTAACCGCACATCGGCTGGTTTCACCCCACTGGCGCCCGTTTCGATACGGCTTACTTTCGACTGGTGCCAGCCCACCAGCCGGGCCGCCTCACCGCTCGTGAGACCCGCCTCGGTGCGCTGCATGCGCAGTTCGGCGCCCAGTTTCCGGCGGCGCACCGCGGGACCGTTCTGCATGGGCTACTCCTTACTCCTTCCGAGTCGCCCAAATACGGTCTGCCGTCGCAGAGTTCACCGCTTCGAGCGACAGATATATGCATATCTTGGTGGATCGCCACCCGTGACCGGCGCGGTAATGGCAGTCTGGCGACGAAGCACCAGTCCGGGACCGTACTCGAACCATCCGCACAGTGTCGGACTCCGGTCCCGTGGGAAAGGGACGACGTCGCCATGGCAGACCATCTGGAAGCATCCATCACTCTGCCGAGCGATCCCGCCTCGGTCTCCGCCGCCCGCTCCTACGTGATCGCCACCCTCGCGGAATGGGGCCTGCCCCCGGACACGGAAGTGGCCGACACCATCCGGCTCATCGTCTCCGAACTCACCACCAATGCCGTACAGCACACCTTCGGGCAGTCACCCACCTTCACGGTGGACATCGCGCTCGACCGCGACGAACACCTGCGCATCGGCGTCACCGACAGCCATCCGCGCTTCCCGAAGAGACTCCCCGCAGCTGTCCAGCAGGACAACGGCCGGGGCATGGTCATCATCCGCTGGCTCACCGTCGAGTGCGGTGGCAAGCTACGGGTCCGGCCCACCCGCGAGGGCGGCAAGACCGTCTCCATCGAACTGCCCTGGACAGTACCGGCCCAGCCGGTCACGGCCGCGGGACAACAGGAGCCGTAGCACTCACACCCCCTGTGTCTGGTGCGCACGCCCGAACGCGCCCCGCAGCAGGGCCCGGAAGGCGTCCGCGGCGGGCGTCGAGCCGTCGGCCCGGTACGCGACCGAGATCGTACGCCGCAACTCTCCCCCTTCCAGCGGGCGCACCCCGACCGGAGTCACCGCCGTCCGGGCCACCATCTCCGGTACGACCGCCACCCCGAGCCCGGCACTCACCAGCGCGCACACCACGGCGTACCCGGGGGTCGGCACCAGCAGCGCCGGAGCGGCCCCGGCCTCGACCAGGAGGGCCTCCACCGCACGCCGGGCCGCATGGTGCGGCGCCATGCTGACCAGCGGCTGCCCGGCGAGCCCGGCCAGCGGAAGCCGGGAGGAGGCGCTGCTCAGTTCGTGACCCGGGGAGGTCACCAGCACCAGCTCCTCGACCAGGACCGGCTCCAGGCCGACCGAGGACGGCACGGGGACGGACTCGGCCGGGTGATACGTGTGCGTCAGGGCCAGGTCCACCTCCCCGGCCGCCACCGCCGTCATGCCCGCCGGAGGGTCGTAGTCCGCGACCGACAGCTCGACGTGCGGATGCGCCCGGCGGAACGCGCTGAGCGCCGGCGGAAGCAGATGGACGCCCGCGGTGGGAAAGGTTCCCAGCCGGAGGGCGCCGCCCGACACCCCGGCCAGCCGCGCCAGCTCGTGCCGGGCCTGCTCCAGCTCGTCGAGGACCCGGCGGGCCCGTGCCGCCAGCAGCTCACCGGCGTCCGTCAGCCGTGCCCCACGGTGGTGGCGGACGAGCAGCGCCGTGCCCGCCTCCCGTTCCAGCTTGGCCAGCTGCTGGGAGAGCGCGGGAGGCGTGTAGCCGAGGCGCTCCGCGGCACGGGTGATCGATCCCGCTTCCGCGACGGCGACGAGGGCCGCGAGTCGTGTCGGGTCGTACATGGCCGGATCGCCTGCCTGGAGGTGCCTGTCTGAAGGCGCGTGCCTGAAGGCGCGAGCCCAAAGGATTGCTTAAGGACTACCCAGACTATTCGAAATACCTGCTGAAGGCCTCGGCCGGGCAGGCTGGACGCCATGGATGGACAGCTCATCGCCTTCACCGGCATCGCGGCCGGACTCGTCGCCATGCCGGGTGCGGACTTCACGGTCGTCGTACGCAACGCGTTGGTCTCCCGCCAGGCCGGCGCGGTCTGCGCGCTCGGCATCGCGGGAGGGCTCCTGGTGCACACCACGCTGGCGGTCGCCGGGGTCGCCACCGTGCTGGTGGCCGTTCCGGCGCTGTTCCGCGCGCTGCAGCTGCTGGGCGGCGCCTACGTCCTCCATCTCGGCGTCCGGACCCTGTGGACGCTGCGCGGGCCCACGGGGGAGCCCGAGGCGGCCGCGGCGGCCAAGACGCGCCCCCTCAGGCAGGGATTCGTCACCAACGTCCTCAACCCCAAGGCCTCACTGACCTTCCTGAGCCTGCTGCCGCAGTTCGTCCCGTCGGGCCACGCGGCGCTCCCCAGGACGCTGCTGCTCGCGCTGATCGTGTGCGCGCTGGCGCTGGCCTGGTTCCAGGTGGTGGCCCTGCTGGTCGACCGTCTCGGCCGGTGGCTGCGCCGGCCGCGGGCCGCCAGGGTCCTGCAGACGGGCACCGGAGTCGCGCTGACGGCCCTGGGCGCGGCCCTGCTCGTCGAACCGGTCCTGACGCTCCTGGCGTGACACCGCATCAGGCCGGGCCGGGAACCGAAGGGGTGGCGGCCCGGCAGGAGCCGTCACCCCCTCGGCGGGTCAGCTGACCCGGCCGTACCAGACGCTCCTCGTCCAGATCTTCTCCAGCTTCACCACGTCCCCGCTCTTCGGGGCGTGCCAGATCTTCCCTTTGCCGGCGTAGATGCCGACGTGGTAGACGCTGGAGCCAGAGTGGAAGAACACCAGGTCTCCGGCCTTGCGGCTCCTGGCCGAGATGTGGTGCGTCTTGTTGTACTGCTGGGCGGCCGTACGGGGCAGGGCCTTGCCCGCCTTCTTGTACGAGTACAGCGTCAGCCCGGAGCAGTCGAACCTCCGCGGCCCGGTGGCGCCCCACTTGTAGGGCGACCCCTTCTTGGAGGCCGCGACCTGGAGTGCCTTCGTCGCCATCGTCGCGGCCGAGGCGTCGGTGGCGACACCCGGGACCACGATCGAGCCGCCCACGGCGGCGATGGTGAGGGCCGAGGCCGTACCGGCCCGGGCCATGAGCGACGGGACACGATTGAGCGCAGTCATGCGCAACCCTTCGTCAGCCGCCTGTGAAGGATGACCTGTCGGATTCGGGCTGGCGAAGTTGCCCGGCCGTGTTGCCACGGCTTCACCCCAAGGGCTGCTCGGAACGAACAAACAGACGAACGAACATCCGTTCCGGCGACCCGTCTTGCTTGGGTCCTCCACTCCTGCCGATCCACTCCTGTCGACCGGTCATCCGGGCGGCGGCAGGATTCGGCGTCCGCCCGGACCGCCCCGCCGGTGTGGCGGGGGCTTGTCGTCAGACAGGGATCTTCACTCACAGGTGTCCGAAATACCCAATGGAATCGGGGATTTGTGGCGTTACTCACCACTCACCCGTTCGGGTGGACACTGCTGTGTTCGAGTCATGATCGAGGGGGTGAAGGACCTCCGGACCAGCATCGAAGCACCTCACCGTCCGTCTCGGGCAGGCGTGTTGCGCAACTCCGACGGCCTCACGAACGGACGCTCGACTACTCCGAACGGGGGTAAGCCTTTTGGGCCGTTTCAACTCCGCACGGGATCGGCACCGGACGGGCGTGCGTCAACCCGCGCCAACGGGCGGGACGGTGACCCGCGCGGTGCGGCGCTCGCCGTCCAGCACCCGCATCGCCCGCGCGAGAGTGTCCGCGTGCAGTTCCCTCTCGCCCCGCTGGTGCATCAGGGCCAGCGCGTCACGCAGGTCCGCCGCGGTACGGACCAGCGCCTGGGCGGCCCGCAGCCCGCGGTACGTGTCCCCGTGCTGTGCCGGGTTGATCCGGCCCAGCAGGTCGACCGCGTCGAGGTAACGGTCGATCAGTTCGCCCTCGGCCCGGGTCAGGGCGGGCAGGGGCGGCAGCTCCGGAGGCAGCATCGGCGGCTCACCTTCCGCCCGGCGCGGTGCGGGACGCCTTGCGGCTGGGGATGATCCCGTCCACCAGCCCGTATTCCAGCGCGCCTCGCGCGTCCAGGATCAGGTCCCGCTCCAGATCCTCGTGGACCTGCTGCGGACTGCGTCCCGTGTGCTGAACGAGCATTCCTTCGAGGAGTACGCGGACCCGGTCCAACTCCCTGGCCTGGATGTCGAGGTCGCTCGGCTGCCCCTCCACCGGCTCGGGCAGCGACGGCTGCCGGAGCAGCATGCGCGCGCCCGGCAGCGCGAACCGCTTGCCCGGCGTGCCGGCGGCGAGCAGGACCGCGGCGGACGAGCCGGCCTGCCCCAGGCAGATCGTCTCCACGTCGCAGTTGATGTACCGCATCGTGTCGTAGATCGCCGCCATCGCACTGAACGAGCCGCCCGGCGAGTTCAGGTACAGCGAGATGCCGCGGTCGGGGTCGGCGTGCTCGAGGTGCATGAACTGCGCCATCACATCGTTCGCCGCAGTGTCGTCGATCGGCGTGCCGAGGAACACGATCCGCTCCTCCAGCAGCTTCGAGTACGGATCGAGCGTGCGATGACCGGTGCTGGTGCGCTCGGTGAACTCGGGCAGGACGTAGCGGGCGGTCGATCGGGTCATGACATACCCCTCCTCGCGGCAGAGCCGTTTCCGGCAGAGCTCTCTGTAGAAAATGTACAGGACGTACAGACCGCGGGAGTGGTTTCCCACCGACGACGCCGAACCTGCGGGCCCCCGGAAGGGTCCCCGTAAGCTGGGGGCATGGCCTACGAGATTCCGGTGACGCAAGCCAGGGCTGAACTCGCCGACCTGATCAACCGGGTGGTGTACGGCGGTGAGCGCGTCGTCGTGACGCGGCACGGAAAGCCTCTCGTCGCCCTCGTCTCCGCCGCCGACCTCGAACGGCTGGAGGAGCTCCAGGAGCCCGAGGGGGACCAGGTGATCAACACGGTCTCCAGCGTTCGCGAGTCCGCGCCGACGTCCGCGTCCCACGATCGCCGCCGCTTCGGCATCGTGGCGGAGCACCGGGGAGCCAACGGCGCGTAGCCGCGCGACGTTCCCTGCGCCGTCCTTCAGCGGGGCGCCGACAGGGGCGAGGGCCGGGACGACAGGGTGAAGGCCGGGATGGCGGGGCCGAGGGCCGGGACGGCAGGGGCGAAGGCCGGGGTGACGGGACCGAGGGCCGGGACGGCAGGGGCGAAGGCCGGGGTGACGGGACCGAGGGCCGGGACGGCAGGGGCGAAGGCCGGGACGACGAGGCCGAGGGCCGAAAAGACCGTGTGCCCCTTCCGTCGCAGCGGGAGGGGCACACGGCCGTCTGTTCGGGTGCCGGGTCAGCCGACGGGCGCGAGCGCCGGCTCGGGCGCCGGCTCGACGCTCCGGGCGCGTGCCTTCAGGGCGCTCCCGAGCAGCACCGCGCCCAGGCCCAGTGCCGCCCACCAGGCCAGCGTGAGGGCGGGAGCGGTCGCTGCCGCGCCGTCGAAGAACGACACCGACCGCAGCAGGGTCGTCCCCGCACCCGGCGGCAGCCACTGACCGATCGTCCCGGCCGGGTCGGGCAGCATCTGCGGAGCCGAGGAGGCCCCGGAGAACGGGTTGCCGAGCAGCATGACCACACCGGACATGACACCGATCCCGGCGGGGCCGACGAGCGCGGCCAGACCCGTGACGGCAGCGCTCACCGCCAGCGTCGAGAGCCCGAACGCCGCGGCCTCCGCCCACCAGTCGCCCGTGATCATCTTGAGCCAGCTGTCCGCGATCCCGGCCGCGGCCAGGCCCACCAGAGCGGCGGCCCCCGCCAGAGCCGTCACCGCACGTGCGCCTCGTAGCCCGAGCAGGGTCACCACGGCGCCCGCCGCGATTCCGGCCAGCGCGAGCGGCAGCACGCTCGCGGTCAGGGCCGCGCCGCGCGGGTCCTTCGAGGAGGCGGCGACGACGTCGACGGTCTTCACCGGCGTGCCCGTGACCGTGCCTGTGCCTGTGCCTGTGCCTGTGCCTGTGCCTGCGCCTGTGGCCGAGGCCGAGGCCGAGTCCTGCCCGGCCACCGCCTGCCGCAGCAGCTGCGCGACGAGCGGACTCGCGGCGGACGCGGTGAGGAGTTCGGGGCCGCGGGCGGTCACGACCACCGCGCCGTACACCGTCCGGTTCTCTACGGCGTCGCGGGCGGCTGTCTCGTCGGCGTAGTGGTGGATGTCGAACGCGCCCTCGTGCCGCTCCAGTTGCCGCTCGACCTGGGCCGTCGCGGCCGCCGGGCCGGCCACGCCCAGCGGCAGGTCGCGGGGTGCGGTGCGGGCGGCGGGCCAGGCGAACGCCCACAGGGCGAGGGCGGTGAGGACGGGGAACGAGGACGATCACCGCTATCAGGCGCCGGGCGGGTGCCCTGGTGGCCCCGGTGGGGGTCGCGAAGGCGGTGGACATGGCTTCTCCTCGGGTCGGTCGGCGGTGCCGGGGTGGCCCGCTAAAAAGATGGATCGTTCGTTTTGCGGCGGTCTCACCATCCTCGCGGCGGTGCCCCTTGTAAAGAAGGAACGTTCGTTTTGAGTTGTGGACCATGGCCCGTGTATCCCAGGCACACCTGGACGCCCGCCGCCGCCAGATCCTCGACGGCGCCGCCCTCTGTTTCGCCCGCAACGGGTTCCACGCCACGTCCATGCAGGACGTGCTGAAGGAGGCTGACCTCTCCGCCGGCGCCGTCTACCGCTACTTCAGCGGCAAGGAGGAGTTGATCGGCGCGATCGTCGGCGAGGTGCTCGAGGTGCTGCGGGAGACCTATGAGGGGGCGGCCGTGGAGACCCCGCCGCCCCTGCCCGACGTACTGATCCCCCGGGCCCTGAGGCAGCTGAGGGAGGTCAGGCCGGGGCTGCTGGAGAGCGGGGAGTGGGTCTTCCCCCGGGTGATGGTCCAGGTATGGACCGAGACTCTGCGCAATCGCGAACTGGCGGACCTGGTGCACACGGGCTACGACCGCGTCCGGGCCGCCTGGGCGAGGGTGGTGGAGAGCTACAAGGCCGCCGGCCTGATCGCCGTCGATGCCGACGCGGACGCCATGGCCCGGGTGATGATCGCGCTCGCGCAGGGATACGCCGCACAGCTCGCCGTCATCGGCGACCTGCCGCCGGGGACCCTGGAGGAGGGGCTGCGGGCGCTGATGAGCATGCGGGACCCGCGCCCGGCTGTCTGACGATCACAGTTTGTTTAACGTGCCGGAAACTCGGTCCAACTAGCCTGCCGCTCCACGCCACCAGGGACTTTGCCCCGTGGCCGCGGCATCCGGACCCCGCACGGTCCGGAGCGAGGACTGTGAGGTGGGACGTGCAACTGACCCCGCACGAACAAGAGAAGCTGCTGATCCACGTGGCGGCCGACGTGGCCGAGAAGCGCCGGGCCCGTGGGCTCAGGCTCAACCACCCGGAAGCCGTCGCCCTCATCACGTCGCACATCCTCGAAGGCGCGCGTGACGGTCGTACCGTCGCCGAACTGATGTCCTCCGGGCGCAAACTGCTCACCCGGGACGACGTCATGGAGGGCATTCCCGAGATGATCCACGACGTCCAGGTGGAGGCGACCTTCCCGGACGGCACCAAGCTCGTCACCGTCCACGACCCGATCGTCTGACGGGGGAGCCGCCGCCGATGATTCCCGGAGAGATCCTGTTCGCGGACGAGCCCGTCGTCTGCAACGAGGGCCGCGAGGTCACCCGCCTCACCGTCCTCAACGCCGCCGACCGGCCCGTCCAGGTCGGCTCCCACTACCACTTCGCCGAGGCGAACCCCGGCCTGGAGTTCGACCGCGCCGCCGCGCACGGCAAGCGGCTGAACGTCGCGGCCGGCACCGCCGTACGCTTCGAGCCCGGGATCCCCGCCGACGTCGAACTCGTTCCGCTCGCCGGCGCCCGTGTCGTGCCCGGACTGCGCGGGGAGACCGGAGGTTCCCTCGATGCCTGAGATCTCCCGTGCCGCCTACGCGGACCTGTTCGGCCCGACCACGGGTGACCGGATCCGGCTCGCCGACACCGACCTGCTGATCGAGATCGAGGAGGACCGCTGCGGTGGGCCCGGACTCGCCGGTGACGAGGCGGTCTTCGGCGGCGGCAAGGTCATCCGTGAATCCATGGGCCAGTCGCGTGCCACGCGCGCGGACGGCACCCCCGACACCGTCATCACCGGTGTCGTCATCGTCGACCACTGGGGGATCGTCAAGGCCGACGTCGGCATCCGGGACGGCCGGATCACCGGGATCGGCAAGGCGGGCAACCCGGACACGATGGACGGGGTGGACCGCAATCTGGTCATCGGTCCGGAGACCGAGGTGATCGCGGGCAACGGGCGGATCCTGACGGCGGGCGCGATCGACGCGCACGTCCACTTCATCTGTCCGCAGATCGCCGACGAGGCGCTCTCGGCGGGTATCACCACGCTGGTCGGCGGCGGTACCGGGCCGGCCGAGGGATCGAAGGCGACGACGGTGACCCCCGGGCCTTGGCACCTGGCCCGGATGCTGGAGTCGATGGAGGCCTACCCGCTCAACATCGGTCTGCTCGGCAAGGGCAACACCGTCTCGCACGAGGCGATGCTGTCGCAGATCCGTGGCGGAGCGCTCGGACTGAAGCTGCACGAGGACTGGGGGTCGACGCCGGCCGTCATCGACGCCTCCCTCACCGTCGCCGACCGGACCGGGATCCAGGTCGCGATCCACACGGACACCCTGAACGAGGCCGGGTTCGTCGGCGACACGCTCGCCGCGATCGGCGGGCGCGGCATCCACGCGTACCACACCGAGGGCGCGGGCGGCGGGCATGCGCCGGACATCATGACCGTGGTGTCCGAGCCGCACGTACTGCCGAGTTCGACGAACCCGACGCGGCCGTTCACCGTCAACACCGCCGAGGAACACCTCGACATGCTGATGGTGTGCCACCACCTGAACCCGGCAGTGCCGGAGGATCTGGCGTTCGCCGAGTCCAGGATCCGGCCGTCCACGATCGGGGCGGAGGACATACTTCACGACCTGGGTGCGATTTCCATCATTTCGTCGGACTCGCAGGCGATGGGGCGGGTCGGCGAGGTCGTCATGCGGACCTGGCAGACGGCCCATGTGATGAAGCGGCGGCGGGGTGCGCTGCCCGGCGACGGGCGGGCGGACAACCGGCGGGTACGGCGGTACGTCGCCAAGTACACGATCAACCCGGCGCTCGCGCAGGGCCTCGCTCGGGAGGTGGGCTCCGTGGAGACCGGCAAGCTCGCCGACCTCGTGCTGTGGGAACCCGCGTTCTTCGGGGTCAAGCCGCACCTCGTCATCAAGGGCGGGCAGATCGCGTACGCGCAGATGGGCGACGCGAACGCGTCGATCCCGACCCCGCAGCCGATCCTGCCGCGTCCCATGTACGGGGCGATCGGGCGGGCACCGGCGGGCAACTCGTTCAACTTCGTGGCACCGCTCGCCGTCGAGGACGGGCTTCCCGAGCGGTTGCAGCTGGGGAAGCGCTTCGTCGCCATCGAGTCCACGCGCGGGGTGACCAAGGCGGACATGAGGGAGAACGACGCGCGGCCCCACGTGCGGGTCG
This sequence comes from Streptomyces sp. NPDC086549, assembly GCF_044746205.1. Taxonomy (NCBI): domain Bacteria; kingdom Bacillati; phylum Actinomycetota; class Actinomycetes; order Kitasatosporales; family Streptomycetaceae; genus Streptomyces; species Streptomyces sp. NPDC086549. Next base: position 127,032 of record NZ_JBIVBS010000012.1, on the reverse strand, counting down.
ATCCGGACAGCTTCGCCGTGCACATCGACGGGGAGCTGGTCGAGGCGACACCGGCCGCGGAACTGCCCATGGCCCAGCGCTACTTCCTGTTCTGATGTCCAGGGCAGCGCTACTCGTCCTGGCCGACGGCCGCTTTCCCGCCGGGGGGCACGCGCACTCAGGCGGGGCGGAGGCGGCCGTCAAGGCCGGGCGGATCACCGGGGCCGCGAGCCTGGAGGACTTCTGCCGGGGGCGGTTGCACACGGTGGGGCTGGTGGCCGGCGCGCTGGCCGCTGCGGCCGTACTCGGCGTGGATCCGGGAGAGTTGGACGCGGCTGCCGATGCGCGGACGCCTTCGGCCGCGTTGCGGGTCGCCGCGCGGCGGCTCGGGCGGCAGTTGATGCGTGCGGGGCGGGCCACGTGGCCCTCCGGGGAACTCGACGCGCTCGCGCGGGAGTTTCCCAAGGGGGCGCATCAGCCGGTGGTGCTGGGGGTTGTGGCGCGGGCGGCCGGGCTCGGGGCGGACGACGCGGCGTACTGTGCGGCGTATGAGAGCGTGAGCGGGGCGGCTACGGCCACGGTGCGGTTGCTGAGTCTGGATCCGTTCGACGCCACGGCGGTGTTGGCCCGGTTGGCGCCGGAGCTGGATCGCGTCGCGGATTTGGCGGTGGAGGCGGGTCGGCGGGTGGTCGATGGCGGGGTCGATGTGTTGCCTGCGGGGTCGGCGCCGTTGTTGGAGGTGGGGGCGGAGGCGCATGCCGCTTGGGCTGTGCGGTTGTTTGCGTCGTGAGTTTCTTGCCCACCCGCCCGCCCGACTCGGTGGGTCGAGAAGTGACCGTTCCCGGGGCTCCGCCCCGGACCCCGCTCTGCCCACCCGCCCGCTCGACTCGGTGGGCTGAGAAGTACCCGTCGCCCTGGGGCTCCGCCCCAGACCCCGGCGGGGACTCCGTCCCCTGCACCCCTGCGGGGCTCTGCCCCTGCACCCCTGCGGGGCTCTGCCCCTGCACCCCTGCGGGGCTCTGCCCCCGCACCCCCTCGGCCCGAAGGGCCCGTCTCAATTGGAGCCGTTGTTATGCACCTTGACCATGTCACCCATGGACCCGCCGCTGTCAGTGCCGATGCCCGGCGGGCGGATGGGGCGCGTCGGGCGTTGCGGGTGGGGCTCGGTGGGCCCGTGGGGTCCGGGAAGACTGCCACCGTTGCCGCGCTGTGCCGGGCGTTGCGGGACGAGTTGTCGCTCGCTGTCGTGACGAACGACATCTATACGCGTGAGGATGCCGAATTCCTGCTCCGTGAGGCCGTTCTGCCGCCCGAGCGGATCACGGCCGTGGAGACGGGGGCCTGCCCACACACGGCGATCAGGGACGACATCTCCGCCAATCTGGAAGCGGTGGAGGATCTGGAGGACGAGGTCGGGCCGCTGGATCTGATCCTCGTCGAGTCCGGTGGGGACAATCTCACCGCGACCTTCTCCAGGGGGCTCGTCGACGCGCAGATCTTCGTGATCGATGTGGCCGGCGGGGATGATATTCCCCGCAAGGGCGGGCCTGGTGTCACTACTGCCGACCTGCTGGTCGTCAACAAGACCGACCTCGCCCCGTACGTCGGCTCCGACCTCGCGCGCATGGCCGCCGACGCCAAGGCTCAGCGGGCCGAACTGCCCGTCGTGATGCAGTCGTTGAGGAGTGAGGCCGGCGTGGCGGAGGTGGCCGACTGGGTGCGTGCGCGGATCGCCGCGTGGACGGCATGAACGGGAGCGGGGTGCGGGCTGTCGCGCGGATCGTCGCCCGGGAGGACGGGCGAGGCGGTACCTCGCTGCCCGTGCTCGACGGTGAAGGGCCGCTCGCGCTGCGGCGTGTCCGGGCGAGCGGGACCGAGGCGCGGGTCATGCTCGTCGGGGCGATGAGCGGGCCGCTCGGCGGCGACCGCTTCGCCGTGGAGGCGGACGTGGGGGCGGGAGCCCGGCTGGAGGTGCGGTCGGCCGCCGCGACCATCGCGCTTCCGGGGCAGGGGAAGGGCGAGGCGCGGTACGACGTGCGGCTGCTCGTCGCCGACCGGGGTGAACTGCGTTGGCTGCCCGAACCGTTGATCTCTGCCGGTGGGAGTGAGCTGTACGTGACCACCCGGGTCGAGCTCGGGGGCGAGGCGCGACTCGTGCTGCGTGAGGAACAGGTGCTCGGACGGGCCGGCGAGGAACCCGGCCGGCTCGGCAGCCGTCTCACGGTGCGGATCGCCGGGCGGACCGTGCTGGACCAGGAGCTGGCCTGCGGGCCGGGCGCGCCCGGTGGCTGGGACGGGCCCGCCGTGCTGGCGGGACACCGCGCGGTGGGACAACTCGTCGTCGTACGACCGGAGTTCCGGGGGGATCCGCCGGCGGCCCGCCCGCTGGGGGACTGCGCGGCGCTGACTCCGCTCGCCGGACCGGCCGTACTGGTCACCGCCGTCGCCGCCGACGGACTGCGGCTGCGCAGGGTGCTGGACGAGGCGTTGACGCATCTCGGGTGACGTTCTGTCAGCGGGACATGATCGTCCGGTTATCGGATTGGTAAAGATGGGTGACGGCCCCTGTTCTCAGCCTCCTCACAGCGGCGAGGATCCCCCGTGACCATTCGCAACGATGTACGGGAGGGGCCCACTTGAGGGACATCAGACCGAAGAGCCGTGCGCTGGCGCTCGGTTCGGCCGGAGTACTCGTCACGGCGACCATGATCACCGGCGCCCTCGCGGCGCCCGCGGCCGGCGCGGAGAGCCGGCACGGCCAGGACCGGGAGGCCCAGGGCGCCACGATCGCCGCCGCGCGGGCCGCGAAGGCCGGCATCGACTGGCAGGACTGCCCCGCCGACTGGGGCTTCGAGAAGCCGATCCAGTGCGGCTGGGTCAGCGTGCCGCTCAACTACGCGAACCCGTACGGCAAGCAGATCAAGCTCGCCGTCGACCGCATCGGCAGCACCGGGACGAAGGAGGAGCGCCAGGGCGCCCTCGTCTACAACCCCGGTGGTCCGGGCGGCTCCGGAATGCGTTTCCCGCGCCGGGTCACCACCAAGAACCCGCTGTGGGTCAACACGTCCAAGGCGTACGACTTCGTGGGCTTCGACCCGCGCGGCGTCGGCCACTCCGCGCCCATCTCCTGCATCGACCCGCAGGAGTTCGTCAAGGCGCCCAAGGCCGACCCGGTGCCGGACACCGAGGCCGACAAGACGGCGCAGCGCAAGCTGGCCCGCGAGTACGCGGACGGCTGCTACAAGCGCAGCGGCGAGATGCTGCCGTACATGACCACGCTGAACACCGTCCGCGACCTGGACGTCATCCGGGCCGCCCTCGGTGAGAAGAAGCTCAACTACCTCGGTGTCTCCTACGGCACCTACCTCGGAGCCGTGTACGGGACGCTGTTCCCGGGCCACGTCCGCCGGATGATCGTCGACAGCGTCGTCAACCCGGCGCGGAAGAACATCTGGTACCAGGCCAACCTGGAGCAGGACATGGCCTTCGAGGGCCGCTGGAAGGACTGGGAGGACTGGGTCGCCGCCAACGACGCCGCCTTCCACCTGGGGACGACCCGCGACGCCGTCCAGGCCAAGTGGCTCCAAGTGCGTGCCACCGCCAAGAAGAACCCGATCGGCGGTGTCGTCGGACCGGCCGAGCTGATCTCCTTCTTCCAGAGCGCCCCGTACTACGACTCCTCGTGGGTGCCGGTCGCCACGGTCTTCAGCAAGTACGTGGCCGGTGACACGCAGGCGCTCGTCAACGCGGCCGCCCCGGATCTGTCCAACACCGCGGGCAACATCACGGCGGAGAACGGAAACGCCGTCTACACGGCCGTCGAGTGCACCGACGCCAAGTGGCCCACGAGCTGGAAGAAGTGGGACCGGGACAACACCCGGCTCAACAAGGACTACCCGTTCATGACCTGGGCCAACGCATGGATGAACCTGCCGTGCGCCACCTGGCCGGTCAAGCAGCAGACCCCGGTGAACGTCAAGACCCACAAGGGCCTGCCGCCGGTGCTCATCGTGCAGTCCACGCGTGACGCCGCCACTCCCTACGCGGGCGCGGTCGAACTGCACCAGCGCTTCAAGGGCTCCCGTCTGATCACCGAGAAGGACGCGGGCTCCCACGGCGTGACCGGCCTGGTCAACCCGTGCATCAACCAGCGGGTGGACGACTACCTGCTCACCGGCAAGCTGGACGCCGCGGACGTGACCTGCACGCCGCACGCGACGCCCAAGCCGTAGCAGTACTGCGGGAGTTCGGTACGAAGGCGGGGCGGCCGGAGTGTTCCGGCCGCCCCTTCCCCATGGTGACCGCAGCCGGGGTCCTCCCACGGCGGAGGTCAACCGAGTGGCGCCCGCGGGAACTTGCGCGCCCTCTCGCCCTTCGCCGCGGCCTCCTCCGCCTTGACGACGGCCGCGTACTGGTCGACGTACTCCTGCTCGGACAGCGACAGGATCGCGTACATGATCTCGTCGGTGACGGCGCGCAGGATGGCCTTCTCGTTCTCCATGCCGGCGTAGCGGGAGAAGTCGAGAGGCTTGCCGAAGCGGATGACGACGGGGTGGATGTTCGGGATGACCTTGCCCGGCGGCTGCGCCTCGAAGGTGCCGATCATCGCGCACGGGACGACCGGCACTCCGGCCTTCAGCGCCATCACGGCGACACCGACCTTGCCCTTGTAGAGGCGGCCGTCGTGGGAGCGGGTGCCCTCCGGGTAGACGCCGAGCAACTCGCCCTTGCGCAGCACGCCGAGACCCTCGCGGATCGCCGCCTGGCCCGCGTCCTTGCCGGAGCGGTCGACCGGGATCTGGCCCGCGCTGCGGAAGAACGCCGCGGTCAGACGGCCCTTGAGGCCCGGTCCGGTGAAGTACTCCGCCTTGGCGAGGAACGTGATGCGCCGCCGGAGTATCGCGGGCATCAGGAAGTGGTCCGAGAAGGACAGATGGTTGCCGGCGACGATGGCCGGGCCCGACGCCGGCACGTTGTCCAGCCCCTCTATTCGAGGCCGGAAGACCAGTCTCAACAAAGGCCCCAACAGCACATATTTGAGCAAGTAATAGAACAAGGGGGGTCGCTCCTCACTCCGGCGGATCGCCTGGGTCGCCGTGTTCTCGCAGGTCAACCGGCGTGTGATGGGGTGCCAGTGTATGTGCAGGCGCTGTGAGCCGGAACCGTCGCGGACGCCTGCCGCCGGACCACACTGGTGGCTCGGACGGCCACGCGGCAAGCCGATGCCGCAGCCTGGCGTGATCATTGCGCCGACTGGCAGGCGCGCCGGTCTTGCCGCCGGACCGTCCGGTGCTCACCCGGCGTCCGTCCGGGGCGTCGCGCGGCTCTTCGGCCTGCCCGTACGGTGTCTGACGCTCTGCCAGGCCGCCGTCAGCAGGCCGCTGAACAGGACGGCCAGGACCGCGATCGCGCCCAGGGCGACGAGCGGGTGCCACCACGGCGCGCGCAGCCAGGGCAGTACGTCCCGGCCGACCACCCCGATGTCGCGGCCCCCGGTGCCGAACAGCACTCGGCGGCCGACCGGGCAGCCGAGGAAGAAGACCGCCACGACGGCGGTGAAGGCTCCCGCGGCGACCAGCACCCTGCGCCAGTGGGCATAGGTGCCGAGGGCCAGGAGATAGCCGCCGATGAGCGCGAGGACCGTGCCGGTGAGGCCGAGCCAGGTGGCCCGCTGGATCATCGAGAGGACGCCCACCGCCAGGGCCGCGAGGCCGGTGAGGATCAGGGTGCGGGCGCGGCCGCGGGTGAGGGCGGAGACGCGGTGGCCGGCCAGGGTGACGGTGCGGGCCGAGGCGAGGAAGGGTTTCAGGGGCGCGGGGATCCGGGGGAACCCGGACACCGCCGACGCGGCGACGGCGGCCGCCTTGCCCGCCGTGCGGGTCAGCAGTGGCTCTCCCAGTTCGCCGGCGAAGGTCTCGTCGGGCACGGGGCAGGTCGCGAGCAGGGCGGCGAGCGCGTCCGGGTTCGCGGCGGTGACGCCGGCACCGGCCGTCAGCGGTGATCGGCTGGTGGGGTGGGCCTGCGTGCCGACCGGCTGTGCCGATCCACCGGTGGGGTGGGCGGGCGCGTCGACCGGCTGTGCTGGTTCACCGGTGGGGTGGGCCGGTGCACCGACCGGTCGTGTCGGTCCGCCGGTCCGCTGCGCCCGCGTACCGGACTGCTGCCCAGGGGCGGCGACTTGCTGCTGTGACCCGTCGGCCGGTCGTGCGGGGTCCGTGGCGTGGTGCGCGGGATCGGCGGGGTGGTGCACGGGATCGGTGGCGTGCCGCGCCGGGGCTGCGGTCTGCGGCGCGGGGTCGGCCGGCTGGGCGGGGTCTACGGTCTGCCGCCCGGGGTTGGCGGTCCGGTGCGCGGCATCGGGCGCCCGCCGCGCAGCGTCCGCGGCGCTGCCCTCGGCGTCGGCGTCGGCGTCAGCGGCGCTGCGCTCGGCGTCGGCGTCGGCGTCGGCGTCAGCGGCGCTGCGCTCGGCGTCTGCGGCCTGGCGCTCGCTCTCGATCAGGCGGCGCTGTTCGGCGGTCCAGTTGCCGTCCATGACCGCGGCGACGGCGGTCCGGGCCGCTGCCTGGGCCCGGGCGGGGCTGCCCGCCGCGTCGAGTACCCGGGCGGCCCACACGTGTGGCCGCGCGGACGGCGTACTCATCATCTCCCGGGCGATCACCGGCAGTTCGACCTCGGCGACGCACCTCTGCCAGGCCTTCGCCACCCACATCGACGTCAGAGGCAGGCTGGGCGGCATGGGTGCGGTGGGGTCGTCGAGGAAGCTCAGTTCGTCGAAGACCGCCTCCCGGGTCAGCCGGATGTCGGTCCCGTCGGCGCGCACGTCGACGAAGTCGTCCGGGTCCGTGCCGTGGGCGAACAGGTCACGCAGCCGCTCGTAGAACCATGCGCGTCGGCTGCCGTCGACCGGGGCGTCCTGCGCGACGGTGAGGACGCGCCGCGGGTCCAGCACGAGGTGTACCAGCCAGCCGGCGCCGTCCAGCCGCCCCCACGTCCAGTCGTTCGCCCGCCACGAGGACTTGTAGAAGGCGCCGAAATGGTGCAGTTGCAGCCCGGTGAGCTTCGACGCGGCGGTCGCGCGCCGGGGCGCGAGCAGGCACCGGGTGTCGGCGCTGACCTGCACCAGTTCGATGGGTTGTTCGACCTCGGTGCCCACGGGGAGGACGGAACGGGTCGCCACGTGCAGCTCGAACAGGGCGAGGGCGATGCCGTCGGTGTCTTCGGGCAGGAACTCGAAGTAGGTCCGCAGTTCCGCGGCCGCCTTCTGCCGTCGCCCCTCGGAGGTGGTGGGCGGCGCGGGCGAAGGCGCGTCGTCGGCGGGGGGCGCGAGGACCGATTCCGGGAGTACCGCGCGCAGCTTCACCACGGCGGCGGCGAGCCGAGCCCATCCGTCCTTGAGGCCGGGACGCGGTCGGGCGTCGGCGCCCGGGTCCGAGGGTGCCGGTGTGTTGCGGCGGCCCCAGTAGACCTTCATGGCCTCGGCCGCCACGTCCGTGAGCGGTCGTCGCTCCGCCAGCCCGTCGTTCAACGCCGTCTCGGCCAGGCACTCCACGTCCGGCGGCCTGCCGGGTTCGTACGCCTGGTGAACCAGGAGTACGACGTCCGCCAGCTCCCGGCGCTGTTCCGGACGGCAGACATACGCCGCCCGGAGCATGGTCCGCACCGTCGCCTTGGCGCCGAGGAAGGGGGCCACACCGAACGCGGCCAGCCGCCCGTACAGGACAGCGCCCCGCTCGCCCGGCGCCGGGAACCTCCACTCCTTGGTCACCTCGTCCACCGCGGCGGCCCGGCACTCCTCCTCGGCACTGCGGCCGGGCGCCAGGGCGTCCAGCCAGTCACGGGCCATGGCCTCCGGCGGCCGGGTGGTCAGGGTGCGCATGAGGGAGGTGATCACCGGACGGGCCAGCCAGGCGGCCTCACGAGTCCGGAAGTCGTCGCGCATCGGTTCGGTGAGGAGCTCGAACGCGGGGGGCCGCGCGCCCGTCGCCCGCATGTGTCCGGCCAGGGCAGCCACGGCCTTACGGCCCTGGCTGCCGAGCTCGGCCATACGGCGCCGGGTGTCGCGGAGCGCGTCCATGCGGTCGTTGTGGTCGCGCAGTTCCGTCAGCTCGGCGCTGATGGACTGGCTGAGGGCGGCACCGAGGTCCTTCATGAGGGCCTCTCCCAGGGTCCACGGCTGCTCGAAGGACTCCTGGTCCGGCATGGCACGGGGGTCGGGCGCGCCGCCGGCGGTGGGGACGACGTAGAGCAGGACGCGCCGGACCTGGCGTACGGCCGGGCGGTCGAAGACGGCCCGCAGCAGGGGTCTGATCGGGCGGTTCGCCAGGAGACCGCCGTCGGCGGCCCAGTGGGGCCGGGTGATGTTGGCGTATCTCTTCATCGCGGGCCGGCCGGGGGCGCCGGGCCGCCCCGCGACCGGGTTCCCGTACGGCAGGAACGAGGGCTCGAACGCGCAGGGGAAGGAAGCGCTGCTGCGCGCCGCCAGTGCCACGGCCAGGGCACCGGTGCCGCTGCGCAGGCTGTCCTCGTCGAAGACGAACAGGCCCCGGTGGTCCTCGTCCTGGACCTGGGTGCCGTAGGAGTCGGTGAACCGGCCCGTCTCCCCGGTGAGGAGTGTCGTGGTGATGAAGACCTGCGTCTGGCCGGTGACGTCGTGGGCCACCGTGCCGGACGGCTTCGGTATCGACCGCGCCGCGACGTCCAGCTCGTCGATGCCGTGGACGAGGTCCTGGAACAGGACGCCGTCGCCCTGGAGCAGTGAAGGCGGCTTCTTCTGCGTGGGGTCGCGCAGCAGGGTCTCGAACGCGCCGGACTTCAGCCAGAAGTCGCGCAGTGGCCCCAGGTCCCAGGACCTGGCCCGCGCCAGCCCCAGCAGCGCGGCGTTGATGCCGCCCGCGCTGGTGCCGGACAGGACGTCGACGGAGACGGTGGTGTCCAGCAGGTCCAGGAGCCGCAGATACAGGACCCTGGCCCGCTCGTCGCCCCCTGCCGTGGCGGCCGGATCCGGGAGGGGAGCGTCCTCGGGGAGGGCGTTGCGCCACCACGCCGCCTGTTGCAGCAGGTTCAGCTCGCGGGCCACACCTCCCATCCACACGGCCAGACTCACGCCGCCGGTCATCGCCGTGGCGATCCGCAGTTCCAGGGTGCCGGGCCCGAGCCTCGACGTACTGCCCATAGACGTACTGCCCATATCAAAGGGTGTGCCCGTACAGCGCGCGACAGACAGGGGAGCGAAGCGCATATCACCCGATCGTGGTCCTCCGCTTCCGTCCGGGTGGGCCCCGGCGGGACCCGTTGCTGTGGCCCCGCTTAGGATGAGCCCGATGAACCGGACCGAGCAGCTCTCTTCGCGACCGCCCCTGCGGCGGTGGCGGGCGCTGCTCGTGCTGGGGCTGCTGGTCGGACTCCTCGGCATGCACGCCCTGGCTCCCGGTGGTGCCATGGGCCATCCGGAACAGGCCCGTTCCGCGCACGTGACGGCCGAGATCACCGCGGTGGACGGGTGCGCGGACGACGGACACTGCGATGGGCATCATCTGCGGCACGCCGACGCGACCTGCGCCTCGGGCGCCGTGAGCGGCGGACCGGTGCTGCCCGCGCTGGTTCCCGACCCGGTGACCGCGCCCGCACAGGCCGACTCCGCCCGCTCCCGCCCGGCCACGGCACCGGACGACGCACGCGCGCCACCGTCCCTGGCGGAACTCCAACTCCTGCGGATCTAGAGGCCGCGACGCCGCACCGCTCTGAGGCGGATGCGGTCCTCGATGCGCCCGAATCCCATCAGTACAGCAGGAGTTCCAGCATGACCATCCGTACCCTGACGCGCCGTGCCGCCCTCGTCGCGGCCACCGCCACCGCCGCGTTCGTCCTCACTGCCTGCGGCGGCAGCAGCGACGACAGCGCCGGCCACACCGGCAACGGCGCCACAGCGTCCCCGACCGCCGCGGTCACCGCCGGTGCCCACAACGCCCAGGACGTCTCCTTCGCGCAGGCCATGATCCCGCACCACCAGCAGGCCCTGGAGATGGCGAAGCTCGCCGCGAGCCGGGCCTCCTCCGCCCAGGTCAAGGACCTCGCCGCGCGCATCGAGAAGGCGCAGGACCCGGAGATCACGACGATGACCGGCTGGCTCAAGGCCTGGGGCGAGGACATGCCCATGGCCGGCATGGACCACTCGGGTCACTCCGGCATGCCCGGAATGATGAGCACCGCCCACATGGACGAGATGAAGAAGATGTCCGGCAAGGCCTTCGACACCATGTTCCTGACCATGATGGTCGAACACCACAAGGGCGCCGTGGAGATGGCCACCACCGAGAAGAACAAGGGGCAGTACGGCGCCGCCACGAGCATGGCCGACGGCATCGTGACCGCGCAGAACGCCGAGATCAAGGAGATGAACCAGCTCCTCGGCAAGAGCTGACCGCAGCGGGCAGGGGGCCGGCCCGGCGCCGGCCCCCTGCCCCGGCCTCAGCGGCCCTGGTCCAGCACCTTCTCCAACGCGCCGAGCGCGGAACCCAGTTCCTCGCCGGTGATGGTCAGCGGCGGGGCCAGCCGGATCGTGGAGCCGTGGGTGTCCTTGACCAGGACGCCCTCCCGCATCAGGCCTTCGCTGACCTCACGGCCGGTGCCGATGGCCGGGTCGATGTCGACGCCCGCCCACAGCCCGCGGGCCCGGAAGCCGACCACACCCTTGCCGACCAGCGTCGACAGCCCGTCCCGCAGGATCACGCCCAGCTCGTCGGCCCGGCGCTGGAACTCACCCGTCTCCAGCAGCTCCACCACCGCCGTGCCGACCGCCGCGGCGAGCGGGTTGCCGCCGAACGTCGAGCCGTGCTCGCCCGGCCGCAGCACGCCCAGTACGTCACGCCGGGCCACCACCGCCGACACCGGCACGATGCCGCCGCCCAGCGCCTTGCCGAGCAGGAGTACGTCCGGGACGACCTGCTCGTGCTCGACGGCGAGCGTACGGCCGGTGCGGCCGAGGCCGGACTGGATCTCGTCGGCGATGAACAGGCAGCCCTTGCGCCGCGTCAGCTCGCGCACGCCGGCCAGGTAGCCCTCGTCCGGGATGACCACCCCCGCCTCGCCCTGGATCGGCTCGATCAGCACCGCGGCCGTCGTCTCGTCGACGGCGGCCTCCAGCGCGGCCAGGTTGTTGTAGGGGACGATCCGGAAGCCCGGGGTGAAGGGCCCGAAGCCCGCGCGGGCCGTCTCGTCGGTGGAGAAACTGACGATCGTCGTCGTACGGCCGTGGAAGTTCTCCGCCGCGACCACGATCGTGGCCCGGTCGGCGGGGACGCCCTTCACCTCGTAGGCCCACTTGCGGGCCACCTTGATGCCGCTCTCCACCGCCTCGGCACCGGTGTTCATCGGCAGCACCATGTCCAGACCGGTCAACTCCGCGAGCCGCTCGGCGAATTCGGCCAGCTGGTCGTTGTGGAAGGCGCGCGAGGTGAGGGTCAGCCGGTCGAGCTGGCGGTGCGCCGCCTCGACCAGGGCCGGGTGGCGGTGCCCGAAGTTGAGGGCCGAGTAGCCCGCCAGCATGTCGAGATAGCGGCGGCCCTCGACGTCCTCCACCCAGGTGCCCTCGGCGCGGGCGACGACCACCGGCAGCGGGTGGTAGTTGTGCGCGAGCACCGGTTCTTCGGCACGGATCAGGTCGGCGGAGGTGCGGGTGCGGGCGGGAGCGGTCATGAGCGGATCTCCTGGGTGCAGCACTTGATGCCGCCGCCGGCCTTGTGGAACTCCGACAGGTCGACGGGGACGGGGGTGTAACCGTGGTCGGCGAGACACGAGGCCAGGCGCTCGGCCTGCGGCGCGATGAAGACGTGGCGCCCGTCGGAGACGGAGTTCAGGCCGAATGTCATGGCGTCCTCGCGGGTGGCGAGCACCGCGTCCGGGTACAGACGCGCCAGCACCTCACGGCTGCCCGGGGAGAACGCCTCCGGGTAGTACACGATATTGCCCTCGGGGCCGTCGTCGAGGACGAACAGCGCCGTGTCCAGGTGGTAGAAGTACGGGTCCACGAGCGTCAGGCTGATCACCGGCACGCCGAAGAACTCCTGCACCTCGCGGTGCGCCTCGCGGGTCGTCCGGAACCCGGTGCCGGCCAGCACGTACCGGCCGGTCGGGACGAGGTCGCCCTCGCCCTCGCACACGGCTTCGGGCCGGTGGACGTCGAAGCCGGCCGCCTTGAACCACGTGTCGTAGTGGGTCGACTCCGGACGGCGCTCGGCCGCGTGGAAGAGGGAGCCGAAGACGCGGCCGCCGACGACGACCGCCGAGTTCGCCGCGAAGACCATGTCGGGGAGACCGGCGACCGGCTCCACGGTGTCCACGGCGTGTCCATGGGCACGATAGGCGCGGATCAGCGCCTGCCACTGATCCTGGGCCAGGTCCACGTCGATCTGGGAGTCGGGCTGCATCCAGGGGTTGATCGCGTACTGCACGGCGAAGTGTCTGGGTTCACAGACGAGGAAGCGCCGAGGGCGCGGCACACGGCTGTCGGGCACAGAGGTGTTCCTCCGCTTTCCTGCGGTGTCGGCTGGGGGTGACACAAAGGTAGGAAGTGACGGGGACGGACGACAAGGAATGACAGCTGCGTATGTGCGCAGGAATGCTGCGTTGTGACCAGGAAGAACGCACGAGTGCTGCGCGCCGGGACGTTTAGTCCGGTGCCACAAGGTTGGCGCCCGCCTCCGGGCTCTCCGGCAGGAGATGGGACAGCACCATCACGCTGATCGTCTTCCGGATGAACGGCTCCACGCGGATCCGCTCCAGCACCTCCTCGAAGTGCCCCACGTCCCGCGCGCGCACGTGCAGCAGCGCGTCCGCACCTCCGGTCACGGTCATCGCGGCCGTGATCTCCGGATGGTTGCGGACCACCTCCGCGAGGCGCCGGGGCGGGGCCGCGCCCTCGCAGTACACCTCGACGTACGCCTCCGTGCGCCAGCCCAGCGCCGCCGGCTTCACCGTGGCCGTGAACCCCGTGATCACACCGGTCTCGCGCAGCCGGTCGACCCGCCGCTTGACCGCGGTGGCCGACAGGCCGACGGCCGCCCCGATCTCGGCGAAGCTCGTCCTGGCATTCGCCATCAGCGCTGTGATGATCTTCCGGTCGAGCTCGTCGAACGGGGCGGTCGTGCTGTTCATGTCGGCACTGTATCCAGCACGAACGTCCACGCCGGGCACATGTCGTGCCGTACGGATTCCTCCTACACTCCACGTTCATGCTGCGCGCCCTCGCCGTCGACGACGAACGCCCCTCGCTGGAGGAACTCCTCTACCTGCTGCACGCCGACCCACGCATCAGCAGTGTCGAGGGCGCAGGTGACGCGACCGGGGCGCTGCGCCGCATCACCCGCGCCCTGGAGTCCGGTCCCGACGGGCCCGAGGCCATCGACGTCGTCTTCCTCGACATCCAGATGCCCGGCCTCGACGGCCTGGAGATGGCCCGGCTGCTCACCGGTTTCGCCCGCCCCCCGCTGGTCGTCTTCGTCACCGCCCACGAGGACTTCGCCGTGCGCGCCTTCGACCTCAAGGCCGTCGACTACGTCCTCAAGCCCGTACGCAAGGAACGGCTCGCGGAGGCCGTGCGCCGGGCCGCCGAACTGCGCGGCGCCGCCCAGCGGATCCCCGTCCACGAACCCGACCCCGACCACATACCCGTCGAACTCGGCGGCGTGACCCGCTTCGTGGCCGTCGACGACATCACCCACGTCGAGGCCAGGGGCGACTACGCCCGTCTGCACACCGACCGGGGCAGCCACCTCGTCCGCATCCCGCTGTCCACCCTGGAGGACCGCTGGCGCTCCCGCGGCTTCGTCCGCATCCACCGCCGCCACCTCGTCGCCCTGCGCCACATCGGCGAACTCCGCCTGGACGCGGGCACGGTGAGCGTGCTGGTCGGCACCGAGGAACTTCAGGTCAGCCGCCGCCACGCGCGCGAGTTGCGGGACCTGCTGATGCGCCGGACCACGGGATAGGGGAGGCCGAAGTGGAGCCCACCGAACGCCGAGTCGTCGTCACCGGACCGCCCCGCCACACCCGGCGCACCCGCCGGGCCTCCGGCTACTACCGGCCGCGCACCGAGATCGACGAGCAGACCACCCTCGGCCACACCTACGTCCGCTCCCTGATGCGTTCCCAACTCCGCTCCGCGCTCGCCGCGTTCGCCGTCCTCATGCTGCTCGTCGGCCCGCTTCCGCTGGTGTTCGCGGCCGCCCCGGACGCCCGCCGCCTGAAGTGGCTGGTGCTGGGCTTCTGCCTCTACGCGCCGCTGATCCTGCTCGCCCGCTGGTACGTGCGCCGCGCCGAGCGCAACGAGCGGGACTTCGTGCGCCTCGTCGAGGACCGCTGACGGCCGTGAACTCCAGCTACGCCGTCCCCGCGGTCGCCCTCGTCGTCGTCGCGACCGTCCTCGTCGGAGCCTTCGGCCTGCGCGTCTCCCGCACCACCTCCGACTTCTACGTCGCCTCGCGCACCGTCGGCCCCCGCCTCAACGCGGCCGCCATCAGCGGCGAGTACCTCTCCGCCGCCTCCTTCCTCGGCATCGCGGGCCTGGTCCTGGTGCAGGGCCCGGACATGCTCTGGTACCCGGTGGGCTACACGGCCGGCTATCTCGTCCTGCTGCTGTTCGTCGCCGCCCCGCTGCGCCGCTCCGGCGCCTACACGCTCCCCGACTTCGCCGAGGCCCGCCTCGCCTCGCAGCCGGTACGGCGGCTGGCGGGCGCCTTCGTCGTCGGCGTCGGCTGGCTCTACCTGCTGCCCCAACTCCAGGGAGCCGGACTCACCTTGGCGGTGCTCACCGGGGCACCCGACCCGCTCGGCGGACTCATCGTGGCCGTGGTCGTGGTGGCCACCGTCGCCGCGGGCGGGATGCGCAGCATCACCTTCGTGCAGGCCTTCCAGTACTGGCTCAAGCTCACCGCCCTCCTCGTCCCCGCCCTCTTCCTGATCCTCGCCTGGCAGAGCGACGGCGCACCCCGCCACGCCTTCGAGGAGCCCGCGTCCTTCCGCGAGCAGCGGACCTTACGCGTCGAGGACACCGTCGACCTGGACCTCGACCGGCCGCTGACCGTCACCGTCAGCGGCCGGGTCGACGACCGTCCCTACGACGGCACCCGCCTCAGGCTGCCCGCGGGCGCCCACCGCATCGCCTCCGGAACCCGCCTGACCTTCACCCCGGGCACCCCCGTCCCGGCCGCCGACCGGGGCAGCGGCGGCATGTCCACCTCGCTCGCCACCGGCCGTGAGGAACGCCCGCTGTACGCCACGTACGGACTCATCCTCGCCACCTTCCTCGGCACCATGGGCCTGCCGCACGTCGTCGTCCGCTTCTACACCAGCCCGCACGGCGTCGCCGCCCGCCGCACCACCGTCGCCGTCCTCACCCTGATCGGCGGCTTCTACCTGCTGCCGCCCGTGTACGGCGCGCTGGGCCGCCTCTACGCCCCCGAACTCACGATCACCGGCAACGCCGACGCGGCCGTGCTCCTGCTGCCCGACCGGATGATCGGCGGACTCGGCGGCGACCTGCTCGGCGCACTGGTGGCGGGCGGCGCCTTCGCCGCGTTCCTGTCGACCGCGTCCGGGCTGACCATGGCGGTGGCCGGAGTGCTCACCCAGGACGTCCTGCCGTCGCGCGGGGTACGGCACTTCAGGCTCGGCACGGTGCTCGCCATGGCCATACCGCTGGCGGCGAGCGTGCTGGTCGGCGGTCTGCCGGTGGCCGACGCCGTCGGGCTCGCCTTCGCCGTCTCGGCCTCGTCCTTCTGCCCGCTGCTCGTCCTCGGCATCTGGTGGCGGCGGCTCACCCCACCCGGCGCGGCCGCGGGCATGCTGGTGGGCGGCGGCTCCGCGTTCCTCGCCGTCGCCGCCACCATGGCGGGCCTGCCCGGCACCGGCCCCCTGCACGCCCTGCTCGCCTGGCCCGCCCTGTGGTCGGTGCCGCTGGGCTTCCTCACCATGGTGCTGGTGTCCCTGGCCACCGCGGCACGGGTGCCCGCCGGGACGGCGGCGATCCTGGCCAGGTTCCATCTGCCGGAGGAACTGACCGGGGGAGCGGTGCGGGGCGAGGCGAAGGCATGAGCGGATTCCTGGCCGGACTCTGCGTCGCCGTACTCCCGTTGCTGGCCGCCGGCTTCTGGCTCGGGCGGCGCACCGCGCGCCCCGAGAGCCTGGGCGGGCTCGGCACCCCCGTCGAGCACGCCACCTTCCAGACCCTGCACACGGCCTCGCTCGCCGCGCCCCCACTGCGGGCGGGCCTCACGGAGGAGACCGCGCGCAGATCGGCCCGCAGACTCCGCTCGCTGCTCGGCACGGACGCGCTCTGCCTCACCGACCGGAAGGAGGTGCTGGTCTGGGACGGCGTGGGTGGCCACCACCGCGGCGAGATCATGGAACGGCTGGCCGGAGCGCTGGAGACCGGGCGCGGGGAGGCGTTCCGCCTGTCCTGCGAGGCCCCCGACTGTCCGGTCCGCTGGGCCGTGGTCGCCCCGCTCACCGTCGACGACCGGGTGCACGGCGCGCTCGTCGCCTGCGCGCCGCGCGAGTCAGCCGTCCTGGTACGGGCGGCCGGCGAGGTGGCCCGCTGGGTGAGCGTCCAGCTGGAGCTGGCCGACCTCGACCAGTCCCGGACGAAACTCATCGAGGCCGAGATCAAGGCCCTGCGCGCCCAGATATCCCCGCACTTCGTCTTCAACTCGCTGGCGGTCATCGCCTCCTTCGTCCGCACCGACCCCGAGCGCGCCCGTGAACTCCTCCTGGAATTCGCCGACTTCACCCGCTACTCGTTCCGCAGGCACGGCGATTTCACCACCCTCGCCGACGAACTCCACGCCATCGACCACTACTTGGCGCTCGTCCGGGCCCGCTTCGGTGACCGCCTCTCCGTCACCTTGCAGATCGCGCCCGAGGTGCTGCCGGTCACCCTGCCGTTCCTGTGCCTGCAACCCCTCGTCGAGAACGCCGTCAAGCACGGCCTGGAGGGCAAGGCCGACGCCTGCCACATCCAGATCACCGCACAGGACGCCGGCGCCGAGGCCCTCGTCGTCATCGAGGACGACGGCGCCGGCATGGACCCCGAGCTGCTGCGCCGCATCCTCGCCGGCGAGATCAGCCCGTCCGGCGGCATCGGCCTGTCCAACGTCGACGACCGGCTCCGCCAGGTCTACGGCGACGACCACGGCCTCGTCATCGAGACCGCGCCCGGAGCGGGCATGAAGATCACCGCCCGGCTGCCGAAGTACCAGCCGGGCGTCCACTCGGCGGGCCGCCTCGCCGCCGAGTGACCGTCAGGTGCTCTGCGTGACGACCATCGCGAGCGTGAGCAGCCCCAGCACGACCCATCCGAACCACAGCCAGCCGTTGCTGCCCAGAGCCACCGTGTACGCCGTCACCACGACGAGACCGCCGAGGGTGAGCACCCCCATCGCCTTCGTGGAACCGTTCGTCGAACCGGGCATCGCGACACCCTCCTCAAGGTCCGTTCCCCTCCATGGTGCCCCCGTTCTGCTTCCGCACGGCGCAGACGACGAAATGTGTGCCCGACTTCCAGGGGACCTCGCTCGTCCATGAAGCGGCCTGGTGGACGGAAGGATCGAATCCGTAGTCACTCGACGGTACGTCCCGCGCACAGCCCGCGTCCGACGCGGTACGCGCCAGAGCACGAGACCAGGCGGGCGTCCCGCGGGGAGCGCGCCCGCAGACAGTCCCGCTTCCGCATGGCGGCCGTGTCCGTGAAGGCCTCTCCCGGCCTGCGGCGGCCGCCGAGCGGCCCGTACACCGGCCCGCGCGCGCCGAGCACCAGGCCGGCGGTGCGCCGTCCGGCGGCGTCGAAGCCCGCCGCGGTCGGTACGATGGCCGGCTCGCGCACGTCGGCGAGCTTCCCGGGCAGCTCCCGCGTCCGCTCCGCGCACCCGGCCCGGCCGGGCCGAGCCTGCGCGCCTCGGCTGTGATGTGGCCGTCCGGCGCCTTGTCACGTCAGGTCGGGTCGACCGTGAGGCGTGGCGTGCCGGAGAAACGCGACCCGCCGGGCCAGCCGGCGAGAACGCAGTCACCGTCCGCGAGCCGGTACGCGAGCCCGACGGCCGTGCCGTACGGAGGCCCCGTCCCGTCGGCCGTCCGCTGGGCCGTCGCCCACCAGACACCGGCCAGGGCGACCACCGGACCGAGAGCGACCGCGAGCGCGGCACGCTCAGCGTCACGTCCTCCCCGAACCGAAGCTCGGTCCCGGCCGGTGGGTCCGACGCCGTCACGCGCACGTCGTCCGGCGGCAGCCCGCGCCCGTCGTACGCGACCGCCGGCCCCCGCCGCGCCAGCCGTCGGCCCGCCTCCCCGAAGCAGGAGAACCAGCAGCACGCCGACCCCGTTGAACAAAGCGCGAATTGCCTTTCAGGCCGCGTCAGCTCTCGCGTGCGTTCAGTGAGGCCAAATAGGCGTTGTACGCCTCGAGTTCCTTGTCCCCGTCCCGGTCGGCCTGGCGGTCCTTGCGCTTGGCCTGCCGCTGCTCCGAGCCGTACCACTGGAACAGCAGTGCGATCAGCACCAGAACGGACGGGATCTCGCTGAACGCCCAGGCGATGCCGCCGGCCGCGTTCTGGTCGGAGAGGGCATCGATGCCGAGGGAGGCGGGCGGGTTCTTGAACGTCTCGACCATCGGGGTCGACGCCATCATCAGCGCGATGCCGAAGAAGGCGTGGAACGGCATGCCCGCGAACAGCTCCAGCATCCGCATCAGATGGCCGGGCCGGTGCGGACCCGGGTCCACCCCGATGATCGGCCAGAAGAACGCCACGCCCACCGCCAGGAAGTGCACCATCATCGCGGTATGTCCGGCCTTCGAACCCATCAGGGTGTCGAAGATGGAGGTGAAGTACAGCGCGTACAGGCTCGCGATGAACATCGGGATCGTGAACGCCGGGTGGGTGACGACCCTCATGTAACGGCTGTGCAGCAGCGCCAGCAGCAGCTCGCGCGGACCCTTGCGGCCCTTGCCCGCGACCGGCAGCGCGCGCAGCGCCAGCGTGACCGGGGCGCCGAGCAGGATCAGGATCGGCGACAGCATGCTGATCACCATGTGCTGGACCATGTGCACGCTGAACATCACCATGCCGTAGTCGTTCAGCCTGGTGCACATCATCAGCATGATGGTCAGCACACCGACGACGTACGACGCGGTCCGCGCCGGCGACCACGCGTCACCGCGCTGCCGCAGCCGCACCACACCCCACCCGTACAGCCCGAGCCCGGCCAGGCAGGCGACGAGGAAGAACGGGTCCGCCGACCACTCAAGACCTCGTCCCAGCGTGAACGGCGGCAGATCCATCGTCATGCCGTGCCCGCTGTGATCCATCCGCCGGCTCCTGATTCGTGGGGGTTGTGCGCTGTCTGTCCACAGCTGTCTGTCCGCACCCACACTAGAACCGCCCCCGGTCACTGCCGTGACCGGGGGCGGTTTCGCGCACAGGCGGGTTACAGACCTACAGGACGCACTCCGCCTCTTCGTACCGCTCCTGAGGAACCGTCTTCAGCGTCTCCACGGCCTCCGCCAGCGGCACCATCACGATGTCGGTGCCCCGCAGCGCGGTCATGTGGCCGAACTCGCCCCGGTGCACCGCCTCCACCGCGTGCCACCCGAAGCGCGTCGCCAGCACCCGGTCGTACGCCGTCGGCGTCCCGCCCCGCTGCACATGGCCGAGGATGACCGGACGCGCCTCCTTGCCCAGCCGCTCCTCCAGCTCGACGGAGAGCTGGCGGGCGATCCCGGCGAAGCGCTCGTGGCCGTAGATGTCCTTGCCGCCCTCGTCGAAGTCCATGCTGCCGGCCTTCGGCTTGGCGCCCTCCGCGGCGACGACGATGGCGAACCGCTTGCCCGCCTCGAAACGCTCGCCGACCCGCTTCGCCAACTCCTCGATGTCGAAGGGGCGCTCCGGTACGACGATGGCGTGGGCGCCGGCCGCCATGCCGGAGTGCAGCGCGATCCAGCCGGTGTGGCGGCCCATGACCTCCACGATCAGCACGCGCTGGTGGGACTCGGCGGTGGTCTTCAGCCGGTCCAGGGCCTCGGTGGCGACGCCCACGGCCGTGTCGAAGCCGAAGGTGACGTCCGTGACCGCGATGTCGTTGTCGATGGTCTTCGGCACGCCCACGATGGGCAGACCGGCGTCCGACAGCAGCCGGGCGGCTTTCAGCGTGCCCTCGCCGCCGATCGGGATGACCGCGTCCAGGCCCAGGTCCTGGAGGTGGCCCTTGGCCCGGGCGACGCCGTCCCGCAGGTGCTCGGGACGGACCCGGGAGGAACCGAGGATGGTGCCGCCGCGGGCCAGGATGCCGCTCACGGCGTCCAGGTCCAGCTTGAGGTAGTCGCACTCCAGGAGGCCTTTCCAGCCGTCCCGGAAACCGATGACCTCGTCGCCGTGGTCGGCGACGGCACGGTGCACGACGGACCGGATGACGGCGTTCAGGCCGGGGCAGTCGCCGCCGGACGTGAGGACACCAATGCGCATAGCCCGAAATACCTTCTCAACGTGGGCCGGGGACCGGACCGCGCTGTCCGGCTGGATCCCGGTCACCCTACCGGCGTTGGGGGGTGGCTCCGTAGCGGGCGTCCGCCTGCTGGACGCGCCCGCACATGTGAGCGGACGGCCTGCCAGGCGGGCCCTGTGAAGACCATGCCGGTAGGTGCTAAAAGGTGCCTACAGTACTTCTGGAACGCGATGGTCACGCAGGCTGCTGCGCAGCAATACCTACGCAGGCTGCTGCGCAACTGCCACTACGCAGGCTGCTGCGCAACTGCCACTACGCAGGCTGCTGCGCAACTGCCACTACGCAGGCTGCTGCGCAGCCGCGATGCGCTCGTTGCGGAGCGCCTCGTACCAGCGGTCGTCGATCGGCGGCAGTGCGTTGACGTCGAGCGCCAGCTTCAGCAGCAGGTCGGCGATCTGCGGGTTGCGGGCGAGCACCGGCCCGTGCATGTAGGTGCCGAACACGGTGTCGTTGTACGCCCCCTCCGTGCCGTCCCCGGTGCCGTTGCCCTTGCCCAGGCGGACCTGGGCGAGCGGGCGGGCGGTGGGGCCGAGGTGGGTGACGCCCTGGTGGTTCTCGAAGCCGGTCAGCGGGGGCAGGCCCAGACGCGGGTCGATGTCTCCGAGGACGTCGCCGACGCAGCGCTCGCCCTCGCCGCGCACCGTGGTGACGTCGAGCAGACCGAGGCCGGGCTCCCGCTGGCCGAGGTCGTTGACGAACTCGTGGCCGAGGATCTGGTAGCCGGCGCACACCGCGAGGACAATCGCGCCGTTGTTCACCGCCTGGTACAGGTGCCCGTCGCGACGCAGCCGCTCGGCGGCCAGACGCTGCGGCCGGTCCTCGCCGCCGCCGATCAGGTAGATGTCGCCGGAGGTCGGGATCGGCTGGTCGCTGCGCACGTCCAGCCGGGCCACGTCGAGGCCGCGCTGGCGGGCCCGCCGCTCCACGACGAGCGCGTTGCCCTGGTCGCCGTAGGTGCTGAGCAGGTCGGGGTAGATCCACACCAGCCGCAGTTGGTTGTCGCTCATGAAGTGATCTTCCTCCCTGTTCAGTTGCCGACGATCCGGCGCAGGTCCTGGAACGCGGTGTAGTTCGCGATGACCTCGATCCGGCCCGGCGGGGCCTGCTGGACCGCCTGGTCGAGGTTCTCGCACACCTGGAAGTGCTGGTTCGCGACCTCCAGACGCACCGCGAGGTCCAGCTTCCGGTCACCGATGACGAAGATCGGGTGGCCGGTCAGGCGCGTGTAGTCGACGTCCCACAGCCAGGAGGTGTCGGTGCCGTCGGCGCCGCGCGCGTTCACGGACAGGATCACCGGGGCCGGCGGCGGGTCGATCAGGGAGAACGTCTCCAGCCAGCCGGCCGGGTTCTTCGCCAGCAGCAGGCGCAGATCACGGTTCTGGTACTGGACGACGTCGTAGCGTCCGGCGACCGCCTGCACCTGGTACATGCGCTCCAGGGCGACCTGCGGGGGCACGCCGAAGACGGCGGCGACGGCCGCGGAGCTCGCGGCGTTGGCCTTGTTGGCGCGGCCGGGCAGCTGGAGGTGGATCGGCCAGGCCGAACCGTGCGGGTCGAGGACGTGGTCGCCGGAGAGCGCCCAGCTCGGCGTCGGGCGGCGGAAGCCGCACTCGCCGCAGTACCAGTCGTCGCCGGGGCGCTGCATCACACCGCCGCAGGACGGGCAGGACCAGGCGTCGTCCTTCCACATCTGGCCGGCTGCGACCCAGATCACATTGGGGGAGGACGAAGCCGCCCACACCACCAGCGGGTCGTCGCAGTTGGCGACGATCACGGCCTTGGAGCCGGCCAGGCCCTCGCGCCAGTTCTCCGCGAGCATGCGGGTCTCGGCCGCGCGGTCGAGCTGGTCGCGGGAGAGGTTGAGCAGCGCGATGCACTTGGGGGAGGTGTCCCGGGCGACGCCCGCGAGGTACTTCTCGTCGACCTCGATCACACCGAACTTGGCCTCCGAGCCGCCGGCCAGCGCCGAGGTGATGCCGGCCGGCATGTTCGCGCCGAGCGCGTTCGAGACGACCGGGCCCGCGGCGCGCAGCGCCTCGGCGATGAGCCGGGTGGTCGTGGTCTTGCCGTTCGTCGCCGAGACCAGGACGCAGTCCAGGTTCTGGGCGAGCCGCCCGAGCAGGTCGGGGTCGAGTTTGAGCGCCACCCGGCCGCCGATCACCGATCCGCTGCCGCGTCCCGCGGCACGGGACGCCGCCGCGACCGCCTTGCCCGCGGTCACGGCGAGCTTGGCCCGCGGCGTGAGCGGGTCCGAGTTGCCTGCCATCAGTTCTCGATCCTCCTTGCGTACGCGCCGCGCCTTAGCCATTCGGCAACGTGATGTGGACATCAGCCTATCGAGATCTATTCGCACACCCGAATCCCGGCCCATGCCAGCGCGGCGGGGGTGGGCCCAGGGAACCGTACCCTTGCCGCCATGCGACACGGTTCCATTGCGGGCGCCCGCGGGCGCGTCCGGCCTCTCACGCTGCTCGGCGACCCGGTGCTGCACGCACCCTGCGCGGAGGTCACCGACTTCGGCCCCGAACTCGCCCGGCTGGTGGAGGACTTGTTCGCCACGATGTACGCGGCCCAGGGCGTGGGCCTGGCCGCGAACCAGGTGGGGGAGTCTTTGCGGGTGTTCGTGTACGACTGTCCGGACGACGAGGATGTGCGACATCTCGGACATGTGGTGAACCCACGGTTGGTGGAGGCGGACGGTGTGGTGATCCGGGGCCCGGAGGGCTGCCTGTCCCTGCCGGGGCTGGAGGCGGGGACCGAGCGCTACGACCACGCTGTCGTCGAGGGCTTCACGGTGACCGGGGAGCCGGTCACCGTGCACGGCACGGGGTTCTTCGCCAGGTGCCTGCAGCACGAGTGCGATCACCTGGAGGGCAGGGTGTACGCCGACCGCCTGGCCGGCCTGCGCCACCGCCGGCTGATGCGGCAGGTGCGGCGGGCCTCCTGGCACCGGTGAGGGTCAGAACCCCGGACCGCCGATTTTGTCCCCCGCGGCCGCCAGCCGCCCCCAGAGCAGGTCGGCCAGACTCTTCACCAGTTCGGCACGGGTACAGGGCCGTTCCCCCAGCCACCAGTCGCCCGCCGCGTGCATCATGCCGACGATCCCGTGTCCCCAGACCCGGGCCAGCTGCTGGCTCCCCGGTCCGAGGTCCAGCCGGTCCTCGATGACCTGGGCCAGTTCCTCGCCCATCCTGCGGAGCAGCGGCGCGGAGTGCTTGCCGACATCGAAGCCCTGGTCGCCGCCCTGGCCGCCCTCCGCGGGGTGCATCAGGAAGCGGTAGACCTGAGGCCGCGCCTCGATCGCCGCGAGGTAGGTGTCCAGCGTGGCCTCGACCCGTTCCCGGCGGTCGGCGGGGGCATCGAGCGCCGCCCGCAGCGAGTCCAGGAGCGCGTCGGTGTGCCGCTGGGCGAGGGCGGCGTAGAGTCCGCCCTTGTCGCCGAAGTGGCGGTAGAGGATCGGTTTCGTGATGCCGGCCTCCGCGGCGATGGCGTTCATCGAGGCCTGCGGGCCGTCGCGCAGCACTACCCGGTCGGCGGCCTCCAGCAGCTCGCGCCGTCGGCGGTCGGCGGACCGCTGCTGATCGGTCCGCTGCGTGGTGTTCATGAGCTCTCCCCACCCGTGCTGTTTCGGTGACGCCTGCGCAAACTAACACTGACTGTGCCCCTGACATCGAACGGGATGCCGACAGGTCATCAGGAGTTGACTTTTCCTACTCGCGGGTAACACACTTTGGTTACCGCTAGTAACACCCGAGTTTTCCGCCGCTGGAGGGGACATGGCCGAGTTCACCATGGAGCTCAACGACGAACAGAAGGAGGTCCGGGACTGGCTGCACGGTTTCGCCGCCGACGTCATCCGCCCCGCGGCCGCCGAATGGGACGAGCGTGAGGAGACTCCCTGGCCGGTCATCCAGGAGGCCGCCAAGGTCGGCATCTACTCCCTCGACTTCTACGCCCAGCAGTACTTCGACCCCACCGGCCTCGGCATCCCGATGGCCATGGAGGAGCTGTTCTGGGGCGACGCGGGCATCGCCCTGTCCATCGTCGGCACGGGTCTCGCGGCCGTGGGCGTCCTCGCCAACGGCACCGAGGAGCAGATCGGCACCTGGATCCCCCAGATGTACGGCGACACCAACGACGTCAATGTCGCGGCCTTCTGCTCCTCCGAGCCCGACGCCGGCTCCGACGTGTCCTCCATGCGGACGCGCGCGGTGTACGACGAGGCCAAGGACGAGTGGGTGATCAACGGCACCAAGACCTGGGCGACCAACGGCGGCATCGCCAACGTCCACGTGGTCGTCGCCGTGGTGGACCCCGGGCTCGGCTCCAAGGGCCACGCCTCCTTCATCGTCCCGCCGGGCACGCCCGGTCTGTCCCAGGGCCAGAAGTTCAAGAAGCACGGCATCCGCGCCTCGCACACCGCCGAGGTCG
Source organism: Streptomyces sp. NPDC086549 (assembly GCF_044746205.1). Lineage (NCBI taxonomy): Bacteria > Bacillati > Actinomycetota > Actinomycetes > Kitasatosporales > Streptomycetaceae > Streptomyces > Streptomyces sp. NPDC086549. The sequence goes on along the minus strand of NZ_JBIVBS010000012.1, from coordinate 102,075 downwards.
TCCTGGAGAACGTCCGCGTCCCCGGTTCCTGCCTGCTCGGCGGCAAGGAGAAGCTGGACGAGCGGCTCGCCCGGGCCCGTGAGAAGGCGAAGTCGGGTGGGGAGAGGGTGAAGAACGCGGCGATGGCCACGTTCGAGGCCTCGCGGCCGGCGGTCGGCGCGATGGCCGTCGGCACGGCCCGGGCCGCGTACGAGGTGGCCCTCGACTACGCGATGACCCGTGAGCAGTTCGGCCGGCCGATCATCGACAACCAGGGTGTCGCCTTCCAGCTCGCGGACATGCGTACGCAGATCGACGCCGCGCGTCTTCTCGTGTGGCGTGCCTCCTGGATGGCGGTCAACGGGAAGCCGTTCACCGCGGCCGAGGGCTCGATGTCCAAGCTGTTCGCCAGCGAGACCGCGAAGCAGGTCACCGCCCAGGCGGTCCAGATCCTGGGCGGCAACGGGTACACGCGGGAGTATCCGGTGGAGCGGATGCACCGGGACGCGGCCATCTACACGATCTTCGAGGGCACGAGTGAGATCCAGCGGCTCGTGATCGCGCGCACGCTGTCGGGCATGCCGATCCGGTAGCGCCGCGGGGGTTCGTCACCGGTGTTTCAACGGTGTCAGTTGCTCGATGTCGTAGCGGCGCCGTAGCTCCTCGATCGCCTCGTGGTCCGGTGGGCCCCCGTTCCCCAGGATCTCCAGCAGCTCCTCGAAGTAGCGCTCGTGATCCGGGGGCGGGGACGCCTGGAAGAACACCCTCGCGGGGGTGTCCGTCGGGTTGGCGAAGGCGTGCGGGCAGCCGGGGGGTACGACGATGACCGTGCCGGGGGTCGCTCGTACCACGCGGCTGCCCGAACTCGACTCCCACTTCTGCCAGTTGTCGGGGGTGCGGATGCGCGGCTCGAAGGCAAGCACATCCAGCTCGCCCTCCAGCATGTAGAACAACTCCTCGCTGCGCGTGTGCACATGGGCGCCGACGTCGAAGCCCGGCGGGACCTCCACCTCGAAGGTGGAGGCCATCCGCGAGTGTGTGCCGGTCACCTTGAACGTCACGCGCTGGGCGGGCGTCTGCACGACGCGGCCATGGCCCGGAGGGACGAGCAGTCCCTCCGGCCGCGCCGCCTCCTGGGGCGGCGCGGCCGCCTGGGCCATGGGTCCTTCGGGTACCGCCAGTCCTTCGGTCGTCGTCATCGGCAATCACCACGTCACGGGAAGGGCCTCGGGCCCGCGGATCAGCGCGCCCTTCTTGAAGGGCACCTGGTCGGCGGGCACGGCCAGTCTCAGCCCGGGCACCCGGTCGAGCAGTGTGTCGACCAGCAGCTCGGACTCGAGCCGGGCGAGCTGGGCGCCTGGGCAGTAGTGCGGGCCGAAGCCGAACGACAGGTGCGGGTTCGGGGTGCGGGAGACGTCGATCGTCTCCGGGTCGGGGAAGACGTCCGGGTCGCGGTTGGCGGCCAGGTAGGAGACGTACACCGGGTCGCCCGCGCGGATCCGTACGCCCCGGATCTCCACGTCCGCCGTGGCGATCCGGGACAGTCCGACCGCGTTGCGGTGCGGGATGTACCGCAGCAGCTCGTCGATGGCCTTCGGCCTGACCACCGGCTCGTCGCGCAACTGTTCGACGAGATCGGGCCGGAGCAGCAGGAGGTAGAACAGCTGCCCGCTGTTGTCGGTGACCGCCTCGCCGCCGATCTGCAGCAGCACCGCGAGCCCCGTGGCCTCCTCCGGGGTCACCTCGCCTCGGCCCGCGGCGGCGCCGAGCAGCGAGGTGACGTCCTCGGCCGTACTGTCCGCGCGCAGTCCGATGAGGTCACGGAAGTACGCGCCCATCTGCTCCTTGGCCCTCTCGCTGACCTGTTTGCCGTGCGAGGAGGACAGGATGAGCTGGGTCCAGGTGTGCATGCGGTAGCGGTCGGCCGCCGGGACCCCCATCAGCTCGCAGATCACCGCGATGGGGAAGGGGCTGAGCACCGCACTTGTGAGGTCGGCGGGCGGACCGTCCTGGAGGAGCTCGTCGACCAGTTCGCCGAGCAGGGCCCCGGACCTCTCGCGGAGCCGTTCCACGCCCTTCGCGGTGAACGCGGGCGCGACCGCGCGGCGCAGCCGGGTGTGGTCCGGCGGATCCAGGATGCCGACCGCGCCATGGGTCGGGATGAAGTGCGGGGCGAGCCGGGTGACCGGGTGGTCCATGACCGCCTCGCGGCTGAACCGGGGGTCGTTGGTCACCATGCGTACGTCGTCGTACCGGGTGAGCAGCCAGGCCCAGCCCTCGCCGTTGGGCAGTTCGATACGGTTGACCGGGCCCTCGCGCATCAGCTCGGTCAGTACCGGATCGAAGTCCACCCCGGCCAGGTCGGCCGCCGGCCAGTGTCGGACCGGCGGCGGGACCTCGGAGAGCGTCTCGTCGATCATCGCGTCTCTTCGTCCGTACCGACCCAGCGGCCCACCGTCATCTCGGCGGTGATGCCGGGACCGAACCCGGCGAGCAGCCCGCGCGCCCGGTCCTCGGCACCGCCCTCCTCGAAGAGTCGGCGCAGCGCGTCCAGCACGACGGCGCTGGCGATGTTGCCGTACTCGGTGAGGGTGGCCCGGCTGAACCGGAACGCGTGCGGGTCGACCTGCAGGAACTTGCTGAGGTCGTCGAGTATTCGGGGCCCGCCCGCGTGGATGATGTAGAAGTCCAGGTCGGACGCGTCCCAGCCGTGCGTGCCGGCCAGGTCCTGGAGCGCCGGGGCGAGCGGCTCCATGGTCGTGGGCACCCGCTTGTCCAGCAGGAAGTGGAACCCGGTCTCCCGGACGTCGTACGCGATCCACTCCTCCGTCTTCGGGATCAGATACGACCCGTTGCGCTCCAGGTGGACGCCCGTGCCGCCGCGCCCGCGCACCACGGCCGCGGCGACGCCGTCGCCGAACAGCCCGTTGGAGAGCAGGGAGCCGACGCCGAGGTCGGTGGGCTGGTAGCACAGCGAGCAGAACTCGCAGGCCACGATCAGCGCGTTGGTGTCGGGGTAGGCCGTGCAGAAGTCGTGCGCCCGGTTGATGGCCGCACCGCCTGCCGCGCAGCCCAGCTGGGCTATCGGCAGCTGTCGGGTGGTGCTGGGGAAGTCCATCTCGTTGATCAGCCACGCGGTCAGCGAGGGCATCATGAAGCCCGTGCACGACACGTAGATGATGACATCGATGTCGGAGGTGAGCAGTTCGGCGTCGTCCAGCGCCCGCTGGATCACTGCGGGGACGCGGGCCTTCGCCTCCGCCTCGTAGAGCTTGTTGCGCTCCTGGAAGCCGGGGTGTTTCAGGGTCTCTTCGATGGGCTGCACGATGTGCCGGGTGCGGACGCCTGTGTTCTCGATCAGTCGGAGGGCCAGCGGGAGCTGTGGGTGGTCCGCATGGTGTTCGCGGGCCAGCTCCAGGGTGTCCTCCATCGTGATCACGTGTTCGGGTACGGACACCGAGGGTCTGCACAAAGTAGCCATGAGCCGTCCCTGCTTTCGCCTTCCGGAAGGCCTTCGCCCGCCGGTCAGAAGGTGGTCCACCCAGGTTCACCCGACGGGGCGACGATCTCGCGCCGGATTACTCCGAATCGGGGACAACGGGTAAGGGCCGGTTCGGATGCCCGGTCGACCCGACGGGGCATCCGAAGCCCCTCAGGACCGCTGTACTTCTGGCGACGACGGCCCCGAGACCCGCTCCGGATCCGCGGGACGGCCGGCTCCCTCACCGGGGGCGAGGAACTGGCGGGGCGTCAGCGACCCGCCGAGCCGCGGCGAACCCGCACCCGCACCGAACAGAACGCCTACGGCGCACCGCTGCTGTGGGCGATGCACGCCACGTCGATCCGATCGGCCAGCTTGGCGAGCTCGATCGTCAACGCGGCGACCGTGTCCTCGTCGAGCCCTTCCTGCCCGGCCTCCACGAGATGCAGCCACCTTCCGCCCACCGTGCGGAGCAGCTTGCTCACGTCGGCCGCGGCCACCTGCAAGGTACCGCGGTCGTCGACGATCAGAGGCAGAGTCACTTCGCGGTTCACAGACGGGATCGTAGCCGCGGAAACGTCACGCACCCTGCCAAACAGTGGTGATGTTGCAGAACTCGCGGATCCCGTGCCCGGACAGCTCACGCCCGTACCCGGACCGCTTGACCCCGCCGAACGGGAACGCGGGATGGGACGCGGTCATCCCGTTGACATACACGGACCCCGCCTCCAGGTCGCGTGCGAACCGGTCCACCTCGGCCGCGTCCCGCGTCCACACGTTCGAACTCAGGCCGAACGGCGAGTCGTTGGCGACCAGCACCGCCTCGTCCAGGTCACCCGCCCGGTACAGCGTGGCCACCGGCCCGAACGCCTCCTCGCGGTGGATCCGCATCTCGCGGGTGATACCGGCCAGGACGGTCGGCGGGTAGTACCAGCCGGGCCAGTTGGGGCGTTCGCCCCCGCACAGCACGGCCGCCCCGCTGCGCTTCGCGTCGTCGACCAGCTCCTCCAGGTCGGCCCGCCCCCGCTCGCTGGCGAGCGGCCCGACCTCCGTGTCCTCCTGCATCGGGTCGCCGATCTTGAGCGCCTTCATGCCCTCGACGAACCGCTCCGCGAAGTCGTCGTAGACGTCCGTGTGCACGATGAACCGCTTGGCGGCGATGCAGGACTGCCCGTTGTTCTGCACCCGGGCGGTGACCGCGGTCCGGGCGGCGCGGTCGATGTCGGCGGACGGCATGACGACGAACGGGTCGCTGCCGCCCAGTTCCAGCACCGTCTTCTTGACCATGTCCCCGGCGGTGGACGCGACCGCCCGCCCCGCGGGTTCGCTGCCGGTGAGGGTCGCCGCCCTGACGCGCTCGTCGCGCAGGATGCCGTCGACCGCGCCGGAGCCGATCAGGAGGGTCTGGAAGCAGCCCTCGGTGAAGCCCGCGCGATGGAAGAGGTCCTCCAGATAGAGGGCGGTCTGCGGGACGTTGGATGCGTGCTTGAGCAGCCCCACGTTGCCCGCCATCAGGGCCGGCGCCGCGAAGCGGATCACCTGCCACAGCGGGAAGTTCCACGGCATCACGGCGAGCACCGGCCCGAGCGGCCGGTAGCGCACCCGGACCCGGGACGCTCCGGAGTCCTTCACATCGGACTCGGCGGGCTTCTCGTCGGCGAGCAGCGCCTCGGCGTGCTCCGCGTACCAGCGCATGGCCCTGGCGCACTTGGCGGCCTCCGCGCGGGCCTGCGTGATCGGCTTGCCCATCTCGGTGGTCATGATCCGCCCGATGTCCTGCCGGTCCTCGTCCAGCAGATTGGCGGCCTGGAGGAGGAGGCGCCCGCGGTCGACGAAACTGCTCAACCGGTAGGTGCGGAACGTGGCCTCCGCGAGCTGGAGCCGGCGCTCGATCTCGTCCTCGTCCATGGACTCGTACGTCTCGAGCGTCTCGCCGTTCGCCGGGTTGATCGTCGCGATGGGCATGGCTGACCTCCCTGGGAGCGGGCTTGCTTCGACCTTCCCGCGCGGCGATGGCGCCCGCAACGCGTGTGTCGGCTACTCGGCCGAGTGCTCCGCCAGCCGGTCCAGGAACGTGGCCTGCGCCTTGACGATCAGGCCGCGGGCACGGTCCAGTCCGAACCAGTCCACCCGGTCCAGTTCGGGAAACTCCCGGACCCGCCCCGACCGCGGCGGCCACTCCATCGTGAAGGTGCCCGGATCGATGGACTCCGGGTCCAGGTCGGCCTCGACCGCCCACGCCGTGACGATCTTGCTGTTGGTCTGTCTCACCTCGCCGAGTGGTACGGCCTCCCCGTCGGGCGGCGGCAGGCCGAGCTCCTCCCGGAACTCGCGGCGGGCCGCGTCCCAGGCGGGCTCGCCGGGCTCGTACTCGCCCTTGGGGACGGTCCACGCCCCCGCGTCCTTCCTGGCGAAGTAGGGGCCTCCCATGTGACCGAGCAGCACCTCCAGGCCGTGATCGGTGTGCCGGAACAGGAGCAGGCCGGCGCTCCGCTTCTCCTTCAAGGCCTCACCTCCGGGTGGGCTGCCAGCAAGGTCTCCACGGCGTCGGCCTCCTCCGGCCGCTTGTCCTCCCGGTAACGGACCACGCGGGCGAAGCGGAGCGTGACGCCGGCCGGGTAGCGGGAGGAGCGCTGCAGGCCGTCGTAGGCGATCTCGACGACGAGTTCGGGGCGTACGGTCACCACCCAGCCGTTGTCCTCGACGGCCAGCTCCCGGAGCCGCTCGGTCTGCCAGGTGAGCATCGCGTCGGTCATGCCCTTGAAGGTCTTGCCGAGCATGGCGAAGGTGCCGTCCGGGTTGCGGGCGCCCAGGTGGAGGTTGGACAGCTTGCCCGTGCGGCGGCCGTGACCCCACTCGGCGGCCAGGACGACCAGGTCGAGGGTGTGCACCGGCTTGACCTTCAGCCAGGAGGCGCCGCGCCGGCCCGCGCTGTAGGGGGAGTCCAGGGCCTTGACCACGACGCCCTCGTGGCCGCGCCCGAGCGTCTCGGCGAGGAACTCCTCCGCCTGGCGGACGTCCTCCGGGCCGGACACCAGTGTCCGCCGCACCCGCATCGGCCCGGGCACCAGCAGTGCCAGTTCCGCGTGCCGCTGGGCGAACGGCAGGTCGAGCAGATCGCGGTCGCCCACCGCGAGCGCGTCGAAGAAGACCGGGGAGACCGGGATTTCCTGGGCCGCCCTCGCCACGTCCACGCGCGAGCCGACCCGGCCCGCGGTCTCCTGGAAGGAGCGGGGCCGCCCGTCCGTGTCGAAGGAGATCACCTCGCCGTCCAGGATGAACCGGTCGCCCGTCAGCTCCAGGGCGGCGGAGGTGACTTCGGGCAGCCGGTCGGTGATGTCGTCAAGGGTGCGGGTGTGGACCCGTACCGTGTCGCCGTCCCGGTGGACCTGGACCCGGATGCCGTCCAGCTTCTCCTCGACGGCGCACGCGCCCAGCTTGCCGACCGCCTCCGCCACCGAGGAGGCGGTCTGCGCCAGCATCGGCAGGACCGGGCGGCCGACCGTGAGCCGGAACCGGTCCAGGGCCGCCGGGCCGTCGGCCAGCAGGGCCTGGGCCACCGTCCGCAGCGAACCGGCGAGCATCACCGCCCGCCGCACGTCCGCCGCGTCCGCGCCGGCCGCCTCTGCCAGCCCCTCCACGGCCACGGCGTCCAGCGCGCCCTGCCGCACCTCGCCGGTGATCAGCCCGAGCAGGAAGCGCTGCTCGTCCTCGGTGGCCGCACCCATCAACGCACCCACCAGCCGGGCGCGCTCCGCCTGCGAGCCGGGCCCGGAGAGCTTGCCGAGCTCGGTGAGCCGGGCGTCGACCTCGCGGACCGTGAGCGAGGGCTCCGCGGCCGGGGGGACCCGGTGGCCCAGCACCTTCCAGCCGACGCCGAGCCGCCCCTGCGGCAGCCGTCCCGCCAGATACGGGATCACGATCGGCACGTCGTCCGCCTCCGCCTCCCGGAACAGCTCCGCGAGCAGGGCGGTCTTCCGGGACCGTGCCGCGGTGGCGGCGACCTCCCGGGACACATCGGCGAGCCGGGTCAGCAGCATGCAGCCATGGTGCAACGGGGGAGCCCCGACTACACCCGCACGGACGCGTCGAGGTCGGCGAAGAGCAGCTCCCCGTTGATCGCCGCCCCGGCCCGGTAGCCCCGGCTGGCGGCGTTCACCACCTGCTCGGCGAAACCGCTCGCGTTGCCCGCCGCCCACAGGCCGGGGACGGTCGTCAGACCGCGTTCGTCGATGACGGGGTAGCTGCCGAAGGGCGTCTCGCGCATCTCGGCGCCCAGCCGCGCCAGGAGATCCGTCCGCGGCACGGCGCGCGGCGCCACGAACAGCACCTCGCGGTCGTACGCCGTCCCGTCCGCGAGCCGGACCCCGGTGAGCCGGTCCTCGTCGACGACCACCTCCGCGACCTCGCCCGGCACCACGGTGACCCCGGCCGCAGCCAGCCTGCGCAGGTCGTCGTCCGTGAGCTCCTCCTCGGCGACCCGGTGCAGGAAGAGGGTCACGTCCTTGGACCACTGGGTCACCATCAGCGCCTGGTGCACGCTCATCGGGGTCGTGGCGAGCACGCCGAACGCCCGGTCGCGCACCTCCCAGCCGTGGCAGTAGGGGCAGTGCAGCACATCGCGGCCGTAGCGCCCGGCGAGGCCCGCGACCGCCGGGAGCTCGTCCTTCAGACCGGTGGCCACGACCAGCTGCCGGGCGCGCACACCGCGCCCGCTCGCCAGCGCCACGGTGAAGTCCCCGTCCCTTCGAACGTCCACCACCCTGTCCCGGACCAACTCCACGCCGTACCGCGCGATCTCCTCCCGCCCCACGGCGAGGAACTCGGCCGGTGACATGCCGTCCCGGGACAGATAGCCCTGCATGTGCGCGGCCGGCGCGTTGCGCGGCTCGCCCGCGTCGACGACCAGCGTGCGGCGCCGGGCCCGGCCCAGGACCAGCGCGGCGGACAGCCCGGCCGCGCCGCCCCCGATGACGACGACCTCGTACTCGCCGGTGTTCTCGGTCATGGTGACCACCTCCACCCGAGAAGGTGGACCGGGTGCTGCGGGATTGACAAACATGTTTGCCGAATCTGCAATACGGTCATGAGCACCGACGACGTTCTCGCGGGCGTGGGCCCGAGGCTGCGACGGATCCGGAAGGAGCGGGAGGTCACCCTCGCGGGGCTGTCCGAGGCGACCGGTATCTCCGTCAGTACCCTCTCCCGGCTGGAGTCCGGCCTGCGCAGACCCAGCCTGGAGCTGCTGCTGCCGATCGCGCAGGCCCACCAGGTGCCGCTGGACGAACTGGTGGGCGCCCCTCCGGTCGGCGACCCGCGGGTCCGGGCCAAGCCGATCGTGCGGAACGGGCGCACCCACTGGCCGCTCACCCGCCAGCCCGGCGGGCTCCAGGCGTTCAAGGTGCTGGAGCCGTGGCGGAAGCAGGAGCCCGACCCCCGGACCCACGAGGGGTACGAATGGCTGTACGTCCTGTCCGGACGGCTGCGGCTCGTGCTGGGGGAGCACGACGTGGTGCTGACGGCGGGGGAGGCCGCCGAGTTCGACACCCGGGTGCCGCACTGGTTCGGATCCACGGGGGAGGGGCCGGTGGAGTTCCTCAGCCTGTTCGGGCCGCAGGGCGAGCGGATGCACGTACGGGCGCGGCCGTCGCGCGCGTGACGCGGCCGGCCGTTCTCCGGAGGGACTGTTCCCTGGTGGCAGTGTTCCCTGGTGGCGCTGTTCCCTGATGGGCAAGCGACCGCTTAGTATGCGGTGGACCCCGGTCAGACGAAGCAGTCCCGTGGAGGCACCGCATGCAGGCATGGCAAGTGCACGAGAACGGCGAGCCGAGCGAGGTGATGCGGCTCCAGGAGGTGGAGCGGCCCACGCCCGCCGACGGCCAGGTTCTGCTGAAGGTGCGCGCCGCCAACATCAACTTCCCGGACGTGCTGATGTGCCGCGGCCACTACCAGGTGCGGCCGCCACTCCCGTTCACGCCCGGGGTGGAGATCTGCGGTGAGACCGAGGACGGGCGCAGGGTGATCGCCAACCCGGCGCTGCCCCACGGCGGTTTCGCCGAGTACGCCGTCGCCGACGCGGCCGCGGTGCTGCCGGCGCCCGACTCGCTGGACGACGCCGAGGCCGCGGCACTGCACATCGGCTACCAGACGGGCTGGTTCGGCCTGCACCGCCGGGCTCACCTGGACGCCGGCGAGACGCTGCTCGTGCACGCCGCCGCCGGCGGGGTCGGCAGCGCGGCCGTGCAGCTCGGCAAGGCGGCCGGCGCCACGGTCATCGGCGTCGTGGGCGGCGCCGACAAGGCCGCGGTCGCCCGTGAGCTGGGCTGTGACGTGGTGATCGACCGGCGGAGCGAGGACGTCGTCGCCGCGGTGAAGGAGGCCACCGGCGGCCGAGGCGCCGACGTGATCTACGACCCGGTCGGCGGCGAGGCCTACACGCAGTCCGCCAAGGTCGTCGCCTTCGAGGGCCGGATCGTGGTCGTGGGCTTCGCCAGTGGCACCATCCCCAGCCCGGGACTCAACCACGCCCTGGTGAAGAACTACTCGATCGTCGGCCTGCACTGGGGCCTGTACAACACCAAGAACCCGAAGCTGGTCCAGCACTGCCACGAGCAGCTCACCGAGCTGGCCGCCCGGGGCGCGATCAAGCCGCTGGTGAGCGAGCGCGTGCCGCTGGACGGGGCCGCGGCCGCCGTACAGCGGGTCGCCGACGGCGTCACCACCGGCCGGGTCGCCGTCGTACCGTCGCTGGAGAACGGAGCCGCCGCATGACCGACGAAGTCGAACTCACACGCCGTACCGCCGAGTTGCTGGCCACGCACCCGCCCGCGACGACCGACCGTCTGGACTTCCTGAGGGCCCGCTTCGACGCGGGACTCGCCTGGGTGCACTACCCGGAGGGCCTCGGCGGCCTCGGTGCCCCGCGCTCCCACCAGGTCGTCGTGGACAGCGAGCTGGAGGCCGCGGGCGCCCCCGACAACGACCCGAGGCGCATCGGCATCGGCCTCGGCATGGCGGCGCCGACGATCCTGCGCTACGGCACCGAGGAACAGAAACGTCAGTACCTCAGGCCCCTGTGGACGGGCGAGGAGGTGTGGTGCCAGCTGTTCAGCGAGCCGGGCGCCGGGTCCGACCTGGCCGCGCTCGGCACCCGGGCGGTCAGGGAAGGCGACGACTGGGTCGTCAACGGGCAGAAGGTGTGGACGTCCAGCGCCCACCTCGCCCGCTGGGCGATCCTCATCGCCCGCACCGACCCGGACGTGCCCAAGCACGCCGGCATCACGTACTTCATCTGCGACATGACCGACCCCGGCGTCGAGGTCCGTCCGCTGCGGCAGATCACCGGTGAGGCCGAGTTCAACGAGGTCTTCCTCACCGACGTCCGCATCCCCGACTCCCGCCGCCTCGGCGAGGTCGGCGACGGCTGGCGGGTCGCCCAGACCACGCTGAACAACGAACGCGTCGCCATCGGCGGCATGCGGCTGCCCCGCGAGGGCGGCATGATCGGACCGGTCTCCAGGACCTGGCGCGAGCGCCCGGAGCTGCGCACCCACGACCTGCACCAGCGCCTGCTCAAGCTGTGGGTCGAGGCCGAGGTCGCCCGCCTCACCGCCGAACGCCTGCGCCAGCAGCTCACCGTCGGCCAGCCCGGCCCCGAAGGCGCCGGCATGAAGCTCGCCTTCGCCCGCCTCAACCAGGAGATCAGCGGCCTGGAGGTGGAACTCCTCGGAGAAGAGGGGCTGTTGTACGACGACTGGACCATGCGCCGCCCCGAACTGGTGGACTTCGTGGGCCGTGAGGCCGGCTACCGCTACCTCCGCTCCAAGGGCAACAGCATCGAGGGCGGGACCAGCGAGGTCCTGCTGAACATCGTCGCCGAGCGCGTCCTGGGCCTGCCCGCCGAGCCGCGCACCGACAAGGACGTCGCCTGGAAGGACCTGGCCCGATGAGCACACAGCCGGATCTCCTCTACTCCGAGGAGGAAGAGGCGCTGCGCGCCGCCGTCCGTGACCTGCTCACGGACCACTGCGACGCGGCGGGCGTCATCGCCCGCACCGAGTCGGACGCCCCGCACGACCTCGCCCTGTGGAAGGCGCTCGCCGACGGCATGGGTCTCGCCGGGCTCCTCGTGCCCGAGGAGCAGGGCGGCCAGGGCGCCACGCACCGCGAAGCCGCCGTCGTACTGGAGGAGCTGGGGCGGGCCGTCGCGCCCGTGCCGTATCTGTCCAGTGCCGTGGTGGCCACCGAGGCGCTGCTGGAGTGCGCGGACGACGAGCTGCTCGGCCGGCTCGCCTCCGGCCGGGCGATCGGCGTGCTGGCCGTCGGGCTGCACGTCGCCCCGGGCGGTGCCGTCAAGGCCGTACGGCACGAGAACGGCGCCCTGCACGGCGAGCTGACCGGAATCGCCGACGCGGCCGCCGCCGACGTCCTGCTCGTGCCGGCCGACGACGGCGAGCTGTACGCCGTGGAGGCCGGCGCCGTGACCATCACCGCGCAGGTCTCCCTGGATCTGACCCGCCCGCTGGCGACCGTCACCCTCGACGGTGCCCCGGGCCGCCGTCTCGGCGCCGCCGAACCCGCCGTACGACGGGCCCTGCGCGCCGCTGCCGGGCTGCTCGCCTCCGAACAACTCGGCGTCGCCGACTGGTCGTTGACCGAGACCGTCCGGTACCTGAAGGAGCGCAAGCAGTTCAACCGGCCGGTCGGCGGCTTCCAGGCGCTCAAGCACCGGCTCGCCCAGCTGTGGCTTGAGGTCGTCAACCTGCGCGCCGCCGCGCGGAACGCCGCCGACGCGCTCTCCACCGGCCAGGACGCCGACGTGGCGGTCGCCGTCGCCCAGGCCTACGCGGCCCCCGTCGCCGTGCACGCCGCCGAGGAGGCGCTGCAGCTCCACGCCGGCATCGGCATGACCTGGGAGCACCCGATCCATCTGCACCTCAAGCGGGCCAAGGCGGACTCCATCGCCTACGGCACGGCGGGCGCCCACCGCGAGGCACTGGCCGAACTGGTCGACCTCCAGGCTCCCTGACGCACACCCGGAACACCCCGTAAGAAGCCCGCCCCACCTGGGGCGGGCTTCTGCGCGCACTGCTCCGATGAAATGAACAGAGGGCAGCGGTCCGGACAACTCCCTTCCGGAACGGGTCACTTGAGCTCCGTTCGAACGCATACTCCCTTCGGTCTATCCGGCCCCACAAGGGAGGCAGAGCATGGCCCTCACCACCCGTCGCAGAGCCCTCACCACCCTCGGCGCCGCCCTGGCGGGCGCGGTCGCGCTGCCCGCCACCCAGGCATGGGCGGGCGGCGGCCACCACGGCCCGCGTCCGCTGTGGCGCGCCCACGCCCACAACGACTACGAGCACCCGCGCCCCCTGTTCGACGCCCTCGACCACCGCTTCGGCAGCGTCGAGGCCGACATCTTCCTCGTGGACGACCAGCTCCTCGTCGCCCACGACGTATCCGAACTCGACCCGACCCGCACGCTCGAATCCCTGTACCTGGACCCGCTGGCAGCCAGGGTCAAGGCCAACCGGGGCTCCGTCTACCGGGGTTGGCACAGGCCCCTGCAGCTCCTCATCGACATCAAGACCGAGGGCTCGTCGACGTACCTCGAACTCGACCGCCACCTCCAGCGCTACCAGCACCTGTTCACGACGTTCGCACACGGGTGCGTGCACCCGGGCCCGGTCACCGCCGTGATCTCCGGCGACCGCGCCGCCCGTACGCCGATGGAGGCCCAGACCGTGCGCCGGGCCTTCTACGACGGCCGGCTCACCGACCTCGGCACCTCCGCGCCCGCCTCCTTCATCCCGCTGATCTCCGACAACTGGACGCTCAACTTCACCTGGCTGGGCGACGGGCCGTTCCCGGACGCCGAGCGGCAGAAGCTGCGGAGCATCATCCAGGCTGCCCACGCGCGCGGGCAGCGGGTCCGGTTCTGGGCCACACCCGACGTGGCCGGTCCGGCGCGGGACGCGCTGTGGAGTGAGCTCCTCGCCGCCGACGTCGACTACTTCAACACGGACGACCTCGCGGGCCTGGAGGCATTCCTGGACGCCCACGCCACGGCCTGAGACCCCCGGCCCGCACCACACGTTCAGAAGACACCACACGATCGGAGGACACGTCAGCCGCCCGGACGAACCCTCCGTTACGCCACACTTACGGCCGAACACCGCGAATGGGCGTGGCGGAGGAGGTTCGCGATGGCCGTTTCCATCTCTGTGGTGCTGCTGCTCCTGATCCTGGCCGTGATCTTCATGCGCAACGGCGCACTGAAGCTCACCCACGCCCTGGTCTGTATGCTGCTCGGCTTCTACCTGGCCAGCACGAGCATGGCGCCCACGATCACCAACGGGCTCACCGCGACCGCTGACCTCGTCAGCGGCCTGCGGCCCTGAGTCACGGTGCCGAGAAGACCCCGATGCCGTTCGGCACCGGGCGCTCGGCGCCTCCGCTGGGGTGGTTGCGGACCGACACGGCGTCCGCGCCCGGTGCGCGGGCGACCAGCGTCGACGAGCCGCCGCCGTCCAGGCTGAACGCGCCGACCGACCCCAGCTTCCGCATCTCCGTGGCGACTTCGGCGACCGTCAGGCCGCTGCGGAAGGCGGGCGCGCCGTCCAGCGCGAGCAGCAGCAGCCGTCGCCTGTCGGCCGTGAAGCCCACGGCGGTGCGCACGGCGGAGGTGACGTTGTCGAGGCCAGGCAGCGGCTGTCCGTCGCGCAGGACCGGGCAGCCGCCGAGGGCGAAGCGGTACCGGGTCCTGGAGACGGCCGCCACCAGCCGGGTCCGTACGGACACCCGCTCGCCCGTGGTCAGCTTCCGCAGCCGCTGCGCGCCCGCCTCCCGGCCCACCAGGACCGTGGTGCCCACGGCGATCGGTCCGCTTCCCGGGGTGTCGGAGGCCGACACGACGCGGCCGCCGCGGACCGTCACCTCGTAGGTGTCCGTGCTGCACGGAGCCCCCCGCTCGGTGTCCGTACCGCACGTGGCGCGCACCCGGGAGGCACTGCCCCACCGCGTGGTGAACGCGCCGACGGAACCCACCGGCAGGGCGTACTGGTTGAGCCCGCCGAGCGGCAGCAGCCCCTCGGGCGTGCGGAGGGAGCCTCGCAGGAACAGGCGGTCCGTGCGGGCCCGCCGGTCGATACCCACACCGAAGACGTCCCTGGTGTTCGTGCCGGGCGGCAGCGCGGGCCCGAACCGCTGGCCGTCGGGCACCGCCGCCTTGAGCACGTGCCGGTTCGCGATCGCCGGTCCCACGCTCGCGCCCGTCACCTGGACGCCCGGGTGCTGGGTCTCGGTGATGTCGAAGAAGTCGCCGTTGATGCCCGCGACCGCGCCCACGGAGTCGGCGAGCCGCGAGACGGGGGCGCGGGCGGCCACCGCGCCCGGGTGGAGCAGATCCAGGTGCACGTGCGGGTCGCGCAGGTCGACGATCACCACATGGGCGTGCGTCACCCCCTTGGCCGCGGCGATGTCGAACTGCTCGTAGGTGACGCCCCGCGCGATCCGTTCGACGTCCGGCACGGCGCCGGCCGGTGCCGCCCCCGTCAGGGCCGCACCGGCCAGAACACCTAACGCCGTGAGGACCGTCAGTACCGTTCTTCCGGCTGGCCGCCGCTTCTGACGATGGGTCATTCCGCGCCCCCTGATGTCTCGTCGACTGTTCCAGGACTCAGGGGAAGTGCACCAGAACGCGGTTTCCGCCGGGGTGGCTAGACGTCCACTACACGAGAACGGGTGAGGAAACGTACCCCCTCGGGTGCTTCCAGGGAGAAACCGCTGCCCCGGCCGGGCACGACGTCCACGATCAGCCGCGTGTGGCTCCACACCTCGTACTGGCTCCGGGACATCCAGAACGTGACCGGTTCGCCGACGCCCTCGACCTCCAGTTCGGCCAGCAGCACATCGGAGCCGCCGGTGCGGAACTCGCCGTCCGGATAGCACATCGGCGCGCTGCCGTCGCAGCAGCCGCCGGACTGGTGGAACATCAGCGGGCCGTGGGCGGCACGCAGCCTGCGCACCAGGTCGGCGGCGCTTGGGGTGAGTTCGACGCGGGGCATTTCCTGGTCCATGGTCACCGTCCTGAGGCGTGGCGTCGGGTCCGCCCAGTTTCACGGCTCGTCAGGTACGCGTCCACCACCCGTGGGTCACCGCACCGGGTGCTTGCTCATGATCGAGACCCGGTTGAACGCGTTGATGGTGACCGCCACCCAGATCACCGCGGACATCTGGTCGTCGGCGAGCACCTCCCGCGCGGCCGCGTACGCGGATTCCTGGGCGGCGGCGTCGGACGGTTCGGTGGTCGCCTCCGCCAGGGCGAGTGCCGCGCGCTCCACGGGGGTGAACACCTCGGTGTCCCGCCAGGCCGCCAGCACTCCCAGACGCCGGGTCGTCTCGCCCGCGCGCAGGGCGGCCCGGGTGTGGAGGTCCAGGCAGTACGCGCAGCCGTTGATCTGCGACACGCGGAGGTTGACCAGTTCCACGAGGGTGCGGTCGAGGCCTGCCTCGGCGGCGGTCGTCCGCACGGCCTCGGCCGTCTGCAACAGGGCGTGGTACGGCTTGGGGCTCTGCTTGTCGACGAAGATCCGGCGGCCCGCCGGACCGGGCGCGGGGCTGCTGCTCACTCTGGGGCTCCCTCGGGCATCATCACTGGATCAATATTGTTGAATGTGAAACTATCATGTCCGCCGGCTCGCACTGATCGTGTCCGCACAGCGCACCGTTGCGCCGCCCCTTCGTGCGTCGTCGGAACAGTAGCGGTGCGCTGATGGGCAATTGCCGCCCGCCCAACGGATCTAGCGTGACGGACGGCATCGCATCGAACACCCGAGAACAGCAGGAGACGCACGTGTCCGAGGCCGTCGAGCCGGTTCAGCCGGTCCTGGAACCCGCGGCAGCAGCCTTCGCGAAGGCGACCGCCAATCCGCCCTACCTGTTCGACCTGCCCCCGGCGGAGGGACGCAGGGCCGTCGACGAGGTGCAGTCCGGCGAGATCGGCAAACCGGCGACCGACGAGGAGTGGATCACCGTCTCGGGCGGCCCGACGGGCAGCGTCCGGGCCCGCATCGTCAAGCCCGCCGGTGCGGAGGGCACCCTGCCGGTCATCCTCTACATCCACGGCGCGGGCTGGGTGTTCGGCAACGCCCACACCCACGACCGCCTCGTGCGCGAACTCGCCGTCGGGGCGGGCGCGGCGGTGGTCTTCCCCGAGTACGACCTCTCCCCGGAGGCCCGCTACCCGGTCGCCGTCGAGCAGAACTACGCGGTCGCGAAGTGGGTCGTGGAGCAGGCCGCGGACAAGGGACTCGATGGCTCCCGGCTGGCCGTGGCCGGTGACTCGGTCGGCGGCAACATGACCGCCGCCCTGACCCTGATGGCCAAGGAGCGCGGGGACGTCCCGCTCGTGCAGCAGGTCCTGTTCTACCCGGTCACCGACGCCTCCTTCGACACCGGCTCCTACCACCAGTTCGCCACCGGCTACTTCCTGCGCCGCGACGGCATGCAGTGGTTCTGGGACCAGTACACGACCGACGAGGCCGAGCGCGCCCAGATCACCGCCTCCCCGCTGCGCGCCACCACCGAGCAGCTCGCCGGGCTGCCCCCGGCCCTCGTCATCACCGGCGAGGCCGATGTGCTGCGCGACGAGGGCGAGGCGTACGCCGCCAAGCTCCGTGCCGCCGGTGTCCCCGTCACCGCCGTGCGTTACCAGGGCATCATCCACGACTTCGTGATGCTCAACGCCCTGCGCGAGACGCACGCCGCCGAGGCCGCCATCGCCCAGGCCGTCGCCACGCTGCGCGCCGCCCTGCACACCGCCTGAACCCGAGGAGACACCGCAGACATGACCACCCCCACCGTCGTTCTCGTCCACGGAGCCTTCGCGGACGCGACCAGCTGGTCCGGCGTCATAGCCGAGCTGCAGAGCCAGGGCGTCCCGGTCGTGGCCCCGCCCAACCCGCTGCGCGGCCTCGCGGACGACGCCTCGTACATCTCGTCCGTGGCGTCGCAGATCGACGGCCCCGTCGTCCTGGTCGGCCATTCGTACGGCGGCGCGCTGATCACGGTGGCCGGCACCACCGAGAACGTGGTCGGACTCGTCTACGTGGCGGCCTACGTCCTCGAGGAGGGCGAGAGCCTCGGCGAGCTGCAGGGCCGCTTCCCCGACTCCCCGCTGGTGAGCAGCCTGAAGCAGTGGACGTACCCCGTCGCCGGCGGCGACCGCGCTGTCGAGGTCACCATCGCCGAGGACGCCTTCCCCTCGGTCTTCGCCGCCGACGTGCCCGAGGACGTCACCAAGGTCCTGGCCGTGGCACAGCGCCCGCTGGCGGTCGCGGCCTTCGAGGAGACGGCCTCCGCGGCCGCCTGGAGGACCAAGCCGTCCTGGGCGCTGGTGGCCGGCGCGGACCACGCGATCAACCCGGACGTGCAGCGCTTCGCCGCGAAGCGGGCCGGGGCGACGGTCGTGGAGATCGGGAGCGCCTCGCACGCGGTCGCCCTCTCCCGGCCGAAGGAGGTCGCCGGCCTGATCCTCGAAGCGGTACGCGCGACCGGCTGACCCGCCGGCACGGCCGGCCGTGCGGACACGTGTCCCCGGATACGCGTCCGCGCGGCTTCGCCGTCCGAGACCGCCGACCGTCCCCTGGCGCGGGGCGGGATCAGGCAGGCGCGGGTGATCCCGGTGGTGGTCAGCCCGGAGGGGCCGCCGCCGGTCGTCGTTCGGTGTAGCGGAGCAGCACGCCCACGCCCTCGTACAGTCTCAGGTGCTGCTCGGGCACGAGGACGAGTTCGGCCCGGGTGCCGACCAGAGCGCGGGTGAGCGCCGCGTCGGCGCGCTCCTCGCGGACGTCCTGGATTCCGTAGGAGCGCAGTTCCTGTTCGGTGAGGGCGAGTTGGCCGGGTTCGGGGCCCGTCCACAGGCGCAGCCGGGACTCCGGGTGGTTGTTGAGGAAGAGGGCCTTGACCCGGCCGCGTTGCAGGGCCGACACGGCCGCGGCAAGGCCTTCGGCCGAAGCTCTGTCGTGTGCGGGCCGTGCGCGCTGTGCGAGGAAGGTCGCCAGCAGAGACCGGTCGTGGGCGGCCATGCGTCCGCTGAAGAGGCTGTCGAGCCAGTGCTCCAGCAGCGCCCGTCGCGGCGGTGACTCACCGGCGCCCTCGACGGTGATGACCTGTCCGCGCAGGGGATGGGGCAGCCGGCGGACGAGAATGCCCCGGGCCCACACATCCCCGGCCACGACCACCGCCTCGGCGTTGACGCGTCGCGCGTGGCCCCCCAGCTCCCGGCCGATGGCTTCGGCGGCGTTCAGCCAGTCGGTGACCGGGATCTCCTCGTGGAGATGGTGCCCTGGTGTGACCTTGGTCAGGGGCCACACGCCGACCTCGGCCTCGAACCGCACGGTACCGCCGGCGTCCGTGGAGTGACGGCCGCTGTAGTGGACGTGCGCCGCCACGTAGGGAATCCCGGGTGAGTGCTGGACGATCAGCGGCATGGTGTCCGGCAGTGTGCCGAAGTGCGCGGTGTCCCGTGCGGGTGGGGCGGGCAGTTCCTGCAGCAGGGCCAGCCGACCGTGCGCGGTGAAGACCGCCTGCCCGTGGGTGCCGGGGACGTCGGTGTCGCCGCCCATGGCCAGCGTCGCGGCGGTGACGGAGTCCCGGTCCGCTCCCTCGGACGTCAGGGTGTCCTGCAGGCGCCGCCGGCGCAGCGCTATGGCGGCGTCGGGATCGGCTACGGCGCTGTCGCGGGAGGTGTCCAGATAGACCGATGCGTAGGGGCCGGCCTGCTTGTACAGGGGTTCGAGGAAGGAAAGCCTCATGCTCCACTCCTGAGAGCGGTCCTGTCGGGAGTGCCGCTGGTGGTCCCGCTTCGGGGCAATATCCATCGTGCGCGTCATCGGGCGCCCCAACCACCAGCGTGCAGGCGCCGCCTGCGCGGATACGAGCGTCCACTCGGCGTACGGAGCCGGCGAAGTCGCAGTGCCGCATCGATCGGCCCCGGACGGGTACCCGGATCCCGCAGGATCACGACGCACATGGGAAGGGCGGCTACCGCCGCTACGACGAACGCACGTCCGCCTCCTGAAAGCCCCACGATCCACGGAACTGCTCTGATGTCTCTTCGAATCCTGGTCCTCGACCACCCCCGCATCCGGTTGCTCCTCGGGCACCCCGTCCTCGCACTCGCGAGTGCCGGCGATGCACGGAAAGGAAGCGGAATCGTCCGGCCCTGTTCCGCACGACCTGCCGCCCACGGAGGACATGCCGGAAGAGGTCCAAGAGCCTTCCCCCGACCCGGAAGAACAGCAAGAAGGCGACAGCGAAAAGTCCGGGGAAATCCAGGAACGACCGGATTGAGACCAACGTTTCCGTCTGGCCTTGTGGCTCTATCTGGCCTTGTGGCTCTATCTGGCCTTGTGGCTCTATCCGGCCTTATGGCGCTGATAGTGACGGGCGACGCGGACCCGGTTGCCGCAGCGGGTGGCCGAGCACCAGCGGCGGCGCGGATGGGTGGCCAGGAAGAGCATCACGCAGTCCTCGGCCTCGCACTCCCGGATCCTGGTGACCGCCGGATCGGCCAGCAGTTCGGCGGCGGCCTCCGCGAGGCAGGCGGCCAGCCGCCGCCCGGGTGATCCGTCGCGTCGGCGCGTGGCGGCCACCGCCGACCCGTTCCATGCCAGCTCGTTGATCGCCGGCGCGGCACGCTGCGCCTGGTTGAGCGCCTCCAGATCGGTGGCCAGGGGCTCGTCGCCCCGGCGGACGCGGTCGAGGGCCCGGGCGGTGTGCTCCCGTACGGCCCGCACGGCGGCCAGGTCCGCGGCGGTCGCCTCTCCCTGCGGCACCTCCTCCGGGAGGCGTTCGGCCTGGAGGGCCCACCACGCCCGCAGGTCGCCCGGGGTCGCGAGCAGGTCGTCGGCGGTCGGACGCGTGTTGACCAGGTCCAGCGCGAGCGGTTCTCCCGTCAGCGGCACGAGTTCACTCATGCCGCTAATGGTACATCGGCGGGTTGACACGTTAGCCAGGTCCGCGCTACACCTTATGTATCAACCTAATGCATCAAACCGCAATCGAGGGATTAGACATGCTCGCTCCGATCGCTCGCACCGTCCACCGTCACCTGGATGTGGACGGCGTCCGCGTCTTCTACCGGGAGTCCCTCCCCGACCGGGCCGACGCGCCCGTACTGCTGCTCCTGCACGGCTTCCCGTCCGGTTCTCACCAGTTCCGCCGCCTCATCGACGAGCTCGGTTCGCACTACCGGCTGATCGCCCCGGACTACCCCGGCTTCGGCCACACCGAGGCCCCGGACGGATTCACCTACTCGTTCGACCGGCTCGCCGACATCACCGAAGGCTTCGTCCAGCGCCTCGGCCTCGACCGGTTCGCGATGTACGTCTTCGACTTCGGCGCGCCCATCGGCTTCCGAATCGCCGAACGCCATCCGGAGTGGATCGCGGGGCTGGTCGTCCAGAACGGCAACGCCTACGAGGAAGGACTCTCGGACGCGGCCCGCGGCCTTCTCGCCCTCACCCCCGAGACCCCCGGCGCCGAGGACGCCATCCGAGGCGTGCTCTCCCTCGACGGCACCCGCATGCAGTACGAGACCGGTGTCACCGGCCCGGACCTGATCGCCCCGGAGGGCTGGACCCTCGACCAGCACTTCCTGGACCTGCCCGGCCGCAAGGAGGCCCAGCGGGCGCTGATCTTCGACTACCACTCCAACGTCGAGCGGTATGACGACTGGCAGGCGTGGCTGCGGCGGCACACCCCGCCCACCCTCATCACCTGGGGGAGCCATGACCCCTTCTTCGTCGAGCCCGGGGCCCGCGCCTACCTCCGCGACCTGCCCGACGCCGAGCTCCACCTCTTCGACACCGGCCACTTCGCCCTCGAGACCCACCTGCCGGAGATCGCCCCGCTGATCGCCGACTTCCTCGACCGCGCCTGGAAGTAGGCAGGACCGGCGCAAGTGCGCGCATCGGGGCGCCTTGCGGACGGGCCGCCGCTCATGCGGTGCGATTAGTCGTCCTTGGATTCCCCCGACGCAGGTGCCACTCCGGATCGCCGGGATGGTCCTGCCGTCTCCGTCGGCCTTGCGGGGAGCTTGGTGGCTGCCCAGCCGGCCAGGAAGGTCAGGGCCTGGGCGCTCGGTGAGTGTGGTTCCGGCGTGTAGACGAGCAGGCTCTGGTCCGTGGTGCCGCGCATGTCCAGTACCTGGAAGTCCAGGCTCAGTTCTCCGGCGATCGTGTGGACGAACTCCTTGCGCCGGGCCGCTGGGCCCGCACCCTGTGGTCGGACCACCATCGGCGGAAGTCGGGGTCCTTGAGGGAGAGTTCTCCGACGAGGCGCGCGAGCTCGGGGTCGTTCGGGTAGCGGCCGGCGTCCATGCGGAGGTAGGTGACGCACTCCTGGGCGACCTTCTCCCAGTTCGCATACAGCCCGCGGACCTCGGGATCGAGGAAGGTGAGCCATATGTGGTTGCGGCGCTTGGCCGGCAGCCTGGAGTAGTCGGTGAACAGCGCGGCGCTCAGGCTGTTCCAGGCCAGGATGTCCATGCGCCGGCCGAGCACGAGTGCGGGGATGTTCACCATGCTGTCCAGGAGGACCTGTGTCGCGTGCGAGACCTGCTGGTGTCTGGGTGCGGCCGGCTTGGCCGGGCCCCCGGTGCCGGCTTCCGCGGCGCACCGCAGCAGGTACTCCTCCTCGTCGGGGCGCAGTTCGAGTGCCCTCGCCAGAGCGGTGAGGATGCCGGGAGATGCGGACTTCACGCGGCCTTGTTCCAGCCTGACGATGTAGTCCACGCTGACGCCGGCCAGCGACGCGAGTTCCTCACGCCGTAGTCCCGGCACCCGGCGGTGCCCGTTCGTGGGCAGCCCCACTTGCTCCGCGCTGATCCGGGCGCGGCATGCGCGCAGGAATTCACCGAGTTCTGTCACGGCGGCCCTCCCTCTTGTTCGGCCGGAGTGTCGTACGCCGGGTCAGTTGCCGGCCTTCACGTCGTCGTGGTCGGTGGACAGGGCCAGCTTCCGCCAGGCGTCGGTCTCCTCGCGGAGCTGAGCGATCTTGTGGTCCATGGCCGCCGCGCAGTCGCTGCCGAGCTGGGCGCGCAGCGGCGGGTTGGCGGCCTCGGCGAGGGTGAGGACGGCCGTGGCACCCTTGACGGGGTCGCCGGGCTGGGCGCGGTTGAGGCCGGGGACGGCCTGGCGCACGGCGCCGGCGGTGCCGGCGTAGTCGGAGATGACCTGGCCCTCCGTGTGCAGGCTGGTGGCGTCGAGGAAGTCGGTGCGGAAGTATCCCGGCTCCACGATCGTGACGTGGATGCCCAGCGGTGCCAGTTCTTTGCGCATGGCCTCGGAGAGGCCCTCCACGGCGAACTTGGTGGAGCAGTAGACGCCGAAGCCCGCCGCGCTCTCGAAGCCTCCGATGGAACTCAGGTTGAGAATGCGGCCCGACCTCTGCCGACGCATGACCGGCAGGACGGCGCGGGTGACGTTGGCCAGACCGAACACGTTGGTGTCGTAGACCGAACGGAACGCCGCGTCGGAGGTCTCCTCCACCGCGCCCAGCACACCGCGTCCCGCGTTGTTCACCAGGACGTCGATCGTCCCGAACCTCTCGACCGCCGCCTCCACGGCTTCGGGGGCCTGTGCCTCGTCGGTGACGTCCAGGGCGACGGCGAGCAGGCTGTCCCCGCAGGGGGAGAGCGTGTCCCGTACGTCCTGGGGCTTGCGGGCCGTCGCCACGACCTTGTCGCCCCGCTCCAGCGCTTGGCGGGCGATCTCCAGGCCGAAACCGCGGGACGCACCAGTGATGAACCAAGTGGTCATGCCACTACCTCTCATTTGTTTAATATTAGAAAAATCGGATCAGATGTAGCGAATTTTCGTATCGCTGCGTGGAGCAGCGCTCGCTGCTCCCGGTGGCCGGTGATGGCGCCTGCCGCGTCGAGTAGTGCAGACGCCGTCGATGTGCAGCTCGCTGTAGTCACGCATGTCCTCTCCGTCAGGTGCGCGGTTCCTCACACGGGCGGCCATGTGATGAGGCGGCCTTTCGTGTGGCGAAGGCGCCATGTGCGATCCATCGTCATGACGGAGAGCCTCGGCATACAGGGAGGCCTTTTCCTGGGTATCGGTCCCTGGGAAAGCCAGTACCAGGCACGCCGAGAAGGCCGGGCGGACGTGGCCGTCGCCGGAGTCGTGACGGTCCATCAGTTGTTATGGCTCAGGGGTTTCATCCCCTTGCTTGCGTTCCCGGCCAGTTGACAGTGCGTCAACTTTTGTGGTGTGCGGCCGTGTGCCGGGCCGTGGTCCGGTTGCGGGGCATTCCGGGCGGAGTAGCCTGGAGTTGATCGTTCCTGCCTGGTTCTGGAGGTGGGCGGATGATTCTCCGATTGCTGCGGCGTCGTAAGCCGCACCGGCTGGTCCTTCTCGGCAACGGCCGTCTGATCCGGGGCTTCAGCGGCGGACTCTACGACGGTCACGGCTACCAGTCGTGACACCGTTCACGGTGGAATCCTGGAGGATGTGCGGTGGCAGAAGACACTGATGCCCTGGCAGCCATGGCAAGGATTCTGTCACCGCATTGCCGTGTCACCGGGATGTCCGACGGAGCGCTGATCGCGGACTGGAAGCGGACGCGTTTTCTGGGCATGGCGGCGGCGGACGTTCGGAAGTTCGCCGAAGGAAGCCCCGAGGAACGCGCCGAGCTCGTCACCGTCCTGATGCGTGCCGGGTGTGCGCCGGACTGCCGGACGCGGCACGCGGACGCGGGCGTCGGGCTCTGGCTGCGTGGAGTGCACCTGCTGATCCGGGCCGTCGGATTTGGGCGCGTCCTGCGGCTGCTGTCCCTGGCCGCCCCGGGTTACGCCCGTGCGGACGTCCCCTCCGCGGAGGAGGTCGGACGGCTGAAACGAGCGGTGCAGTCGCACAGCCGCAGCAGTTGGCTGGTCAACGGCGACTGCAAGTCCGAGGCGGTGACGGCCTTCGTCCTGTTGCGGCGGAGCGGCAAGGAGGCCGTCCTGCACATCGGTGTGCGCGAACATCCGTTCGCCATGCATGCCTGGACGGCCTCGGCAGGCCTGTGCATCCCCGACTCCGATCCGCGGGGGCACGCCTTCACACCGGTGCTCTCGATCAGCTGCGGGGGACGGTGACATGGACGCGCTCCGTCTGGAGTGGGTCGGTGGCGCACCCAGGCTCCGGACCGCCGACGCGATGGTGCGTCAGGGACTCGTGACGACGGTCTCCTCGCCTTCGGGCACCGCGGCCGTCGTCGGCTGGGCCGGCTCGGCCCGCGACCGGGCGGCGGGCGCACGCGGCCTCCTCGACGCCATGGGACAGCGGGGAGCCGCCCCGCTGTTGCCGCCCGGCGACTACGCGGCCGTTCTGGTGTGCCGCGACCGCATCCTTCTGACACGCGACGAGCAGGCACGCGTTCCCCTGTTCTTCAGCGAGTCCGATGGCCGCGTGAACGCCGTGAGCACCTCCGCCCGCAGCCTGGGGAGCGCCACCGAGCTGGACCCCCGCTACTTCTGCCGGTACCTCACCGGGAACATGGCGCAACCGCACACGGACCTCACCCCTTTCACCGGGGTGCACCGGGTCCTCGGCGGCGAGGTGGTGGAGCTCTCCCTCACCGGGCGGATGCGCGGTCGTACGCTGCGACGCGTCCCACCGGTCACCGGCCCGGCCGCGTCGGCAGCCGACGGACCCCGACGCGGTGAGGCCGCGCAGGAGCTCCGCCTGGCGCTGGAGAACGCCGTCGGGCGCCGTATGGGCACCGCGACGGCATGCCATGTCTCGGGCGGCACCGACTCCACCAGCGTCGCGCTGCTCGCCGCACGTCTGCTGGCCGCGGGACGCGGCGGCCCGGGGGAGCTCGTCCTGCTCGCCGGGCATTTCTCCCACGGCGAGTTGGCCGCGGAGCGGCCGTACCTGGACATCGCGATGGAGGAGATCCGGCGGCACACACCCGCAGCCCGCCCGTTGATCGTCGATGCCGACGACGTGGCCGACTTCGACGACTTCCAGCACCACGCGGGAGACGCGGACGAGCCTCATGCGCACGCTTTCCGCGCCCCGTTCTGGAGCAGGCTCCATGCCGCGGCCGCCGAGCTGGGCTGTGACACCCTCCTGACCGGCTGCGGAGCCGATCCGATCGCGGACGCCAACCCGTTCCACCTGCACATGCTCGCCCGCACGGGCCGGTTCCGGCGGATGACCCAGCAGGCACGTGCCTGGGCCGCGGGAAGCGAGCGGGGCCTGCGGGACGTCGTCCGCGCCTACGTGGTCCAGCCGGCTCTTCCGCTGGCGGCCGAACGGATCACCGCACTGGCCCGCGGCGGCACGGTGCTCGGCGGACTCGGCACCTTCAACCGCCCCCGATGGCTGCGGTCCGGATTCGCGCGGGCGCACGGCTACCGGGAGGCCGGCGTCGAGGAGAGCCGCTTCGTGTACGGGCGCCGGCCGGAACAGTCGCTGTACCACGCCGCCAACTACGCGGCCGCTCCCGACCTGCTGTCCTGGCACCGTGCACCACGCGACGGGTTCCTCCTCTCACACCCCTTCCTCGACCCGGACGTCATCGCCACGATGAGCCGCCTCCCCGCCGCGGTCACGTTCGAGCCGGGCCGTCCGAAGGCCGTCCTGCGCGCAGCCATGGCGGACCTGCTCCCCGCTCCGATCAGCGGCAGGGCGGTCAAGGTCCCCTTCGACGACCTCTACGCCCGCGGCCTGCGGGCACACGGCGACGAACTCATCGACCTGTGCCGTTCCGCCCGGCATCCGCTTATCTCGGAGATGTTCGACGTGGAGACGCTGTGCCAGGCGGTGCGGGAAGCCCGGCTCGGCACAGGGGACTCGTACTCCTGGGATCGTCTGAACAGCTCCCTCGCCCTGGTGGCCTGGCTGGAGCGACTGGAGCAGCGCTCCGGGCCGACCGGCGCGGCGCTGTCCGTCACCGCTGGCTCTTGACGTCCCACAGGTTCCGCACGTAAGGGCCCGTGAGGAGGTTGACGAGGCCGTACCGGCTCGTCACCTCGCCTTCTTCCGCAGGGCTGGGTTCGTGGCCCTCCTCGCCCTCGCGCGCGATGGACGTCGCTACGAACGCGCCGTGCGGGCCGAACTTCCAGTAGACGGTGAGGAAACGCGCATCCCTCGTGTACTCGTCGATCGCGTTGTTCTCGAGCAACCTGGCACGGTAGACGAGGAAGTCGTATTCCTTCGTCCGTTGCTTCTTCACCCATCCGGGGACTTCTTTTCCGTTGTCCCAGGATTTCGCGCGGAATTGGATTGGTGGCTGCAGCACGAGCCGGTCCTTGCGTGCGAGGCTCGCGGTGGCATAGAACGACACCTGGTCGTACGGCGTGCTGATGGGCAGTTGTACGACCAGTCGCGTGGCGAACGTGTCGTTCGACTCGATCCACTGCCCCGAGGTCATCCACGGTTGTGCCGCCACCAGATCTCCGGGCTGGTGGATCTCCCTGCGGGAGAGCGGGTTCACTTCCGAGGGTTTGGTCCACTGATCGGCATCATCTCGCCACTGCTGGCGGAGCCGGTCCTTGGGGCTGAGCGTCACCTTTTGGGCCATCGCGTGGAATTCGGAGCCGAGCACATAGAAACTCCTGTCGCCGCGTGGTGCGAACCCCGCTGCGGCAGCCGTACCGATTCCCCGTACTGGTCTTTGAGATCGCTCATGTTGACGAACGCGCCGCCGGGCTCCGGCATCGCGAGCACGGTCGCGGCGACCTGATCCCGGTCCGTCCAGTGGAACGAGTTGGCGAACACCTCGGCTCGGAACTCGCCCGGACCGGCGGGCACAGGGAAGGCGTCCGCGCCAGTGATAGGCGGAAGTTCAGTTGCAGCCACCGACTACCCACCGACTGGTGCGCTCGCGGCGTCTGGCCCGGGACTACAGAGGGCCGGCCACGCCGACACACGCCTCGTTCCCCTCGGGGTCGGCCAGCACCCAGTTCGACGGCGCGTCGGCGTCGTTCACCAGGCGGCCCCCGGCCGCGAGCGCTGCGGCTATCCGGGCCTCGGCCTGGTCGTACGGCACCCACACGTCAACGTGGACCCGGTTGCGCTGCGGGCGCGGTGCGTCCATCTGCTGAAAGTAGAACGGTGCCCCGCGGCGGCGCGGGTCGATCAGATCCTCGCCGCTGTTCGCGCGGTCCTGGTAGCCGAGCAGGGCACGCCAGAACGCCACCACGTCGGGACCGGCGAGGGCATCGATGGTGACCTGGACGGTCTGCACGACGGACGGGTCGGCCGGTATGTCCAGCGTGCGGGCCACCGCCGAGATCTGCCGGGCCAGCTCGACGTGCCGTTCGGTCAGCCCGTAGTAGTCGTCCTTGACCGTGATCAGCCGTACGATCACGCCCTCCTGTCTCACGTCCACGTCCGGGTGATCATCCCCAACTCCCGGCATCTCACTGATCGCCTGCACGAACTGGGCGCCGGCCGCGAATGACCCGGTGCGGAAGTACGTACACGCTCCCTCACCCACGACGCGCCAGTCCTCCAGGCCGACGGTTTCGTGGAACTCCTTCGGCCTGATGCGCTCGATCTTGCTCTCCGTGTAGGTCATGCGCTCAACGTAGCGTGCAGGTCGGACAACCTCCTCCGACCATCCGGTACTTCGGAACCACCCGTCCGGCGGCGAAGCGACCGAAAGATCATCGAGCTCATGGGAACGTCCTGGAGCCCCGGG
This sequence comes from Streptomyces sp. NPDC086549, assembly GCF_044746205.1. Classification (NCBI taxonomy): domain Bacteria; kingdom Bacillati; phylum Actinomycetota; class Actinomycetes; order Kitasatosporales; family Streptomycetaceae; genus Streptomyces; species Streptomyces sp. NPDC086549. Next base: position 73,910 of record NZ_JBIVBS010000012.1, on the reverse strand, counting down.
GGCAGTCGCTCTCGCCCTCAGCTCGCGGACCTTCTTGACCACGAGATGTCCGTTCTCAGATCCTCAAGATCCAGTGTCTCGCGTTTCCAAGATGCACCGATATGCAGAGCTATTTGCATAAAATAATGTATATTCCGCCGCGTGCAGTAACGGGCGCAATGACATGGATTCGGTGCATGGCCCCGGCAGGGATGCTGTCCGGGTCGAGAGCAGACCTGACAGCCGGCTCGACCTGGAGGAGTCTCATGAGGAATCGTGTTGACAGGCAGGCTACGTCGGCCGGCCCTGGGATGATCACGCTGATCCACCTTTCGCAGCTTATCCGACAAATGCGATCCACTGTGGTTCTCTCACGCGTCGGGCAATGTCCAACTTGCCGCCCCGACAGGGCTTGAAGCACTGGTTCAACGAAATACACATGTAGCGATCGATAACTCGTCGCCGCCGCGACAGACTCGCGACGTGGAGTTCCACCTTCTCCAACCTCTTGTCACTTACGCTGTCGCCGTCACACACCGAGGGGGTCATGTGAACAGCGTGAGAGAAAAACTAGGAAACCTGCTGCGGCGTCAGAACGTACTCGGCACAGTGCTGGTCGTTGTGCTTCTCGTGCAGTCGATTGTGATCGTCGCCCACCGAATGCAGATTTACGATCTGGAGACGCAGCGGCTGGAGATCGGTCCGTCCGGTCCGCCCGGCCCCAAGGGTCCCCCCGGCCAAGCCGGTCCCCCCGGCCCCACCGGCTTGCCAGGCAGACCCGGCAACAACGGCAGGAGGGGCCGGGACGGGGTGGACGGGGAAGACGGCAGGGATGGAAGGAGGGGCAAGCGCGGAAGGGATGGCAGGAACGGAAGGAACGGAGAAACCGTATCCCCTGAACCGATTCGGAACAGGTCACGGTGAGGTGCCGGCAATCACGGGACTCCGGGCGACGCGTCCGCTATGACGAGAAGCCGTTGAACCACCACCTGGCGGAACAGCGCTTCCAGCAATTGTAGTTTCCGGCGATCCGCGGGTTTGATCACCCGAACAGGTGCCTGTTCGGGTGATCAAACGAGGAAAAGGTGCTGGCGCGCTGTGTCACATGCGAAACCAGCGGAACTTTGCGACAGGCTTGCGGCATGTAGGTTCCTCTCCTTCCATTTCTTTTTAGTCACTTACACTGTCGCCGTCACACACCGAGGGGTCATGTGGACAGCATGAACAGGCTGAGCGAAAAACTGAGAAAACTGCCGCGGCGTCACGTAATCGGTGCAGCGCTGGTCGCTGTGATCGTCGCGCAGTCAAGTGCGCTCGTCGTCGACCATCTGCGGATTTACGATCTGCAGACAGTGCAGGAGCAAGAACCTATTCCTTCCGGTCCGCCCGGCCCCTCGGGCCCGCCCGGCCCCACTGGTCCGCCCGGCCCCCTCGGTCCGCAAGGCAAGGACGGGAAGGACGGGAAGGACGGACAGGACGGGCAGGACGGAACTAACGGGGAACGCGGAACAAACGGTAAGGATGGGACCAGCGGTAAGGACGGCACGAACGGTAAGGACGCAACCGCCCCTGAGGCGTCGAAGTCCGGATCGATGTCTCCTCGGCCATCGTAAGGAAACTACGATCGCGGGCTTTCCCGGGCGACTCGTCCTCCACTTCAACACCTGTCGTGCGTCGTGGTGCCCTTCGCAAGCCCGTAGCTTCCCCTTGACCAGGACGGGATCTCATATTCCGCAAAGCAGCCCTGGGAGTGCACGGTAGCCGCCGTCCGCGATCACCGTCGTGTGACCGACGGCGGCCGCCGCACCGGACATCTCCTCGGGGCGCCCAGCTCGGTCCTCAAGGAGGGGCGGGACGCCTGGCGCGGCGACGCCTGCTGTGCCGTACCCGCCGCTACGGCGGCAGTCGAGGAGACGGACGGCTGCGGCTGCGCGCCGGGCTGCGCCTGCTGCTTCTGACCGGCGGCGGACTCCTACATCGCGTCGTCCGTGTCCAGCTCATCGAAGAGCTTTAGTCCGTCCTTGGCCCGGGCAGCCACCCCAGCACATCGCGCACGGTGAGCGGTGCGTGTTGCTCAGACGACATCCATGAGCCCCGGGGTTGTCTCTAGTCGGCAGGTTCGGCGGTCCAGGCGATGGCCGGAGGGACGACACGTGCGCACAGGGGGCAGCCGTGCGCGTCGGTCAGGCCGGGGTGTCCGACGAGCAGGCCGGTGTGTACGGCGGAGGCGAGTACGGCGTCGGGGATGGCGTCGAGCAGGAGCTTGGCGCGGCGGAACATGGTGAAGGTGCCGGGCTCGTCGACGGTGCCCCACGACAGGTAGATGAATCGTTCGCCCGGACGGCCCTGGACATAGGGGCCTTTGATGTCCGTGCCGGTGGGCGTGGCGGTCGTGGTGCACGGCAGCGTCCAGGTCGCGGAATCGGCATCGCCGGGCTGGATGTCGAGGACTTCGTCGCGGCGGGCGCGGCGTTGTACGGCGACGTGGATGTTGCCGTACGTCTGTACGCTGCCGTCGCCGGAAGCTCGGGGCGAGCACGTGAGACCGGGCAGGTCGACGGCATCGATGCGGGTACTCAGGTCGCTCATCGACTCCACCCTCCCAGCTGGGGTTCAGACGGGTTCCGAGTCTGCCGGCAGGGAGGCGAAGGTGGACCGGCCCAGAGCCTCGGCGCGGTCCTGGGAGATGGTCTTGCCGGTGAAGTCGGGGTGCCGGGCGGCCCAGCGGCGCGCCGTGCGGGGGCCGGCGAAGAAGTTCAGGGCCCCGCAGGCGACGTCTGCGGCGGGCCCGGCGCAGGAGCGCTGCCCCAGGTAGACGACGGCGGAGGATGGACGCCAGGTCAGGTGGCCGCCCGTGGACGTGACGGTGATCGTCTCGCCGGTGACCGGGTCGGTGGAGGTGATCACGGCGTCCGTGCCGAGCATGTCCGGTATGCCGAGAGCGTCGATCGCGCACATCGCCCGCACCTCGATGCCGTCGGCGAGTTGGACCCGGTGGGCGGTGGGCACGGCGGAGAAGGGGTACGCCGCCCGGATCCGGCCGTGCTCGTCGCGGGTGAGGAAGTCCTCGGCCGCCAGGTCGGCCAGGACGTCGGTGGCGGTACGGCCGTGGGCGGCGGCCTGGGGTTCCAGGTCGGCGGCTTCGGGTGCGCCGCCGGTCGTGGCGAAGTGGCGGAGGACGGCCTGCTGGACGTCGCGCAGTCCACCGTCCACCGGCGCCAGTCGCCCGCGTCCGTCCCGGCCGACCGTGTCTACTGGCAGGCATTCGCTCTCGCCCTCGCTGTCGGCTGTCCGCAGGGCACTGCGCAGTTCGGCGACGCTCGGTGCCCCGTCGACCCTGCCGTCCGATCCCCGGAACAGGCGGCAGGAGATGGACGGCCGGGCTCCCTGCAGCGCGAAGGGATCCACGCCGTCGATCAGGATGGTGGGTGAGCCGGTCATCTCCAGCTGCGCGGCCTGCTCCTCGTCGGTTACCTCGACGAACTCCACGCGCGCGTCTCGGCCGTCCAGCGCGTGGGTGATCCGCTCCTCGACCACGGGGGCGTTGCGGCAGTCGGGCACGGTCAGCACGGTGATGCGCATGTCGGCGTCCTCCCAGTTCAGAGCCTCTGCGTCAGACGCTAGACCTTCCAGTGCGGTGGAAGGTCAAGTCGTACGCTGACAGGTATGCGCATCGGCGAGCTGGCCGCCGCCTGCGGGGTGACGGCCAAGACCATCCGTTTCTATGAGCAGGCCGGCCTGTTGCCCGAACCGGCCCGCACCCCGGGCGGCTACCGCGACTATCCGCCTGCAGCCTCGACACGGTTGGCCTTCATCCGCGAGGCCCAGAGCGCCGGGCTCACCCTCGCCGAGATCCGGTCGGTCCTCACCCTGCGGGACTCCGGGCAGGCCCCGTGCGATCACGTCAGTGAACTCATCCAGCGGCACCTGGCCGACATCGAGCACCGCGTGGCTGAGCTGCGCACGGGAGGTGACAACGGAGAGGAAGGCGGCGCGAGCGGTGGGGTGCCCGTTCTCACCGGTCCTCGGTGAGGGTGAGCTGTCGGTGGTGGAAGTCGAAGTGCTGCGTCGGGTACCGGTAGAGGTCCGTGATCGTCATGACGTCCTGGAAGAACGGGTCCCAGCGGGTCGGGTAGTCCATGGCGAGCGCGAGGTCGGCCTCCCGCTCGGCGTCGAGACGGCGGTGCAGCCACGCGATCATGTGGTCGAACGTCGCTCCCATCCGGCGGCGGCCGATGATGCCGGCGGCGCCGACCGGGCCGAGGTAGTTGACGACGTCGAAGGGCTTGGTCGCGGCGTTGAGGATCCGGGCGAAGGCGCGGCTCGCCCCCGTTGGCAGCCGCCCGAACACCCGCAGCAGCGCCAGCAGGGGCCGGATGAGGATGTAGCCGAAGAGCATGTGGAACAGCAGCTGCTCGTTGGTCCACCGGGTTCCCTCGGTACGTCGGCGCAGGTCGGCGTCGGTGGCCCCGTCGAGCAGTCGGTGGAACGTCGTGCGGGCCCGCTCCAGTTCCTCGTGGATCGCCTGACGATCCACCGACGTCGCGTCCTGCACGAGTCTCACCTGCCCTCCGGCTGCCGCCGCCTCCTCCATGGTGACGGCCATCCGCACGGGAAGGGAGTCTCTGCTTGATGGGCCGCGCGAGATACGCCACTCAGCTCCGGCAGCCGCATCCCGAAGCGGCCTTGGCTTCGGCCACCGTGGTCGAGGGGGCGGTGGCCCGTTCGTCCGTCGTGCAGCAGGCGGAGACGCCGCAGCACGCGCCCTCTGTTGCGGCCGTGCCCGCTGTCTCGGTCGCGTCGGCAGGCTTGGTCGCACGGACGATGGCGGAGTGCAGGCCGTCGGCGACGGAGTGGGTCGGGTTGACCTCGATGTCCGTGAAGCCCGCGGCCGACAGGCCCTGGCGGTACTCCGCGAAGGAGAGGGCGCCGGCGATGCAGCCGACGTAGTCCCCGCGCTCGGCCCGCTGTGCGGGGGTGAGGGCGTCGTCGGCGACGACGTCGGACACCCCGATGCGCCCGCCGGGCTTCAGTACGCGGAAGGTCTCGGCGAAGACGGCGGACTTGTCGACGGACAGGTTGATCACGCAGTTGGAGATGACGACGTCGATGGTGTTCGCGGGCAGCGGGATCGCTTCGATGGTGCCCTTGAGGAATTCGACGTTGGTCGCCCCTGCCTTCGCGGCGTTGCGCAGGGCGAGTTCGAGCATCTCGTCGGTCATGTCGAGGCCGTATGCCTTGCCGGTGGGGCCGACGCGGCGGGCGGAGAGCAGGACGTCGATGCCGCCGCCGGAGCCGAGGTCCAGGACGCGCTCGCCCTCGCGGAGTTCGGCGACGGCGGTGGGGTTGCCGCAGCCGAGGGAGGCGGCGAGGGCTTCGGCGGGCAGGGCGTCGCGCTCATCGGTGGCGTAGAGGGTGGAGCCGAAGTTCTCGTCGACCTCGACGGGCTCGGGTCCGCAACAGGCGACGCTGCCTTGCGTGACCTTCAGGGCTGCGGCGGCGTACCTCTCGCGGACGGTTTCCCGCAGGTCGGTGGACTGCTCGCTCATGACTCACTCCCGGGTGAGGTGGCAGGGCATGGCGGTGCCCCGGAACGGCTTGTATCGACGTTCGTTGATACAACCTTGCGCCTTGAATCGAAAGACGTCAACATAGAGGCATGTCGAAACAAGAGCTTGAGGTGATCGGTCAGGGCGACGCCTGCTGCCCGGGGGTGTCCGAGGCACCGCTGGCCGCGGAGCGGGCCACGGAGCTGGCCACGGTCTTCAAGGCCCTGGGCGATCCGGTCCGGCTGAGGCTGCTGTCGATGATTGCCTCGCGTGGGGAGGGCGGCGAGGTCTGTGTCTGCGAGCTGACCCCTGCCTTCGAGCTGTCCCAGCCGACGATCTCTCACCACCTCAAACTGCTTCGCCAGGCCGGCCTCATCGACTGCGAGCGCCGTGGCACGTGGGTGTACTACTGGGTGCTGCCGGGAGTCCTCGACCGGCTCGCCCTCTTCCTCACATCACCGCAGGCGACGGCACCGCAGACCGCAGGGGTGAGCGCGTGAGCGCCTCCTTGGCGCGGCGCGCCCTGGCCGAGGCCGTCGGCACGGCGCTGCTGGTCGCGGTGGTGGTCGGCTCCGGCATCCAGGCCACCGACCTCTCCCCGGACGTCGGCGTGCAACTCCTCGCCAACTCCCTGGCCACCGTCTTCGGCCTGGGCGTCCTCATCCTGCTGCTCGGACCCGTCTCCGGCGCCCACTTCAACCCCGTCGTCACGCTCGCGGCCTGGTTCACCGGCCGTCGCACCGGCGACGGACCGAGCGGGCGGGACGTGGTCGCGTACATATCCGCCCAGACGGTGGGCGCGATCGCGGGTGCGGTCCTGGCTGATGCGATGTTCGGGAAGCCGCTGGTGCGCTGGTCCAGCCACGACCGCTCGGCCGGTCACCTCTGGCTGGGTGAGATCGTCGCCACCGCCGGGCTCGTCCTGCTGATCTTCGGCCTGTCCCGGGTCGGGCGAGCTCATCTCGCCCCGGCCGCGGTGGCGTCGTACATCGGCGCGGCCTACTGGTTCACGTCCTCCACGTCGTTCGCCAACCCGGCGGTGACGGTGGGCCGGGCTTTCACCGACACCTTCGCCGGCATCGCACCCGGCTCGGTCGCTCCCTTCGTGGTGGCACAGGCAATCGGCGCGGCGCTCGGACTGGCCCTCGTGGCGGCGGTCTTCGAGCGCCCGGCGCCGACGCGGGCCGACCCGGCCGCGCTCCCGGCCGAACCGGAACTCGCCGCCCCCGCAAACCCATGACCCGTCCCCTCCCCGGAAAGCAGTTGCCATGAGCACTCCCACCCCCGAGCGCCCCTCCGTCCCCTCGGTTCTCTTCGTGTGCGTCCACAACGCGGGCCGCTCCCAGATGGCCGCCGCCTTCCTCAGCCACCTCGCCGGGGACGCGGTCGAGGTCCGATCTGCCGGATCGGCGCCGGCCGACACCGTCAACCCAGCGGTCGTGGAGGCGATGCGGGAGAGCGGCATCGACATCTCCGCCGAGAGCCCGAAGATCCTCACCACCGAGGCCGTCCGGGCGTCCGACGTCGTGATCACCATGGGCTGCGACGACACCTGCCCTGTCTTCCCCGGCAAGACGTACCTGGACTGGAAGCTGGACGACCCGGCCGGGCAGGGCGTCGACGCCGTACGCCCCATCCGCGACGAGATCGAGGGCCGCATCCGCGGCCTGCTCGCCGACCTGGGCGTGGTGGCGCGCGCCTGAGCGGTACGCCATTGACGGTTGCCTGCCCCGTGTGTCGAATTGCGGGGCCGCCGGCGAGGCGCCGGCCCGGGCGGGTCCGTCGGGTGCAAGGGACACCGAACGGCCTGGTCAGCTGCCTCTAGGCTGTCCGGAGAGTGCGGCACATGCTGGGCAGAGGAGCGAACAGGCGTGATCGGCGAGGGACTGGGGCTGGCGGAGGCGCAGCGGGCGCATTGGCAGAGCACGTACACCGCCCACCCGGGCATGTACGGCGAGCAGCCGTCCAGGCCCGCTCTCTACGCCGCGGAGGTGTTCGGTGCCGTCGGTGCGCGTGACGTTCTGGAGCTGGGTGCGGGGCGTGGCCGCGACGCGCTCTTCTTCGCCCGGCAGGATTTCACGGTGCAGGCGGCCGACTTCAGCAGGACGGGTCTGGAGCAGCTTCAGGCCGCGGCCCTCGACCAGGGTGTCGGCGAGCGGGTAACCACTGTGGTGCACGATGTGCGCGAGCCGCTGCCGCTGCCGGACGCCTCGGTGGACGCGGTGTTCGCGCACATGCTGCTGTGCATGGCCCTGTCCACCGAGGAGATCCACCTCCTGGTGGGCGAAGTCCGGCGCGTGCTGCGTCCCGGTGGAGCGTTCGTCTACACCGTCCGGCACACCGGTGACGGCCTCCCCCAGTTCTCGGCTTCGCTCGAACCGGGGGGACCCCCATCGGAGCCGGCACCGCCCACGGTGACGACATCTTCGAACACGGTGGCTTTGCGGTGCACTTCTTCGACCGCGGCCTGGTCGACTCTCTGGCCGACGGCTGGCTCCTCGACGACGTGCACGCCTTCGAGGAGGGCGACCTGCCGCGCCGCCTGTGGCGAGTCACCCAGTTCCTGTCCGGTGTTCGGTGATCCAGCGGGCGGCGAGCAGTCCTGAGGCGGCAGTGAGGACGGCGGCGGCGATGACGGTCGCGTTGAGACCGAGAGCGTCGGCGAGGACGCCGGCCACCAAGGCGCCGGCCGCGTAGCCGATGTCGCGCCAGAAGCGGTACGTGCCCAGGGCGTTGGCCCGCCAGGTGGGGTGGGCGTGGTCGGAGATGGAAGCGATCAGGGCCGGGTAGACCATGGCCGTGCCCAGGCCGAGGAAGACCGCGGAGAGGACCCCGGCGAGCAGGGGGCGGCTGAGAAGGACGAGGGCCAGGACGAAACCGACCGCCTGCACGAGCATGCCGTAGACGATCAAGGGTTTGCGTCCGAGGCGGTCGGCGAGGTGGCCGGTGGCGATCTGGCCGAGGCCCCACAGGATCGGGTAGAGGCCCTTGATCAGGCCGACGGCCGCCAGCTCGAGGCCGTGATCGGTGAACAGGAGTGGGAAGACACCCCAGGTCAGGCCGTCGTTGAGGTTGTTTACCAGGCCGGCCTGGCTGGCGCCACGCAGCGAACGGTTGCGCCAGGAGGTGCGAGTGAACGTGGCCTTGAGCCCGGTGTCCTCGCCGGTCGGTAGGGGCTTGGTGTGGTGGGCGAGTTCGAGGGCGACATGGGCGGCGGTGTCGCGGACGACGAGGGCCAGGGCGAGGCCCGCGGCGACGAAGACGACCCCGATGAGTTCGGGGACGGGGCGCAGTCCGTGGGTGGTGGCGAGGTAGCCGGTGAGGAGCGCGGTGGCGCCGACCGCCGTGTAACCGGCGGCCTCGTTGAGGCCGGTGGCCAGGCCCCTGCGGGCCGGCCCGACCAGGTCGATCTTCATGTTGACGGTCATCGACCAGGTCAGGCCCTGGTTGAGGCCGAGCAGCACGTTCGCGGCGACGATCCAGCCCCAGGACGGTGCCCAGGCGAGGGCGAAGGGCACGGGGATGCCGAAGAGCCAGCCGGTGACGAGGAGTTGCTTCCGGCGGAAGCGGGCGGTCAGCGCGCCGGCGGCGAGGTTGGTCAGGGCCTTGGTGACGCCGAAGGCGATGATGAAGGAGAAGACGGCCAGGTCGCTGGTGAGGCCGAAGACGTGGGCACCGATGAGCGGGACGGTGGTGCGTTCCAGGCCGACCAGGCCGCCCACGCAGATGTTGACGATCACCAGCAGGGTGAACTGGAGCCAGTTCTCCCGCAGGCCGAGCCGTACGGGCCGTCCGTGGGCGTCCGTCGGTGCGGTGGCCGGGGTGGTGGCGTTCACGGGGTCGCGTCCTCGGTGCCCTGGACGAGGTGGTGGCCGTGTGCCGCCGCGTAGTCGGCGGGTCCGCCGTCGAGGACGGCGACGTTGGTGTGGCCGGCGCGTTCGAGGAGGCTGGCGGCGGTCATGGCCCGCTCACCGTGGCCGCAGGCCACGACCGGCCGCGCCGGGGCGTCGACGGCCTGCGCGGCCAGAGTGCCCAGCTCGATACCGAGCGCGCCGGGTACGTGCCCGGCGGCGAACTCGGCCCGCTGACGCACATCGAGATAGGGGCGGTTCCCGGCGCGGTCGGCGGTGAGGAACGCGGTGGTGGCCCGGGGGTTGCCGTCGGCGAGCCAGGCGGCCATGCCCCCGGCCAGGCGGCCCGCGAGCCGCTCGTAGCCGATCTTGTACGACTGCCAGACCAGCTCGCTCAGATCCTGGTCGTCGGCGGTGACGAAGGCGAGCGGGGCGGTGTCGGGCAGGAGCCAGCCCAGCCAGGTGGCGAACTGGTCGCGCAGCGGGATGGAGAGGGAGCCCGGTATGTGACCGGCCGCGTATTCGCCGGCCGGGCGGACGTCGACCACCTGACCGCCGTCGGCGAGCAGGGCCTTGACCTGTCCGACGTCGAGGTCGGACAGGCGAGGTTGCCCGGCCAGGATCCCGGGGCCGCGCCGGTTGGCCTCGGCGAGCCGGTCGAAGTAGGCGGGGTAGCTGCCCAGGCTCGCGACAAGTTGCCGTACGAAGGTGTCCTCGTCCGGGGCGGCGAGCAGCGGGTTGGTCTTCTTCTGCGCGCCGATGGTCGTCGTGCGCTCGGTGCCGGGCGGGGCCGAGCAGAAGGAGCCGGCGCCGTGGGTGGGCCAGACGGCGGTGCCGTCCGGCAGGGTGGCCAGCCGCCGCAGCGAGCGGTACTGGGCGCGGGCCAACTCCTCCCTGCGGTCGGCTCCCTGGAGGTCGGTGCGTGCGGCGGAGTTCACGATCATCGAGCCGCCGGTGAAGACGCCGAGTTCGCGGTCGCCGTCGAGCAGCAGGAAGGAGAGGTGCTCGTCGGTGTGGCCGGGGGTGGCCAGGGCCCGCAGGGTCAGGCCGCCAAGGTCGGTCTCGTCCCCGTCCGCCAGCGGCGTGTGCGGGAAGGCACGGTGTCCGGCGGCGGAGGCCAGGACGCTCGCGCCGTCGTCGTGGGCGAGCTGGACGGCGCCGGAGAGGAAGTCCGCGTGCAGGTGGGTGTCCGCCGCGTACGCCACGGTCAGGCCGCGCCGCCCGGCCGCTGCCCGCAGGGCCCGCAGGTCGCGGCTCGCGTCCACGGCGAGGGCCCGTCCGTCGCCGAGATCGACCAGGTAGGCACTGTTGCCCAGCCCCTGGTCGACCAGCGGTATCAGGTGGTCGTCGGAGAGGCCCATCACGCGTCCTTCCAAAGGGGTGAACCGAGCGGGTGGCACTACCGCCCACCTCAGTTACAATAATCCATAGATTTTTGGAGGAAGCAATGCGGGACGCCACCACCAGCGGCACCAAGGCCGCCCTCTACGACGCCTTCGCGGCCAGCGGCAAGGCGCTGGCCAGCGGAAAGCGACTGGAACTGCTCGATCTCCTGGCGCAGGGCGAGCGGACGGTCGATGCGCTGGCGAAGGCGGCGGGCCTGAACCTGACCACCGCCTCGGCACACCTTCAGACCCTCAAGCAGGCCGGGTTCGTCGCCACCCGGCGCGAAGGCGTGCGCATCCACTACCGGCTGGCCGGCGAGGACGTCGCCCAGCTGTTCGCGCTGCTGCGCAAGGTCGCCGAGACCCACCAGGCCGCCGTCCCCGCGGCCCGGGACGCCTACCTCGGCGAGGACGGCGCGGCGGAGGTCACCCACGAGGAACTGCGGGCCCGGGTCGAGGCCGGAGAAGCACTGCTGCTCGACGTACGGCCGGCGGAGGAGTACCGCGCCGGGCACATCCCGGGCGCCCTGTCCATCCCGGTCGGGGAACTGGCCGAGCGGATCGGTGAGCTGCCCGAGGAGACGGAGATCGTCGTGTACTGCCGGGGCGAATACTGCGTCCTCGCCTACGACGCCGTACGCCTGCTGACCGGCCGCGGCCGCCGGGCGATCCGCCTGAACGACGGCATGCTGGAGTGGCGCCTGGCCGAACTCCCCGTCGAAGCCGGGGACTTGGCGTGACGGGCGGACATCCGGGGCTGGCGGGCGGGCCGGTGTACCTCGACTACAACGCCACGACCCCGGTCGATCCCCGGGTGGCCGAGGCGATGCTGCCGCACCTGACGGCCTTCTTCGGCAACCCCTCCAGTGGCCACTCCTACGGCACGGAACCCCGGCAGGCCCTGACCGGCGCCCACGCCCAGGTCGCCGCCCTGATCGGCGCCCGTGCCGACGAGATCGTGTTCACCTCCTCGGGCTCGGAGGCCGACCTGCTCGCCGTGCGCGGTGCGGTGCTCGCGTCCGGCCGCCGGCACGTGTTCACCCAGGTCACCGAACATCCGGCCGTCCTGGAGACCTGCCGGGCGCTGGAACGCCTGCACCGCGTGCGGGTGACGGGGCTACCGGTCGACGGCGACGGGCTGGTCGAGCCCTCCGCCCTCGCTGAGGCGCTGGACGAGGAGACGGCGCTGGTGTCGGTGATGGCCGCCAACAACGAGACCGGCGCCCTCCAGCCGATCCCGGAACTCGCCGCCCTCGCCCACGAGTACAGGGCGCTGTTCCACTGCGACGCCGCCCAGGCGGCAGGGAAGATCCCCCTCGACGTCACGGCGCTCGGCGTGGACCTGCTCACCGTGGTCGGGCACAAGATGTACGCCCCGAAGGGCGCCGCCGCGCTGTACGTGCGTGACGGGGTGCGGCTGGAGCCGGTGGTCTACGGCGGTGGCCAGGAGCGCGGGCTGCGGGCCGGGACGGAGAACGTCGCGCTGGCCGTCGCCCTCGGTACGGCCGCCCGGATCGCCGCGGGCGAACTCGCCGACGGTGCCGCCCTGGAGATCGCCGCCCTGCGCGACGACCTCCACCGGAGGCTCGCCGCCGCGCTGCCCGGCCGGGTCCAGCTCAACGGGCCGGAGGAGGACCGCCTGCCGAACACGCTGAACGTCAGCGTCGACGGCACTCTCGGCCATGAACTCCTCGCCGCCGCCCCCGAGATCGCCGCCTCGACCGGCTCGGCCTGCCACAGCGGATCCCACACCCCGTCCCCGGTCCTGACCGCCATGGGGCTCGATCCGGCCCGCGCGCTCGGGGCGCTGCGACTGTCGCTGGGCCGCTGGACCACACCGGCCGACATCGAGACGGCGGCAGCCGCACTCACCAGGGCGGCTGCCGCGCACTGACCGGGCTCACCGGCCCGTCATCGATCCGACGAAGAGCAGGAGAGGCATGACGGACTCCACCGCGCAGGGACTGTCCACCCGCAGCGTGCACGCCGGAGAACACCGCGACTCCGAAGGGGCCGTCCACACCCCGCTCTACAACCACTCCACCTTCGCCTTCGACTCCACCGCCGACCTCCTGGACGTCGTCGAGGGCCGCAAGCCGGGCAACCCCTGCACCCGCTACGGCCTCAACCCCACCATCCGCTCCACGGAGACCAAACTCGCCGACCTCGAAGGCGGTGAGCAGGCGCTCGCGTTCTCCTCCGGCATGGCCGCCGAGGCCGCCACCTTCCTCGCCCACTGCCGTACCGGCGACCACATCGTGTGCATCGGCGAGGTCTACGGCGGCACCTTCGAACTGCTCGGCGCCAACCTGCCCCAGGTCGGCATCACCACCACCTTCCCGCGCGCCGACGAGGTCGGCCGGCTGCCCGAGATCCTCACCGGCCGCACCCGGATCGTGTTCTTCGAGACCCCGGCCAACCCCACCCTGACCGTCTTCGACATCGCCGCACTCGCCGAACAGGCCCGTACAGTGGGGGCTTTGACAGCGGTCGACAACACCTTCGCCACCCCCGTCAACCAGAACCCCCTCCAGCACGGCGCCGACCTGGTCGTCCACTCCGCGACCAAGTACCTCGGCGGCCACTCCGACCTGACCGCGGGCGCCCTGATCGGCCCCGCCGGACTCCTGGCGCCCGTCGCGATGTGGCGCAAGAACCTCGGCCAGACCATCGCCCCCGAGACCGCGTTCCTGCTCGCCCGCTCGATCCGCTCCCTGCCCGTCCGGGTCCGCGCGCAGAACACGACGGCAGCGGCGGTGGCCGCCTTCCTCGCCACACACCCGCGGGTGAGCCGCGTGCACTACCCGGGTCTGGCGACCGGCGAGCAGAAGCGCATCGTGGACGCCCAGATGCACGCGGGCGGCGGCATGCTCAGCGCCGTACTCAACACGGACGCAGTGGGAACCGCGGCGGTGGTGGACCGCCTGACCCTCTTCGCGATCGCACCCAGCCTCGGAGGTGTGGAGTCCCTGGTCACCCAGCCGATCACCACCACCCACCACGGCCTCGACCCGGCCGAACGCGCCCGGCGTGGCATCGCCGACAGCATGATCCGGCTGTCCGTCGGCCTCGAAGACGCCGACGACCTGATCGCGGACCTAGCCCGGGCCCTCGACGGCGACTGAAGCTCTCTCGTGCACCGGCCCGCTGTCTCCGCGCCGGAGCGGACCGGTGCACGACCCGCGCCGACGCATCGCGCTGACCGGCTTCCCGTCACCGCCGAGACCACCACTCCCGCAGCGGCGCGCTCACACCCCGGTCGCCCCCGGCCGGGCACGACCAGCAGCGGACACCTCCGCCGCCACCGCCTCCCGACGCCACCCGCAGTCAACTCGCCGCTTCGGAAAGAGACATGACCAGCACCCGACCTGCCGCACCCACCTCCATACCCGACGCCGCCCAAGCACAGCGCCGTATCCTGCGGGTCCTGGTCGCCTCCCAGATCCTCAGCGGGGCCGGGCTCGCCGCCGGTGTCACCGTAGGCGCCCTGCTCGCCCAGGACATGCTCGGCACCACCAGCCTCGCCGGCCTGCCCAGCGGACTCTTCACCGCCGGATCCGCGCTCACCGCCGTCGCCGTCGGCCGCATCTCCCAGGCCCGCGGCCGCCGCCCCGGCCTGGCCCTCGGCTACCTCACCGGAGCCATCGGCAGCGTCGGCGTCATCACAGCCGCCGTCCTGGACAACCCGGCACTCCTCTTCATCGCCCTGTTCGTCTACGGCGCCGGCACCGCCACCAACCTCCAGGCCCGGTACGCCGGAGCCGACCTCGCCGCCCCCGGCCACCGCGCCCGCGCCGTCTCCACCGTCCTGGTCGCCACCACGCTCGGCGGCGTCGCGGGCCCCAACCTCGCCGCCCCGACGGGCGACTTCGCCGAGCGTCTCGGCATCCCCGCCCTGGCCGGCCCCTTCCTCCTCTCCGGCACCGCCTACGCCCTCGCCGCCCTCGTCCTCGGCATCTGGCTGCGCCCCGACCCCCTGCTCACGGCCCGCACCCTCGCGGAAGCCGAACAGCGCACCACCTCCACCACAGAACCGGCTTCGCCCGCTGACGAGAGCCGCGGAGGCGTGGTCCTGGGCGCGCTGGTCATGGTCCTCACCCAGCTGGTCATGGTCGCGATCATGACGATGACCCCGGTCCACCTCCACGACCACGGCCACGGGACCGCCGCCTCCGGCCTCGTCATCGCGATCCACATCGCCGCCATGTATATGCCCTCGCCGCTGACGGGCCGGCTCGTCGACCGCCACGGCCCCACGAAGATCGCCGCCGCCTCCGGCCTCACCCTGCTGGCCGCGGGCGTCCTCGCCGCCACCGCCCCCGGCGACTCCGTCGCACTTCTCGCACTGGCCCTGGCACTGCTCGGCCTTGGCTGGAACCTCGGCCTGGTCTCCGGCACCGCGATCATCACCGACACCGTGCCGCTCGCCACCCGAGCCAAGACACAAGGGCTGGTCGACGTCTCGATCGCCCTCGCCGGCGCCACCGGCGGCATCTCCTCCGGCATCGTCGTCGCCGCCGCGGGCTACCCGGTCCTCGCCCTCACCGGGGGCGTCCTGGCCCTGGCCGTCCTGCCCGCTATCGCCGCGACCGCGAGCAGCCGGTGAACGACCGCTCTGCTGCACCACCGGATCTCACCGTCGACGGTACCGGCCTGCTCTGCGTCACCCTCCTGTTGCGCCTCCGCAAGGAGATCGACGGCGCAGAACCGGGCACCGTGGTGCATGTCGTGGCCACCGATCCCGCGGCCCCGCTCGATCTGCCCGCCTGGTGCCACATGACCGGCCACGACTACCTCGGCCCCGTCCCCGGCGACCGTCCGACGTACGCCCTCCGGCTCACCGCCGACGCCCGCACGACCCGCCCAGACGCGCCGTGGCACACAGCCACACCTTGACGCACGAGTTCAGCGAGGGCGCAGCAGCACGGCGGGCAAAGCTCATGACGACCCCTCACCGACACGCGCCTGCTGTGCAGAAGTTGTCCAACCGGATCTCGGACATCTGGCGGGGTGCGCACCAACTCGTTAGTGCGAGCCGGTCAATGTCGGCGCTGCTGATGGCCATCGGTGAGGTAGCCGACGATGTCGGCGCCCAGGTCGCCGCTCTTGCCGCTGGCGATCCCTGATCGCGCCGCTCGCCTTCGTGTGCTGTTGTGCCCGGCAGGGATCAGGTTCGGGGTGTTGCGTGAAGGGGACTGAGCATGTCCTGCGATTCCTGGGCGGTATTGAGATGGGGGGCGGGAGGATGGGTGGGTGCTGTCCCGGGGCCGGGGTCTGACTCATGATTTCTCTGACCGAAGTGTCTCGATCACACGGTGTCGGCTGTTGGCCGGGGATGGTGCGTTGTCGGTGCCGGGTCGGCGGGGTGTGTCCCGATAGGGGCCTGCCGATTGTTGTGGCGTCCTCACGTTGCACGCGATCTGGACCGGCTAATTGACAACGGACTCGGGGTGTTCGTGACGGACGGCGCGGCCTCGTTCTCCGATCGCGCCGACTGGCCCCCTGTGTTTCGTCCGTTGCAATCGTCCGTGAGTTCCCCTGCGGGGCGCAACATAGACCACGATCGCCGGTTAGCCAAACCGGCGATCGTGACGACCATTGAGGTGTTCTCAACGGCTGTGCTTGGCGGTGGAGCCGTTCGGACACCATGGCCCTTCATGTCGGCGCCCAGCAGTCCCCGTAACTGACAGCGTGTACCCATCAGCTGTGGCGCAGTGGGTGCAAGTCGCGCGCTGCCGCCTGGGCGGCCGACATATCTGGAATACCCGAGGAAACATCAATGGTCCGTCCACCTGCGCTGCCGCCGCGCCGATCTGGATGCGTGGTGGGAGGCGTGTGAAAGGGATACGCCTGGATGGCCATGAGTTATAACGTCCGCTTCTGGGAGATACGCGAGCGTCTCGACCGGCGCAAGCCTTTCCAGATTCGGTGGACGGTTAACGGGCGAGAGAAGTCTGAGTCTTTCATCACGTTCGCGCTTGCTGATAGCCGACGTGCGAAGCTGATGACAGCTGCGCGCGAGGGTGAGCCGTTTGATGAGCACACAGGTCTGCCAGCATCCGAGTTGCGGGTCATCAAGCAGCGCACTACGTGGTACGACCTGGCGCACGAATACGTCGAGCAAAGATGGGACCGCACGCCAGGGAACACGCGCCGCACCCTGGCTGATGCCTTCGCTACGGTCACGCCCGCCCTGGTACGCCCCGGTGCAGCGTATTCCGATCCGCGGGTACTGCGGCGTGCCTTGTACTCGTGGGCATTCAACAAGAAAGCCTGGCAGTGCGAGCCCACCGAGGAGTGGCTCCACGCGCTGGACTGGATGAAGCGGAACTCGCTGCCGGTCAGAGCCCTCGCGGAAGACGACGTTCTGAGGCGGGCCCTCGATGCGATGTGCCGCAAGCTGGACGGCAAGGCGGCTGCTGCTAAAACAGCCCGACGCAAGAGGGCTGCGTTCAACGAAGCTCTCAACACTGCGGTGGAGAAGGGGTACTTCGCAGAGAACCCCCTCAAGGGGCTCCGGTGGCAAGCGCCAGCAGTCAATGAGGAGGTGGATCCGGCCGCCGTTCCCAATCCAGCCCAGGTGCTTCGGCTGCTCGAGGCCGTTGCTCGCCAGCGGGGGCGGGGTCCTCATCTTGAAGCATTCTTCGGTTGCATGTACTTCGCGGCTATGCGGCCAGCTGAGGTCATCCACCTTCGGATCGATCAATGCCACTTGCCGAAGACGGGATGGGGGATGCTGAACCTCTCGGGCGGGGTTGTCACGTCTGGCAAGGAGTGGACCGACGACGGTGAGGTGCACGAGGTGCAATCGCTCAAGCGTCGCGCGGCAAGCGCGACGCGGCCTGTTCCCATCCCGCCGCAGTTCGTACGCATGCTGCGTGCCCATGTGAATCGGTTCGACGTGGCACCTGACGGTCGACTTTTTCGGAACCAGGCTGGCAACTACGTGGACGTTGCCGCCTACGGCATCACGTGGGCGCGGGCCCGGGAATACGCCCTGACTCGCACTGAGCGCACTTCTCGTCTGGCCAAGCGGCCTTACGATCTCCGGCACGCCGGGATCTCGTTCTGGCTCTACTCCGGAGTGGACCCGGCCGAGTGCGCCCGCCGCGCCGGCCAGAGCATCGAGGTTCTCTTTCGCCACTACGCCAAGTTCCTTGACGGCCTTCGAGAGCAGGCGAACCGTCTCATCGAGCAGTCCATGAACGAGTGGCAGCGCGTCAGTCAAGGTGACGTACCCGAGGGCTGAACCGGGGGTTTGGTCCGTGACTGGTCCGGAAGCACTGGTCAGGAGGGGTGCAGTCGTGGGAGGAATTGTGAGTTAGCGCGCAAGCCGGGCTCGGTCGAGAGTAGGTTGAGCGAAGGGCGCCTGACGGGTGAAAACCCAGTTCAGGCGCCTTTTCGCATGCGCCTAGAAGAAGCCCAGCTTCTTCGGCGAGTACGACACCAGGAGGTTCTTGGTCTGCTGGTAGTGCTCCAGCATCATCTTGTGCGTCTCGCGGCCGATCCCGGACTGCTTGTACCCGCCGAACGCCGCGTGCGCGGGATACGCGTGGTAGCAGTTCGTCCAGACGCGGCCCGCCTGGATGGCCCGGCCGGCGCGGTACGCGGCGTTGATGTCGCGGGTCCACACGCCGGCCCCGAGGCCGTACAGCGTGTCGTTGGCGATCTTGATGGCGTCGTCGAAGTCGTCGAAGGAGGCCACCGAGACGACCGGGCCGAAGATCTCCTCCTGGAAGATCCGCATGCGGTTGTCGCCCTCGAAGATGGTCGGCTGGACGTAGTACCCGCCCTTCAACTCGCCGTCGTGCTCGATGCGTTCTCCGCCCGTGAGGACCTTGGCGCCCTCCTGGCGGCCGATGTCCAGGTACGAGAGGATCTTCTCCAACTGGTCGTTGGATGCCTGGGCGCCGACCATCGTGTCGGTGTCGAGGGGATGTCCCGTCTTGATCAGCCGGGTGCGGGCGACCGCCGCTTCGAGGAACTCGGCGTAGTGGCCGCGCTGGACCAGTGCCCGGGACGGGCAGGTGCAGACCTCGCCCTGGTTTAGCGCGAACATCGTGAAGCCTTCGAGGGCCTTGTCCCGGAAGTCGTCGTCCTGTGCCCAGACGTCGTCGAAGAAGATGTTGGGCGACTTGCCGCCGAGCTCCAGTGTGACCGGCTTGATGTTCTCGGAGGCGTACTGCATGATCAGCCGCCCCGTCGTGGTCTCGCCGGTGAAGGCGATCTTCGCCACCCGCGGGCTGGACGCGAGCGGCTTGCCCGCCTCCACGCCGAAGCCGTTGACGATGTTCACCACGCCCGGCGGCAGCAGGTCCGCGATCAGACTCATCCAGTAGTGGATGGAGGCCGGGGTCTGCTCGGCCGGCTTGATGACCACCGCGTTGCCCGCGGCGAGGGCAGGCGCCAGCTTCCAGGTCGCCATCAGGATCGGGAAGTTCCACGGGATGATCTGCGCCACGACACCGAGCGGCTCGTGGAAGTGGTACGCCACCGTGTCGTCGTCGACCTGGCTGAGCGAGCCCTCCTGCGCCCGGATCGCGCCCGCGAAGTACCGGAAGTGGTCGATGGCGAGCGGGATGTCGGCCGCCAGTGTCTCGCGCACCGGCTTGCCGTTCTCCCAGCTCTCGGCCACCGCCAGGGGTTCGAGATACGCCTCCATGCGGTCGGCGATCTTGAGGAGGATGTCGGACCGCTCCGTCATCGATGTACGGCCCCAGGCGGGAGCGGCCGCGTGCGCCGCGTCGAGCGCCCGCTCCACGTCCTCGGCGGTGCCGCGCGCGATCTCGGTGAACGGCTGCCCGTTCACCGGGGACGGGTTCTCGAAGTACTGTCCGCGGGCCGGCGGTACGTACTCGCCGCCGATGAAGTGGTCGTAGCGCGCCTGATAGGAGACGATCGCGCCCTCGGTACCGGGCGCCGCGTAACGGGTCATGCTGGTCTGCCTCCTTCAGAAGCGCTGCCCGCCGTTGGGCAGCTCTCGCCGGGAGGGTAGGAAGGCGGACGTTGCAACCACGTTGCGCGGTGGCTCGGTATCAGTGCCGTGTCGGGTGGCCGGGCATGGCCAGCTCGGACTCCAGGGCCGCCAGGCGCGCGAGTACCGCCGCTGTCGGCCGCACCGCGGCGAGCGCCCGCCATACCTGGAGGTCGTCCTCGCCCCAGGGTGCATGCGCCCAGTCCGCCAGCAGATCCGGATCGCGGCGGGCGATCAGCGCCGTGCGCAGACCGTCGGCGAGCCGCCGCCTGAGCCGCACCACCGCCGGGGCCTGTGAGGCGGGCAGCAGCGGACCGGAGTAGGCCGCCGCGGCCGCGGTGACCGCTCCCGCCTCCAGACGCCGTTCCACCACGGCGAGGTCGGAGTCGATCGGAGCGGTCAGCCGATACGGCCTCGACGCGAGCAGCCCGGGACCGAGCAGTCTGCGCAGCCGGGCCAGCTCGGCGCGCAGTGTCACCGGCGGCACCGACTCGTCCTCGTACAGGGCGCACAGAAACTCGTCGCCGGTCAGCCCCTCCGGGTGGCGGGCCAGCAGCACCAGGAGCTCGCTGTGCCGAGGGCTGAGCCTGATCCGGCGGCCGTTCAGCACGAGCTGGGCCTCGTCACGGCCCAGCGCCGTCAGACCCGGCGTCTCGCCCGCGGGCCTCGGCGGGGCGAGCAGCGCAAGGTGCGCCTCGGCGGCACGCGCCACCGCCTGCACGAACCCGAGGCTGTGCGGATGGGCCAGCTCGTCGCCGCCGGTGATGTCCACGGCGCCGAGTACCCGACCGGTGTGTGGATCGTGCACCGGTGCGGCCGCACAGGTCCACGGTTGCACCCGGCGGATGAAGTGCTCCGCCGCGAAGACCTGCACCGGTCGGCCGACGGCGACCGCCGTGCCCGGCGCGTTCGTCCCGACCGCGGTCTCCGCCCAGCGCGCGCCCGGAACGAAGTTCATCCGGTCGGCCCTGCGCCGGGTACTCGGGTGGCCCTCGACCCACAGCAGCCTGCCGTGCGCGTCGCACACCGCGAGCAGATGCTCGCCGTCGGCCGCGAACGTGCCCAGCAGCTCGCGGAACAGCGGCATCACCCGGGCCAGCGGATGCTCCGCGCGGTAGGTTCCGAGCTCCCCGTCCATGAGCTCCACGCTCGCGGTCCCGTCCGGCCCCACGCCCGCCCGAGCGGAGCGCCGCCACGAGTCCGCCACCACCGACCGCACCGGCCGTGGCACCGTGCCGGCCGTGGTGAACGTCTCGTGCGCGCGGCGCAGCACACGGATATGTTCGGCAGGGTCGGCCCCGGGCTCCAGGGCCACCCACGGATCGGACACCTCGGCCTCCCCGGACGGCGATGCGGCTGAGGACATCGTCACTCGGGGTGTTCGCGAGGACAACCGTTTCGACCTCGGCCTAGGAGAGATTGACCAGTCTGATGTAGCGGGGCCAGTCCCAGTTCGGTCCCGGATCGGTGTGATCCGATCCGGGCACCTGGTAGTGCCCGATGATGTGGTCCCGGTCCCTGGGGATGCCGTACTTGGCGCAGATCGCCGCGGTCAGCTTCGCCGACTCCTCGTACAGGGCGTCGGTGAAGTAGGCGGGCTGATCCACCCAGCCCTCGTGTTCGATGCCGACGCTGCGGGTGTTGTAGTCCCAGTTCCCCGCGTGCCAGGCGACGTCTGCCTCGCGTACGCACTGCGCCACGTGCCCGTCGGCGGAGCGCACGACGTAGTGCGCGGACACCTGCTTCTTCGGGTTCTGGAAGATGGGCAGCGTCTCGTCGTACTTCTCCTGCGTGACGTGGATGACCACGCGGTCGACGCGATAACTGTCGGGGCGGTCGGACTCCGTGTAGTTGGAGGTGCTGGCCGGCTGCCACTCGGCGAGCGGGTAGTCGACGGCCTGGGACTGCGCACCGGCCCGCGCGTCGGGGAGCAGCGCGTACGGGACGGCGGCGAGGGCCGCGCCCTTGAGGAACCGTCGCCTGCTGCAGAGCGGTCTTGCCCGGTCCATGGTCGGTTGCCTTTCACGAGTGAGGGGGTGTGCGGCGGGCACCGAGGTCGATGGTGCCCGGGAGCAGAGCGTCACGGTCAGCCCCGGGGGGTCTGTGCCGTCTCACGCGGCCGGGCGTGCAGCCCGCGGTAAGTCTCGCGCTCCCACGGCCCGTCCTTGCGGAGCCTGGCCAGGCACGTGTAGTTGGTGTCGCACACGGTGGCCAACGGCGATCACACCGTCTGGGTTGCGAGTCGGCGGCGTCCGCCACCGCGACCTCCCGGCGGCTGCGCCTCGCATGAATCACCGTACGACGCCGTCGGGTTGGGCGGAGGGGAGCCTCCTGGTTCGGTGGACGACGCCGCCACTGTGGACAACTCGGCCACCCGAACGGGTGCGGTGGCCCCGGGATCAGGCCGAGGGCGTCGGCCCTGTGACGCCCTTGTGACCGGAGGAGTGGCCTCCGCCACAGCCGTGCCCGGTCGCATGCTGATCGACTCGGCGGATGATGCGAGCCACCGCCGTCCGCCTGTCCGCCGCCCTCACCGGCCTTCTGCTCCTGACGGCCTGCGGTCAGGGTCTCGGCTCGGCCCGCCGGTCCGGCAGTTCCGCGTGCGGCGCCGGGTTCTCATCACGGCCTGCCGCCTCCCGTACGCCCTCCGCCGCGGAGACGGGTGGCGTCAGCATCACCGACCCGGGCGGCGGATCCCACGAGTGCGCCACCTTCCAGGTGACCAACCACGGGACAGAGCCCTTCACGTACACCATCACCTTCAAACTCCTTTCCGACGCGGGAGCCGCGCCACAGCTCAGCTCCCGGACGGTGCCGTCGGTCGGGCCCGGCCGGACCGTGACAGGCACCGTCGATCCGCGTACGGATCCGCAGGACGCACCGGAATGGTCGCGCGCGGAGATCATGAAGGTGAGGAGCGTCCCCGTCGACGAGGTGCCGGTCGAAGGGGGTCACTGCCCGTCCTCGGGGGTGCGTCTGTACGCCGACGAGGGCGACGCCGCGATGGGGCTCCGCGTGGTGACACTCCATCTGGAGAACTGCGGGGCGGACACCTATCGAGTCGATGGCTACCCCCGGGCGAGCCCGCTCGGCGAGGACCACCAGCCGGTGAACGGTGTGCGGGTGCTCCACGACGGCTCCTCCATCGCCGGCGGCACCGGAGCCGACGGTCCGCCCCGGCCGCTGGATCTGAAGCCCGGTGAGCGCGCGTACGCCGGTCTCGTATGGCGCAACACCGTCCTCTCCGGCACGCCGGTGAACGCCCCCTACGTCAGGGTGTGGGCCAAGCCGGGTGCCGCGCCGGTGATGGTGACACCGGAGCTGGACCTGGGGACGACGGGGAAGATGGCCGTCGGCCCGTGGAAGAAGGGCGCGCAGTAGGCCGCGTAGAAAGGCACGTCGAGGCGCGCGGACGGGGACGTCGGGGATGCCGAGGTGCGGACAGAGGGGCGCGCGGAGGGGTACGCGCCCGGTGTCACAAGGGTGTCCCTTCCCGGAAGTACACGGGCGTCCCGGACAGAGCGGCCGCGTGCACCGCGGTGAGCGTGGACAGCCGGGCGGTGAGCCGCACACCGGCCAACTACTCGTGCCTCCACTCGCCTCCCGGGTCGAACGACGGATCCTTCCCGCATCCCACCGGGCAGGAACCCCGTGGCGCGGTCCCCGTGTCAGACGTGCTCGGCCACCGCCGCCGGATCGTCGAGGACGGCCCGGACCACCGAGTGCGCGGCGCCCAGCAGCGGTCCCTCGGGGCCCAGCCGTGACACCGACACGGGACAGGCGGGACCCGCCGTCCGGCCGGCCAACTCGTGCTCCAGCGACGGCAGGAGCCAGGGTGAGAGCCCGGCCAGCGCGCCGCCCAGCACCACGGACTCGGGGTCGAGCAGGTTGACCGCACCGGTCAGGGCGATCCCGAGCGCCGTACCGGCGTCCCGCAGGGCTCGCCGTACGCCCTCGTCGCCTTCCTCCGCGCGCTGGGCCAGCAGACCGACGAGGTCCTCACCGGGTTCCAGGCCGGCCGCGCGCAGGACCGCCTCCTCGCCGGCGTACTGCTCCAGGCACCCGCGCCCGCCGCACGGGCACGGCGGTCCGTCGGGCCGGACGGGCACATGCCCCAGTTCTCCGGCGAAGCCGCGTGTGCCGCGCAGCAGCTGCCCGTTCACGACGACCGCGGCACCGATGCCGATCTCGGCCGACACGTGCAGGAAGTCGCCGGGCGTGCCCTCGCCGAGCCAGAGCTCGGCGAGGGCGCCGAAGTTGGCCTCGTTGTCCACGGTCAGCGGGACGCCGGTGGACAGCAGGGCGCCGAGGTCCGTGTCGTTCCAGTCGAGGTTCGGGGCGCGTACGACGGTACGGGCGTCCCGGGCCACCAGACCGGGCACGGCGACGGCGAGCCCGGCGGGCCACAGCCCCGCCTGCTCCGCCTCGGCCACGACCCGGCGGACCAGCGCGGTGAGCTCCTGGATCACCGGTCCGGGAGCGCGTCCCCGGTTCGCGCCGTGCCGCACGGCCCGCGCGCGGACCTTGCCGCGCAGGTCGACCGCGCACACCGCGAGATGGTCGACCCCGACCTCCGCCCCGATCCCGGCCGGACCGTGCCCGCTGACGGCGAGCGCCGATCCCGGCCGGCCCACCCGGCCGGGCCGCTCGGGGCCCAGCTCCTCCAGCAGCCCGGTGCGTATCAGCTCGTCCACGAGGGTCGACACCGCCGCACGTGTCAGACCGATGCGCGAGGCGACCGTGGCACGCGAGAGCGGCCCCTCGGCACTGACGGTGTGCATCACCCGGGCGAGGTTGCGGCGGCGCATGCCCTGCTGGGTGTCGGGCAGAGCGGGTCCGGAACCGGCCGGGCGGGCCTCGTGCAGCGGTGCGGTCATGCCTCGGTCAGTCCTCGCTCCGTGTCCCCGACAGGCGTCCCCTGCCGGTGTCCGTCGGTCGGTGCCGGTCAGTGGGCGTCCGTCCCCCGCTCCAGCAGCGGGGCCGCGTCGGAGAGTACCCCGGTGATCCGGGCCAGTGTCTCCTCGTCCCGCTCCACGGCGTCCAGCACCGGCCCGGCGGCCGTGTTCCAGCGGCGGGCGACCGCTGCCGGGTCCTCGCCGGTCAGCAGACCGGCCGCCTGGGCCGCGGCGCCGAGCGCGACCAGCTCCTTGGCCTCGGGTACCTGTACCGGCCGCCCCGAAAGCCTGCGTACGGTCTGCTGCCAGGCCGTGCCGCGGGCCCCGCCACCGATCAGCAGCAGTGGTGCGCTCCGGTCCGCGTCCTCGTCGAGCACCAGGTCCAGGGCGCCGAGCAGCGAGTGGACGGCGCCGTCGTAAGCGGCCTGGAGGAGCTGCCCGGCCGTCGTGTCGTGGCGCAGCCCGTGCAGCAGACCGGAGGCGTTCGGCAGGTTCGGGGTGCGCTCGCCGTCCAGGTACGGCAGGAGGGTGACCGCGGTGCCGGGCTCGACGGCCTCGCGGTCCAGGCCCAGCAGGGCCGCGACGCGGTCGACGGCGAGGGTGCAGTTCAGGGTGCAGGCCAGCGGCAGCCAGTCCCCGTGCGCGTCGGCGAAGCCCGCGACCGTGCCCGTCGGGTCGACGGGGCGGTGCTTCGAGACGGCGTACACCGTGCCCGAGGTGCCGAGGCTCAGCACCGGGGTGCCCGGGCGCAGCCCGAGGCCCAGCGCGGCCGCCGCGTTGTCGCCGGTGCCCGGCGCGACTAGGGTGCCCTTGGAGAACGGCAGGTCATGGCTGTCGCGCACCGTCCCGGCCACCTCGCCCGGCCGCACGACCCGGGGCAGCAGCGCGGGGTCGAGCCCAACGTGCCGGAGGATCTCCTCGTCGTACGACTCGCTCGCGGACGCCCACCAGCCGGTGCCGGAGGCGTCGCCGCGGTCGGTCGTGCCCTGACCGGTGAGGCGCTCGGTGAGGTAGTCGTGGGGGAGCCGCACGGCCTTGGTGGCGCGGACCGCGTCCGGCTCGTTCTCGGCGAGCCAGGCCCACTTCGTGACCGTGAAGGAGGCGCCGGGGACGCTGCCGGTGTGCTCCGCCCAGGTCTTGGGGCCGCCCAGTTCCTCGACCAGACGGCGGGCCTGGGGTGCCGAGCGCACGTCGTTCCACAGCAGGGCGGGGCGAACCGGTTCGCCCCGGTCGTCCAGGGTGACCAGGCCGTGCTGCTGGCCGCCGATCGACACCGCGGCCGCCTCGTGGGCCGCGTCACCGCACTGGCGCAGCGCCTCGCACAGCGCGTCCCACCACTGACGCGGGTCGCTCTCCCGGCCGGCGCCGGAGGAGACGGTGTGCGGTGCCTGGCCGCTCGCCACGACCTGCCCGGTGGACGCGTCGACGACCAGCGCCTTCGTGGACTGGGTGGACGTGTCCACGCCGACGACGAGCGGACCCTCGGCTGCTGACATCGGGCTCTCCCTTTTCCGCGGCTCGCGGGATCTGACCTGGTGTTTTCTGATGTTCCCAGGGAGTGGCGACCGGTACGTCACCCCTTCGAGGACATCTTGTCCCTTCCCAGGGACGCGACCGCATACTAATTTGTAAACGGCCATGACGAAATAGTCGAAGCAAGCAAGGAGCCGCGGCATGAACTACCAGCCCACCCCCGAGGACAGGTTCACCTTCGGCCTGTGGACCGTCGGCTGGCAGGGAAGGGACCCGTTCGGCGACGCCACCCGGCGCGCCCTCGACCCGGTCGAGACGGTGCAGCGCCTGGCGGAACTCGGTGCCTACGGCGTGACCTTCCACGACGACGACCTGATCCCCTTCGGGTCCTCGGACACCGAGCGCGAGTCCCACATCAAGCGTTTCCGCCAGGCCCTGGACGCGACCGGCCTGACCGTGCCGATGGCCACGACCAACCTCTTCACCCACCCGGTCTTCAAGGACGGCGCGTTCACCG
The DNA here is from genome assembly GCF_044746205.1 of Streptomyces sp. NPDC086549. NCBI lineage: Bacteria > Bacillati > Actinomycetota > Actinomycetes > Kitasatosporales > Streptomycetaceae > Streptomyces > Streptomyces sp. NPDC086549. Next base: position 47,287 of record NZ_JBIVBS010000012.1, on the reverse strand, counting down.
CCAACGACCGCGACGTACGCCGTTACGCGCTGCGCAAGACGATCCGCAACATCGACCTGGCGGTCGAGCTGGGCGCGAAGACGTACGTCGCCTGGGGCGGCCGCGAGGGTGCCGAGTCCGGCGCCGCCAAGGACGTGCGCGTCGCCCTCGACCGCATGAAGGAGGCCTTCGACCTCCTCGGCGAGTACGTCACCTCGCAGGGCTACGACCTGCGCTTCGCCATCGAGCCCAAGCCGAACGAGCCGCGCGGCGACATCCTCCTGCCCACCGTCGGCCACGCGCTCGCGTTCATCGAGCGCCTGGAGCGGCCGGAACTGTACGGCGTCAACCCCGAGGTCGGTCACGAGCAGATGGCCGGGCTGAACTTCCCGCACGGCATCGCGCAGGCCCTGTGGGCGGGCAAGCTCTTCCACATCGACCTCAACGGCCAGTCCGGCATCAAGTACGACCAGGACCTCCGCTTCGGCGCCGGTGACCTCCGGTCCGCCTTCTGGCTGGTCGACCTCCTGGAGAGCGCCGGCTACGACGGTCCCCGGCACTTCGACTTCAAGCCGCCGCGGACCGAGGACTTCGACGGCGTGTGGGCGTCGGCCGCCGGCTGCATGCGCAACTACCTCGTCCTGAAGGAGCGTTCGGCCGCCTTCCGTGCCGACCCGGAGGTCCAGGAGGCGCTGCGCGCCTCGCGACTCGACCAGTTGGCGCAGCCCACCGCGGCGGACGGCCTGCAGGCACTGCTCGCCGACCGCGCGGCCTTCGAGGACTTCGACGCGGAGGCGGCCGCCGCGCGCGGAATGGCCTTCGAGCAGCTCGACCAGCTGGCCATGGATCATCTGCTGGGCGCGCGGGGCTGAACGCACGCGCGCGTGCGGCGTCCGGGCTCACGGCTCCGTACCCGCGTGGTCCGCTCCACGCGCGTGTGCCGCTGAGCGACCCTCGCGCGGAATGCTCCGGAATCATGCGATCCATGGCATGAGTCCGTATCAACTTCCGCGCGGGGGTCGCGTCATGCCCGGTACGAGGCGAGTCTTGGCGGTATGGCCATGCCGCCCGTACCGCCCCACCCGCCGGACGACACCCCGTCTCCGGGCGGTGGCTTCGGACCCCCGCCCGGAAGCTATGGCCCACCGACCGTCGTCGGCGGGACCGAACCTCCGATGAGGCGCCGGGGCCCGCTGTTCGCGCTGCTGGCCGTGCTCGTGGTCGCCGCGGCCGTCGCCGCGGTCGTGCTGATGGCCTCCGGGGGCGACGGCTCACCGGACAAGAAGCCGCCCGCGCAGAGCGGCGCGAGCACGAGCGGCTCTCCCCGGCCCTCCTTCAGCCTCCCCACTCAACTGCCCAGCAGGCTGCCGACGAAGCTGCCGAGCGGGCTGCCGTCGCAGTTCCCCACCGAGGTGCCCAGCGACCTCGAATCGATCCTGCCGTCCCTCGTGGGTGAACTTCCCTGACGGTCAGGGCCGGTCCTGGACGCCTTCGGGCAGCCGGACGTACGTCACCGTCGTCTCGATGCCGCTGTCGACCAGGCGGCCCTGTGCGTCGAAGGCGCCGGTGCCGTCCGTCATCCCGAAGTCGTTGTCGTTGATGAGGGCGAGCGTGTCGTGGTCCACGCGCGCGACGCCCTCGATCTTCCCCGGCACACCGCTCACCGTGCCCAGGTCGACGACGAGCCGCTTGCCGAGCACCGGGACACCCGCGGCCGCCGGGTCCGCCAGCTGCTCCAGTGACGGGGACGTCGTGTCGTCGTCCCAGGGACCGCCGAGGATGTCCGCCTCGCGCCCCAGCTTCACCAGCTGCAGCCGGGCCGCCTTGTCCGTGCGCTCTTCGACCAGCAGCCGGTCACCGCCCACGGCGACCACCGACGAGATCTTGAGTTCGGACGTGTCGTCCTCGCTCGGGTCGACCACGTTCACCGGGTCGAACCGGTAGGCGTACTCGGCGGTGACCGCCTTCTTCTTCGGTGAGAACCGCAGCAGACGCGTGGTGCGCGAGGCGTCCCCGGCGTTCGCGTCCGGCAGGGAGAGCGGGCTCTGCAGGGCCATCACCAGGTCTCCGCACGGCAGTTGGGCCAGTCCCTCGAACCCACGGTTGATCTTCCGGTGCAGCAGCACGGACGGCAGTGCCTCCACCACCGGGTAGTCGGTTCCCGTCAGGTTCAGTCCCTTGGGCACGTAACGCGTGAGCACCTCCCCGCGCGCGGAGACGTGGATCAGCGACGGACCGTACTCGTCGACGAGCCAGAAGCTCCCGTCCCCGGCCCGCACGATGCCCTCGGTGTCCAGACCGTTCGGGTTGTACGGCAGCGCCGTCTTCGCGTCATAGGTGTACGGCGCCTCGTCGCGGCCCCGCAGGTTCGGCAGCCCGGTGACGGCCTTCCCGGACGAGGTGGTGACCGGGATCGCGTCGAGCACCTCGACACGGTCTCCGGACACCCGGATCTTCACGATCGCCGGGTCGAAGCCCGGCACCGGGAACGTACGGCGCTTCTTGCCGTCCACCTTGATCTGGCCGTTGGGGCCTCGGTCGGTGACCGTCCAGTACTCGCCCTTGCGGCCCGCCGGGTAGATGTCGCTGCCGATGCCGCCGAGGTCCACACCCCGGTCGTCGTCCACGCTGCCGGGCAGCAGGGCGTTGCTGAACGCGCCGAGCGGGATGTCCCCGAGCGTCGCCGTGCGGATGACGTGCGCGGTGTCCCCGGACGGTGCCGCGGCGGCGGTGCCGGCGGCCACGAGCGCGGCCGCGAGGACAAGGGGCAGGCATGTCGCGACGGAACGGTTGACGCGGCGCCGGTCGGTGGCGTGCGGGGACATCGGGCCTCCTGGGAACAAGTGCGTTGACAGCGGACACATTTGGGTCCCTTGCGGAACGCGGTGCGACCGACGGGTGAACGGAGAGCGTCGTCCACTCGTCGGTCGCGGGCTCGGGGCGTGACGGACAATCAGATCCGATGGAGCGTCAGAGGCCTTTGCGCATTCCGGACTTCTGCGCGACTCACGGCATCGCGGGCTCGCCAGTGCCTCGGGATTAGCTCGCGGCGCTCAGGCCTGTTCCGACGGCTCTTCCTCACGTGCGAGCCGGGCCGTCGCCAGTGCCGTCGCCGGATCCCGTACCGCGCCTCCCGCGGGCATCCAGAGGCCGCCCTCCTCGTCGTACGGCCACCAGTGGCCGTCCCGCCCCAGGCGCAACTGAATGCCCGCTCCCAGGACCGTCCACCAGTTGCCCGACGCCCGCAGGGACGGCCGGTCGTCCTTCTCCCAGGCCGCTTCGAGGGCGGCACGCGCCCGTGCGAGCGTTTCCCCCGCCACCTGCCACTCCTCGTCGAGCACGGTCAGCGCGGCCGCGCCACCGTGGCGCCAGGCGCGCACGGCCGTCGTCAGCCCGTCCCGGCCGCGCCCCGACCCGTCGGCGAGCCGCTCCGCGACGGCCCCCGGAGCGCCGACGGCCAGGCGCACCGCGTCCTGGGCAGGCGTCAACTCTGCCGCGGAGCAAACCGGTTCCCGCTCGGCGCGCAGTGCCTCCGCGAGCAACCGGTGTGCCTCCTCGGCGGTGCGCGCGGCCAGGTGCTCCAGCGCCACCGGGTCGACTCCCGGGGCGGGCGGTGTCCCGGCGCCCAGGGACGGCGGTGCTCCGGGCGTGTCAGGGAGGCCCGGCAGCCCGGGCAATCGGGGCAGGATGTCTCCGGCCGCCCAGGCTTCCGCGGCATCCACCCCGTCCGGTTCGGCGGCCTGCTCCCCGGACGCGGCGCCACGCATCCGCAGGGCGTCGAAAAAGGCGCCTTTCCCCCGGCCCCGCATCAGCAGCAGGACGAACGGATCCTCGTCCAGCAGCCGCGCCACCTGGTGGCAGAGCGCGGCCGTGTGCCCGCAGTGGTCCCAGGCACCGCAGCCGCACTCCGGCTCGAGGTCGCCCAGGGCCGGTAGCAGTTCGATCCCCATGGCCGCCGCGTCCTCGACCAGGTGCGGGGGCAGCTCCCGGTCGAGCAGTGCCGCGACGTGCCCGGCACGCTCGACGGCCAGGTCCAGGAAACGGGTCCACTGCTCCTGCGGCAGCTCCGGCAGCAGGACATCGGCCCGGTGCGTCGTGCGGCCCGGCTCCCGCACCACCGCCGTCACCCGTCCCGGGCGCACCGACACCGCGCCCACCGCGCCCACGCGCGCGAGCCTGCGCCCCGTCCTGACCTGTGCCGCGTCCAGCGCCGTGTCCTCCAGTGCCCGCAACCAGGCCCGGCCCCACCATGTCCGCGCGAAGCCCCGCCCGCGCGCGGGCGGCAGCGGGGGGAACGTGCGCTCCGTGTCGGTGTCGTACGGGCTCATCGCGCCTCCCCGCGCAGCTCCACCAGATCGGCCAGTTCCGCGTCCGTCAGTTCCGTGAGCGCCGCCTCACCGGATCCGAGCACCGCGTCGGCCAGCTCCCGTTTGCGGCTCAGCAGCTCCGCGATGCGGTCCTCGACCGTTCCCTCGGCGATCAGCCGGTGCACCTGCACGGGCCGGGTCTGGCCGATGCGATACGCGCGGTCGGTGGCCTGCGCTTCCACGGCGGGGTTCCACCAGCGGTCGTAGTGCACCACGTGCTCGGCCCGGGTGAGGTTCAGGCCCGTGCCAGCGGCTTTCAACGACAGCAGGAAGACCGGCACCCCACCGTCCTGGAACCGCCGCACCAGCGCCTCGCGTGCGGTGACAGGCGTGCCCCCGTGCAGCAGCTGCGACGCCACCCCGCGGGCCGTCAGATGCCGTTCGAGGAGGCGGGCCATCCGCACGTACTGCGTGAAGACCAGAACGCCCGCTCCCTCGGAGAGGATCGCGTCGAGCAGCTCGTCCAGGAGCTCCAGCTTCCCCGAGCGACCCGCGATCCTCGGCCCGTCCTCCTTGAGGAACTGCGCCGGGTGGTTGCAGATCTGCTTCAGGCTGGTCAGCAGCTTCATGATCAGACCCCGCCGCGCCATGTCGTCGGCAGCCCGGATCCGCTCCAGCGTCTCGCGCACCAGGGCCTCGTACAGGCCTGTCTGTTCCTCGGTCAGTGCCACGGGGTGATCGGTCTCGGTCTTCGGCGGCAGCTCGGGCGCGATACCGGGGTCGGACTTGTGGCGCCGCAGCAGGAACGGCCGCACGAGCCGGGAGAGCCGTTCCGCGGCGGCAGGGTCCCCGCCGCCTTCGACGGACCGCGCGTACCGGGCACGGAAGGTGCCGAGGCGGCCCAGCAGCCCGGGGGTCGTCCAGTCGAGGATCGCCCACAGCTCCGACAGGTTGTTCTCCACCGGGGTGCCGGTGAGTGCCACACGCGCGCGTGCGTGGATGGAGCACAGGGCCCGCGCGGTCGCCGAGTACGGGTTCTTCACGTGCTGGGCCTCGTCGGCGACAGCCATGCCCCAGGGCACCTCGCCGAGTCGCCCGGCGTCCAGGCGCATGGTGCCGTACGTCGTGAGGACGAACTCTCCGTCGGCCACCGCGTCGAGGCTGCGCCGGGGGCCGTGGAACCGGCGCACCGGTGTGCCGGGCGCGAACCTCTCGATCTCGCGCTGCCAGTTGCCGAGGAGGGACGCCGGACAGACGACGAGCGCGGGACCGGCGGCCGACGCGTCCGTCTGCCGGTGCAGATGCAGCGCGATCAGCGTGACCGTCTTGCCGAGGCCCATGTCGTCCGCCAGACAGCAGCCCAGGCCCAGGGAGGTCATCCGGGCCAGCCAGCCGAGGCCCCTCAGCTGGTAGTCGCGCAGGGTGGCGTCGAGGGCGGCGGGAGGGACGACCGGTTCCCGCGTCTCCGGGTCCGCGAGACGTTCCCGCAGTTCCGCAAGCCGTCCCGTGGCCCGTACGCCGACACGGATGCCGTCGACCTCCGCCGAGCCGGTCAGCGCGGTGCCGAGCGCCTCGATCGGGGTGACCTTACGGTCCTGCAGCTCGTGGGCGCGGCGTGCTTCCCGGGGGTCGACCAGGACCCAGCGGTCGCGCAGCCGCACCAACGGGCGCTTCGCCTCCGCGAGACGGTCCAGTTCCTCACGCGTCAGTTCCCGCCCGTCCAGCGCGAACCGCCAGCTGAAGGTGAGCAGAGCGTCGGCGGACAGGAACGACGGCAGCTCCGCCGGGCCGTTGTCCCGCCCGCTCCCGCCGTCCGGCGCACCGATGTCCGCATGCGTGGACAGCTCCCGCGACAGCTCCTTCGGCCAGTGCACGTCGACACCCGCCGTGGCGAGGGCGCGGGTGCCCTCCCCGAGGAGCTCGGCCACCTCGTCGTCCGCGAGTTTCACGGCGTCGGGCACGCCCGCCGAGAGCAGGGGCGTCAACGGCGGCCAGGCGCGCGCCGCACGGCGCAGCGCGAGCAGCGCGTCCATCCGCGCACGCGGGCCGAAGGCAGTGGCGGAAGGACCGGATTCCGTCCACACCTCGACGGCGTCCGCGACGGCCGGCGGCCCGCTCACGGTGTGCACCTGGAGCACGGCACGGAACCGCACAGGAGCATCGTCGGGGACCTGTACGTCGTCGTGTACGGCGTCGCCGAGACCGTGCGCTTCGACGCGGAGCGAGAGGCGTACCCCCGCGTCGTGGCCCGCGGCGACGTCGTCGGCCCAGGCACGCTGTCCGGGCAGGTGCTGTGGCTGGGGCGCCGCGTAGGCCGGGCCGCCCGTCACCAGCGGCGCGGCGGGGGAGCGGGGGAGCGTGTCGGCCACCGCGTCCAGGAAGGCGCGCAGCAGCCGCTCGGGGTCCGGCAACAGGGGCGGCCCGGCGGTGCCGGGCACCGGCACGGCATGGGCTTCGGGCGGCATGGCGGCGGCGAGTTCACCGACGAGCTCGGCGTCCCGGGCGGACAGGGGTCCCACCCGCCAGGTGTCCTGATCAACCGGGGACAGGCCCGGCAGCAGCAGACCGCGTGCCAGGAGGTGCAGGGCCAGCACGCCTGCCGTGCCCCAGAAGACCGTGGCGCGGTGTCCCTCCGGGGCGGCACGCGCGCGCGTGAGGAACGGCAGTGCGGCGCGCACGGGTAGCCGCACCGCGGGCACGCGCACCGGCTGGACCCCGTCCCTGCCGGGCAACAGGACGGTCAGGTCCGCGTCGGATCCCGACGCCACGGCCGGAGGAGCCTGGCCGTCGGGCCGCCAGAAGCAGACGCTGCCCGTACGTGCGGGGTCGGCCGGGACGAAGACGGCGCAGCAGCGGGCCAGTTGGGACATCTCGGAGGACGGTGCCGTGGGAATCCTCTGCACAGCTCTGTTGCACTCCTCAAATTTGACTACTTGGCTCGGGGTCGCCGAGGCTACAACACGGCGACGGACGATCCGGAATGGCTAGGCTGTGATCTGAGCCACTTCACCGAGTGTTCGATCCGCCGGGTGGCTGCCGGCACTCAGGGACGAGTAAGGGGCGCGTCTCAGGGACGTCTCAGGGTTGCGGTCCGGAACCGCGGGAAGCGCGGCCCCGTTTTCAGTGCAGAGAGTGGCAGTGGCCGCGAAGGAGGCGACGCTCATGTCGAAGAACGCGAAGATCGCCGCAGGGGGTGTGGCGGTCGGGCTCATCCTGTGGTTCTGGCTGCCCTGGTGGGTGGCGTTCCTGATCGTGGTGGGAGTCCCGGCGGCGGCGTACCTCACGCTGGACCCCTCACAGCGCCGCAGGCTGCGCCGCGTCGCGCGCAAGGAGCTGGGCCGCTGAGGAGCTGGGGCCCCGGAGTGTCCCCGTCCGGCGCGCAGGAGCCGGTCACGTCGCCGCCCTCGGGTCTGCCGACAGCACGGTCCGGGGGCGGCGCGGTGCCGGGCTGACCTCGTCGGCGCCGCCGACGGACGCCACGAAGCGCCGGAGACGCCGTTCTGACCCCCCTGGCCCGACGCGAGGTGCACGTGCCCGTGGCGCCCGGACGCTGTCCCGGTGCCCTCGTCGTCCCCCTGGACCGGCGCGGTCGACCCCGCGGGGTGACGACGGTGGCTCAGGACCGACGAGGGAGGCTCCGGCCTCGCACTGGCGACTCCGGCCCGGCCGCCGCGGAGATCGGCCCGTGGCGGCTCAACTGGGTCGTACAGCCATCTTGTCGAGTGCCTCCAGGAGGCCGGGGAGCTCCGGGCCCCGGCCGATCGGCAGGACCTCGCCGGGCTCCTCGTCCAGCAGCACGAACGCGATGTCGTCGGTACGGGCGACCATCGACCAGCCGGGGCCGTCGGCGCGCAGTGTCCGGGCGTCGCCGGGCGCGAACGACGAGCGGACCCGGCCGAGAGGCGGCGGCGTGTCCACATACGCGTGCGCTTCCGCCAGGACCCGCCGGACTCCGCGGTGGCCCTTCGGCGTGTCCTTCTCGCCGTCGGGCTCCGCATCCCCCGTATCCGCCGACGCGCTCCCCGCCGCCAGGAAGTCGGCGTCGCCGATCTGCTCCCGCCACACGGCCCACTGCAGCGCGATCTCGTCGGCACCCAGGCGCCGCTGGGCCGGGCCCCAGTTGCTGGTGTCCGGCGGGGCCAGCGGGGCCCGTTCCGCGACATCGGGGCCGGGATCGTGCGGCGCAGGCACGCCCGGAGCCGCGACGGCGACCGCGAGGGGCCAGCCCGGCAGCGCTGCGACGACCGTGCGCTCGTCCGGCGACAGGTCGTACTCCATCCCGCAGTCCCAGGACGCGATCGCGACCGCGACCAGCGAGACGTCGTCGATGACGACCGTCCAGCGTGCCCCGTCGCCGTCCTGGCCCAGCACCAGGCCGTACCCGTCCGCGCGCGGCGCGAGCTCCAGTGCCGCGCAGGCCTCCGGATAGTCGTCGCCCAGCACGCTCGGGAACTGCGCCGGCGTCAGCAGCACCGCCGTGAGCACGTACAGCGCATCGTCCGCGGCGGCGACGGTCACCTCGTCCGTCCCGGCCATCCCAGCCTCCCCAGTGGTTCGTCCATCGGCGCGCACCCTAGTGCGAGCGGAAGGCGCTTGTCACGGCTCCCCCTCACACCCGGAGCTGCAGTTTTCCGCCAGGAGGGGGCGAAACGCCCGGATCGGCGGCTCAGGACACGGGCAGACCGAGGAGGTCACGGGCCACCGTGCGCGGCGACTCGTCGCGCTCGCGGGCCAGCGCGATCACGGCTCGGCAGGCCAGCTCGTTCACCCCGAACGACAGCGCCTCCGGCGACACCCAGGCCGCCGCCTCGTCGATCCGGTCCTGATCGTCCTCCGCGCAGGCCGACACATAGGCGGCCGCGGCCTCGAACAAGTTGTGTGCGCGTCTCTCGCTGCCGTCGGCCGCCTGCGCGCGCGTGGAGGAGCGGAATCCGGCGACGTACGTACGGATCCTGTCAAGCATGCGGACCACCTTCCCCCTGCGTGGTTTCGACTCCGATCGTTCATCTGCTCCTATTCAACACAGAGTTGGAGCCTCGACGGTAGGAGGGGACGAAAAGGTGAACTGCTGTGGCGCGACAGGGCTCTCGGTGGCCGGCAACATCGAGTGAGGCGATGGTGTCGCGCAGCCGTGCGCCGGGCGCAGGACAGGGGGCGTGCTCAGCTCTCCCGGATCGCCAGCGCGAGGAAGCGGGTGTCCTCGTCGGCATACGACGTCATACGCCAACCGGAACCGGCCAGCAGAGGACGGAGGTTGGCTTCCGCGCGCAGGTCGTCCGGGGTGGTCTGCCGCCCCTGGCGCGCCGCCAGGGCCGCCCGGCCGATCGGATGGAACAACGCCAGCGCGCCGCCGGGCCGCACCACGCGCGCCAACTCCCGCAGGTTCTCGGTGGGATGGGGCAGATGCGCGATGAGGCCCGCCGCGAACACGGCGTCGAGGGACTCCGACCGCAGCGGCAGCGCGGCGACGTCGGCGAGCAACAGCAGGCCGTCGCGGTCCCTTCCGGCGCGTACGGCTGCCTGGAGCATCTCCGGGGTCAGATCGACCCCCACGACCACGCCGGAGGGTCCCACGGCCGCGCGCAGCGGGGGCAGGCCCCGCCCCGTGCCGCAGCCGGCGTCGAGCACCCGGTCTCCCGCGCGCAGTCCGAGGTCGGCCACGGCAGCCGCATAGGCGGGGCCGTCGTCGGGGAACCGGCTGTCCCAGTCGGCCGCACGGGCGCCGAAGAACTCCTGGACGTGTGTGTGGTCGTCACTCATGTTCCGCATGATCCCTCACCAGCACGGATGGCGTCTCGGCGTACACGTTCGAGCGTGACGCGATCGTTCCAGCTCACCGGTGTGTCATATTCCGACAGTTTTCGAAATGCGCCCCCTTTGTGCACCCGTGCTCCCACTAGCGTCCCGGGGTCATGGGACACCTGGACCACGCCGCCCTCGGCTGGCTGACGCCCGTGCTGTCATACGTGATGGCCTGCATCGGCGCCGCACTGGGACTGCGCTGCACCGTCCGTGCGCTGGGCACCACGGGGCGCTCGCGCCGCAACTGGCTCGTCACCGCGGCCTCCGCCATCGGTACCGGCATCTGGACCATGCACTTCGTGGCCATGCTCGGCTTCAGCGTCGGCGGCACCGACATCCGTTACGACGTGCCGCTGACCATCCTCAGCCTGCTCGTCGCCATGGTCGTCGTCTGCGCCGGCGTCTTCGCCGTCGGCTACAGCCAGGACCGCACCCGGGCGCTCTTCCTCGGCGGCCTCACCACCGGGCTGGGTGTCGCGAGCATGCACTACCTGGGGATGGCGGCGGTACGGCTGCACGGCGCCATCACCTACGACCCGGCGCTCGTCGCGCTCTCCGTCCTGATCGCCGTGGTCGCGGCCACCGCGGCCCTGTGGGCGGGGCTGAACATCAAGTCGCCCGTCGCGGTCACCGTCGCCTCCCTCGTCATGGGGGCGGCCGTCAGCAGCATGCACTACACGGCGATGTTCGCGGTGAGCGTGCGCGTCATGCCCTCCGGCTCGGTCCTGCCCGGGGCCACGGCGATGCAGTTCATCTTCCCCCTCGCCGTCGGCCTCGGGTCCTACCTGTTCCTCACCTCGGCCTTCGTCGCGCTCTCGCCGACGGCGGGCGAGCGCGAGGCGTCCGCCTCGGCCCAACGGCCGGTCGAGAGCGCCGCCGCCCGTTAGCGGGATCCGGCAGGGCGTGCCCCGAACCACAACCGAGCGAGGAGGCCATGCGTACATCCCGTAGGACCCCCCCAGAAGGCGCGGAGGCACAGTCCCCGCCGCCCGCGCGCGGCCGCCGAGCGCATGCCGGACCGCCCGCCGACGAAGGCACGGACGACTTCGCTGGCACGGTGCCGGATCACGCGCCCGCGGGCCCCGGGCGATGGCGAATACGGCCCCGGACCGTGCGGGCCAAGGTCGTCTGCCTGCTGATGGTGCCCGTCGTCTCCCTGCTCGCCCTGTGGGCGTACGCCACCGTCAGCACCGCCCAGGACGTCTCCCGGCTGCGGCAGTCCCAGCGCGTCGACTCCGAGCTGCGGGCCCCGATCTCCGCCGCCGTCACCGCCCTGCAGGCCGAGCGCGCGGCCGCGGTGCGATACGCGACCGAACCGGCCGCCGGACAGGGCGGCAGCCTCCGGGAACTCGCCGCGCGCACCGACCGGGCCGTGGCCGGACTGCGGCTCGGGAGCGACCACACGGTCGCCGACAGCGAGGAACTGCCCCGCGTCGTCGCGCAGCGGCTGGAGACTTTCGTCACCGGAGCCGAGCATCTGCGGACGCTGCGTGCGGCGGTGCTCGACCGCCGCGCCGGCTGGGACGAGGCGTACGGACAGTACACGCAGACCATCGCGACGGCCTTCGGCGTGGACGGCGCCCTCACCGGCATCCAGGCGGACGACCTCGGCTCCGACGCGCGCGTGCTGCTCGAGTTCTCCCGCGCGGGGGAGGCGTTGGCACAGGAGGACACGGTGCTCGCCGGCGCCCGCCTCACCGGCGGTCTCGCGGGCGAGCGGCTGCGGCTGTTCACCGGCGCCGTCTACACGCGCCGTACGCTCACCGCGTCGGCCGTCGCGGACCTGCCCGAGGCCCAGCGTGCCGCCTGGCGGGACCTCGCCGGCAGCAGCGCCTACACGGCGGTCGGCGCCGTCGAGGACAAGGTCCTCGCCAGTGCCTCCGGGGCCCGCGCTGTCGACGCCGCTCCGGCCGCCACCTGGGACGCGGCCCACGCGCGTGTGCGGGACGGCATGCGGGCGATCGAGACGGACGCGGCCCGCACCGTCGCGGGCCGTGCCGACCCGTTCGGGCGGGGTCTGCTCACCCCGGCCGGCGCCGCCGTTCTCTTCGGGCTCGCCGCCGTCGCCGCCTCGCTCGTCATCTCCGTCCGTATCGGGCGCGCTCTCGTGGTCGAACTGGTGAGTCTGCGCAACAGCGCTCTGGAGATCGCCCGCCGCAAACTTCCCGAGGCGATGAGGAAACTGCGCGCGGGCGAGGAGATCGACATCCAGGCCGAGGCGCCGTCCGGACCCTCCGCGGAGGACGAGACCGGCCAGGTCGCCGAGGCCCTGGGCACCGTGCACCGCGCCGCCCTGCGCGCCGCCGTGGAACGTGCCGAACTCGCCAGCGGCATCTCCGGGGTGTTCGTCAACCTGGCCCGCCGCAGTCAGGTCCTGGTCCACCGTCAGCTGAGCCTGCTGGACAGCATGGAACGCCGTTCCGAGGACCCCAACGAGCTCAGCGATCTCTTCCGGCTCGACCATCTCACCACCCGCATGCGACGCCACGCCGAGAGCCTGATCATCCTCTCCGGAGCGGCACCCGGACGGGCCTGGCGCATGCCGGTGTCCCTGATCAACGTGGTGCGCGCGGCCGTGTCCGAAGTCGAGGACTACGCGCGCGTGGAGGTACGCCAGCTCCCCGAGGCCTCCGTCATCGGCACGGCCGTCGCCGACCTCACCCACCTGCTCGCCGAGATCGTGGAGAACGCCGCCCAGTTCTCGCCGCCCCACACGCGCGTGCGCATCACCGGCGAACCCGTCGGCAACGGCTACGCCGTGGAGGTAGAGGACCGGGGCCTGGGCATGGGGCAGGAGACGCTCGCCGAGGCGAACCGGCGCATCGAGCAGTCCGAGGCACTCGACCTGTTCGACAGCGACCGCCTCGGGCTCTTCGTGGTCAGCAGGCTCGCCGCGCGCCACGGCATCAAGGTCCACCTGCGGACCTCGCCCTACGGCGGCACCACCGCCGTGGTCCTGCTGCCCACCGCGCTCCTGCACGGCGTGGCGGCGGAACGTTCCCCCCGCTCGTCGGCGGACGTGGAACGGGCGGCGGAACACGAGTACGCACGCGTGTCCGGTGCCGCCCCGGTCCAGGAGGCCGTCGTCGCGTCGAACGACCGGCCCGCTCTGGCGGTAACCGCCCCGGCCCCCGAGCACACCCCGACCGAGGACCCACCCCCCGGAGTGACCACCTTGCGGCTGCACCGCCCACCGAACGACTCCGAGGGCTCCGACAACCTCCCCCGCCGAGTACGGCAGGCGAACCTCGCCCCCCAATTGCGCACGCAGCGCGCCGAGGAGCCGGACCGCCCACCGGCCTCCCACGACGACCGACGCACCCCCGAACTCGTCCGGGACCGCATGACGGCCTACCGCGACGGCTGGGCGCGCGGCGGCGGCAGGCAACCGGGCCGGGGTGCCGCCCCGGATTCAGCATCGGGCACCGACAGCAGCGAAGGAGACCCCGCATGATCCAGGACCCGAACATGAGGGCCGCCCAGCGATCCGGCGAACTCGACTGGCTGCTGGACGACCTGGTGGTGCGCGTGAGCGAGGTACGGCACGCCGTGGTGCTCTCCAACGACGGCCTGGCCGTCGGCGCCTCGACCGATCTCCGGCGCGAGGACGCCGAACACCTCGCCGCAGTCGCCTCCGGATTCCACAGCCTCGCCAAGGGCACGGGCCGGCACTTCGGAGCCGGCGGCGTGCGTCAGACCATGGTGGAGATGGACGACGCCTTCCTCTTCGTGGCCGCCGCGGGGGACGGCTCCTGCCTGGCCCTCCTCACCGCCGTGACGGCCGACATCGGACTGGTCGGGTACGAGATGGCACGGCTCGTCAAGCGCGTCGGCGAGCACCTCTACGCGCCGCCGCGCATCGCCGCACGGCCGCCGGCCGCCGGATGAACCGAAACGGCGGTCGGCACCGATGACCCAGGACATGAAGGGCGACCCGCAGGAGCCGGGCAGTCAGTGGTACGACGGCGAGGCCGGCCCCCTGGTCCGCCCGTACGCCATGACCGGCGGCCGTACCCGACCCGGCCCCACCGGAGTGCGGTTCGACCTGATCGCACTCGTCACGCTCGACTCCGGCGCGCCCGCCGTCGACGACCACGCCACGCTCGGGCCCGAGCACCGGGCGCTCATCGACCTGTGCCGCACGGAAACGCAGTCCGTCGCCGAACTCTCCGCGGGCGCCGACCTCCCCGTAGGGGTCGTCAGGGTGCTTCTCGGCGACCTCCTGGAACTGGGCTGTGTCACGGTGAGCCGCCCGGTTCCTCCGGCACAGCTGCCCGACGAGCGGATCCTGCGCGAGGTCATCGAGGGACTGCGGGCGCTGTAGATGAAAAGTCAGAACCCATCGCGACGCGGCAGCGGGCCGCACCCCGTTCCGTCATCAATCGGGCGGGAGTCGGTCACTTCATGACGGTACCGATGCAATCCCCCGTAATGGAGCGGAAGTTGTCATGATGCTGACTTCGCGCACAGACGTCGACCACAGCCGGCACTCCCGAGAGAAGTGATCATGGTCTCCGAGCACTCCGACGCCACGGAAGGCGACACGTCCGCCCTGGCGCTGAAGATACTGGTCGCCGGCGGATTCGGCGTCGGCAAGACCACCCTGGTGGGCGCGGTCAGCGAGATCAGGCCGCTGCGTACCGAGGAACTGCTCAGTGAGGCAGGCCAGTTGGTGGACGACACCGACGGGGTGGAGCGCAAGGTCACCACGACCGTCGCCATGGACTTCGGGCGCATCACCATCCGCGAGGGCCTCTCCCTGTACCTCTTCGGCACGCCGGGCCAGGACCGCTTCTGGTTCCTGTGGGACGAGCTGTCCCAGGGAGCCCTCGGCGCCGTGGTCCTCGCGGACACCCGGCGACTGGAGGACTGTTTCCCGGCGGTGGACTACTTCGAGCACCGGCGCATCCCGTTCGTCGTGGCCGTCAACTGCTTCGTCGGCGCGCGCGCCTACGGCGCCCACGACGTCTGCCGCGCCCTCGACCTCGACCGGGGAACACCCGTGGTCCTCTGCGACGCCCGCGACCGGGACTCGGGCAAGGAAGTGCTGATCCGCCTCGTCGAATACGCCGGGCGGATGCACACCGCCCGGCTCCTCGACTCCGTGGGCTGACCGGCCGGCGGCCTCAGTCCGACACGTCCGTCTGCGCCACCACCTTGTCGATGGTGACGCGGACCACGAGTTCGCCCGGAACGCCGTTGCGGGCGCCGAACTCCTCCGCGCGCTCCTCACCCATGTACCGCGCCCCGATCCGGGTCGCCCAGTGCCGTACCTCGTCGAGGTCCTCCGACAGCCGGGCGCGGCCGTTCAGGACCACGAAGTGGAACGGCGGCCGGTCGTCGTCCACGCACAGGGCGACCCGCCCGTCACGGGCGAGATTGCGCCCCTTCACGGTCTCCTTGCCGGTGTTGAACACCACCTCGTCCCCGTCCAGCAGAAACCAGATCGGTGCCACATGCGGGCTCCCGTCGGCCCGTACGGTCGACAGCTTGCCGGTGCGGGTGCCGTCCGAGACGAAGGCCCGCCATTCCTCGTCGGTCATCTTCTGTGCCATGCCCCCATCCTCCTTGCCCGGACGGCGGTCGTGGGGAAGGCTGGCGAGGAGATCCTCCGGCCAGGGGGAGACATCACACGGGGAGACGGAGCATGGCGCAGAACCAGGGACTCGGCTGGCTGCTCGACGACCTGACCGAGCGCGTGGAACACGTACGGCACGCGCTGGTCCTGTCGAACGACGGGCTGGTGACGGGAGCGAGCACGGGCCTGCGCCGCGAGGACGCGGAGCATCTCGCCGCCGTCGCCTCCGGACTGCACAGCCTGGCCAAGGGGTCGGGGCGCCACTTCGGCGCGGGCAGGGTGCGCCAGACGATGATCGAGTACGACGACGCCGTCCTGTTCGTCACCGCGGCCGGCACCGGCAGCTGTCTGTGCGTGCTCAGCGGCGCGGAGTCCGACATCGGTCAGATCGCGTACGAGATGACCCTGCTCGTCAGCCGGGTCGGCGAGCACCTCGGCGTGGACGCCCGGCACCCCGAGCGAACTTCTGCCGCAGACCTCTGACCTGCTCATTCGTCGTTCCCCGTGGAGTTATCCACAGGCTCGCCACGCGAATCGCCGGACCGGCTACGGTTTTTTCACGGCGAACGCACACGGCGCGAGCCACCGACTCCACGGGGGAGTACGACCATGTCGGGCACCACCATCACGCAACCCCACCCCCTTACCTGCGCGCCGAGCCGGGCCGCACGCGAGCTGAGCCTGAAGCGGGGCGAATTCGACCTCGGCGTACACCTCGGTCGTATCCGGACCGTGCCCGACGAGGGAGGGGGCGGGGGCCGCCGGGTCGAGCGCGCCGAGATCGACCGGCTGCGCTCGCAGGAGGGCTTCCCCGAAGCGCTCCGTGAGGGCGTCAAGGCCGTGGGCACCACGGAGGGGGCGAACATCATGGATGTGCCGGTCACCAGGTTCACCCGCTTCGCGCGCCTGGGCCTGATCGTGCCGGTGAAATTCTATTTGAACCGCTATCGAGCCGTGGTCTGGCTCTATCTGGCAGAGGAACTGCGGCAGTTCGCGGCCGACGAGAAGAACGCGCGCCTGCTGACCGGCCGTATGCCCGAGGTGCTGTGTTCCCAACTGGGGACGGGACTGGATCTGCGCGCCCGCAACTGGCGCGGACGTCACCTCGGCTTTCTGCTGCGGCAGGCGCAGAACCCATGGGAACGCGCGGGGGCTGTCGCCGCCTTCCTCGACCTCGCCCACATCGCGGACGTGGTCAAGGACCCGTACGAGCGCTCCCATCTGAACCGGTTCCGCCCGGCGCCGCCCGCGCACGGGACACCGGGATCGCCCGCCGCGCACCTCGCCGAGAAGATCATGACGGCGGACGACCTGGACGAGATCGGCTGGTTGAGGAACGACCTGGCCCGAGGCGTGGAGGAGGCCCGTGCGTATGGTCCCGCACCGCGCCCCGCACCCCGAAACCTCCCACCGACCGTCCGGCCTGCCCCGTCGGCGCCCCGATGTGACGCACCCGCGGCCGAGGCGCGGGAGCGGCCCCGCGGGCTGCTCGGTCGGCTGCGCCGCGGAAGGGCTACAGCGCTCTGAACAGACCTTCCTGGACCACCGAGACGAGCAGGCGCCCCTTCAGGTCGTAGATGCGCCCACGTGCCAGACCGAGGCCTCCCGTAGCGATCGGGGACTCCTGGTCGTACAGGAACCACTCGTCCGCGCGGAACGGCCGGTGGAACCACATGGCGTGGTCCAGCGAGGCCATGTCGAAGTTCCGCGGGCCCCACAGGGGTTCGACGGGAATGCGGACCGCGTCCAGGAGAGTCATGTCGCTGGCGTACGTGAGCGCGCAGGTGTGCTCCAGCGGGTCGTCGCCCAGGGGGCCGACCGCGCGCATCCACACCGCGCTGCGCGGCTCGGCGCCCTTGATCTCGTGGTCGTTCCACCGCAGTCGGTCGACGTAACGGATGTCGAAGGGCTGGCGGCGCGCCATCCGCTCCAGTTGCTCGGGCAGGGCACCCAGATGCTTCCGGATCTCCTCCGTGACCGTCGGCAGGGACTCCGGGTCCGGCACCTCGCGGGCGGGCGGCAGCTGGTGCTCGAAAGGTCCTTCCTCAGGCTTGTGGAAGGAGGCGGTCAGATTGAAGATCGTGCGGCCCTGCTGCACCGCGGTGACGCGGCGGGTCGTGAACGACAGCCCGTCCCGGACCCGCTCCACCTGGTACACGATCGGCACGCCCGGCCGGCCCGGCCGCAGGAAGTACGCGTGCAGCGAGTGCACCGGGCGGTCACCGTCCGTGGTGCGCCCGGCGGCGACCAGCGCCTGGCCCGCCACCTGGCCGCCGAAGACCCGCTGGAGGGACTCCTGGGGACTGCGGCCACGGAAGATGTTGACTTCGATCTGCTCCAGGTCGAGCAGGTCGACGAGTCTCTCGGCCGGGTTCGTCATGGGTGGGATTCTCCTGTGTTCACAGCTGGCCGACGTCGGTCACGCGGACGACCGCGCGGCCCTCCGCGTCGGAGGCCGCGAGGTCGACCTCCGCGCTGATGCCCCAGTCGTGGTCGTCGTTCGGGTCGTCGAAGATCTGACGGACGCGCCACAGCCCGTTCTGCGGCTCCTCCTGGATCACGAGCAGCTTGGGGCCGCGGGCGTCGGGGCCGGTGCCCAGGTCCTCGTACTCGTCCCAGTACTTGTCCATCGCCTCGCCCCAGGCCTGCGCGTCCCAGCCGGACTCGGCGTCCATCTCGCCCAGCTCGTCGACCTGGTCGAGGGCGGCGAGCTCGACGCGGCGGAACATCGCGTTGCGGACCAGCACGCGGAAGGCACGTGCGTTGGTGGTGACCGGCTTCACCTCGTCGGCCCTCTCCTGGGCCTCCTCGGCGGTCATCTCCTCCGGGTTGGCCAGCTGTTCCCACTCGTCCAGCAGGCTGGAGTCGACCTGGCGCACCATTTCGCCGAGCCATTCGATCAGGTCCTGGAGGTCCTCCGACTTGATGTCGTCGGGGACGGTGTGGTCCAGGGTCTTGTAGGCGCTGGCCAGGTAGCGCAGCACGATGCCCTCGATGCGGGCCAGCTCGTAGAAGGACACCAATTCCGTGAAGGACAGAGCCCGTTCGTACATGTCACGGATGACGGACTTCGGCGACAGCGGATGGTCGCCGACCCAGGGGTGACTCTTCCGGTAGGTGTCGTACGCGTGGAAGAGCAGTTCTTCCAGCGGCTTCGGGTAGGTGACGTCCTGGAGGCGCTCCATGCGCTCCTCGTACTCGACGCCGTCGGCCTTCATCGCGGCGACCGCCTCGCCGCGCGCCTTGTTCTGCTGGGCGACCAGGATCTGCCGCGGGTCGTCCAGCGTGGATTCCACGACGGACACCATGTCCAGGGCGTAGGACGGCGACTCCGGGTCCAGCAGTTCGAACGCGGCGAGCGCGAACGTGGACAGCGGCTGGTTGAGCGCGAAGTCCTGCTGCAGGTCGACCGTGAGACGGACGATGCGCCCCTCGGCGTCCGGTTCGTCGAGCTTCTCGACGATGCCGCCGTCCAGCAGGGAACGGTAGATGGCGATCGCGCGCCGGATGTGCCTGAGCTGCTGCTTGCGCGGCTCGTGGTTGTCCTCCAGGAGGTGCCGCATCGCCTCGAAGGCGTTGCCGGGCCGGGCGATCACCGACAGCAGCATCGTGTGCGTCACGCGGAAGCGGGATGTCAGCGGCTCGGGCTCAGACGCGATCAGCTTCTCGAAGGTGTTGTCCGTCCAGCCGACGAAACCCTCGGGAGCCTTCTTGCGGACGACCTTGCGGCGCTTCTTCGGGTCGTCGCCGGCCTTCGCGAGCGCCTTCTCGTTCTCGATGACGTGCTCGGGCGCCTGCGCGACGACGAGCCCGGCCGTGTCGAACCCGGCCCGGCCGGCCCGGCCCGCGATCTGGTGGAACTCACGGGCGCGCAGGGTGCGCACGCGGTTGCCGTCGTACTTGGTCAGGGCGGTGAACAGCACGGTCCGGATGGGGACGTTGACGCCCACGCCGAGGGTGTCGGTGCCGCAGATGACCTTCAGCAGACCTGCCTGTGCGAGCTTCTCCACCAGGCGCCGGTACTTGGGAAGCATGCCGGCGTGGTGGACGCCGATGCCGTGGCGGACGTACCGGGACAGGTTGCGGCCGAACTTGGTGGTGAAGCGGAAGTTGCCGATCAGCTCGGCGATCTTGTCCTTCTCCTCGCGCGAGCACATGTTGATGCTCATGAGCGCCTGCGCCCGCTCCACGGCCTGTGCCTGGGTGAAGTGGACGATGTAGACGGGCGCCTGCCTGGTCTCCAGCAGGTCGGTGAGCGTCTCCGTGAGGGGGGTGAGCTCGTACTCGTAGGAGAGGGGCACCGGGCGGGTCGCCGAGCGGACCACCGAGGTGGGGCGGCCCGTGCGGCGGGTGAGGTCCTTCTCGAAGAAGGAGACGTCGCCGAGCGTGGCCGACATCAGGATGAACTGCGCCTGCGGCAGTTCGAGCAGGGGGATCTGCCAGGCCCAGCCGCGGTCGCCCTCCGCGTAGAAGTGGAACTCGTCCATGACGACCTGCCCGACGTCCGCGTTCTTGCCGTCGCGCAGCGCGATGGACGCGAGCACCTCGGCGGTGCAGCAGATGACGGGCGCGTCGGCGTTGACGGACGCGTCGCCGGTCAGCATGCCGACGTTCTCGGTGCCGAAGAGCTTGCACAGTTCGAAGAACTTCTCCGACACGAGCGCCTTGATCGGGGCCGTGTAGAAGGTGACCTCGTCCCGGGCCAGGGCGGCGAAGTGGGCGCCCGCGGCGATCATGCTCTTGCCGGAGCCGGTGGGCGTCGACACGATCACGTTCGCCCCGGAGACCACCTCGATCAGCGCCTCCTCCTGATGGGGGTAGAGCGTGAGACCGCGCTCCTGGGCCCACGACTCGAAGGCTTCGTAGAGGGCGTCGGGGTCGGCGGTCGGCGGCAGCTGATCGATGAGGGTCACGCACCCATCTTGCCTGGCCTCCCGGCCGATGGGGGAATCGGCTGCGAGTGCGAAGATCACGGCAGCTACGCTGTGGCGCCGACGGAGCGTCAATGCACCCGGTCAACTGGACAGCGGCACACGAGGAATGGGGCGGGGAACGGCCATGATGGGACCAGCACACTCACTGTCGGGAGCAGCCGCCTGGCTCGGCGTCGGAGCGGCTGCCGCCGCGGCCGGGCATCCGATGCCCTGGCCGGTCGTCCTGGTCGGTGCCCTGATCTGCGCCGGCGCGGCGCTCGCCCCGGACCTCGACCACAAGGCGGCCACGATCTCGCGCGCCTTCGGGCCGCTGTCGCGCTGGCTCTGCGAGGTCGTCGACAAGCTGTCGTACGCCGTCTACAAGGCGACGAGGAAGCAGGGCGACCCGCGCCGCTCCGGGGGGCACCGCACGCTGACGCACACCTGGCTGTGGGCGGTACTGATCGGTGCGGGCTGCTCGGTGGCGGCCATCGCGGGAGGCCGCTGGGCGGTGCTGGCGATCCTGTTCGCGCACATGGTGCTGGCGATCGAGGGCCTGCTGTGGCGGGCGGCCCGCGGTTCCAGCAGCGACGTCCTGGTCTGGCTGCTGGCCGCGACCAGTGCGTGGATCCTCGCGGGCATCCTGGACAAGCCGGGGAACGGCTCGGACTGGCTGTTCACGGCGCCCGGCCAGGAGTACCTGTGGCTGGGGCTGCCGGTGGTGCTCGGGGCGCTGGTGCACGACATCGGGGACGCGCTGACCGTCTCCGGCTGCCCGATCCTGTGGCCGATCCCGGTGGGCCGCAAGCGCTGGTACCCGCTGGGGCCGCCGAAGGCCATGCGGTTCCGGGCGGGCAGCTGGGTGGAGCTCAAGGTGCTGATGCCGGTGTTCATGCTGCTCGGGGGAGTGGGCTGCGCCGCCGCCCTCAATGTGATCTGACGGCCGGGCCGCGGTCAGGCAGCCCCTCCGCCCGGGCCGGAGTCCCGCTCTGCCCCGCCGTACCGCCGCTCGAAGGCTGCGACGCGGCCTTCCGAGTCGACCGTGCGGGCCTTGCCCGTGTAGAACGGGTGGCTCTCCGAGGAGATCTCGACGTCGACCACGGGGTACGTCTCGCCGTCGTCCCACTCGATGGTCTGGTCGCTGGTCGCGGTGGATCTGGTCAGGAAGGCGTATCCGGCGGAGCGGTCGCGGAAGACCACGGGGCGGTAGTCGGGGTGCTTGTCCTGCTGCATGGATGCTCCTCGCAGGGTGCGGTCGGTGGGCAGGGAGCACCGGGGTCACCCGTAGAAGGTGTCCTCGTCCACGATGTGCATCGCGGCCTCCTCGGCGGAGGCGCCCGCGCCGTCGATACCGACGTCCGTGGCGACCAGGGCGCTCTCCTCGTCCTCGTGCGCGCCCTCGTCGGGTGCCACGAGGCGGCCGGAGCGGAGGGCGCCGACCTCGTTGTCCAGGGCTTCGCCGTCGGTGCCCTGGATGTCGCCGATGCCGTCGTCGTCGGGCGCGGTGAGATCGGGCAGCTCCTCGGCGAGGCGCTGGTCGAGGGTCTCGCCCTGGTGGCGCTCCGCCGCTGTCACGCCGGTGTGCTCCACCGCCCACGGCCGCTCGGGAGGGGACCAGCCCCGGTCGAGGGGATCGCCGACACCGTCGTCGACCAGCGTGTCCTCCACGTCGAGCAGCCCCGAGTCCTCGCGGATCTCGGATCCATCGGGCTGGTAGACGTCATCTCCCCATCCGTCGGCGCTGTCCACGGGTACCTCCAGGTGACAGGGACGGCCCGTTCTCACCACGATCGGCAAAGGGCCGCCGGCACACGCGGCACGAATACCCGGCTCGAACCGGACGGTTCCCGGGCGTCCCCCGAACCGGTGCCGCTATCCAGCCTTCCACCCCTGTTCGGCACCGCGCAACGTCACGGGCCCTGGCCTGCGCGTGCGCATCCGCACCACGGTCCCGGGCGGCTCGCCGCACGGCCCCACACCGGGAGGACATCCTCCTGTCCGGGCCCGTCGCCCCCGCCTCGCAGCCCTGCTCGGGTACCTGCCCCGACCCCGGCCAGGTGTCGTGGGCTCCGGCGGCCTGGGCCGGGACTCGACAGTGCCGCTCCGGTCCTGGCGCGGCTTGCGGCAGCGCCCGGCGCCGGGAGTCCGTGTGCCCGGTCCGACCCGACCCGACCCGGCCAGGCCCGGCCCGGTCCGACCCGACCCGGCCAGGCCCGGCCCGGTCCGACCCGACCCGGCCAGGCCCGGCCCGGTCCGACCCGGCCAGGCAGGCCTGGCCGGGCGCGACTCGCGCTGCGGCCCGATGCGGGAAGCCCGAGTCCCCGCCCGGTCCTGTGCGGCTCGCTCCACAGTCCGGTGTCGGGAACGTGGTGCCGGAGGGCGCGGACGTGTGTCCTGGCCCGATCCTGTTCTGTCACCCCTCCCGCGGCCCGGAGCCGAGGGCGCGGCCACCGGGGCCGGTCGGGCACCGCTCAACCCCGGGCCCGGGGACCTGCCTCTTCGTTCACCCGTGCTCACCCGTGCCAGGACCGCCACAGTGCCGCGTAGGCGCCGTCCGCCGCGACCAGCTGGTCGTGGCTGCCGAGCTCGCTGATGCGGCCGTTCTCGACGACGGCGATGACGTCGGCGTCGTGGGCCGTGTGCAGACGGTGGGCGATGGCCACCACGGTGCGTCCGTCGAGGACGCGGGCCAGGGAGCGCTCCAGGTGACGGGCCGCACGCGGGTCGAGGAGCGAGGTGGCCTCGTCCAGGACCAGCGTGTGCGGGTCGGCCAGGACCAGCCGGGCCAGCGCGATCTGCTGGGCCTGGGCCGGAGTGAGCGCCAGCCCGCCCGAGCCGACCTCGGTGTCCAGGCCGTCGTCCAGTGCCCGTGCCCACGCGTTCGCGTCGACCGCGCCGAGGGCCGCCCACAGCTCGGCGTCCACGGCGTCCGTGCGGGCGAGCAGGAGGTTGTCGCGCAGGGAGCCCACGAACACGTGGTGCTCCTGGTTGACGAGGGCGACGTGCGAGCGGACCCGCTCCGCCGGCATCCGGGACAGCTCGGCCCCGCCCAGGGTGATCCGGCCGTCACGGGGTGCGTAGATGCCCGCGAGCAGCCTGCCCAGCGTGGACTTTCCCGCGCCCGAGGGGCCGACCAGGGCGAGCCGCATGCCTGGTGCGACCTGCAACGACACTTTGCGCAGGACGTCGACGCCCTCGCGATAGCCGAAGTGCACCCGGTCCGCGTGCAGGTCCCGGCCGTCGGGGGCGACGGAGGCGTCACCCGCGTCCGGCTCGATGTCCCGCACGCCGACCAGGCGGGCCAGCGACACCTGGGCCACCTGCACCTCGTCGTACCAGCGAAGGATCAGATTCACCGGGTCGACGAGCATCTGCGCGATCAGCGCGCCGGTCGTCAGCCGGCCCACGTCGATCCAGCCGTGGAGGACGAAGACACCGCCGACCATCAGGACCGAGCCGAGCACCAGCACATGCACGATGTTGATGACCGGGAAGAGCACGGAACGCAGCCACAGCGTGTACCGCTCCCAGGCCGTCCACTCCTTGATCCGGCGCTCCGACAGGGCGACACGGCGGTCGCCGAGGCGGTGGGCCTCGACGGTGTGTCCGGCGTCGACGGTCTCGGCGAGCGCGGCGGCCACGGCGGCGTACCCGGCGGCCTCCGAACGGTAGCCGGACGGCGCCCGCCGGAAGTACCAGCGGCACCCCACCACCAGGACCGGCACGGCGAGCAGCACGGCGGCGGCCAGCGGCGGCGCCGTGACGACCAGCCCGCCGAGCAGCAGCACGACCCACACGACACCGATCGCCAGCTGGGGCACCGCCTCGCGCATGGCGTTGCCGAGCCGGTCGATGTCCGTGGTGATGCGGGACAGCAGGTCACCGGTGCCCGCCCGCTCCAGGACGCCCGGGGGGAGCCCGACCGAGCGGACGAGGAAGTCCTCGCGCAGGTCGGCCAGCATCCGCTCGCCGAGCATCGCACCGCGCAGCCGCACTTCGCGTACGAACGCGGCCTGCACGATCAGCGCGAGCACGAAGAGCCCGGCGGTCAGGCCCAGATGGAGCTCCCGGGCCCCGTCGGAGACCCTTTCGACGAGCCCGCCCAGCAGATAGGGGCCCGCCATGGAGGCCACCACGGCCACGGTGTTGACGGCGATGAGGAGCAGGAAGGCACGGCGGTGCCGCCGGAACAGTTCGGCCACGTAGGCGCGTACGGTCGTGGTGGCGCCGACGGGCAGGGTGGTGGCCGTTGTCGGTGCCGCCGGATCGTACGCCGGTGGCGCAACGCCGATCATGCGCTCTCCTCGATCTCTTCCAACGCGCCCCGCAGGGCAGTCTCGTGGTCGTCCAACGCGGTCCGCACGGCTGTCTTGGCGACGTCCGGCGCGTCCTGCGGGACGGTCTCGTCGTCGGGTCCGCCGCGGGCGGTGGCCTCCTCCTCGGTCTCGCGGGTCACGACCGCCCGGTACCGGGGTTCCGTGAGCACCAGTTCGCGGTGCGCGCCGACTGCCACGACGTCGCCCTCGTGCACCAGGACGACCCGGTCCGCGCGGTCCAGGAGGAGAGGTGACGAGGTGAACACCACGGTCGTGCGTCCCGTCCGCAGCTGCCGCACCCCCTCCGCGATCCGCGCCTCGGTGTGCGAGTCGACGGCGGAGGTCGGCTCGTCCAGGACGAGCACCTCGGGGTCGGTGATCAGGGACCGAGCCAGCGCGAGCCGCTGGCGCTGGCCGCCCGACAGCGAGCGTCCGCGCTCGGTGATCCGCGCGTCCATCGGGTCGTCGGCGTCCAACGACCCCTGCGTGAGCGCGTCCAGCACGTCCCCGCACTGCGCGGCCGCCAGCGCCTCCTCGGCCCGTATGCCGCCGGACGCGGGTACGTCGAGCAGCTCACGCAGCGAGCCGGAGAGCAGCACCGGATCCTTGTCCTGGACGAGGACGGCGGTGCGGGCGGAGTCGAGGGGCAGTTCGTCGAGCGGCACGCCGCCGAGCAGAACCGACGGACCCGCCTCGGCGGGGTGGCCGCCGAGCCGTTCCGCGAGCCGTCCCGCCGCATCCGGGTCGCCGCACACCACGGCGGTGAACCGGCCGCTGCGCGCGAGCAGTCCGGTCGCCGGGTCGTACAGGTCACCCTCCGGCAGGGCGGCCTCACGTGACCCCACGGCGTCCGTGGCCCGCTCCAGGGACAGCACGCGCGCGGCCCGTTTGGCCGACGGGCGTGAGAAGGAGTAGGCCATCGCGATCTCTTCGAAGTGGCGTAGTGGATATGTGAGGACCATGACCGCGCTGTAGACGGTGACCAGTTCACCGACGGTGATCCGGCCCTGCCGGGCCAGGTGGACGCCGTGCCAGACGATCGCGATCAACAGCAGACCCGGCAGCATCACCTGGATCGCGGAGATCAGGGACCACATCCGGGCGCTGCGCACGGCCGCGTGCCGTACCTCCTGCGAGGCGCGACGGTAGCGGTCGAGGAACAGCTCCTCGCCGCCGATGCCGCGCAGTACGCGCAGACCGGCGACGGTGTCCGAGGCCAGCTCGGTGGCCCGGCCGGCCTTCTCCCGCTGGAAGTCGGCGCGCCGGGTCGCCCGGGGCAGCAGCGGCAGCACCGCGAGCGCCAGCACGGGCAGGCCCACCGCGACGACCACGCCGAGCGCCGGCTGGTAGACGAGCAGGCCGACGCAGACCACGACGACCGTGAGCGCGGCCGCGGTGAAGCGCGACGCGGCCTCGACGAACCAGCCGATCTTCTCCACGTCGCCGGTCGAGACGGCCACCACCTCGCCGGCCGCGACCCGCCGGGTCAGCGCCGAGCCCAGCTGGGCGGCCTTGCGGGCGAGCAACTGCTGGACGCGGGCGGCCGCCGTGATCCAGTTGGTGACGGCGGCCCGGTGCAGGAACGTGTCGCCCACGGCGATGCCCGTCCCGCACAGCACCATCAGGAAGCCGGTCAGGGCGAGCCGGGTGCCGGAGCGGTCGACGACGGCCTGGACGGCGAGGCCGACGCAGAACGGCAGCGCGGAGACGGACACGAAGTGCAGCAGGCCCCAGGCCAGCGACTTGAGTTGGCCGCCGAGTTGGTTCCGCCCCAGCCACCACAGGAATCGGGGACCCGAGCGTACGTCCGGTACGCCCGGGTCGGGATACGGAAGGTCTTGAATCTGCATGACGTCCCAGTGGCTCGTGTCAGGTGGGGAGGAGCGGTGACAAGCCGTGAAAGGTTCGCGTCGGAGCGTGGACGAAAGCAAACGGTTTTCCAGGGGGCCGTACAGAACCGGCAAGCCCTCCGCCTGCCCCCCTTTGTGGGACGGTGTCCGGAACATCGCGTAATCGGCCGGTACGTCGTGCCAGGATGGCTCGGTGCGGATCGACGGGGTGCGGCGTGTGGCGGTCGCGGTGGCGGCCCTCGGAACCTTCCTACCGGTTCTGGCCGCGTGCGGCACACCAGGAGGCGGTGACGGTGAACGGGAGCCCGCGGGCCGGGCCGGGCAGTCCCGCCCCGGTGGTCAGGACCCCACCCGCATCCCGGATGTCGGCGACCGTCTCCAGCGGCGGATTCCGGCCGATTCCCGCCAGGTGGTGGCGGTCTACGGCAATGGCGAGGACTCGGCGGACTCCACGGTCGTGCTCTACACCAGACGGGGCAACACCTGGCGCGTTGCCGGCAGTTGGCCGGCGCACAACGGCAAGCGCGGCTGGACCACCGATCACCGCTCGGGCGACCGCCGCAGCCCCGTCGGTGTGTTCACGCTCACCGACGCGGGCGGCGTGCTCGAGGATCCCGGTGCCAGGCTGCCGTACACGCGGGACCCTTCCTTTGCCGCCCCGCGCTGGTGGGCCGAGTCGCACTGGCACGACTTCGACTACGTCATCGCCATCGACTACAACCGTGTCCGGGGAACCCCGCCGAACGACCCGCGGCGCCCCGAGGGGGAGGTGAAGGGCGGGAGCATCTGGCTGCACATGGACCACGGCAGCGGTACCTCGGGATGCGTCGGCATGGCCAAGTCCGACATGGAGTTCCTGCTGCGCACGCTGGATCCGGACCGGCATCCCGTGGTGGTGATGGGCGACAGGGCCCACTTGGAGGCCTGATCCGGGCAGGGCCTCATTGCGGGGAGAGCCGCACGCGCCGTAGAACACCGGCCATGAGAAGCCGGATAGTCATGTCCATGCTCGCCGGAGGAGCCCTTCTGGCGAGCATCCTCCTCGGAGCGGGGGCCGCCCCCGCGCAATCCGCTGCCTCGCACTCCGCTCCCGCCGGATCCGCCGACGTCCCCGCCGAGTTCGGCACCGACTGGCACGATCCGGTCACCGCCGCCCCGCCGGTCACCGAGCCGGTCACCAAGTCCTGCCAAGTCACCCTCGCCGAGGTCCAGTTCCGCGACTTCACCCCGTACAAGGGCACCTATACGCCGCCGGACGGTTGCGGCGACCGCTGGAGCAAGGTCGTCCTGCGCCTCGACGGCAAGGTGAAGGGCCGCCAGTACGACCGGCTCGGCTATCTGCACGTCGGCGGTGTCGAGGTCTTCCGCACGTCCACACCGGAGCCGTCCCCGGACGGCATCGAATGGTCCGTCGAGAAGGACGTCACGCGCTACAGCGACACCTTCCGCCGCCCGCAGGACGTCGAGATGCTCATCGGCAACGTCGTCGACGACACGTACACGGGCGTCATCGACGTCAAGGTCACGCTGACCTTCTACACGGGCAGGTCCGCCACCGCGCCCGACCGCGTCCTCACCCTCACCGACACCGCCGACGGCACGACCGTCACCACCCCGCGCAACAGCGAGCGCATCGTCGCCGAGGTGTACGCCACCGGATCCGGCGGCGGCTGCGAGGAGTTCTGGTACCTGACGGTGGCCGACCCGGCACCGTACTCCTGCAAGGCCGACCACGGCCCCTACCGCGAGGTACAGATCAAGGTCGACGGCCGGCTCGCCGGGATCGCCGCGCCGTTCCCGAACGTGTGGACCGGCGGCTGGTCCAACCCCTTCCTCTGGTACGTCGTTCCGGGTCCGCGCGCCTTCGACGTCAAGCCGATCGAATACGACCTCACCCCGTTCGCCGGGCTCCTGAACGACGGCCGCCCGCACCGCGTAGAGGTCTCCGTCGCGGGCGTGCCCGAGGGGCAGGCGGGCTGGAGCGCCCCCGTGAACGTGCTGGTCTGGCAGGACCCGCACCGGGCGCACGTCACCGGCGGGCTCACCGTCGACAGGGGGGGCGACCTGGTCAACTCCTCGACGTACACACCCGGTTCCGAAGAGCACCGCGTGGACACCGAGGCCGGTCACCGGCTGACCGTCGCCGGATACGTCGACACCTCGCACGGACGTGTGACGACCACCGTCAGGCGGACGCTCGCCCATTCCTCCGCGCACCGCTGGACCGATGGTGAGACGACGGACGGACTCAACGCCACCTGGACGGACGACGAGTCCGTCACGGTCGACGGACGCGGGCCGGCCCGGACGACGCACACCCACCGGACGTACACGATGGACGGAACCACCACCCTCGGCACGGACGACCGCCTGCGCACCGTCCTGACACTGGGGGACCGGGCGGCGGTCGTGGCGACGCGCGAGGGCCGGCGCACGGCGTGGTCGAGGCTCGACGACACCTACACCGGCGATGCCACGTACACCGTGAACGTGCCCCGCGATCAGCGCCATGCGGTCGGCACGACGAGCGAGCGCTACCGGTGGTACGGCTCGGACGTCTGCTACGACCGCTCCCTGACGACCGTTCAGGGTGTGCTCACGCGGGACGACACCGGCTGCTGAACCACCTCTGTGCTCGACGCCTCTGTGCCCGACGGGCTCGTGCCTCGATCAGCAGCGCTTGACGGCTTCCCCGTCGATCAGCGTGTCCAGCAGCCCGCCGAGCATCTCGCGCTGCTCAACCGACAGCGGGGCCAGGATCTCCTCCGCGGCCGACCGGCGTGCGCGGCGCAGCTCCGTAAGTGTGCTGCGCCCGTCGTCGGTGAGCTCGATCCGTGTCACCCGGCGGTTCGTCGGGTCGGGCACCCGGCGCACCTTGCCACCCGCCTCCAGGCCGTCGACCAGCGTCGTCACCGCGCGCGGCACCACCTCCAGGCGCTCGGCGAGGTCGGCCATGCGCGGCGGCGAGCCGTAGTGCGCGAGGGTGCGCAGCAGCCGCGACTGCGCCGGGGTGATGCCCAGGTCGCGCTGGAGCAGATGGCGCTTCTGGATGCGGTGCACCCGGCGCGTGAGCCGCAGCAACTGTTCGGCGAGCAGGCCCTCGGGATCGGGGGTGGTCATGCGGGAACAATATCAGGACCGTGTGCATTGTTCATTGTGAGCATTGGTAACAATGAGCTATGCTCCGTCCGCCATCGTCGGCCGGCCTCCGTGCCGACGCCCGCACACCTCCGTAGGAGCCCATGCACCCCGACCGTGAACCCTCCTGGACGCCACCTGCCGAAGCGAAGGAACAGCCCCGGCAGGTGCGCCGCATCCTCGGACTCTTCCGCCCCTACCGCGGTCGGCTCGCGATCGTCGGCCTGCTGGTCGGCGCCTCGTCGCTCGTCTCGGTCGCCACGCCGTTCCTCCTCAAGGAGACCCTCGACGTCGCGATCCCCCAGGGCCGCACCGGCCTGCTGAGTCTGCTCGCGCTGGGCATGATCCTGAGCGCCGTCCTGACCAGCGTCTTCGGTGTGTTGCAGACGCTGATCTCCACGACCGTCGGCCAGCGCGTCATGCATGACCTGCGCACCGCCGTCTACGGCCGCCTGCAGCGCATGTCACTCGCCTTCTTCACCCGCACCCGCACCGGCGAGGTGCAGTCCCGGATAGCCAACGACATCGGCGGCATGCAGGCCACCGTCACCTCTACCGCCACCTCCCTGGTCTCCAACGTCACCAGCGTGGTCGCCACGATCATCGCGATGATCGCCCTGGACTGGCGCCTGACCGTCGTCTCGCTGCTCCTGCTGCCCGTGTTCGTCTGGATCAGCCGCCGCGTCGGCAACGAACGCAAGAAGATCACCACCGAGCGCCAGAAGCAGATGGCCGCCATGGCCGCCACGGTCACCGAGTCGCTCTCCGTCAGCGGCATCCTGCTCGGGCGCACCATGGGCCGTTCCGGCTCGCTCACGGCGTCCTTCGCCGAGGAGTCGGAGGGCCTGGTCGAACTCGAAGTGAAGTCGAACATGGCCGGCCGCTGGCGGATGGCCGTCATCACGATCGTGATGGCCGCCATGCCCGCCGTCATCTACTGGACCGCGGGCGTCGCCCTCCAGATGGGCGGCCCCCAGGTCTCGCTCGGCACCATCGTCGCCTTCGTCTCGCTCCAGCAGGGTCTGTTCCGCCCGGCCGTCAGCCTGCTGTCGACCGGCGTCCAGATCCAGACCTCGCTCGCGCTCTTCCAGCGCATCTTCGAATACCTCGACCTGCCCGTCGACATCACCGAGCGGGACCTGCCCGTCCACCTCGACACCGTCAAGGGCGAGGTCCGCTTCGAAGGCGTCGAGTTCCGCTACGACACCGACAACGACACGGTCGCCCCGGTCATCGACGGCATCGACATCGCCGTCCCGGCGGGAAGCAGCCTGGCGGTCGTCGGCTCCACCGGCGCCGGCAAGTCCACGCTCGGCTACCTCGTGCCCCGGCTGTACGACGTCACCGGCGGCCGCGTCACCCTGGACGGTGTCGATGTCCGCGACCTCGACTTCGACACCCTCGCCCGCGCGGTCGGCGTCGTCTCGCAGGAGACGTACCTCTTCCACGCGTCGGTCGCCGACAACCTCCGTTTCGCCAAGCCGGACGCCACCGACGAGGAACTGCACGCGGCGGCCGAGGCGGCCCAGATCCACGACCACATAGCCGCGCTGCCCGACGGCTACGACACGGTCGTCGGCGAGCGCGGCCACCGCTTCTCCGGGGGCGAGAAGCAGCGCCTGGCCATCGCCCGCACCATCCTGCGGGACCCGCCGGTCCTCATCCTCGACGAGGCGACCAGTGCCCTGGACACCCGTACCGAGCACGCCGTCCAGGAGGCCATCGACGCCCTGTCGGCCAACCGGACGACGCTCACCATCGCGCACCGGCTGTCCACCGTCCGGGCCGCCGACCAGATCGTGGTCCTCGACTCCGGGCGCGTGGCCGAACGGGGCACGCACGACGAACTGCTGGAGCTCGACGGGCGGTACGCGGCCCTGGTCCGCCGGGACGCGCAACTGGAACCGGCAAGATGACGATATGCCAGGTTTGGTGAGATATGCGGGTTAACGTGCCCGCATGCAGATGAACACTCCGCCACGGAGCACGATTCGACTGACGCGCCGGGGCAAGCTCGTCCTCGTCGTGACCTGCGCCGTCGTGGCCGGCACCGCCGTGGCGGTGCCGCTGCTGAACCTGACCAGCGGCGGCGACACCAAGCCCAGGACCCTGGTGATCCCGGAGGGCTGGCGCGCGAGCCAGGTCTACGACGCCGTGGACAAGGTCCTCGCCCTGCCCGCGGGCAGCACCCTGAAGTCCCTCGGCAAGGCCGGTCTCAAGCTGCCGAGCGACGCCGAGGGCAACCCGGAGGGCTACCTCTTCCCGGCGACGTATCCGGTCCGGGACAAGGCGACCCCGCAGTCGCTGCTGCAGTACATGGTCGACACGGCGAACCAGCGGTTCAACGGGGCGCCGCTCGCGGCCGGTGCGCAACGCAACGCGATGAACGTCTACCAGGCGGTCACCATCGCGAGCATCGTCCAGGCCGAGGCGGCCTCGAAGGACGACATGGGGAAGGTGGCCCGGGTCATCTTCAACCGGCTGGCGCGCGGCATGCCGC
Organism: Streptomyces sp. NPDC086549; assembly: GCF_044746205.1. Classification (NCBI taxonomy): domain Bacteria; kingdom Bacillati; phylum Actinomycetota; class Actinomycetes; order Kitasatosporales; family Streptomycetaceae; genus Streptomyces; species Streptomyces sp. NPDC086549. The sequence continues at coordinate 14,904 of NZ_JBIVBS010000012.1, read as the reverse complement.
TGCAGATGGACTCCACCATCAACTACGCGCTGAACCGGAACACGCTCACGACGAGCACGGACGACACCCGTGTCGAGAGCCCCTACAACTCCTACCAGCGCATGGGCCTGCCGCCCACGCCGATCGACAACCCCGGCGAGCAGGCTATGCGCGCCACGATCAACCCGCCGCCGGGGGACTGGCTGTACTTCGTCACGGTCAAGCCGGGCGACACCCGCTTCACCGCCGACTACGCGGAGCACGAGCGCAACGTGGCCGAGTTCAACGAGCAGCAGCGGACCAGGGCCTCGCAGCAGAACCAGAGCCCGCAGCAGAGCCAGAGCCCGCAGCAGAGCGGGACTTCGCAGCAGAGCGGGAGTTCCCAGGGGGAACCGAGTCCGGCGCAGGAGCCCTGGACCCCGCGGTCCTCGACGTGACCCGACGGAAGGCCAGGCGCACGACCCGACGGGACATCACGCGGCGACCGGCTCCGTGGCCAGTAGTCGCCTGATGTCCCGTACGGCCGCGCGCCCCGCCCGGTTGGCGCCGATGGTGCTCGCCGAGGGGCCGTAGCCGACGAGGTGGATCCGCGGATCGGCGACCGCGCGGGTCTCCTCGACCCGGATCCCGCCGCCCGGCTCGCGCAGCCGCAGCGGGGCCAGATGATCGAGGGCGGCCCGGAATCCGGTCGCCCACAGGATCACGTCGGCCGCGACATGTCGCTGGTCCCGCCACTCCACCCCGTCCGGAGTCACCCGGTCGAACATCGGCAGCCGGTCCAGGACCCCGTCCCGGAGCCCCTGCCGAATCGCGTCGTTGAGCGGCAGCCCCGTGACCGAGACCACACTCCTGGGCGGGAGGCCCTGCCGCACCCGCTCCTCCACGAGCGCGACCGCGGCCCGCCCCACGTTCTCGTCGAACGGCCCCTCGCGGAAGACCGGCGGCCGCCGGGTGACCCAGGTGGTGGCGGCCGCGTACGGGGCGATCTCCAGGAGGTGCTGGGTACCGGACGCGCCCCCGCCGACGACGACCACCCGCAGTCCGGCGAACTCCTCGGGCCCCGCGTACTGTGCGGTGTGCAACTGCCGCCCGCGGAACGTCTCCTGGCCGGGACAGCGCGGCCAGAACGGCCGGTCCCAGGTGCCGGTGGCGTTGATCAGCGCCCGCGTCGACCACGTCCCGTCCGAGGTCTCCACGAGCAGCCGCCCGTCCCCTCCCTCGCGCACGGCCGTGACGTCGACGGGGCGCCGTACCCGCAGGTCGAAGGTGCGCTCGTACGTGTCGAAGTACTCGGCGATGACCTCGGCCGACGGCCGCGCCGGATCGGCGTCCGTCAGCTCCATGCCCGGCAGCGAGTGCATACCGTGGACCTTGCCGTACGTCAGCGACGACCAGCGGAACTGCCAGGCACCGCCGGGGCCCGGGGAGTGGTCGAGCACCACGAAGTCGCGGTCCGGCTCGAAACCGGTGCGCCGCAGGTGATAGGCGCTGGACAGACCGGCCTGCCCAGCGCCTATGACGACTACCTCGACCTCGCGCGTGTTGTTCACGTTTCTACGAACAGCGGGGTGATCGTGGAACTTCCCGAAGCAACATGCGGCCGAAAGCAGCCAGGAGGCGAGGCCAACAAATCCGGGCGGCTGGGTCAGGATGGTGGCATGTCAGATGCCTTCACCACACGCGTGCTCAACGTCGCCACCGGTTCCCAGGAAAGGATCGTCGACCTCACCGGCGACTGCGCGGCCTTCCTGCGCGAGACGGCGGGCGGTCGCGACGGTCTGCTGAACATCTTCGTCCCGCACGCGACCGCCGGCATCGCCGTCATCGAGACGGGTGCCGGAAGCGACGACGACCTCCTGGCCGCCCTGCACACCCTTCTCCCCGCCGACGACCGCTGGCAGCACCGCCACGGCAGCCCCGGTCACGGCCGCGACCATGTCCTTCCGGCGATCGTCCCCCCGCACGCGACCCTGCCGGTGCTGGGCGGGCGCCTGGAACTGGGGACCTGGCAGTCGGTTTGCCTGGTGGACACCAACAAGGACAATGTCAACCGTCAGGTTCGACTGAGCTTCCTGGGCTGAGCACGATCGTCCAGTTCGGGCTCACCGGTCCTACGAATGCCGACGTGGGCCCGCGCTCGAACGGCAGGACGAGCTACCGGCCTTCAGCCGGGGCGAAGAGCGGAGGAACGCGGGCCTCGATGAGGTGGGGGCCGGGTTCGGTGAGGGCCTTGGCGAGCTGGGCGGCGAAGTCCTCGGCGGTGGCGGCGCGGGAGGCGGGCACCCCCATGCCCCGGGCGAGTCCGGTGAAGTCGAGGTCAGGCCGGGACAGGTCCAGCAGGTCCCGGCGGGCTTGCCGGTTACCCGGACCGGCCGGGGCCGCGATCAGGCGTTCGTACTCCATCTCCAGGACGGAGTACGACTGGTTGGCGTAGACGACGGTGGTGACGTCCAAGCCCTCGCGGGCCATCGTCCACAGCGCCTGGAGGGTGTACATGGAGCTGCCGTCGGCCTCCAGGCACACCACCGGCCGGCCGGGGCAGGCGATCGCGGCGCCGACGGCCAGCGGCAGGCCCTGGCCGATGGCGCCGCCGGTGAGGGTCAGCCAGTCGTGGGGCGGTGCCCCGGCGGTGGCCGTGGGCAGCCACAGGCCCGAGGTGTTGGCCTCGTCCACCACGATCGCCCCCTCCGGCAGCAGCGCCCCCACGGCTGCGGCCACCGTCTCACCGGTCAGCTCGCCCGCAGGCAGCTCCGGCCGGGCCCGGGCCGCCGTGGTCGCAGTCGCGCGCGGCAGCAGCGCGGCCAGCTGGGCGAGGGCGTCCGCGGCGTCGTCGCCCGGGGCGGCCAGGGAGTGGACGTGACAGTCGCGGGGGGCGAGGAGACCGGGTGTCTCCGGGTATGCGAAGAAGGACACCGGGGACCGGGCGCCGACCAGGACCAGATGCCGTAGGCCGCGGAGCTGGGCGCTTGCGCTCTCGGGCAGGTAACCGAGCCGCTCGACGGCGGGCAGGCCCGCGCCGCGTTCCAGGTCCGGGATCCCGGCCTCGCCGGCGATCCTGAGCACGTCCGCCACCTCGGCGGTCGCGGCGGGCCGGACCAGGTATGCGGGTGTCTGCCGTACGGCGGTCAGTGACTCGTCACCGGCGTACTCAGGGGGGATCTCCGTCCCGGCCAGAACGTTTCGTGCCCCTACGGCGTCGGCCAGCAGCGCCTCGGTGTCCGCCATCGCATCTCCTTCCTCTCTCCCTCCTCGGCCCGTGTCCGCCTCCGATCCTGGCCGTGTACCCACCCCGGGGGAGGGGGTCGTCCGGCCCTCGCCCCGGGGCCATGTGGACCGGCGTGTGTTCCGAACAGGTCCTCAAAGAGCGGCACAGGTGCGGGTTCTGCCCGTTAGGCCGTGCGCTGTCCTGCATCGGCCCGGCAGGAATTCCCGGCGGGCGGCTGTCTGCCGATGGCGGGGTGTGGCAGGATGCCGGCGACGGATGCGGAGGAACTCCGGTGCGGGCCCGAGGGCCCAACTCCGGGGCGGGCCCGCCACTGTGACCGGGGAGCCGCCTCCCGCTCATGGCCACTGGCAGCCGGTGCGAGCCGGCCGCTGGGAAGGCCGGGAGCCGGCGCCGGTGCCCGCGCCGTACAGCTCGGGTACCGAGATCCGGGAGCCAGGATATTCCGGCCGTCCCGCAGCCAGGCACTGTCCGCCTAGGCGCGGCTCGTTCACGGCGGCGTGGAGAACCGCCGACAGCGGAAGGACTTCCTTCATGGTGCCCTCGTCCGGCTCCGATCCCAACCGCCGGCCTGCTGCCGATCCCACGCGTCGGCCTGCGGCCGACCCCGCCGCCGGCCTGCGGCTGGAGCGCACCCTGGCCGCGATCACCGCCGCGGACCCCGGCGCCCTCACCGCGGCCCGTGACCGCCAGGACCACCTGACCAAGCCGCCCGGCTCGCTGGGCCTGTTGGAGGAGGTGTCGGTCCAGCTCGCGGGTCTGGCGGGAAGCTGTCCGCCGCCGATGCCGGAGCCGGCTGCGGTGGCCGTCTTCGCCGCGGATCACGGTGTCCACGCCCAGGGCGTCAGCGTCTGGCCGCAGGAGGTGACGGCCCAGATGGTCGCCAACTTCCTGGCCTCCGGCGCCGCCGTGAACGCCCTGGCCGCTCAGACCGGAGCCAGGGTGGTCGTGGTGGACGTGGGCGTCGCAACTCCGGTGCCGGACTCGGATGCGGCCCCGGACAGACTGCTGCGACGCCGGGTCCGGGCGGGCACCGCGGACATGACCCGTGCCCCGGCGATGACCCGCCAGGAGGCCATCCACGCCATCGAGGTCGGCATCGGTGTCGCCGCGGACCTCGTCGACGACGGCTGCCGCTGCCTGCTCACCGGCGACATGGGCATCGCCAACACCACCGCGTCCGCGGCACTGATCGCCGCGTTCACCGGCGCGGACCCGGACGACGTCACCGGTCACGGAGCGGGAATCGACGACACGACCCGGCAGCACAAGGCGGGCGTGGTGGGCAAGGCTCTCGACCTGCACCGGCCGGACCCGCACGACCCGGTCGGCGTGGTCGCGGCGGTCGGCGGCCTGGAACACGCCGCGATCGCCGGGTTCGTGCTGGGCGCCGCAGCCCGCAGGGTCCCGGTGATCCTGGACGGGGTGATCGCCTCGTCGGCGGCCCTGGTCGCGGCGGCGCTGTCACCGGATGCCTTGGCCGCCTGTCTGGCCGGACATCGGTCGGTCGAGCCCGGGCACAGCATCGCCCTGCGTCATCTCGGACTGCATCCCCTGGTCGACCTGGGGTTGCGGCTCGGTGAGGGCACCGGCGCCCTGCTGGCCCTGCCGCTGGTACAGGCGGCCGTCCGTGCCCTGCGCGACATGGCTACGTTCGACTCCGCCGGGGTCTCGGGCGAGAACGGCTGAACCGGCCCGCCGGACTCGGGCGCCGCAGGGGGCACCGGTCCGGCCGGCCTGTTGCTGCCGGGTGGTGTGGACAAACCGATCGGCGTCCTCACCACCCGGCTCGGGCCGCTCACCAAGATCGCCGACGAGGTGCTGTGCATGGCCCTGTCGCACCGAAGAGATCCACGAGGCGCTCGACGAGGTCTGCCGTCGGCGCCGGTATCGCCCCCGGTCATGGCGCCCAATTTGGTTACGGTAGCGTAAGTTACGGCACCGTAAGTACGGGCCCCGGACCCGGCGACCATCCCTGCGAGGACCCATGAGCACACCCCGGACGAGGACCGACCTGCCCTGGCTGATCCAAGGTGGAATGGGGGTGGGGGTGTCCGGCTGGCGCCTGGCTCGTGCCGTCGCGCGTACCGGGCAGTTGGGCGTCGTCTCCGGTACCGCCCTGGACACCCTGCTGATCCGGATGCTGCAGGGCGGGGACCCCGGCGGCCACCTGAGGCGAGCCCTGGCCGCCTTTCCCGTACCGGAACTCGCCGATTCCATACAGGAGCGCTACTTCGTCGAAGGAGGGATCGGCGCCGGCGAGCGGTACGCGGCCACACCCCGGCTGACGGCCGACGAGACGTGTCCGGCCCGAGGGCTGACGGTCGTCGCCAACTTCTGCGAGGTGTGGCTCGCCAAGGAAGGCCACGATGGACCCGTCGGCGTCAACTACCTGGAGAAAGTCCAACTCGCCACGGTTCCCGCCATGTTCGGCGCGATCCTGGCCGGCGTGGACTATGTGCTGGTCGGTGCCGGTATTCCCGCCCAGATCCCGGGCATCGCGACCCGGCTCGCCCAACTGCGCCCCGTCACCGCGCGATTGGACGTCGACGGTGACGACAAGCCCGTGGAGCTGAGCTTCGATCCGGCCTCGGTGCTGTGCGGTGCGCAGCCGGGGCCCCTGCGCCGTCCCGACGTCCTGGCCATCGTCTCGCTGCCGGCCCTGGCTTCGTATCTGAGCCGTTCCGAGCAGACCACGCCGGACGGCTTCGTCGTCGAAGGGCACCGCGCCGGCGGGCACAGCGCGCCGCCACGCGGACCGATGCGCCTGGACGAGCAGGGCGATCCCGTCTACGGCCCCCGGGACACCCCGGATCTCGCGAAGATGGCCGCCCTCGGCCTGCCTTTCTGGATCGCCGGCGGCCAGTGCGGACCGGAACATCTCCGCCGGGCACGGGCATTGGGTGCGGCGGGAGTCCAGCTCGGCAGTGTCTTCGCGCTCTGCGAGGAGTCCGGCCTTGAACCGCGGTTGCGGCGGGAGCTGGTCGAGCGTGAGCTTCACTCGGAACTGACCGTGCACAACGACCCTGCGGCCTCTCCGACCACGTTTCCGTTCAAGGTCGCCGACCTGCCGGGCACGTTGGCCGACCCCGGTGTGAGAGAGGCCCGCCGCCGGGTCTGCGACCTCGGCTATCTGCGCACTCCCTACCGCACGGAGCGAGGCGCCGTCGACTATCGCTGCCCGGCGGAGCCGGCCGCGTCGTACGTCCGCAAGGGCGGTGCCGCCGAGCAGACGGAAGGCCGGCAGTGCCTGTGCAACGGGCTGCTGGCTGCGGTCGGACTCGGCCAGCGCCGTCCGCGTGGCGTGGTCGAACCTCCGATCGTCACCATCGGCCAGGACCTCGGCTTCCTGCGGCGGATGACCCCCGAAGGCCGGCCGTACAGCGCGGAGTCGGTGGTGCGATGGCTGTCCGCGGGCCTGGTGGAAGCGTCCGTGTGAGCGGTGCCCCGGGAGTGTGGCCGGTCCCCGGTCCCCGGTCCGCAGCCGCTGACCGGGGACCGCGCTGGACCGGCGGAGGCCGTCCGGTCTCGCTGCAGATGCACTCGGTCATGACTTCGGTGACAGTCGGCTGATCGGTGGCCCGCCGCCGAGCGCGGTGTGGCCGACGGATTCGAACAGTTCGGCACCCAGCATTCCGGGCCCGTCCATCGCGGCAACAAACCGGGATAATCGAGGCGACGGATGCCGTTGACTTTCTTCGGGTAACGAACGATTCGTGGGGGCCGGGCCGAGGCCCAGCGTCATGGGTGAAAGTAGTGCGGATCTGCGTACCGTGCTAAACTTAGTGACAGTTGCAGTTGTGGTTCCCGAAACTTCAAGTGCCTCGGCGATCGTATATCGTCGGGCATTTTTGTATCTCCGGTGCTTATCCGGACGGGGTTCATTGTGGCAACGCAGGGGTTCACACGGTGTGGGCCCGCGGGCACTGCCCCAAGGGGATATGAAATGGCTACTGGCACCGTCAAGTGGTTCAACGCGGAAAAGGGCTTCGGCTTCATCGAGCAGGACGGTGGCGGCCCGGACGTCTTCGCCCACTACTCGAACATCGCCACCCAGGGCTACCGTGAGCTCCAGGAAGGCCAGAAGGTGAACTTCGACATCACGCAGGGCCAGAAGGGCCCGCAGGCGGAGAACATCACTCCCGCCTGACGTCGAAGCGTATGAGATATCTGGGGCCCCGCCTTATGGTGGGGTCCCAGATATTTGTTTTTGCATTCCGGTGGAATTTTATTAGTCTCACATCCGGCCCGTTCTTGCAATTCATCCGGCTCGTTGCTGTCGGGAATTCCTCGATGCGTGCCCTGTCGAGGAAGGTTCTCCATGAGCCGTTCAGCTCGCACGAATGACCGTTTCCGCCCACAGGGTCAGGGGCGCCCCGGCACCCGTCCGGGCGACACCGGGCGACGTCCCTCCGCACCACAGGGAGAGTTCGCGCTGCCGGTCACCGTCACCCCGGCCCTGCCCGCGGTCGCGAGCTTCGGTGAACTGGACATGCCAGCCGAACTGCTGAAGTTGCTCACCAGTCTCGGCCTGAACGAGCCGTTCCCGATCCAGGCCGCCACGTTGCCGAACTCCCTCGCGGGGCGCGACGTCCTGGGCCGCGGGCGCACCGGATCGGGCAAGACGCTCGCCTTCGGCCTGGCGCTCCTCGTGCGCACGAGCGGGCAGCGTGCCGAGGCGCGGAAGCCGCTGGCCCTGATCCTCGTCCCCACGCGCGAGCTGGCCCAGCAGGTCACCGATGATCTCACCCCGTACGCCCGGTTGCTGAAGCTGCGGCTGGCCACTGTGGTCGGCGGCATGTCGATCGGCAGGCAGGCCGGCGCACTGCGTGCCGGGGCCGAGGTGGTCGTCGCGACTCCTGGCCGCCTCGCGGATCTCATCGAGCGCAAGGACTGCCGCCTGGACCGGGTGAACATCACCGTCCTGGACGAGGCCGACCAGATGGCGGACATGGGTTTCCTGCCGCAGGTCACCGAACTGCTGGACCAGGTACGTCCCGACGGCCAGCGCATGCTGTTCTCGGCCACGCTGGACCGCAACATCGATCTCCTGGTCCGTCGTTACCTCCATGACCCGGTCGTCCATTCGGTCGACCCGTCGGCGGGCGCGGTCACCGCGATGGAGCATCACGTGCTGCATGTGCACGGCGCCGACAAGTACGCCACCGCCACCGAAATCGCTGCCCGCGACGGGCGCGTGATCATGTTCCTGGACACCAAGCACGCTGTCGACCAGTTCACCAAGCACCTGCTGAGCAGTGGCGTAAAGGCCGCGGCGCTGCACGGGGGCAAGTCACAGCCCCAGCGCACCCGCACCCTGGCACAGTTCAAGACCGGCGATGTCACGGCGCTGGTGGCCACCAACGTCGCGGCTCGGGGTATTCACGTCGACGACCTCGATCTCGTCGTCAACGTCGACCCGCCGGGCGACCACAAGGACTATCTGCACCGCGGTGGCCGAACGGCCCGCGCCGGTGAGTCCGGCAGTGTCGTCACGCTGGTCCTGCCCGGCCAGCGCCGGGACATGGCCCGTCTCATGTCCGACGCGGGCATCAGGCCGCAGATCACGCAGGTCCGCTCCGGCGAGGCCGAGCTGAGCCGCATCACCGGCGCCCAGGCTCCCTCCGGTGTCCCCGTCGCCGGCAGCGGGCCGGTCGCGGAGCGGCCGAAGCGCGGCGGTGCACCTTTCCGAGGTCTCGGCACCCGCCCGGGGCGGGCCGGCGGCGGCGAGTCCCGCCGGTCCGCTGAGGCCCGCCAGATCGCCGAGGCCCGCAAGGCCGCCCGGGTCCGTCGTGGCGCATAGGCCGGCAACGGTCCCCTCGTACGCTGTGTGCGCGACTCAGGCCGGCTTGCGCCACACGGAGATGTGCTTCGCGGAGTCCTGGGTGAACGGCGCCCCGTCCCAGTTCGCGACGCGTCGTTCCAGCTCGAGCCCCGCGATCCGTGCCATCAGGTCGAGCTCCGCCGGCCATGCGTACCGGTGGCGGGAGTTGCCGCGGCGGTAGCGGCCGTCGTCGCCGTCGCGGGTGAAGTGGTGCGAGACGAGAATCTGCTCGACCAGGTCGAAGGTGTCGAAGCCGAGATGCCGTTCGGAGACCTCGAACGGCACCGCGACCTGCCCGGGCGGCAGGAACCGCAGCGGTGGTACGCCCAGCTCGATGACGAATCGGCCGCCGGGCGCCAGGTGACGTGCGGCGTTTCGGAAGCACTCGACCTGCTCGTCCTGCGTGAGCAGGTTCGTGATGGTGTTGTACACGAGATAGACCAGGGTGAACTCGCCGGGGACGGCAGTCGTGGCCATGTCCCCGATGGCGACCGGGAGCGAGGCCTCGTCGATCTTGCGCCGCAGGACCGCCGCCATGTGCTCGGACAGTTCGATGCCCACCACCGGCACGCCGCGTTCCCGGAGCGGGACGCCCACGCGTCCGGTTCCGATGGCGAGCTCCAGTGCCCGTCCGTCTCCGGCGAGTTCGGCAAGGAAGGCGAGAGTCGGTCCGAGAACGGAGGCCGAGGACATCTCGGTCTCCTCGGCGTCGTAGCGGTCGGCGGTCGCACGGGTCCATAGCTCGCTGCTCGTCACGGGCGGCCACTTTGCCGGGCCCGGCGGGGCGCTGTCGACGCATTTACCGCAGCTGGTCGTCACGCTGCTGGTTGCCGGTCTGGATGCTCTTCGCCTGGATCGTGAGCCGGGCGCTGGACTTCGACGGGTCTTCGCCGTCGATGTGCGCACCGCCCTCGTACTGCTCGGACCGTCCGCGCACTCTGGTGCCCATCGTGTGCCGGGCGACGAAGCCGATCCGCGTACCGGAGGGGTCGAGGACGTGGTCGCCGGTCAGCTCGCTGAGTGTGGTCATGATTGACATGCCGGGCCGCTCCTGGTGGGAACGGGGTGGTTGATCGGCTGGTTGATCCTTCAGTTCCGAGCAGTTCCGAGACGGTCACGGTTCGCGGACAGATCCGGGCACTGTGCGGGGCGCCGAGCCGGCCAGCGGGGTGGTGTCGAGGTACCTGACCTCGTAGACGCGTTCGGTGAACTTCCAGCCGCTCGGGGTACGCCGGTAGCGGTCGTGGTACAGGGAGTGGTTCAGGTGCGAAGAGCCGTCGCGCATGCGCCCGAACTCCGTGACATGGGCACGGCCGGCCGCGGTGTCGCCCTCGATCCGGATCGTGCCCGGGTGCACGGTCTGCACGAAGTACTCCCAGTGGTCCTGCAGCCGCTCGATCGCGGCGCGGATCTCGCCCCTGCCGACGAACTCAGCGGGGATGTGGGGCATCCGCCACGCGCCGTCGTGGGTGAACAGCGACGCGAAGCGGTCGTGGTCGTGCATCATCCCCGCGTCGGTGAACTCGCCGCGCAGCGCCTCGATCTCGACGCGATCCGCGATGGCCTGAATGTCGGTCATGGTGTCGACTTGTCTTCCTGTTCGATGGCCGGCGTTGGTCTCAGCGGTCCGACGAGACGACCGCGCGGAATGTCAGGTCGAGGTGCCGCCTCACATTCCCAGGGGGTGGCTCGTCGTACTGGTGTGAGCCAGATGCGATCAAGGAAAGCCGGTAACTCCATGAACACTTCGTCCGAGCCGGGACTGGGCCGGCCCGATCCGGCCCTGAGCGCGATCATGAGCGAGCGGCGTCAGCTGATCGGCGTGGCGTACCGGCTCCTCGGCTCGCTGGCCGATGCGGAGGACGTCGTACAGGAGACCTACGCGCGCTGGTACGCGATGTCCCGGCAGGAGCAGGAGGCCGTCAACCATCCCGGCGCCTGGCTGACGAAGGTCGCCGGTCGTATCTGTCTCGACCTGCTCCGCTCTGCACGGGCACGGCGCGAGCGCTACACGGGCGAATGGATCCCCGAACCGCTGCCCGGACGTCCGGAGTGGATCGATGTGCGGCCGGGCGACACCACCGCCGACCCGGCCGACCGGGTCACCCTGGACGAGTCGGTCCACATGGCCTTTCTCGTCGTCCTCGACTCGATGACCCCGGCTGAGCGCGTCGCCTTCATCCTGCACGACGTCTTCCGCTACTCCTTCGCCGAAGTGTCCGAGATCGTCGGCCGCACTCCGGCGGCATGCCGCCAGCTGGCTTCCTCGGCCCGCCGACGCCTCCACGCGTCGCAGGCCCCCGCTGCTCCCGCAGCTCAACGTGCCGCCGTCGTCAGGCACTTCAAACGGGCCTGGGAAGCCAAGGACATCGACGCCCTCGTCGGCCTGCTCGCCTCCGACGCCACGGCGACCGGCGACGGCGGCGGCCTCGTCAGCGCCGCGCCGCGCCCCGTCGAAGGCGACGAGCACATCGCGCGCTACCTGGTCGATCTCGCCGGCAAGGTACCCGACCTGACGATCCAGGAGCGCACGGTCAATGCCCAGCCCGGTCTGATCGCCCAGCAAGCGGGAGTCACCGTCGCGGTGTTCGCGTTCGACATCGCAGGCGACCGGATCACGCGCATCTGGGCGGTCCGGAACCCGGAGAAGCTCCGGCCCTGGACGACCCGAACGGCGTAGCCGTCGATCCGGGCCGACGTGGAGCGCCACCCGCTCCCGCGTCCCGGGCCGGCACGGGATTCAGCTCCGTGGTCGGCGGGTGTGCTCCCGGCGGTGGCACGGAACCGATGCCGCCGGGCGGCTCGCCGGGAGGGCGCGGAACTACCTCGGCGTAACATGCCGATGTGGGAATTCGACGGGATGCCGACGGTGGGCAGCGCCGTCCGCGCTTGGGGCACACCGGGTTTCTCGACTGCGTGCCGTTGTTCTGGGGTCTGGCCCGGACAACGGCGCTCCTGGACGTCGAGTTGGTGGCCGACACCCCGGACCATCTCGCTCAACGACTGCTCGCGGGCGATCTCGATATCGCCGCGGTGCCTGCCGTCACCTATCTGCGGCACAGCGAATCGCTGCTCGCGTTGCCCGGTATCGCGGCCGGAAGCGACGGTCCGATGATGTCGTCCGTGCTGGTCAGCAGCGTGGGGTTGGACGAACTGCACGGCGGCGCCGTTGCGTTGGCCCCGGCCGGCCCGACGTCCCGTCGGCTGGCGCGGCTGCTGCTGGAGCAGCGGTACGGGGTCGTCGCGCGGTACGTCTCCGGCTCGTCCGACCCGGCGTCCGTGCTCCGCGGGGCGGACGCCGCGGTGCTGTTCGGGAATGCAGCGCTGGACGCCGCGGTGTACCGGGAACGGACGTCCGCCGGGCCGCGGGTCTACGACCTCGCCGGGCTGTGGCGCGACTGGACCGGTCTGCCGTTCGTCTTCGCGGTCTGGGCGGTACGCCGCGAGTTCGCCGGATGCCGACCGGACGCCGTGGCGGCCGCGCACCGCGGTCTCCTCGCCGCCCGCGACCTCGCCCGGGCCGAGAACTCCGAGCTCGCCGTGCGCACGGCCCGCTGGGAGCCGTTCGACGCGACGACACTGGAACGGTATTTCGGCCGCGCTCTGGACTACTCGTTCGGGCCGCGCCAGGTGGCAGGACTCGCGGAATTCGCCCGCCGCACGGAACACGGCGCACCGGCTCTGGCGTCGGGGGAGTGGTTCCCGGGGTGACGAGGACTCGGTGAGGTGAAGGCGCGCCGGGCGAGGCGCCGTGGTCCGCAGGGCGAGTCCGCGTCGTTCGAGGGGGCTCACCGCGGCTCCGGTCAGGAGACGGCCCGCGACCGGCTGTCGAAACCATCGCGAGCGCGGGAGCTAAGCCGCCTTGGACCGCGCCGCACGCGTGCCCGGCTGGGGCCCCTGTACCTCCTCGGGCAGGAAGGTTTCGTCTTCCCCGAAGTCCGGGGCTTGGAAGGGGTTGGTCGTCGGAGGCGGCACTGCCGCAGCGGAACAGCGGGTTTGCCCTTCCAGGGCGGAGAACAGCGACGTCGGATCGATGAGAGGGCTCTCTTTCGTTACAGGCCCCCGAGGGGGCCTGGTGGTGCCGTGACCGGGTACAGCGGTCCTACAACTTGGTCATCTTGGCGTACGGGCTCAAGATCCGCATTTGCGCCGATCCGAAATCCACGAGCGCCGCGATTCCGTCCTCGATGCCGATCACCCGGCCGAGGCCGTACACGTCGTGTGTGACCTGGTCGCCCACGACGAAGTGCTTGGGGGCAGGCGTGACCGGGGCCTTGAAGGGGCTGGTGGGCAAGTGACGCTTGGGTGCAGCAGGCTTTGTCATTGCCCCCATTATGCGCCTACGAACTGCGGTGGTGGTCGACTCTCAGGGGCGGGAGTAGTTGAACGTTGGACTCCACCTCGGCATGCGCCGAGCCTGCCGACCGGTCGGTAGACGGAAAGGGTCGGGCGGTTCGGCCTCGTGGGCGACCGAATCGCTCGTATCCTTGATGGTGTCTACGGCGTCACATAGCGGGCGCCAAACACTGGAGGCAATACCTCGTGCTGATCGCTCAGCGTCCGTCACTGACCGAAGAGGTCGTCGACGAGTTCCGCTCCCGGTTCGTGATCGAGCCGCTGGAGCCGGGCTTCGGCTACACCCTCGGCAACTCCCTTCGCCGCACCCTCCTGTCGTCGATCCCCGGCGCTGCTGTCACCAGCATCCGTGTCGACGGTGTCCTGCATGAGTTCACCACCGTGCCGGGCGTCAAGGAGGATGTCACCGACCTGATCCTCAACATCAAGCAGCTGGTCGTCTCCTCGGAGCACGACGAGCCGGTCGTGATGTACCTGCGCAAGCAGGGTCCGGGTCTGGTCACCGCCGCCGACATCGCGCCCCCGGCCGGTGTCGAGGTGCACAACCCCGACCTGGTCCTCGCCACGCTCAACGGCAAGGGCAAGCTGGAGATGGAGCTGACCGTCGAGCGCGGTCGCGGCTACGTCTCCGCCGTGCAGAACAAGCAGGTGGGCCAGGAGATCGGCCGTATCCCGGTCGACTCCATCTACTCGCCGGTGCTGAAGGTCACGTACAAGGTCGAGGCCACGCGTGTCGAGCAGCGGACCGACTTCGACAAGCTGATCGTCGACGTCGAGACGAAGCAGGCCATGCGTCCGCGTGACGCCATGGCGTCGGCCGGCAAGACCCTGGTCGAGCTGTTCGGTCTCGCCCGCGAGCTGAACATCGACGCCGAGGGCATCGACATGGGCCCGTCCCCCACGGACGCCGCCCTGGCCGCCGACCTCGCGCTGCCGATCGAGGAGCTGGAGCTCACGGTCCGCTCCTACAACTGCCTCAAGCGTGAGGGCGTGCACTCGGTGGGTGAGCTCCTGGCGCGCTCCGAGGCCGACCTCCTCGACATCCGCAACTTCGGTGCGAAGTCGATCGACGAGGTCAAGGCGAAGCTGGCCGGCCTGGGCCTGGCGCTCAAGGACAGCCCGCCCGGATTCGACCCCACCGCCGCTGCCTTCGACGCGGACGACAACGGGGGCACGGGTTTCATGGAGACCGAGCAGTACTGAACGCCGCGCCAGGTGATGTCACTCGTTGATGTCAGCTACTCAGGGGCCTGATCCACTCGCTGGATCAGGCCCCTGACCTGTTACTGCACTGTCGGGATGGCGGAATTCGAACACGCGACCGTACGGCCGGGCTTCCTCGGCCGACGCGGATGGGTCAGGCCGACGCCGGTCCGGTGTCGTCGATGGCCTCCGGCAGTGCTTGTTCGGCCCAGATGACTTTGCCGTGGGGGGTGTAGCGGGTGCCCCAGCGTTCGGCCATCTGGGAGACGAGGAAGAGGCCGCGGCCGCCTTCGTCGGTGGTGGCGGCGTAGCGCAGGTG